>DASTKH010000048.1:0-3784 GCA_035716025.1 Xanthobacteraceae bacterium
CGCGCGGCAGTGCGAGCTTGCCAATCCGCATTCTTTGAGTATAGTCCCGCGCGACCCTGACGGGCGGGCGCGTAGCTCAGCGGGAGAGCACTACCTTGACATGGTAGGGGTCACAGGTTCAATCCCTGTCGCGCCCACCACGCAACGTCTTGGTTTTTCAGGCTTTTCCAGCACCAGCGTCGGCGCGCTCCGGCGCGGCGTTCGTGAACTGGGGTGAAACTGGGGTGCAACGGCCAGCTGGGCCGTGATCGCCGTCGCGCGCGCCGCCACCTCGCGGGTCGCCGCCGCCAGCGTCCGCATGCCGCGGCCCTGAAAATCGGGGTGATACTGCGCGTAGTGGCGCTCGACCATGCGCGTGTCCCTGTGGCCGAGGATTCGCGCAATTTCAATCAACGGCACACCGTCCTGTGCCATCCACACCGCCGCCGTGTGACGAAGCACGATCGGGCACACGCCTTTCAGCCCGGCGCGGACGGCCGCCGCCTTGATCGCCTTTTTCACGGTGAGGACCGAGAAGCCGCCATACTCGATGACGTAGTCGGTGCGCCGCTTCCGGTCATTGTAGGCCTCGCGCAACGCGTCCCGCAGCATCGGCGTCATCGGCACGCTCACGCGACGCTTCGACGTCTGGCTCCGGTCCCTGTGCTTGAAGTGGATCAGATGGCCGTTGAAATCGATCTGGTCCCAGGTCGTCTCCAGAATGGCCTCGGGACGACCTCCGGTAGAAAGTGCGACCAAAATATACAATCGAACATGACGACCGCGCGCCTGCGCCAGGAGCCTGGCGGCCTCCTCCCGGGTCAGCCACCGGTCGCGCACCGGAAGATCATCCAGGCCGATATAGCCGATCTTGAACGGCACGAGGTGCGGGTGAGCCGCAAAGGCACGATGCAGCGCTGCGCGTAGTACGGTGATTTCGCGTGCGATCGTGTTCGCGCTTCGCCGTTCCGTCTGCCAGCGGGTCGTGACGTAGGCTTGCTGTGTCTCTTCCGCCGCCAGCGCAGTGATCGGCAGATCCGCACCCAGGATCCGCTTCAGGTGGCTGGCGGCGATCCGGGATTGCTCGGCGCTGGCGAGCCGGTCGCTGTATTCGAGGTAGGCGTCGAGCACCTCGCCGAGCGTCGGGACTCGGGCCATCGGCGGATGGGTCGGTTCGGCCGGCGCGGCGCGCTCGCGTCCGAGGACCCATTCGGCTCGGGCCCGTTCAGCCGCAGCACGATCCGCCGTTCGGGTCGAGATCCGCCGAACCTTGCGGCGGGCCGGGTCGTAGAAGCAGATGTACCAGAAAGGGGAATCGGGACGCCGCTCCAGCCAGATTTCGCCGGGCGCTCTACGGGACTGTCGCATGGGCGGTTTCTTTCGAGAAGATTGAGAAGTGCAATGATGTGATCCCGCGTGAAGCGGCGTTCGCCGTCGACCTCGTGATGCGGCGCGCGCACCCGCCGAACAAGGTGGCGAAGCGTTTTGGGGGCGATGCGCAAATATGCCGCGACCTCCGCTTCGGTATAGAGCGGCGGCAAATCCGGCAGATTTTGCAGTTCCTCAGGCACCTCATTGGATATGGATCGGATTCTCGCAAGCGTTGCGCCGGCCCGCAACTTTTGTTCCGTTCGACGTCGACCGTATCCGACGGGGCCTCAAGTCCGATGCTCGAACACGAGCATCGCACGTCACGCCGTTGCAAGCTGCAGCGCCGTACCACGACGGCTCCCGCGCTGAGCCCAGGGCGTTGTGGCTGGATCAACGGGAGACGCCGTCGGATCCGGCTTGCCCCGTGCTGCCGTGGAACGGGGCCGGCGCCCGTGCCGCAGCCGTGTCGGCATGGTTGCGACCACACGACGCCGCTTGCGGCGGCGCCGTACGAGTCAGCCGTCGGCGCATCTGAAGGCCTCTCGGGGAGGCCTGAGGCGGTACGCGCACGCGCGCGCCGGCGGAGAGGAGAGCGATCGCGGCGGTCAGCGAAGCCGATCAGCGCATCCGCTTTGCTTGTCGCGTCGGTCGGAATGATGTCCTGCATGTGATTCCCGTGCGAAAACCGCACACGATTTAACGGTGGATCGCCCGGCCGATGCGTGCGTCGGCGGACCGGATTCGGATCAAGATGGCGCGGAGACCCAGGTGAGCCTAAGTCTCCGCGCCGCAGCGCGCCTCGGTTGGACCCGTATGTGGCGGATATTCCAGGCGAACTTGAGGACGCGATCGAATGACATCGCCCCGTCCGACGGCAACGGGCCAGTCGCCACCACGCCGAACACGTAGAGGCAGTTTCATGTTCGGGCCATGGACCGATCGGGCGCGAGCCGCACGAGCGACCGATGTGATTGTACAGACGCCCTCGAGCAGGTGCGGATGACCCACGACGATGGCGGCGAGGCGCGGTATGCCGTCGACGCAACTGATGCGCCACTGGTCAGGCGCGGCGTGACGCCGTTCATCCCTTCACCGGGCGGATGGGCACGACGTACAGCTCGACGCGTTCGCCGTAAACCTCACGCCACCAGACCGTTAGGCCGACCCGGCCAAGCGCCGCGATCGCGGTGACGGCAGCCGCGCGCTGGCGGTCGCGGAGGGCGGGGCGGAACGCTGCAGGCAGGCCGGCCACGTTGAATACCGGATTGGCAAGCATCTGGTAGACGCCGAACGCGGCGATCACGTCATCGGCAGCGCGCGCCTGATCCGGCCGCAGGCCGGGTGCCAGACGCCACGCGACCACGCGGGTCGACGCGAGCGCATCGAAGGCACTGTCGTTCCAGGGGCGGATCTTCGTGGCAAAGGCCCGATCGAACACACGCCCATCATTTCCCGTAAGAGGCATCCTGATCTCCTTCGCATTGACTCTCGGCAGAAGCGCCGATCAAGAGGCGGCGTGGCGCGCAGCGCGCCGCCGCGGGGCATCAAGAGAAGGAGGGGGGCGCACGGCCTGTAGTCGGCGCGCGACCGTCGACTCATCGGGCGGCATCGCGTCGGGATCGTCCGCAGGCGCGAACCGCCAGGCCGCGGCCGCGAGCGCATTCCCCAACGCCCCGTCGGCCTCTGCGATGGTCCAGCCAGGACCGACACCAACGTGTCGAGGACGGGCACAAGCCCCTCTGGGCGCGCGGCGTGGAAAGTCCTTATGGGCGGTTCGGTTTCAAGGAGATCAGGGTCGATTCCGACGCATCTGGATTGCGCGACGATATCGCCCGGGTGTGGTCCGTGTGCCTCTATGAGGTGTCTTTAAGGGGCGTGATCCGCATTCGAACAGCATATGCGAGAAAGACCGAGGCGGCGTGTTTTCCAACCACGCGGTCGGTCCAAGCATGTGGGCATCGATCGAGTCCGTGCGGGACGAGCGCGGCATCCAGGCGGACGCATCGTGTTTGTTCGGTGCCGACTCTCATGCGTGAGTCAACTTGCTTCTCACCATTTGATTGATTGGCCGCGGCCACCTCGCCCGGTGCGGGTGGCCGCGGCCAATCGATTCGATCTGTCACCTGTCTATAGCTGCGTCCGCTGCCCGCGACTGTGAGGTCCGTGCGTCGTTCATACTCATCACCGGCAGAGGAGGCGCGCGCCATCGTCGAGCCGAGATCGGCCCGAGGAGCCGGAGCGCCTCGCGCAGGATGGGCGCGTCGGCCATCGCACCCGTCTGGCGGCGAGCGCCCCGATATCTACCGGCGCAGGCCTGCCAGTGGGCAGCCTCCGGGCGACAATGCTGATTGTTGCATGAGTGGTCTCGGTGTCGGGCTCGACGACGTTCACCTCGCGCAGGTCGCTGCTGGCGCTGGTGCGCCGGTGGGCGCGG
>DASTKH010000049.1:0-45652 GCA_035716025.1 Xanthobacteraceae bacterium
AGTGCTTTCGGCCGTGGTGGATGCCGGCTACACGACGCCCACCCCCATCCAGGCGGGCGCCATCCCCCACGCCGTTCTCGGCAAGGACATTCTGGGGATCGCCCAGACCGGAACCGGCAAGACGGCGGCCTTCGTGCTGCCGATGATCACCAAGCTCGAGAAAGGGCGCGCGCGGGCCCGCATGCCGCGCACGCTGATCCTCGAGCCGACGCGCGAACTCGCGGCGCAAGTGGCCGAACAGTTCGCCAAATACGGGGTCAACCACAAGCTCAGCGTCGCACTCCTCATCGGCGGCGTTTCCTTCGACAATCAGGACATGAAGTTGACGCGCGGCGTGGACGTCCTGATCGCCACGCCGGGCCGTCTTCTCGATCATACGGAGCGCGGCCGCCTTCTTCTGAACGGGGTCGAGCTTCTCGTGATCGACGAAGCCGACCGGATGCTCGACATGGGGTTCATTCCCGACATCGAGCGAATCGGCAAGCTCGTGCCGTTCACGCGTCAGACGCTCTTCTTCACCGCCACCATGCCGACCGAGATCCAGCGCGTGGCGGACACCTTCCTTCACAATCCGGTACGCATCGAAGTTTCGCGCCCGGCGACCACGGCCGCTACGGTGCAGCAGATGCTGGTGGCTTCGTCCGCCGACCCGGCGGCCAAGCGCGCCACCCTGCGACGCCTGCTGCACACATCCGAAGGCTTCAAGAACGCGATCATCTTCTGCAACCGCAAACGCGAGGTCGCGGTGCTGCATCGCTCGCTGCGCCGCCACGGATTTGAGGCCGTGGCGCTGCACGGGGACATGGATCAGCCCGCCCGGATGGCCGCGC
Organism: Xanthobacteraceae bacterium; assembly: GCA_035716025.1. GTDB lineage: Bacteria > Pseudomonadota > Alphaproteobacteria > Rhizobiales > Xanthobacteraceae > JADGHE01. Next base: position 831 of record DASTKH010000049.1, read on the forward strand.
TCGACCAGTTCCGCCGCGGCGAGGCGACTCTGCTGGTTGCGTCCGACGTCGCGGCACGCGGGCTTGACATTCCGGACGTGAGCCACGTCGTCAATTTCGACGTGCCGCATCACCCGGACGACTATGTCCACCGTGTCGGCCGGACGGGCCGCGCCGGAAGGCTCGGCACGGCCCTGACCCTTGTCAGCCCCGCCGACCGCAAGGCCGTCGAGGCGATCGAGAAGCTCACCGGACAACAGATTCCCTGGAGCGGCCCAAAGCTTGCCGCCGACAGCGAAGAGCGGAGCGAGCCGCGCCGCGAGCGCGGCAACGGCCACCGCCGGGCGCGTCCCGGCGCCCGCGACCCGCAGCCTGGCGGCAAGGTCGCGCGGCTCGACGAGGCGCGCTCGCGCAGGCGCTCCGAGGAGCCCGCCGAGCCGGCAGGGCTCGACCACCTCCCGGCCTTTCTGCTGCGCCCGGTGCGCGTCAAAGCGTGACCCGCACCGATTGACGCAGGTTTCCCCGGTCCGCCCTCCCGAGGGCCGGCGACGGGCCCGGGCGGGGGCGCCGGGGAGCAAGCATTTACCCGCTATTCAACCCTCGCCTTCTAATCTTCCTTGGTCGAACGAAAACGTCACTCCCGCGCGCAGGCGGCGCCGCGGGACTTTGTGCTTGGCGGAGAAGGGCATGGGGGCAAGCGACGACGAACACCATCGCACGATGGCTTTCGCCGATATTGCGCTCGGCCAGATCAAGGCCTTGCGGCAGTCCGCCGAGCCGCGCAATTACGAGGTCTGGTATCATTACGCCACGGGATACAACCCTTCGCTGAACAAGGCGATCAACGAGACGATCGAGCGCAAGGGCAATATCGACTCGGCCGATCTCGACGCCATCCGCCAGCAGTTCCTTGCCTCGAGCCGCCTCGACCAGAAGATCGACGCCCTCGGCGCCAAGGTCGCGGGAGAGATCGACGAAATCGTCGGCGCGGTGGGCAGTGCCATGGGCTCCGCCTCGACCTATGGCAAGACGCTCGCCAATGCCACGATGCAGATCGGCCACGTGAAGGACGGGAACGCCCTGCGCGCCATCGTTGAAAACCTGCTCGCGACCACGGAGGAAATGCAGCGCACCAACCGCGCGCTCGAGGAGCGGCTCAAGGCATCGCGGAAGGAAATCGAGGACCTGCAGGAAAATTTGGAGGCGGTGCGGCACGAGAGCCTGACCGATCCGTTGACCTCCCTCGCAAACCGAAAATATTTCGACGAGGCGCTGGTCAGGGCCATGGCCGATGCCGCGATGCGGCAGAGTCCGCTCTCGCTCGCGATGATCGACATCGATCATTTCAAGGTCTTCAACGACACTTACGGCCATCTGACCGGAGACCAGGTGCTGCGGCTCGTCGCCCAGTGCATCAAGCAGAACGTTAAGGGACAGGACACCGCCGCCCGCTATGGCGGCGAGGAATTCGCCGTGATTCTCCCTGATACGACCGTGCCGCAGGGGACGCGGGTCGCCGACCACATCCGCCGCACCGTGATGACGAAGGAACTGATGCGGCTTTCGACGAACGAAAGCCTCGGGCGCGTTACCGTCTCCATCGGAGTCGCCGGATGGCGGCCGGGCGAGACGGCGCAATCCCTAATCGAACGCGCCGACGCCTGCCTCTATGCCGCAAAACGCGCTGGGCGCAATCGGGTCGTCGCCGACGGTTGCGCGCCGCCGGTGCCGGCCAAGGTCGCCTGACGGGCGTGTCCGAAGACACGGCGCCGCTCAGCGCGCCTCCGCCTCGGGCGGTGTCTGTGCGGGCGCGAGAGCAAAGGATTCGCCGCACCCGCAGGCCGAAGTCTGGTTGGGGTTGTTGAAAACGAATTGGGCCGAAAGCTTGTCGACCTTGTAGTCCATTTCCGTCCCCAGCAGGAACAGGACGGCCCCGGGATCGACGACGACGCGCACGCCCTTATCCTCGACCACCTCGTCGCCGGGGCGGATTTCGGTGGCGAAGTCCACCTTGTAGCTCATGCCCGCGCAGCCACCCTTGGTGACTCCCACCCGGATGCCTTCGACCGGCTTTTCAGCCTTGGCGAGGATTTCGCGCACGCGCGCGGCGGCAGCCTCGGTCAAGGTCATCACCTGCAATTTGGGACGGGCGCTTGCCATGACCTTCTGTCCGTTCAGTGGGCGTTGCCTAACATAGGAACCGGCGGCCGAAGAAAAAGGTCGGTCACCACATATTCAGGACCGCGCGGGCCTCATCCGACATGCGGCTCGGATCCCACGGCGGGTCCCACACCACGTTCACCTTCACTTCGCCGACACCCGGAACGCTGCTCACGGCGTTTTCCACCATCATCGGCAGTTCCTGGGCGGAGGGGCAATTCGGAGTCGTGAGCGTCATGTCGACGGTGGTGGTCCGGTCGTCGGCGATGTCGACCCGATAGATCAGCCCGAGCTCGTAGATGTCGGCGGGGATTTCCGGGTCGTAGACCGTCTTGAGCGCCGCCACGATGTCGTCCGTAAGGCGCGCAAGCTCCGCCTCAGACAGCGCGGAACCGCCGGTCTGCCCGGCCGCGGATACCGAAGCCGAAGCCTGCTCGGTCGGCTTCTGGTCGATGACGTCGTCCCTCATGCGAACAAATCCTGGGCTTTCGAGAGCGCAAGCGCAAGGGCATCGACCTCCTCGCGCGTGTTGTAGAGCGCAAAAGACGCCCGGCAGGTCGCGGTTACGCCATAACGGGCGAGGAGCGGCATCGTGCAATGCGTGCCCGCCCGCACCGCGACGCCGGAACGGTCGATGACGGTCGCAACGTCGTGCGGATGGGCGCCCTTCAGCTCGAAGGACACGATGGCTCCCTTGTCCCGCCCCTTGCCGATGATCCGCAGCGAATTGATCTCGCCGAGCCGCTCGTGCGCGTAGCGCAGCACCGCACTTTCGTGCGCCCGGATGCGCGGCTTTCCGATCGACTGCACGTAATCGATCGCCGCCGCAAGGCCGATCGCCTGCACGATGGCCGGCGTTCCCGCCTCGAACTTGTGCGGTGGATCGCCATAGGTGACCCGGTCCTCGAACACTTCGCGGATCATCTCGCCGCCCCCGTTGAACGGCGGCATGGCGGCCAGATGCGTGTGCTTTCCGTAGAGCACCCCAATGCCGGTCGGTCCATACAGCTTGTGGCCGGTGAAGACGTAGAAATCGCAATCGATGTCGCGAACGTCGACGTCGAGATGCACGGCCGCCTGACTGCCGTCGATCAGCACCGGGATGCCCCGCGCATGCGCCGCCCGCACCACCTCCTTTACCGGCACAATCGTCCCGAGCACGTTGGACATATGGGTGATCGCGACGAGCTTCGTCTTCTCGGTCAGAAGCTTCTCGAACTCCTCCGGCAGGAAATTGCCGTCGTCGTCGACCGGCGCCCATTTGATCACTGCGCCCTGCCGCTCACGCAGGAAATGCCAGGGGACGATGTTCGAGTGGTGCTCCATAATCGAGAGCACGATCTCGTCCCCGGCGCGGATCCGCTCGCGGCCGAAAGTGTACGCGACGAGATTGATCGCCTCGGTGGCGTTGCGGGTGAAGACGATCTCCTCCGCCCTTGCCGCATTGAGGAAACCGCGAACCGTTTCGCGCGCAGCCTCGTAAGCTTCCGTTGCCGCATTCGCGAGGTAATGCAGTCCCCGGTGCACGTTGGCGTATTCGCTCGTATAGGCCCGCTCCATCCGCTCGAGCACCGCCCGCGGCTTCTGCGCGGACGCGGCATTGTCGAGATACACCAGCTTCTTGCCGTAGACCTTGAGCGCCAGCGCCGGAAAATCCGCGCGGATGCGCTGGACGTCGTAGGCTCCGTCGCGGACGGCGGGATGCGTCATGGCTTGTTTCCGTTTCCGCCTCTCGCCTCGAGCCACCGCTGCGCCACGCCGGCGAGAGCTTCCCGCAGACCGTCGTGCTGCACGGCTTCGATCGCTTCGCCGGCAAAGGACTGGATCAGCAAAGCTTCCGCTTCCTTCTGCGGAATACCTCGGGATTTCAGATAGAACAGCAGATCCTCGTCGAGGGCGCCCGCCGTCGCGCCGTGGCCGCACTGCACGTCGTCGGCAAAGATTTCGAGCTCGGGCTTGTTGTCCGCCTCCGCCTCCTCCGAAAGCAACAGCGCATTGGAGGTCATTTTGGCGTCGGTCTTCTGCGCGCCCTTGCGGACGATGATCTTGCCCTGGAAGACGGCGCGCGCGCGCTCGTCGAGAACCGACTTGAACCTTTCGCGGCTTTCACACCCGCCAACCGCGTGCTCCACGACCATCGTCGTATCCACATGCTGGCGGCCGCGCAGCAAAGTGGCGCCGCTCACGGCGAGTTCGGTGCCCTCTCCGGCGAGCTGCAGGAAAAGCTGGTTACGCGTTATGCCGCCCCCGACCGTCAGGGCGAATTCGTGCAAATGCGCCTCTTTGCCCATGCGCGCCATGACGGTCGAAAGATGCAAGGCGCTCTCGCCCTCGCGCCCGAGCCTTGCATGTTCCACGCGCGCGCGGTCGCCGACGACCAATTCCAGCGCGGTGTTGACCTGATAATCGAGACCCGGCGGTCCTTCGTAGGATTCGAAAATCGTCGCCGCCCCCCCTTCCCCCACGATCACCTGCGAGCGAGAGAAGACGGCCGCGGCCTCCCGGCCGGCGAAGACGTTCACGATATGAATGGGCCGTTCGATCCGCACGTGCGGCGCAATCGCGATCACGGCGCCGTCCGTCATGAAAGCCGTATTGAGCGCGACGACAATGTCGTTCGTCGGCACCGTTTTTCCGAGACCGACGACCGCCGGGTCGGATGCGAGCAGCGCCTGCGCCAGCGGAACGATGGCCAAGCCGGGTTCGAGATCCGTCGTCTCGGAGAGAAGCGGCTCGAAAACGCCATTGACCAGCACGATCCGCCGCGCATCGAGGTTCGCAAACCGCGCGGCATCCTTCGCCTCGGCGAGCGCGGCGGCATCCGCCTTGTCGGCGATCGGCTTTGCTTCGCGCATCAGGGCACGAAGATCGGTGTACTTCCATTCCTCGACACGCCGGTGCGGCAACCCCGCCGCCTCGAACAGCTTCAAGGCATGGGCGCGTTCTTCCCGTGCGCCGGGCAACTTGTCGCGGCGCGATTCGAAGGCGGCGAGCAAAGCGAGCTCCGCCTGGGTGCGCATGGGCCTGATTTCCGCATTCATGGCCGATCTCCGCCCGGCGCCTCACGCCGCCGCTTCGCGATATTCGGCATAACCGTGTGCCTCGAGCTCGAGCGCAAGCTCCTTCCCGCCGGTCCTGACCACCCGGCCGTTCGCCATGACATGCACGACATCCGGCACGATGTAGTTCAAGAGCCGCTGGTAATGCGTAATCACAATCATCGAGCGACGCGGCGAGCGCAGGGCATTGACCCCGTCGGCCACGATCTTGAGCGCATCGATGTCGAGCCCGGAATCGGTCTCGTCGAGCACGCACAGGCGCGGCTCAAGCAGCGCCATCTGCAGGATCTCGTTGCGCTTCTTCTCGCCACCGGAGAAGCCGACATTGACGCCCCGGCGCAGCATCTCCTGGTCGATGTTGAGACGTCCCGCGACATCGCGCACGCGCTTGAGAAACTCCGGGGTGGAAAATTCGCTCTCCCCGCGCGCGCGCCGCTGCGCATTGAGCGCGGTCCGCAGGAAGGTCATTGATGCGACCCCGGGGATTTCCATCGGATACTGGAAAGCAAGGAACAATCCCTTGGCGGCGCGCTCTTCCGGCTCGAGGGACAGGACGTCCTCGCCGTCGAGCAGAACCTCGCCCTTGGTCACCTCATAATCGTCCTTGCCGGCGAGCACATAAGCCAGGGTCGATTTCCCGGAGCCGTTCGGCCCCATGATGGCGTGGACCTTTCCCGGTTCGATCGTGAGATCGAGACCGTTCAGGATCTTCTTGCCTTCGACCTCGACGTGGAGGTTCCTGATTTCGAGCATCGGCATTCGCGCGTCCTATGACATTCTCACTGAGACCGACCGTCGCTGCGGGAAGCCGCATGCAGGGCGGCGCAAAATCGGGTTCGGCTACGCACCCAGCCCGGCGCGGGGCACGACTCAGCCCACGCTGCCTTCGAGCGAGATCGAGATCAGCTTCTGCGCCTCGACCGCAAATTCCATTGGCAGCTGCTGTAGCACGTCCTTCACGAAGCCGTTGACCACCAAGGCGGTCGCCTCCTCGGCCGACATGCCGCGCTGCCGGCAGTAGAAGAGCATATCTTCGGAGATCTTCGAGGTGGTGGCCTCATGTTCAAACACGGCCGAGGCGTTCTTCGCCTCGATATAGGGGACCGTGTGCGCGCCGCACTGATCGCCGATGAGCAGCGAATCGCAGTTCGTGAAATTGCGGGCGTTGGTCGCCTTGCGGTGCGCGGACACGAGCCCGCGATACGTGTTCTGCGAACGGCCGGCCGCGATGCCCTTGGAAATGATGCGGCTCGTCGTGTTCTTGCCGAGATGCAGCATCTTGGTACCCGAATCGACCTGCTGATAGCCGTTCGAGATCGCGATCGAATAAAATTCGCCGCGCGAATTGTCGCCGCGCAGAATGCAGCTCGGATATTTCCAGGTGATCGCCGAACCGGTTTCGACCTGGGTCCAGGAAATTTTCGAATTGGCGCCGCGGCAATCGCCGCGCTTGGTCACGAAATTGTAGATGCCACCCCGGCCTTCGGCATCGCCGGGGTACCAGTTCTGCACGGTCGAATACTTGATTTCCGCGTCCTCGAGCGCGACGAGTTCGACGACGGCGGCATGCAGCTGATTTTCGTCGCGCATCGGCGCCGTGCAGCCTTCGAGATAGCTCACATAGGCGCCCTTGTCGGCGATGATCAGCGTGCGCTCGAACTGGCCGGTGTTCTTCTCATTGATGCGGAAATAGGTGGACAGCTCCATCGGGCAGCGCACGCCCGGCGGCACATAGACGAACGAGCCGTCGGAAAACACCGCCGAGTTGAGGGTCGCGAAGAAATTGTCGGTGATCGGCACGACCGATCCGATATATTGACGCACCAGTTCAGGGTGTTCGCGCAGCGCCTCGGAGATCGGCATGAAGATCACGCCGGCCTTCCGCAGTTCTTCTTTGAAGGTGGTGGCGACCGAAACCGAGTCGAACACCGCATCGACCGCGACGCGCGCTCCGCCGTCTGTCTGCCCATCCACCCCCTCGCGCACCACGCCGGCGAGGATCTCCTGCTCGCGCAGGGGAATGCCAAGCTTTTCATAGGTGCGCAGAATCTCGGGATCGACCTCGTCGAGCGACTTCGGCGGGGAGAACTTCTTCGGCGCCGCATAGTAATAAAGGTCCTGGTAGTCGATCGGCGCGTATTCGGCGCGCGCCCAATGCGGCTCGCGCATCGTCAACCAGCGGCGATAGGCTTCGAGCCGCCATTCGAGCATCCAGGCGGGCTCACCCTTTTTCGCCGAAATGAAGCGGATAACGTCTTCGCTGAGACCCTTCGGGGCCTTCTCGGATTCGATTGGGGTCTCGAACCCGTACTTGTACTGGTCGACGTCGATCCGTCGAACCTGTTCGACGGTCTCCTGGACGGCCGGCATTGTTTCCCTCCACAGCGGTTTCAAGGACCGCGGGTTGGATGATCAGAATGGGTGCGCGCCGAAATCCTCCGATTCCCAACGCAGTCAGGCTGCGATTTCCGCCTGCCTCTTAAGTAATGTCCTAACGCACGTTCTCCAAGCCTCCAAGAAGCGATCGATCTCCTCGGCGGTCGTCGCATAGCCGGTGCTGACGCGGATCGCCCCGCGCGCGAGGCGCGCGGGAACGCCCATCGCGGCCAGCACGTGCGAGGGGGCGACCTTGCCGGACGAGCAGGCGGCGCCGGAGGAAACCGCAACGCCCTCAAGATCGAGAGCAATTAAGGCCGTCTCGGCCTTGAGGCCGGCAAGAGCAAACAGGGTGGTGTTGACCAGCCGCTCGACCCGCTCGCCGAAAATCACGGTTTCGGGAGCGATCGCCTTGAGACCGCGCTCGAGCCGCCCGCGCAGGGCCGCCGCATGCGCGCGTTCCGCCTCGGCCTGCGCACGGGCTTCGGCCGCCGCCGCGCCGAAGCCGGCAATGGCCGCGACATTCTCGGTGCCGGCCCGGTATCCCCGCTCCTGCCCGCCGCCTCGGAGAAGCGGTTCTGCGATGTGAAGCGACTCGTCCTGCAGGACGAGCGCGCCCACGCCTTGCGGCCCACCGAGCTTGTGACTCGAAATTGTCAGAAGATCGACTCCTAAGGTGCCGAGATCCAAGGAAATCCGTCCCGCCGCCTGGACCGCGTCAACATGCAGCAAGCCGCCCGCCTCATGCACCAGGCTTGCCGCCTCGCGCAAGGGTTGAACGACCCCGGTTTCGTTATTGGCGGCCATCAGAGAGACCAGGGGCCGGCCGCCGCGCCGTAGCCGATCGGAAAGGTCCGCCAGATCCACCCGCCCGTCCGGACCGGCCGCCACGGTTTCCCGCTTTTCGGCTGGGAACCGCCCTCCGGCGAGCACGGAAGCATGCTCGATCGCGCTCACAAGAAGCCGGTCGCGCGGCGCCGGATCGCGCGCGGAAAACCAGCCCGGCGAAAGGGCGAGCGCATTGGCCTCTGTCCCGCCTGACGTGAAGATCACCTGCCGGGGATCGACCCCCAGGAGGGTCGCAACCGCAGCGCGCGCCTCCTCGACGATCCGGCGCGCCATCCGTCCGCGGGCATGGACCGAGGAGGGGTTCCCCGTCTGGGCGAGCGCCTCCAGCATCGCGCTGCGCGCGGCCGGACGGATCGGCGCCGTCGCATTCCAGTCCAGATAGGCGGTGGTGGCGTTCATTGTTTGAATGTCGTCGCCGAAAGCATCATCGGACTTGCTTTTTGCCGGGGAAGACGTGCTATGAACGGTCCTCGCCCCCATATTTTCCGGCAAACAAACCCGCGACAGGGTCGGGCGCTAGAATTTAGAACTATTCTAAATTCTACTCCGCGCCCGCGAGCCTCGTCAATCTTCCATGAAAGCTCAAACCGCTTTCGCTCCGAACAGCAGCAGGTTCACGCGTCATGCCTGAGGTCATCTTTTCCGGGCCGGCGGGGCGCCTCGAGGGCCGTTACCATCCCGCCAAGCAGAAAAACAGCCCCCTTGCGATCATTCTGCATCCGCACCCCCAGTTCGGGGGGACGATGAACCATCAGATCGTGTACCAGCTCTACTACGCGTTTGTGCACCGCAACTTTTCCGTCCTGCGGTTCAACTTTCGCGGCGTTGGCCGGAGCCAAGGGTCGTTCGATCACGGACAGGGCGAGCTTTCGGATGCGGCGGCCGCGCTCGATTGGGCGCAGTCCATCAACTCGGAGGCGCGCGGCTGCTGGATTGCCGGCTTCTCCTTCGGTGCCTGGATCGGCATGCAGCTCCTGATGCGCCGGCCGGAGATCGAGGGGTTCGTCTCGGTGGCCCCGCCGGCCAATCTCTACGACTTCTCGTTCCTTGCGCCTTGTCCCTCCTCGGGATTGATCGTGCACGGCGACAAGGACGCGGTGGTGCCCGCCAAGGACGTCATCAACCTCGTCGAGAAACTGAAGACGCAGAAGGGAATCGTCATCGAGCACAAGGTGATTCCCGGCGCCAACCACTTCTTCGATTCAAAGATCGAGCCGCTGATGCAGGCCTGCACCAGCTATCTCGACCGGCGCCTCTCGACGAACCGCAAGAGCGGCGCGGCCTGAACCGCCGCCCGCTCCCTCATAGGATTTCGCCGCGGCGGCCGTCCGGTCGGCGTGCGAGGCGGCCTCCCGGCAGGGGCGAAGGCGCGCCCGTCGTCCCCGGATAGGTGATCGGCTTGCCGTCGAGGGAACGCACGGCCAGGAACGCGAACGCCTGCGCTTCGAGCGCATCGACAGACCATCCCACCGCGGCCGCCGTCTCGACACTCGCCGGCGCCAGCCTGTCGGCGAGCATGCGCATGAGCGTGGGGTTGCGCGCGCCGCCCCCGGCGACGATCCAGGCCTTGGGCGGCGTGGGCAGATGATCGAGGATGCGCGCTGCCGCCGCGGCGGTGAGCGCCGCGAGCGTAGCGGCGCCATCGGCCGTCGCGAAATGCCCTGTTTCGACGCGGAACTCGTTGCGGTCGAGCGATTTCGGGCATTTCCGCGAGAAGAATTCGTGGTTCAGGACCGCGTGCACGAAGGCCTCGTCGACGCGCCCCTTGCTGCTCACCGTTCCGTCGGGGTCGCAGGCAATGCCGGTGCGCGCCAGCATGAAATCGTCGATCAGCGCATTGCCGGGCCCGGTGTCGCAGGCGACCGGTTCAGCCGTCCCGTCGACCACGGTGACGTTGGCCACGCCGCCGATATTGAGGATTGCAAGCGGGCGCGGCCGGGCGAGATCTCGCGCCAAGGCGCAGTGGAAGACCGGGACGAGAGGCGCGCCCTGCCCGCCCGCGGCCAGGTCGGCCGCGCGAAAATCGTAGACCACGTCAATCCCAAGCCGGGCGGCGAGCGCCGCACCGTCGCCGAGCTGCACCGTCAGCCGGCGCGCCGGGCGATGCAGCACGGTTTGGCCGTGGAAGCCGACGACGTCGATCTCCTCGAGCGTTATGCCGTTGTCGCGCGCAAATTGCTCGACGGCGTCGGCATGCGCTTCGGTGACGAGCCGCTCTGCCTCGCCCAGCACGCCGGGGCGCGCGTCGCGATCGGTCAGCGCAACCGCCTCCGCAAGCGCGCGCCGCAACAGCTTGCGTTCCTCTTCGCGGTAGGGCCGGTAGCCGGTGGGGCCGAATGCGGAAATGGCTTCGCCGTCGGTCTCGATGAGCGCGACGTCCACCCCGTCGAGCGAGGTCCCGCTCATCAAGCCGATCGCCCGCCGCATCCCCATGCCCCCCGGACTCCCTTGAATCGGGACGGTGACCTGTTACACCACCCGCGCGAATGCCGCGAGGGTCGGCGAAAGCGGTAAAGAATGATCCATCATGGGCGCCTTCAAATCAGAATTCCTTCAGGTGCTCGCGAGCCGCGGGTTCATCCATCAGGTCTCCGAGCCCGCGGCGCTTGATCGGCTGGCCGCGGCCGGAGCGATTACGGCGTATATCGGCTTCGACTGCACGGCCCCTTCCCTGCATGTCGGCTCGCTCGTGCAGATCATGATGCTGCGCTGGCTGCAGAAGACCGGTCACCGGCCGATCGCCCTGATGGGGGGCGGGACCACGCGCGTGGGCGATCCCTCGGGCAAGGACGAGAGCCGCCGCCTGCTCGACGACGAGGCGATCGCGCAGAATCTGCGCGGCATCCGGGCCGTGTTCGAGAAGTTCCTGACCTTCGAGAGCGATGGCGGAACGGCCATCATGGCCAACAATGCCGACTGGCTGAACAAGCTGAACTATGTCGACTTCCTGCGCGATGTCGGCCGCCATTTCTCGGTCAACCGCATGCTCACCTTCGATTCGGTGAAGCTACGGCTCGAACGCCAGCAGGAACTGTCGTTCCTCGAATTCAATTACATGGTGCTGCAGGCCTACGACTTCGTGGAGCTTTACAGGCGCTACGGATGCGTGCTGCAGATGGGCGGCTCGGACCAGTGGGGAAACATCGTCAGCGGCATCGATCTCGGACGGCGCATGGCCAATGCGCAACTCTTCGCGTTGACGACGCCGCTGATCACGACCGCCTCGGGCGCGAAAATGGGCAAGACCGCCGCCGGCGCCGTCTGGCTCAATGCCGACATGGTGAGCCCCTACGCGTACTGGCAGTTCTGGCGCAACACCGACGACGGCGACGTCGCGCGATTCCTGAAACTGTTCACAGAACTGCCGCTCGAGGAAATCGGTCGGCTTGCGCAGCTGCGCGACAAAGAGGCGAACGAAGCCAAGAAGATCCTCGCCAACGAGGCGACCGCCCTGCTGCACGGCCGGGCCGCCGCGGAGGCGGCGGCCGAGGCCGCGCGCCGCACCTTCGAAGACGGCGGCGCGTCCCTGGAGCTGCCGAGCATCTCCGTGCCGCGCGCCGACCTCAGGGCGGGCGTCGGTGTGCAGACGGCGTTCGTGAAGGCCGGCCTTGCCTCCTCGAACAGCGAGGTCCGGCGGGCGATCGCGAACAATTCGATCCAGGTGAATGACGTGCGAATCAGCGACGACCGGCGCGTTCTCACCGAAGCGGACCTCACGCCGGAAGGCTTCATCAAGCTGTCATTCGGCAAGAAGCAGCACGTGCTCCTGAAGGCGGTCTGAGGCGCCTCGCGCGCCGCAGCAGGAGCGGTGTCAGCGGGTCGGCTCTCCGGCTCGGGCGCCGCGATCGTCGTTGCCGCGGAACTCGAAGAGCTTGCGCAAAAAGCCCGGCGCGATGGCCGACATCGGATTGACCCGCAGGACGGGCGCGCGCGGCGTTCCCACCACCTGATAGGTGATGCCGAGCAGCCCCTCGTTCGCGCCGCCGCCGAGAAACATGCCGACGATGGGCAGCCGGCTGAACATGTTGTTCAGCCCGTAGGCCGGCACGAAGGTTCCCTTCAGGCGCACTTCATCGCGTGCGAAATCGAGCGTGCCGTCGACCGTTGCGCCGATCGAAGGTCCCCACACCACGCCGTCGCGGATGGAAAAGCGCCCGAGCGTGCGCGTGAACTCGACCCGCAGGCGGGAGAACGGCACGCCTCCGGCGCGCACGCCGTCCCCTCCGCGGCGCTCGTCCGTCACGCCGGAAACCACGCGATCGAGGGCCGGTTCGCCGCGGACGACGAAATCGTGAATGTTGAGCAGGCCCTCCTGAGGCGTGCTGTCCCCGTTCGGCGGCTCCATGGCGACCGACATCGTGCCGCCGAAAATGCGCGGGTAGGTGTCCGTGAAGCGAAACAGCGCGCCGGCATCCGTGGTTTCGACATAGAGCACGCGCTGGCCGCTGCCGCGGCTGCGCATCTCGCCCGCAAGGCGGGCGTTGGCGCCGAGGCCGGCTGCAAGGTTGAAGCTGCGGATATGGCCGCCGCGCCGCGACATCCTGAGCTCAAATCCGCGCAGGGCTTCCCCGTGATGGCCGGTGATGGCGCCGAGCTTGATATCGACATCCATGTCACGCGAGCGGTCGCCGCCGGTCTCGGGCTTTTGGCCCGCCATGGCCGATTTCACGAGGCCCCGGCCATCATAAATGTCTCCACGCAAGGTGAGCTTGAGAACACCGTCGTTCGTTCGGTCGACCTTCAGCGATGCCCGGTCGCCGTCTGACACGCCGAAGGTCGGCAGGTTCGCCTGTTGGAGATCGCCGTCTTCGGCTAGCGTGACCGAGCCCTTCACGTTGGCGCCCGAGCCTTCCAGCGCAAACTCTTCAAGCTTGATGTTCTGGCCGCGATCGACCAGCACGAACGAGACCTTGGCCGGCCGGCCCGGCGCCTTGTTCCAGCCGGGGAGAACTTCCGACACCCGCGCCTGGGTCAAGTCCGCTTCGACCGCAAGCCGTGCCTCCCGCTCGGCGATCTTCATCCGCCCGTTCATTTTGACGGCGACGGGCCCCGTTAGTTGACCCGGCAGATCGAGACCGAGACGCGTCCGCCCGGCCTCGTCCAGCGTGGCCTGCACGCGCAGTTCGGCATCCGGCTCACCGTGCGCCTTCCGGTACTCGATCGACGCCGGCGTGCCCGCCACGCGCAGATCGCCCTTGATGTGGAGCGCGTCCCGCGACGCGCTGATGTGCAGATTACCCGCTTCCGCCTTGTATCCCCGTACGAAGCGATCCGCGCCGAAGCCTGAAAGGTCGGCCTCGACCTCGTAGACCACGGAGTCCTTGGGAAGCTCCTTGGCGAGCGGCATGGCAAGGGAAAGGGCAGCGGTGACACTGCCGTGACTTGTGCTCGCATCGAACGGGAGCGACACGACCCCGCGCACCGGCTCCATGCCGAGAAGCTCCGCCGCGTTCTCGACCGTCCCGGCAAACTCTGCATAAGCCTGTCCGACCGGCTGGCGTTGACTGATATCGGCCACCTCGAAGCGGCTGCGCTGAACCGCCACCTTGCCTCCCGAAGGGAGCTCGATGCGGCCGCCCCCGACGGTGACCTTGGCGGTTCGTCCCGCCACACGCGCGACGATATCGACGTCCTTGACGGTCGGCAGTCCATCGACCGGCCGCACGGCCGCGTTGCGCACCTGTACCTCGATCGAGAGTCCGTCCTCCGGCAAGGGCGGCCCGGCCGGCAGGATCGCCGCAACCGGCATCCTCGCGGCAACTTCGACGCGCTGGACGACGCCGGAATGGAAGTGCTGCTCGACCCATTGCCGCAGAACCGGTGACACCACGGCGGGCCACAAGCGCTTGAAGGCGGACGCCGGCATCGGAGTGGCCGCAAGCCCGACTGCAAGGCGCGGCTCGCCGCCCTCGAAATCGATCCCGCCAGACAGCGCAACACCCGTCACGGCGCCCCGTAACTCGGCCTGTGCCAACTCGAAGCGGCGCCTGTCCGGATCGTAGGTTGCCTGCAGGTTTATCTGGTCGAGCACGAGCGGTGTGCTTTTCGGCTCGCCGGAAGGACCGAGCACCAGCATGCCTTTCGTAACGGCGAATGACCACACGCCCGGGTCGGCCGGCGGCTTCACCTGCGCCATCAGGGCCACGCGGTTCGCGCCCGAATGAATGTCGATCGGCACGTTCAGGATACGGCTCTCGGAATCCCAGTGCAGCTCTACCTGGGCTTCGTCGATCAGTATCCGCGCGGCTTCGTCCTGCGCATCGCCGAGATGACCCGCACCCGCGAGGACGCGGCCCCGCAGTGCTGCGAGCGCACCGTCGGGCGCGAAATCCGCGCGGAAGATGCCGGAAAGCGGCATGTCCGCCTGGAGCGCGCCGCCGTCCAGTCGCAGTGCCAGCAAAATGTCCTTCGGGGAAATGTCGCGGACCACGGCCTCGACGGCGCGGCCTTGATCGCTGCGCGTCGTCACCGTGGCGTTCAGCGACCACGGCCCGTCCGTTCCCATGGAAGTCACCGCAAGCGCCGCGCCCCCTTGCGGCAAGCGGGTGAGACTGAGATCGATATTGCCGAAGCTGAGTTCGCGACCCGTCCGGCGATCGTCGATCGTGATCGAACCGTTCTTCAGTCCGATCTCGGCAAGATCGCGTCCGTCGAAGCCCTTCGTATCGAGCGTGCGCAGCCAGGTCACCAGCGTCGCAAAAAGCGTGGGGTCGGCCGATCCCGTAGCTTGTCCGCTCCCTGCCGCACCCTGCGGCGACGGTGCGGCAAGCCCGTCCGGCGCACTCTGTGATCGGTTCTCGGCCGCCCCCGCTGGCGGAGAGGAGCCGGCAAAAACCGTCACGGAGCCGTCGCGCTCGATCCGCAGCGCCATGTGCGCGCCGATGAGGTTCAGGCGCTCTGCGCGCATGTGGCCGGAGAGCAGGCCGGATGCCGAAAGGCCGACCTCTGCCCGCGGCGCGCTTGCGACCACCGTGCCGGCGCGGTCGCGCAGGACGATGTCGCGCAGGCGCAGCGCGGTCTCGCCGTCCTCGTCGCGCTCGAGGACCGTACCGCCGACCTCGATCTTGTAGCGGCCGCCGAACCGCTCTTCGAGCGCCGAGATCATCCACGGCGTGACCAGATCCAGGGAAAGCGGGCCGCTTGCGAGCCGCCACCAGACCGCGCCTCCCGCAATACCGACGGCGAGCAACCCGACCGCCGAGATGAGCGCGATCCGCCGTCCGCGCGCGGACAGGCGCAATCCTTCGCGCCGCGGCCGCACCCCAAAGGAGGCCGCCAGCGCCCACGCATCCAGCTTGGCGCGCGAGATCGCGCGCCTCAGCACGGAAAGAGCGCTCGCCACAGACAACTCTGCCATGCCCTGTCGGGCCGTCCCCCAGCGTGCCACACAAACGCGTTCTTAATTCACGACGCCCGCTGCGCAACGGGCGTAGTATTCCCTCGGCCGATGCCGTGCCCCACTGAGCTATCACTAAGGCCTGTGGAAAGAGTCGAAAGGAAGGCACATGGACGTCCAACCGGCCGTCGGCGCACCGGCGCCCGACTTCCTCCTGCGGCGCGACGACGGCGGCGATGTCTCTCTTCGCGACTTCGCAGGCCGGACTTTGGTCCTGTATTTCTATCCCAAGGCCGACACGCCAGGCTGCACGATCGAGGCACAGGCCTTCTCCCATCTCCGGGCCGATTTCGAGAAGGCCGGCGCGACCGTGCTCGGCGTATCCGCCGATCCCGTGCCCGCCCTCAGTCGCTTCAAGCGCAAGCACGGCCTCTCGCTCGCGCTCGCTTCCGACGAATCGCACGCGCTGCTGTCCGCCTACGGCGTCTGGGTTGAAAAATCCATGTTCGGCCGACGCTATATGGGGATCGAGCGCAGCACGTTTCTTATCGATCCGCAGGGACGCATCGCGCGCATTTGGCGAAAAGTCCGCGTCGAGGGCCACGCGGCGGAAGTGCTTGCGGCCGTCCGGGCTTTGCGCGGGCGCGGCTAGGTCGGCGCAAGTTCGGCCCTTGCCCCGCCGCGCGTGCAGGCGGATCGCGCGCATTTGGCGAAAATTAACCAAGCATTGCTGAAATCGCGCCGTGTCGCATTTCTGCCCGGCGGATTCGGGTGGCGCGAGCACGCATCACGTACCGATTTTGTTTGTGCAGGCGCAGATTTTGAGAAGACCCGTCCGCAGCCCCGAGCCGCATCCGCGCCACGCGCCGAAACGGCACGCCGATTACACGCTGAGACATGCCGGCCGCGAGATCCGTATCGGGCCCGTGACCTATTGGCTCTCGGTCTCGGCGCTTATCATCATGGCGGTGTGGTCGGCCGCGACCGCGACCTATTTCGCCTTTCGGGACGACGTGCTGACACGCCTGCTCGCGCGGCAGGCCGAGATGCAATACGCCTACGAGGATCGAATTACGGAACTGCGCGGGCAAATCGACCGGGTGACGAGCCGGCAATTGCTCGACCAGGAGCAGGTCGAGCAGCGGATCGAACAACTCGCCCAGCGGCAGAAGACGCTCGAGGCCCGCACCAGCGCCATTTCCGAACTGCCGGATGAGGTTCCGACCGGTTCGGTCCGCCCCCATCCGCGCGCGCTGCGCAAGGGCGACGCCGCCAAGGGGACGGCGAAACCTTCCCCGATCAGCGACACCGTGATCCTCGCACCTCCAACCGAACGGCACGCCCAGCTCGAATCCCGCGCACCGCAGCCGCGCGCCGCCTTTGCCGATGCGAAGCGTGAGGGGATCCCCGGCACGCTTGCGCGCATCGAGGAGTCGCTCGACCGCGTCGAGGCGCGGCAAAATGCAGTGCTGCTCGCGATGGAGGACGGCTACGAGGAAAAAGCCCGCCGCTTGCGCCGCGTGCTTGCCGATCTCGGGCTGCGCATCGGCCCGGATGCCAACGCGCGCCCCGCCGGCGGCATCGGCGGTCCCTTCGTCCCCGCCAGCATGCCGCGCGACGCCGGCGCATTCGAGCGGCAAATGCGCCGCTTGCAGGTGGCGCGCGCCGATCTCGAACGGCTCGACCGCGTGGTGCAAAGCGTGCCCCTGCGCAGGCCGTTGACCGGCGAGATCGACACCTCGTCGGGTTTCGGGGTGCGGCTCGACCCCTTCCTGCGTCGGCCGGCGATGCATACGGGGCTCGATCTGCGGGGGGAGACCGGCGAGCCGGTGCGGGCGACCGCGGCCGGGACGGTCACCTCGGCAGGCTGGAGCGGCGGCTACGGACGGATGGTCGAGATCGACCACGGCAATGGGCTTTCAACCCGTTACGGCCACCTGTCGCAGATCCTGGTGAAGGAAGGGCAGAAGATCAAACCCGGGCAGATCGTCGGGCGCGTCGGCTCGACCGGGCGATCCACCGGCCCGCACTTGCACTACGAAACCCGTATCGGCAACGAAGCGGTGGACCCGCTAAAATTCCTTCGGGCCGGACTGCGGCTCGACGAGAACGGCTGAGCTAACGCGCGGGCGTTATTTGGCTTGCCCCGATCTGCCAATCGCCCTGGGCCTTCACGTAGACGATGAGCCAGCGCACATCGCCGTTGCGATCTTCCCGCCTCGCGATCCGCGACCGGCCCGTGACGACGATCGTGTGCCCTCCGAATACGCGATAGTTCAGTTCTTCGGCGGGGGCGCTCTCGATCGCCGGCTCGCCCGAAAGGAGCGCGGCGATGCGCTCCTCCTTGCCTTGCACGCGGCCTGATCCATCCACGTGGATGGAGTTGTCGGCATAGAGTGCGCGCAGGGCGCGCCCGTCCTTTCGCGCAATGGCGCGCTTGGTGAATTCACGGAACGCTTCGACCTCGTGCGCCATCGCCTGGTCTGCGTCGGCAACTCCGGGCGAATGAGCGACACCGCCGCGCACGATCGAAATCGCGAGGATCAAGGCGGCGGCAAGCTTGGCCAGGTGCGACATGGCGGGGATCCGACGGTTGCACTGCGGGCCATGTTAGCGCTGCAGGCGCGAACCGGCGCGGGCAACGATCCATCCCGCGATCCCGGTCCACTCGGCGACAAGCGGGGCTTGACACCCGGTCCGCCCCCACTCACCCTAATTCCTGCGCGCAAACATCGCCGTGCAGTTCGCGCAGACGCACGGCAAACGCGGAACGCGGAGGCGACCATGACGCCACCGACGCAGAAGGCCGCGATGACCGCTTGAGGCATTCGTTCGAGCGCAAGCGCAGCGGCACAAACCACGGACGGCGACGCCGGGAAGGGCCCCCTGGGGCCGCATCAGTGAGGCATCGCCCCGATCGGCCCTCCCGGTGGTCGATGTGTCCCGAACGAGCGGCCGCTCCGGAGCGACGGCCATGTGCGGGAGGGGCCGGGCGCCGTCCTCCGTGCCCTGTTTCGGGCGGCCGTCATGCCGGACGCGGGCCATGAGCAGACATCCCGTTAGGCCCGGGCCCTAATGCAGTCGGAACTCGCCGCCCACGGCCCGCAATTCGGCCGGCTTGATCAGCCTGCTGTGCGCGACGGTGACCGAGTGCAGCGGCCCGTCCAACTGGCGCTGCCAGAAGGCCAGGAATTTCTGCAGGCACGGAAAATCGGGAAAGAGATCGTAATCCTGCCAGACATAGGTCTGCAGCAGCCAGCGGTGGTCCGGCCGGCGGTAGTGAATGTGCGCCGTCGTGAGGCCATATCCTGCAAGCTGCCGCCGAAGATCGTTCCCAACCATGACACGCCCTCGCTCTCCGAGGCCGGGACTCGCGCGGCGAATCCCGCACTGCCCTTTCAAGTTTCCCATCCCGCGGTCCGAGTTCAAGCCCTTTCGCGCAAAAAGACTTTCTTGCTCAACGACTTAGCAGCACAGCTCCACATCTGCTAACAGACGACCCACCGGCCTTCTTGCCGCGCGATCCGCAATATGGGACTTGCGTTCCTCCCTTGGTCGGGTCAGCCGCGGCGAGGTTCAGCGGAAGGCGCCTTGATTCGCGCCGCGCCGCATTAGCAGTCTCACGGAGGGAGTGCTAAAAATTGTTGCGCGGGCTCTTGATCGGGTCTAACCGAAACCTATGTGCGCGCACGCAAGGACGGGGCCCCGTCCCCGCCCATCTGCGCATCCACAAGAAATCTTGTCATTTCAAAAAGGGTTAGGAGGACAACATGAAGTTCCGTCCGCTTCATGACCGCGTGGTCGTCAAGCGCATCGAGGCGGAAGAGAAATCCGCCGGCGGGATCATCATTCCGGATACCGCCAAGGAGAAGCCGAGCCAGGGCGAGGTCCTCGCCGTGGGCCCGGGCGCGCGCGATGAAAGCGGCAAACTCATCCCGCTCGATGTGAAGGTCGGCGATCGCGTCTTGTTCGGGAAGTGGTCCGGCACCGAGGTGAAGCTCGACGGGGTCGAATACCTCATCATGAAGGAGTCCGACATCATGGGCATCATCGACGAGGAGGCCGCCCGCAAGAAGGCCGCGTAAGCCTCTCCGCAAGCGCGTCCTCGATCCTTGCGGAACCCGTTGCACACCCCGAGGGCCGAGGACTCGGCAACCACAAGTCTTGCTCCTGCGAGCCGGAGGAACCGGCTCGGACGAAGCGCGAACGCTGCAAAGGAACAATCCCATGGCTGCCAAGGATGTAAAATTTTCCGTCGACGCCCGTGAGAAGATGCTTCGCGGCGTCGACACCCTCGCCAATGCCGTGAAAGTGACGCTCGGGCCCAAGGGCCGCAACGTCGTGCTCGACAAGTCTTTCGGCGCGCCGCGTATTACCAAGGACGGCGTGACGGTCGCCAAGGAGATCGAGCTCGAGGACAAGTTCGAGAACATGGGCGCCCAGATGGTGCGCGAGGTCGCTTCGAAGTCCTCCGACCTCGCCGGCGACGGCACGACCACCGCGACCGTGCTGGCCCAC
The DNA here is from genome assembly GCA_035716025.1 of Xanthobacteraceae bacterium. Taxonomy (GTDB): domain Bacteria; phylum Pseudomonadota; class Alphaproteobacteria; order Rhizobiales; family Xanthobacteraceae; genus JADGHE01. The sequence continues at coordinate 21,108 of DASTKH010000049.1, forward strand.
GCGATCGTGCGGGAGGGCGCCAAGGCTGTGGCGGCCGGCATGAACCCCATGGATCTCAAGCGCGGCATCGACCTTGCGGTCCATGCCGTGGTGGAGGATCTCAAGAAGAACTCCAAGAAGATCACCTCCAATGACGAGATCGCCCAGGTCGGCACCATTTCGGCCAACGGCGACCATGAAATCGGCCGCTTCCTCGCGGAGGCGATGAAGAAGGTCGGCAACGAAGGCGTGATCACGGTCGAAGAGGCGAAGTCCCTCGAGACCGAGCTCGACGTCGTCGAGGGCATGCAGTTCGACCGCGGCTACGTGTCACCGTACTTCATTACCAATGCCGAGAAGATGCGGGTCGAAATGGAAGACCCGTACATCCTGATCAACGAGAAGAAGCTTTCCGGCCTGCAGGAGCTTCTGCCGGTGCTCGAAGCGGTCGTGCAGTCCGGCAAGCCGCTGCTCATCATCGCCGAGGACATCGAGGGGGAGGCGCTCGCAACGCTCGTCGTCAACAAGCTGCGCGGCGGGCTCAAGGTCGCGGCCGTGAAGGCGCCGGGCTTCGGCGATCGCCGCAAGGCGATGCTCGAAGATATCGCGATCCTCACCGGCGGCCAGGTGATCTCGGAAGATCTCGGCATCAAGCTCGAAAACGTCACGCTCGCCATGCTCGGCCGTGCCAAGAAGGTGACGATCGACAAGGAGAACACCACGATCGTGGACGGCGCCGGCAAGAAGGCGGACATCGAGGGGCGCATCGGCCAGATCAAGCAGCAGATCGAGGAGACGACCTCCGACTACGACCGCGAGAAGCTGCAGGAGCGGCTTGCGAAGCTCGCCGGCGGCGTTGCGGTGATCCGTGTCGGAGGCGCGACGGAAGTCGAAGTGAAGGAACGCAAGGATCGCGTCGACGACGCGCTGCACGCAACCCGGGCCGCGGTCGAAGAGGGCATCCTTCCCGGCGGCGGCGTGGCCCTGTTGCGCGCCACCAAGGCGCTCGACGGTGTCAAGCCCGAAAACGACGACCAGCGCACGGGCATCGAAATCCTCCGCAAGGCGCTCGCCATGCCGGCACGGCAGATCGCGCTCAATGCGGGCGAGGACGGCTCGATCATCGTCGGGCGGATCCTCGAGAAGGATCAGTACGCCTTCGGCTTCGACGCGCAGGCGGGCGAATACGGCAACCTGGTCTCGAAGGGCATCATCGACCCGACCAAGGTGGTCCGGACGGCCCTGCAGAACGCCGCCTCGGTCGCCGGATTGCTCATCACCACCGAGGCCATGGTCGCGGAGCTGCCGAAAAAGCCGCAGCCCGCCGCCGGAGCGCCGGGCGCCGGCATGGGCGGAATGGATTTCTGATCCGTCTTTCCGGAACTCTGATGACGCAAGGCCCGGGCGCGTGCCCGGGCCTTTTGCGTGTCTGCCCTGCGCCGCGGTCGGACGGCCCGTTGCTGACAAACGGCGTGCCTTGCGCGACACTCCCGGCCGGAGACGCGAAATGGCGGCACGACGCGGCAACATCTATGTCGGCATCGGCGGCTGGACCTTCGAGCCGTGGCGGGGCGTGTTCTATCCCGACAAGCTGCCGCACGCGCAAGAGCTGCATTATGCGAGCCGCAAGCTGACCTCGATCGAGGTCAACGGCACCTTCTACCGCACGCAGACACCCGCAACCTTTCGCAAATGGGCGCAGGAAACGCCCGACGGGTTCGTGTTCTCAGTCAAGGGCCCCCGCTATGCCGTCAACCGCAAGCTGCTGGCCGAGGCGGGAGAGTCGATCGGCTTTTTCCTCAGATCCGGGGTGTGCGAACTGGGCGAGCGGCTGGGGCCGATCCTCTGGCAGTTCGCTCCCACCAAGAAGTTCGATGAAGCGGACTTTGCGGCCTTTCTCGGGCTCTTGCCGCAAGAATGGGAGGACCGGCGCTTGCGCCACGTCGTCGAGGTACGCCATCCGAGCTTCTGCGTCCCCGCCTTCACCGCGCTGCTGCGCCGCCACGGCGTGGCCGTCGTGTTCGCCGAGCACGAGACTTACCCGGCCATCGCCGACGTGACGGCGGATTTCGTCTATGTGCGCCTGCAGAAGGGCGACGATGCGATCGAGACCGGCTATCCTCTCCCCGCGCTCGATGCCTGGGCAAAGCGCCTGCGAAGCTGGGCCGAAGGCGGAATGCCCGAAGATCTGCCGCACGTCGAAGCAGCGGACGCGGCGGAACGGCGTCCGCGCGACGTGTTCGCCTACGTCATCCATGAGGGCAAGGTCCGGGCTCCCGCCGCCGCCATGGCGCTCATCGAACGGGTTTCGCCATGACCGCCAAAAAGCGCAAGCCGACCCTTTTCACCATCGGTTACGAGAAGGCGACCCAAAGCGCCGTCCTTGATGAGCTCAAGCGGGCGAAAGTGGACATTCTCGTCGATGTCCGCGCGGTCGCGGCCTCGCGGCGCCCGGGCTTCTCCAAGCGGCAGCTCGCGGCGGGACTTGACGAAGCCGGCATCGCCTATCTGCACCTGCAGAAGCTCGGCACGCCGGCCGAGGGGCGCGAGGCCGCCCACAGCGGACATGTCGACGCGATGCTCCGCATCTACGAAAGGCACCTGAAAACAGCGGCCGCGCGCGAAGAGATGGATGCGCTCGAAGCACTCGTGCGCGAGGGCAAGCGCGTGTGCCTGCTCTGCTACGAGCGCGATGTCGACATGTGCCACCGGCGACGGCTCGCCGAGCTTCTGCAAGAGCGCCAAGGGGTCAAGGTCGAGAACCTCGTCGCCCCGCTCTTCTGACGCCGCCGCGCCCTGCCCGCTCAGAAAGAATAGCCGACGCGAATCCCGAGCTCGTTCAGACCCTGATTGCGCGGACAGTCGCTGAACATGCCGGTTCCGTTGGAGATATGGTCGAGGGTCACCATCGCGCTCCACCGCGGCGAGAACCGGTAGCCGATCGAGCCGCCGAGATGGTACAGCACGCGGCAGCCAAGCGCATTGCGCCCCGGCGCCCCGAGGAGGCTCCCGTCATGGACGGCGCCCCCCAGGAACCCTTCGACGAACAGGCGGTCCGTCAGATCGTAGGTCCACAGGGCTCCCGCATACATGTAGTTGGTTTTTCCGGCGGTGTTCAGCATGCCGCCGAAGTGGAACCGCGGGATCAGCCACTGCCATGACGGCGCGATGGGGGCGAAGGAAAATTTCGGGAGAATGAATTCGCCGTTGATCGACAGGGAATCCGGTTCAGGCCCCCACAGCCCATGCATCATGGCGCCGAGGCGGACTTCATACTCCCGCCAATAACGCGCCTCCTGCGCCGACACAGGCGCCGCCTCACAGGCGGCCGAAAGAACAAGGGCCCCCAAAACGACGCGCAATGCTTTCGGCATCCGGCTGATTCTCGCGGTGGTATCGCGCGCCCTTTTTTCGGGCAGACAGCGGTAATTTCAAGGGGGAGCCCCTGCCGAGCGCCCGGCGCGGCGTCAAAACCCGGCGGGCCGGTGATTCCCGGCAACACTGCCCGCACGGCCGCTCCGCTACCGGCTGCCTACTCCGCAGGCAGGGCGACGCGGCGCTGGTTGCGTTCGAGGCTCATCGCCAGGAACGCGAAAGACTGCACCGAGACAACCAGCACCGCCGCCATCGCCGCGATGCACAGCAGCACGAGGTCGAAGCCGCCGCGTGCGTGCAGAAGCCCGATCGCCGAAACCGCAACGGCAGAGGACACGAAGGTGAGGAAATAGCGCACGGCATAGACACGCCCGCGCCAGGCGTCGGCCGTATAGCGGGCGATCACGATGTCGCCCGAGGTCACCTGCCCGTAGATCATGGCCATGGTCAGTGCCATGGCAAAGATCAGGGTCACGCCGGTCGAATAGATCGACCAGACGATCCCGACGAATTGCAGCAGGACAACTCCCGCATAGAGCATGAGCGGCGGATAGCGTTCGACGAGCCGCCCCATCGCAAGCTGAGCCAGCGCGCCGCACAGGAACACGCCCGTCGTCACGCCGCCCACCGCCAACAACGAGATGTCGTTGCCCACGCGCTCGTCGACGATCTTGGGCAGCGCCACCGATACCGTGTTGAAGATCAATCCGCCGGCGAGCGAGATGACGACATAGAGCCCGAACACGATGAGCGCCATGCGTGGCGAGAACACCACTTCGGCCACCTTGGCCCGCCGGCCGATGCGATTGGTATCGCTCGGCATGACGGCGAGATAGGCGAAGCCGGTAGCGACGCAGGCCGCCGCCGGGATCAGGAAGGCGGCACGCCAGCCGAACCAGGATGCAAGAGCGGCGGTCACCCCCGCCGCCAGCGCCGCCCCGACATTGCCGCAGACGCCGTTGAAGGCGAGTGTGCGGCCGCGGGCCTGCGAAATGTCGATCAGCATCGCCATGCCGACGGGATGATAGATCGCCGCGAACATGCCGAGGGCGAAGAGGGCGACGGTGAGCGCCACGAAATTCGGGGCGAGCGCCGCTCCCGCCATCGCCGCGCCGCAGCCGAAGAAGAAGAGCGCCATCATGTTGCGCCGGCTCCAGCGATCCGCGAGCCAGCCTGCCGGCAGCGAGAACACGCCGAAGGAAGCGAAAGAGGCCGTGCCGAGAATGATCAATTCGGAATAGGGCCGGCCATAGACGGCCTCGAGCCCGATCACCACCGTCGGGAAGATCAACAGCACGTAGTGGTCGATCGCATGCGCCCAATTGAGGAAGCCGATCGCCCATTGGCGGCGGGTCTGCTCGGCACGTTCCATCGGCTGTCGCTCATCGCGCTCACGGCGCTTCGCCCGAAGCTGCCGTTCAAGTCTCACGCATATAGCGCAGCTTTACGCCAATTCCCATGCGAAATCCGCAAACGCGGGCAGGGCCGCTTAGCCCGCTAGTCGAGCGTGCGTCGGAAACGGGTCACCGCGATGGTCATCGCCACCAGCATGAGGAAGACGAGCGCCGCCGCCTCGTAGCGCAGATCGGCGAAAGTCGCACCCTTGAGCATGATCGCCCGGACGATGCGCAGATAATGGGTGAGCGGCAGCGCCTCGCCGATCCATTGCGCCCACACCGGCATCCCGGCGAATGGGAACATGAAGCCGGACAGAAGGATGTTCGGAAGAAAGAACATGATCGACATTTGCATCGCCTGCAGTTGGTTCTGCGCGATGGTGGAAAACGTGTAGCCGATCGAGAGGTTCGTCGCGATGAACAATGTGCTCAGCGCAGCAAGCAACGTCACGCTGCCGAGGATCGGCACCCCGAATAGGCCGACCCCGGCCCCGACGATCATCGCGGCCTGCACGAAGCCGACGAAAATGTAGGGCACGATCTTGCCGAGCATGATTTCGACCGGCGTGATCGGCATCGCGAGCAGGCTTTCCATGGTTCCGCGTTCGATCTCGCGCGTCACCGACAGCGCGGTGAAAATGAGCATCGTCATGGTGAGAATTGTGCCGACGAGGCCGGGAACGATATTGAGCTGCGTCGAGGCGGCCGGATTGTAGCGCGCATGCGCCCTGATCTCGAACGGCGGCACGGCCGACTCGGGCACGGCGCGCTCGTGCGCGAGCGCAGCCTGCGCGAGCTGCCCCAGCGTGGCGAGTGCGGCGCCGGAAGCGACCGGGTCGGTCGCGTCGCCGGCGACGAGCAACGCCGGGCGGTCGCCGCGCCGCAACGCCCGCTCGAAGCCCGCGGGAATTTCGACACCGAACAGCACTTGCCCCGCGGCCAGCAGCCGGTCGAACTGCTCCGTCGTCGCCACTTCGTGCGTGACGCGGAAGAATTGCGTGTTCTTGAGCGCGGCGAGGATCGCCCGCCCGACGTCGGTACGCTCCTGCAGCAGCACCGCGGTCGGCAGATCGCGCGGCTGCGTGTTGATTGCATAGCCGAACAGGACGAGCTGCATCAGCGGCACCATGACGATCATCGCGAAGGAAATGCGGTCGCGGCGGAGCTGAATGAACTCCTTGACGAGCATCGCCCAGGTGCGGCGCGCGAAATCGGCGGTGCGGCCGCGTCGCACGCCATGGATGGCGCCCGTCTCGGTCATGGGAAATTGTCCCGCGCACGCCCCATAAGCTCGATGAAGACGTCTTCGAGCGAGGGCTCGGCCCGGCTCCATGCGAGGCCCGGATCGCCGCGGAACGGAGCGATCGCCGCCTCGAGCGCCGCTTCGTCCCGACCCGAAACGTGCAGGCTGTTGCCGAAGGGAGCAACCATGTCGACGCCCGGCTTGCCCGTAAGCGCGCGGGCGAGACCGTCCGCGCCTTCGCCGGAAACCGTGTAGGTGACGAGCCGCGAGTCGCGGATTACCTTCTCGACGGTGCCGTGCGTGAGCAGTTCGCCATAGGCGATGTAGGCGATCTCGTGACAGCGCTCGGCTTCGTCCATGTAGTGGGTGGAGACGAGCACCGTGAGCCCCTCGCCGGCCAGTGCATGAATCTCGTTCCAGAATTCGCGGCGCGCCTTGGGATCGACGCCCGCCGTCGGCTCGTCGAGCAGCAGGAGCTGCGGGTTGGGCAGCGTGCAGGCGCCGAGCGCGAGCCGCTGCTTCCAGCCTCCCGACAATTCGCCGGCGAGCTGGCCCTCGCGCCCGTTGAGGCCGAGCCGGGCGATCATGGCGCGCGCGGCGCCCGCGGCATCCGGCAACCCGTAAAGCCGCGCGACGAACTCCAGATTTTCACGCACCGAAAGATCCTGATACAGGCTGAACCGCTGGGTCATATAGCCGACGTGGCGGCGGATCTCGTCGGCCTGCGTGCGGATGTCGAAACCGAGGCAGGTGCCCTCACCCTTGTCAGGCGTGAGCAACCCGCACAACATGCGGATGGTGGTGGTCTTGCCCGATCCGTTGGGTCCGAGAAATCCGTAGATCGAGCCGCGCCGCACCTGCATCGAAAGGTCGTGAACGACCGTGCGGCCGCCGAAGGACTTCGTGAGCCCGTGCACGTCGATCGCAATGTCGGCCGCATTCGTCATGGGCTTGCGCCGTCCAAGAGGACATCGATCGGCTGCCCAATGCGCAGCCGATCCGGGTTTTCGGGCCGCGCCTCGACGAGAAAGACGAGCTTGTCGCGCTCCTCCCGGCTGTAGATGACCGGCGGAGTGAATTCCGCCGATCGGGCGATGAAACTGATACGCGCGGCGATCTCGTCCTGGCACCCGTCGCAGCGCACACGCACCGGCTCTCCGACGGCGATCTGCGGCAGCACCGCCTGCGGTACAAAAAACCGCAGCTTCACATGGGCCGGCGGCAAGAGCGCGATCACCGGACGGCTGGCGCCGACCATCTCGCCGACGCGATAGTAGACCTGCTGCACGGTGCCGGCCGCCGGAGCCATCACGCGGCGCCGGGCGAGCCGTGTTTCGGCCGAGACACGACGCGCTTCCGCCGCCGAAAGCGCTTCGCGCGCCGCCACGATATCCTCTTTGCGCGCGGACATTTTCGCCACCACGATCTGCCGCCGGATTTCGTCGAGCGCCGCCCGGTCGCGATTGAAATTGGCGGTCGCGGTATCGAGCTGGGCCTGGGATGTCACGTGGCGGCCGGCGAGCTCCTTCTGCCGTTCCAGCTCCTTGGTCGACAGAGCGAGAGCCGCCTCCGCCCGGCGCTCCTGCGCCTCGAGCACGGCGATCTCCTCCGTGCGCTGCTGGGGGTTTTCGAGCCGGGCGAGGCGGGCGCGCGCCTCGGCAACCGCCGCGACGGCGGCATTGAGCTCCGCCCGCTGCAGGTCGGCATCGAGCGTGAACACCGGCGCGCCTTCGGCCAGGTGATCACCCTCGCGCACGGAGAGCGACTCGAGACGGCCGGATTCGTCGGGCGAGAGGAAGACGAGGTCCGCCTCCACCCAGCCTTGGTAGGACCGCTCGCGGGATTCGCCGCAGGCGGCGAGCACCGTCGCGGCAAGGCCGCAGGCGGCGAGCAATGCGAAAGCGCGAGCCCAAGTCATCGCGCAGCCCCGCCGAAGATGAGATCAACCTGGGCACGCATAAGCGCCGCGCCGTCGAGCGGTTCGAAGCGGGCAAACAGTGCGTCCCAGACGATCGCGACAAGCGCCGGCGCGACAAGCAGTTGCGGAAAGCGAACCAGCGCGTCGCTCGTGAGTTCGCCGCGCGCATAGGCTCCTTCGAGGCCCTTGCGCAGCATCGGCAGCGCCCGCTGGATGATTTCGCGATAGTGCACCTGCGCGAGCTGTGGGAAGCGCGGCCCTTCGGTGAGAACCAGCCGCAGCACATCCTTGCGCCGAGTCCCCAGGACCTCACGCGCGAAGGTTTCGGTCAGCCGCTCGAGGAAGGCCCGCGCGGTGAGCGTATCGGCCGGCACTTGCCGGAGCAGGCCGACCACCGGTCCGAGCGAGCTGCGGACGAGTTCTTCGAACAGCGTCTCCTTGTCGCGGAAATGCACGTAAATCGTGCCCTTGGCGACGCCCGCCCGCCTTGCCACGTCTTCGAGCCGCGCGGCCGCAAAGCCGCGGGCGGAGAACTCATCGAGCGCGGCGGCGAGGATCGCTTCGCGGGTCGCGGCGCTTCGCTCGCGCCGCGTGGTCCCCGGCCCCGCCCGCACTTCGGCGGATCGGCTTTTGTCCCGCAGCGCGCGAGCAGCCCGCTTCGGCTTCGGCGGCCTGCGGACTCGTCGCTTGTCCGGCCCTTTCATCGGCGCGCTCGCAAATATGACTGACCAGTCAGTCATATTATCCCGGGCAGACGGGAATGCAAGGGGGGGCCGCTACCGCCGCCCCCGGTCGAAAGGGAAAAGAAGGCCGATCGATATTAGGCCGGCTCGACGGCCGCGCGCGCGGCAGCAAGCGCGTCGGGGGTATCGACGTCGAAGAACGCCGCACTGTCTTCGACCGCGACTTCCGTCACCGCATCGGGATAGGCACCGATGAGGTGACGCGCGCCGACGTCGCCCTGCAGCTCGCCGAGATCGTGGAAGAAGCGCCGCGACCACAGCACCGGGTTGCCGCGCTTTCCCTCGAAGGTCGGCACGACTATGAGGGCGCCGCGCTCGGGGTCGAACGCTTCGACGAGCCGATCGAGCAGCCGCTTGTCCACCTGCGGCATGTCGCCGAGGCAGATGAGCGCGGCGTCCGCCTCCTCCGGGAGGGCCGCAATTCCGGTCTTCACGGAGGTCGACAAGCCATCCGCATAACGCGGATTATGCGCAAACCGCACCGGCAAGCCGGCGAGCGCCTGGGCGACGCGCTCCTGCTCATGGCCCGTGACGACGACGACGGGCGACGCCTTGGAAGCCAGCACCTGCTCGACCACGCGGCGCACCAGCGGTTTGGAGCCCAGCGTCTCGAGCAGCTTGTTCGGCCCGCCCATGCGGCGCGACTGCCCTGCCGCGAGCACCACGGCGGCCACACGGCGGCCCTCCGCGCGAGCGGGCTCCGCGCGCGGCTGCGGACGGGTCACGATCTCCATAAGGAGACCGCCGACGCCCATGCGGGCGATGTCGGCCCGCGTGACGGGCAGGCCCGCGAGCAAGCGCATCAGCACCCAGTCGAATCCGTTCTCCTTTGGGCTGCGGGCGCAGCCCGGCGCGCCCAGCACCGGCCGGCCCTGCAGATCCCCGACGAGCAAAAGATTGCCCGGGTCGACCGGCATTCCGAAATGCTCGATGCGGCCGCCCTGCGCAACGATTGCCGAAGGAATCACGTCCCGCCGATCCGCGATCGCGGAGGCGCCGAAGACGAGCACGAGTTCGGCACCGGCGGCGAGCACTTCGCCGATTGCCGCAGAAAGGCGCTCCGATTCGTGCGGCACGCGGCGCTCGGCGACGATGGTCGCGCCGGCGGGCGCAACACGCTCGGCCGTCACACGGATGGTCTTATCGATCACCTTGTCCGAGAGGCCCGGCAGAACCGTCGAAACAATACCGATCTTGCTGATACGGTAAGGTGCGACGCGGATCAGCGGCGTGCCGGCGATCGCCCGCAGGACGCGGTCGCGCACCGCGCGTTCGACCGCAAAGGGAATGATCTTGACCGTGGCGATCATCTCGCCTTCGACGACGGGCTTGTAGGCGGGCAGGGTCGCGAAGGTGACGGACTCGTCCACGGCATTGAGCCGGTCGATCCCTTCCGCATCAACGACCAGCACGCCGGCGGATGCCGCGAAGAGGTTGCAGCGACCGGTGAACGCCCGGTCGACGCGCACGCGATCGCCGGCCGCGGCTGCGGCGATTTCGGCCGCGGCGATGTCTTCGGCAACGTCGCCCTCTTCGAGGCGCGCCACCACGATCGTCTCGATGCCCGCGGCGCGCAGCGCCGCGATCTCCGCGGGACCAATCACCGTGCCCTTCTTGAGTACGAGACCGGGCGCGCGGATCGAGTGCACGGCCGTGGCGCCTTCGGCCTCCGCAATAGGAACCGGACCGAATTTCATCGTCTCTTGCCTCCTTCTAGCCGGAGGGCCGCGGTGATTTCGCCCATGATCGCAATCGCGATTTCCGGCGGAGAGACCGCACCGATATCGAGGCCGATCGGCGCGTGGATGCGCGCGAGGTCGGCCTCGCTCACGCCTTGCTCTTTCAGTCGCGCGATGCGGCGCGCATGGGTCTTCTTGGACCCGAGCGCGCCGATATAGAAGCAGTCCCGCGCGAACGCGTGCAACAGCGCCGGATCGTCGATCTTCGGGTCATGGGTCAGCGCGACGAACGCCGTGTAATGATCGATTCCGAGCGGCGGCAGGGCGACGTCGGGCCACTCGGCGATTACCGGCACGTCCGGAAAGCGTTCGGGCGTCGCGAAGGCCGTGCGCGGATCGACGATCGTCACGTCGTAGCCGGCGATGCGGGCAATCGGCGCGAGCGCCTGACTGATATGCACTGCCCCGACGGCCACCAGCCGCGGGGGCGGCACGTGCACGGTCAGGAACAGCCTCCGGCCTTCGGCCTCGATCATTCCGCTTTTGCCGGTGCGCAGCCGCTCCCTGAGCGTCTCCGAAAGCGGATCGCCGGCGACGTCGGCGGCCTTGACGAGGCGCTGGTCGCCCGACTCGACGTCCGTCACCACGATCGCCGCACGCCGTGCGGCGCGCTCGGCATTCAGTACGGAAAGAATGTCCAGTCTCACGACACACCCCCGGCCGGCTTGACCTGTGTCCTTCGTTGTCGGGCCTCCGCGCGCGACCGCCCGGCCGCGGACGAAACGCGCGGCACGGAGCTTGCGACCATCAGTCCACCCGCTCTACAAGCACGCGGATCGTGCCGCCGCAGGAAAGGCCCACTTTCCAGGCAGTGTCGTCCGCGACGCCGAATTCGAGCAGCTTCGGCTTGCCGCTCTCGATCACGTCCATCGCCTCGGTGACGACTGCGCCCTCGACGCAACCGCCCGAAACCGAGCCGAGAAAATTTCCTTCCTCGTCGATCACGAGATTGGACCCGACGGGTCGCGGCGCCGAGCCCCAGGTCTCCACCACCGTCGCGAGCGCAACGCCTTTGCCCTCGCGCTTCCAGTCCTCCGCCGCTCTGAGAATGTCCTCGTCTCTTGCAAGCATGATGGTCTCCTCTTCCTCGCGGCCGGCTCCAGCACCCCGGCTGGGCGCAGACGATCCCGCCTTTATGCCACCTCCCGCAGCCACGCCCTCGGGTCGCGTGCGGTGCCGCCGTCCTGCGAAAGCGCGCGGCAAAGTTCCGCAACCGACTCGAGATTGTGAATGGGACGAAACTCGTCGACGTGCGGCAGCATCGCCCGGATGCCCTTTGCGCGCGCCTCGAACCCCTCGAAGCGCAGCAGCGGGTTGAGCCAAATGAGGCGCCGGCAGGAGCGGTGCAGGCGATCCATCTCGAAGGCGAGCCGCTCGTCGCCGTCGCGCTCGAGCCCGTCGGTAAAAAGCAGCACGATCGCCCCGCCGGACAGCACCCGGCGCGCCCACAGCTTGTTGAATGTGCGCAGCGAGGTCGCGATGCGCGTGCCGCCGGACCAGTCCATGACGCTCGCCGAGCACGCCGCGAGCGCCTCGTCGGGGTCGCGCTGCTTGAGCGCCCGCGTGACGTTGGTAAGCCGGGTCCCGAACAGAAAGGTGTGCACGCGCTTGCGCGCGTCCGTCACCGCGTGCAGAAAGTGCAGGAACAGGCGTGTATATTGGCTCATCGACCCGGAAATATCGAGAAGCGCCACGATCGGCGGCAGCCGGCTCCTGGGACCGAGATATTTGAGATCGATGAGGGCGCCGCCCGCCTTCATGCTCGCCCGCAGCGTGCGCCGCAGATCCATCACGTGCCCGTGCCGGTGCGGCGCGAGGCGGCGGGTCTTCACCGGCAGCAGCGACAGCGCCATGTGGGTCACCGCTTGGCGGGCTTCCGCAATTTCCGCCGCCGTCATCTGCGCGAAGTCCTTGCGCTGCAGAATCTCACGGTCGGAGACGGTGAGCCGCGCGTCGATTTCCGTCTCGCGCCGCTCTTCCTCGCGCCGATTCAGACCCGAGAAGAGCGCCTCCTGAATCCGCTGCGCGGCGGCCTGCGGCCTCTCCTGCCGGGTGGGCGACTTCACCTGCGGCAACAGCATCGCCATCAGCTGCTCGATGAGGCCGCGCCGGCGGAAAAAGAGCTTGAAGGCCTGGTCGAACAGCAGCGAGTGTTCGTGCCGCTTCACGAACACCGCGTGCAGCGTCCAGTAGAAATCCTCGCGCGTGCCGACCCCCGCCGCCCGGAGCGCGGCAAGCGCATCGAGCACGGCGCCCGGACCGACCGGAAGACCGGCCGCCCGCAGGGCACGCGCGAAATACAGAATGTTCTCGGCCAGCCGGCCGCCCCCATTCCCGGTGCCGGACCCTTGTTCCCTCGCCCTCTCCCCTTGCGGGAGGGGCTGCTCCGAGCCGGAGGCGAGGACCGGGTGGGGGGTGGAACGCGCCATCAGCAAGCCTGCGGTGATGTCGGCCGCTCGCCCGCCGCGCACCCGACGGTGCTCGCCGCCCTCTCCCGCAAGGAGAGAAGGCCACCGAGCGCGCGGCAACGCTGAACGCCATTGCCGATCATAACCCTACTCCGCCGCGCGCAGCTCCGCGCGCACTTCGTCGAGGATCGCTTTCACCTTGGTGCCGTCGAGCCGGGCAATGTCGTCCTGGTATTTCAAGAGAACGCCGAGCGTATCCGAGACCGTCGCGGGATCGAGCGCCACCACGTCGAGTTCGGAGAGCGCGGTCGCCCAGTCGAGCGTTTCCGCAACTCCCGGCGCCTTGAATAGGTCTTCGCGACGCAACGCCTGCACGAAGCGCACGACCTGTTCCGAGAGCGCCTTGCCGATGCCCGGGACCTTGGCGCGCACAATGGCGAGTTCGCGCTCCGCCGAAGGATAGCCGACCCAATGGTAGAGGCAGCGCCGCTTGAGCGCGTCGTGGATCTCGCGCGTGCGGTTCGAGGTGATGACGACGATCGGCGGATGTTCGGCCTTGATCGTTCCCATCTCGGGCACGGTGATCTGGAAATCCGCTAGCACTTCGAGAAGAAAGGCTTCGAAGGCCTCGTCCGTGCGGTCGAGTTCGTCGATAAGAAGAACAGGCGGCCCCTCGGGATGCGGTTCGAGCGCCTGCAAAAGCGGCCGCTTGATGAGGAAGCGGTCGGAAAAGATGTCGTGCTCGATCCGCTCGCGGTCGCCCGTCCCCTCGGCTTCGGCGAGGCGGATCGCGATCATTTGCGCCGCATAGTTCCACTCGTAGACGGCGGCCGAAACGTCCAGGCCCTCGTAGCATTGGAGCCGGATCAGCCGCCGGCCGAGCGTCTCGCTCAGGACCTTGGCAATTTCGGTCTTCCCGACGCCGGCCTCGCCTTCAAGGAAGAGCGGCCGTCCCATTCGCAGGGCGAGGAACAGCACGGTGGCGAGCGAGCGGTCGGCGAGGTAGCTGGCGCGCGCGAGCAGATCGAGGGTGGCGTCGATCGAGACGGGGACCGCCGGCGGGGCGGCCGCGGGGGGCGTATGGTCGTTCATGCGCCCCCTACATAAGGCATCCGCGGGCGGTTCTCCATGCCGGGCCGGCAAGGGAGCCGCCCGGCGGGCGAAATGCGCCGATCCTGGTTAAGCGCCCTGCCCGTTCGCCACCGCCTTGGCGGTGGCGCGGCGGGCCATCACACCGACGAGATGGGCCCGGTATTCAGCGCTCGCATGGATGTCGCTCGCCATGCCGTCGGCCGGGATCGAAAGCCCTTCCAGCGACTTCGGCGAGAAGCGCTTTTTCAGCGCCTCTTCGAACTGCGGCACGCGGAAGACGCCGTTTGCGCCCGCGCCTGTGACAGCCACCCGCACTTCCGAGCCGCGCTTGGAGACGAAGACACCCGTAAGCGCGAAACCCGAAGCCGGGTGCTTGAACTTCTCGTAGCCGCAGCGCTTGGTGATCGGGAACGACACCCTGGTGATGATCTCGTCCGGCTCGAGCGCGGTCTCGAACAGCCCCTTGAAGAACTCGTCGGCAGCGATCTTGCGCTTATTCGTGATGATGGTTGCGCCAAGCCCCAGGCAGGCGGCCGGATAGTCGGCGTTCGGATCGTTGTTGGCGATCGAACCGCCGATCGTGCCGCGGTTGCGCACATGCGGATCGCCGATCGAGGCCGGCACGGCCGCAAGACCCGGCATCACCTCCTGCACGATCGGCGATTCGGCAACGTCGCGGTGGCGCGTCATCGCGCCAATGACGATCGAACGACCCTTGAGCTCGACGCCCCTCAGTTCGGGAACCTGCGAGAGGTCGATGAGCATGGCGGGCGAAGCCAGCCGCTGCTTCATCACCGGAATGAGCGAATGCCCGCCGGCGAGCAACTTCGCGTCTTCCGCCTTCGCCAGCATGGCGGCGGCCTGCCGCAGCGTCGTCGGTCGCTGGAATTCGAATGCGTACATCCAAGTACCTCCGCTGAATTCTGCCTTGCCTCTCCCGCAGACGGGATGAGGTGAACTACGCTGCGGCGCGCGGCCGCGCCTTCTGCACCGCCGCCCAGACCGCCGGGGGGGTGGCGGGCATGGAAATGTCCTCGGTGCCGACCGCGTCCGTGATCGCGTTGATGACTGCCGCCGGCGCCGCGATGGCCCCCGCCTCGCCGCACCCTTTGATGCCGAGCGGGTTCGACGGGCATTTCGTCACCGTCAGGCCGACCTTGTAGGACGGCAGATTGCCGGCACGCGGCATCGCATAGTCCATGAAAGAGCCGGCGACGAGCTGGCCCTCGGCGGTGTAGACGGCGTGCTCGAGCAGCGCCTGTCCGACGCCCTGGGCGATGCCCCCGTGCACCTGACCCTCGACGATCATCGGATTGATCACCACCCCGAAATCATCGACCGCCGTCCAGCCGACGATCTCGACCCCGCCGGTTTCCGGGTCGACCTCGACTTCGCAAATGTGGCATCCGGCCGGGAAAGTGAAATTCGTCGGGTCGTAAAAGGCCCCTTCCTTGAGCCCCGGTTCGAGCTCCTGCCCGGAGAATTTGTGGGCAATGTAGGCGTGCAAGGCGACGTCCCCCCAGGCCGCCGACTTGTCGGTGCCGGTGACCGTGAACTTGCCGTCCTTGAATTCGATATCGCCCTCGGCGGCCTCGAGCAGATGCGAGGCGACCTTCTTCGCCTTGGCCTCGACCTTGTCCAGCGCCTTCACGATCGCCGACATGCCGACCGCGCCGGAGCGCGACCCGTAGGTGCCCATGCCGAACTGCACCTTGTCGGTGTCGCCGTGCACCACGCTGACATTCTCGATGGGGATGCCGAGCCGCTCGGAGACGAGTTGCGCGAAGGTCGTTTCGTGGCCCTGCCCGTGACTGTGCGAGCCGGTCAGCACCTCGACCGTGCCGGTGGGGTTGACCCGCACCTCGGCCGATTCCCACAGGCCGACGCCGGCTCCGAGCGAACCCACCGCCTGCGAGGGCGCAATCCCGCAGGCCTCGATATAGGTCGAGAAGCCGATGCCGCGCAGCTTGCCGCGCCGGGCGGCCTCGCGCTTGCGCGCCTTGAAATTCTTGTAGTCGGCAAGTTCGAGCGCCTTGTTGAGCGAGGCCTCGTAGTCGCCCGTGTCATAGGTCATGATCACGGGCGTCTGGTGCGGGAAGCTCTTGATGAAATTGCGTCGGCGTAGTTCCGGCGGGTCGATGTTCATTTCCCGCGCGGCGACCTCGACGAGCCGCTCCACCACGAAGGTCGCCTCCGGGCGCCCCGCCCCGCGATAGGCATCGACCGGCACGGTGTTCGTGTAGACCGCCGTGACCTCGCAGGAGATATGCGGAATCGCATACTGGCCGGACAGGAGGGTCGCATAGAGATAGGTGGGGATCGACGAGGAGAAGGTGGACATGTAACCGCCGAGATTGGCGATCGTCTGGGCGCGTAAGCCCAGAATCCGTCCCCTCTCGTCGAAGGCCATTTCCGCGTGCGTGACGTGGTCGCGGCCGTGCGCGTCGGCCAGGAAGGCCTCGGACCGGTCGCAGGTCCATTTCACCGGCCGCCCGACGCGCTTCGACGCCCACAGCGTCACCACCTCTTCCGGATAGATGAAGATCTTGGAGCCGAAACCGCCGCCGACGTCCGGCGCGATCACCCGCAGCTTGTGCTCGGGCGCCATGCCCACGAAAGCCGCGATCACGAGCCGGGCGACGTGCGGGTTCTGCGAGGTGTTCCAGAGCGTGAAGCTTTCCGAACCCGGATCGTATTCGCCGATCGCGACCCGCGGCTCGATGGCATTGGGGGCGAGCCGGTTGTTGACGATGTCGAGCCGCGTCACGTGTTTTGCGGCGGCGAAGGCCGCGTCGGTTGCCGCCTTGTCCCCGAGCGCCCATTCGTAGATCGTGTTGTTCGGCGCAACATCGTGGATTTGCGGGCCGCTGCGCGCCTTGGCGGGATCGACGACGGCGGGCAGCACCTCGTAGTCGACGACAATCTTCTCGGCCGCATCCTTGGCCTGGGCGACGGTTTCCGCGACCACGACCGCGACGGGGTCACCGACATAGCAGGCCTTTCCGACGGCGAGCGCCGGGTGCGGCGCCATCTTCATCGGCGAGCCGTCCTTGGAATGGATCATCCAGCCGCAGATGAGATCGCCGATCTTATCGGCGCGCAGCTCCGCGCCCGTGAGGACGGCGAGAACCCCCGGCATGGCCGCCGCGGCCGCCGTGTCGATGCCGCGGATGCGCGCATGGGCGTGCGGCGAACGCAGGAACACTGCATAGGCCTGGCCAGGCCGGCTGATGTCATCGGTGTAATGGCCTCTGCCGGTGACGAATCGAAGGTCCTCCTTGCGGCGCACCGCCGCGCCGATGCCGGTCGCGCTCATCGTGTCATCCTCCCAGCCGCGGGTTCGCCTCCTTCTCTCCGGGGAGGCCTATTCCGCGGCAGCCTTCATCTTGTCGACCCGCGGCATCGCGCGCGCGCCTGCGTGGATCGCCTTGACGATGTTGTGATAGCCGGTACAGCGGCAGAGATTGCCGTCGAGTTCCTCGCGGATCGTGTGCTCGTCGAGGTCGTTGCCCAAGCGGTAGACCATCTCGACCGCCGCCATGATCATGCCGGGTGTGCAATAACCGCATTGCAGCCCGTGATGCTCGCGGAAGGCCTCCTGCATCGGATGCAGCTTGCCGTCCTGGGCCAAGCCCTCGATCGTGGTGACGTGGCAGCCTTCGACCTGCCAGGCGAAGGTGGTGCACGATTTCACGGCCACACCGTCCACATGCACGACGCACGCGCCGCATTGCGAGGTGTCGCAGCCGACATGCGTGCCGGTGAGCCGCAGATTCTCGCGCAGGAACTGCACGAGCAGCGTCCGCGGCTCGCATTCGCTGCTGACAGGTTTACCGTTCACCGTCATGGATACGGTGGGCATGTCTTCTCCTCCTCGAAGCTCCCCGCCCGGGCTGCCGGGGCGATGCGGGCGAGAATGGCGTGGGCCGGCGCACCATCGGTCTGCACGCGCGGCATGTTGCTGAATGGAACTTGTCCAAGTCTGAACCGCGGACGCGGCTGTGGTCAAGCCACCCGGCGGCCCGGGTCGCCCGCGCGCGTGTCTGCGGCCGGATGGCCGTGTTTGCCCCCGCCTGCGCCCCGTCGCTGGCGCCGCGATCGGGCAGCGCAAGCCGCCCAATTCAGGACTGCTGCGGGTCCACTGCGGCGGCGAATTTTTCAAAGAATTGATCGGCGAGCTTCTTCGCCGCCCCGTTCACGAGGCGTTGGCCGAGCTGGGCGAGCTTGCCGCCGATCTGCGCCTCGACCGTATAGCTCAGCACCGTGCCGCCGCCGTCCGCCGGCCTGAGCGTGACCGTGGCCCCGCCCTTGGCGAAGCCCGCAACCCCGCCGTCGCCCTGCCCGGAAATCTTGTAGCCGTTGGGCGGATCAATGTCGGACAGCGTTACCTTGCCTTTGAAACGCGCCTTCACGGGCCCGATCTTGTTTGTCGCGACCGCCTCGAACTCGTTGGGCGCGGTCATGTTGAGGCTTTCGCAGCCGGGGATGCAGATTTTCAGCACCTCGGGATCGTTGAGCTTTTGCCAGACCTCCTCGCGCGGGGCACGGAGCTGGACTTCGCCGTTCATGGTCATGGCCATGGCGCTGTCTCCGACATTCGGCCGCGCGCATGACGCGGGCGGCTTTGCCCTGCCTTTAGCAGATGCGCCGCGCCTGCGGCCAGGGGCGCCACGCGCCGCTTGCGCGCCACCGTCGGAAGCCTAGCCTCCCTGGCTCGGGATTCCGGGAGGAGAGAATGGACGAACAGGAACGCCTCGAGACCGGCCTTGCACGACGCCGCCGCGGCCTCGGCGAACAGCATGTCGCACGGAGCATGCAGGGCAAGACGCGGTTCACGGCCGAGTTCCAGGACCTCATCACCCGTTATGCATGGGGAGAAATCTGGACCCGGCCGCATTTCGACGACCGCACGCGCCGCGTTCTCGTGATCGGCACGCTCATTGCGCTCGACAAATGGGAGGAATTCCGCCTGCACGTGCGCGCAGCGCTCACCGAAGGCGGCTTTTCCGCCGAGGACATCAAGGAGATCATCCTGCAGCAGACGATTTATTGCGGCGTGCCGGCCGCCAACACCGCGTTCAAGGAAGCGGCGGCGATCCTCGCGACGCTCGGCAAAGGTTGAAGGGCGCCGGGGCCGCCCGCCCGCCGCAGCTTCCGCGCAGGGGCGCCTCAGCCGCCGCGGCTTTCCCGGAAATCCTGCGGCGTCGTGCCGGTCTGCTTGCGGAAAAAGCGGGCGAAATGCGACGGGTCGGCAAAGCCGAGCCCATAGGCGATCTCGTGGATCGGCTGGCCGGTGAAGACGAGCTGGCGCTTCGCCTCGGTGAGCAGCCGCTGGCGGATGAGGTGGCCGGCGGTGACGCCGATTGCCCGCTTGACGTGGTCGTTGAGGCGGTCCGCCGTCATCGCGAGCCTTTCGGCATAGAAGGCGAGCAGCCGCTCGGTGCGGAAATGCTCCTCGACGAGGTGCGAGAGCGCCGCGACCGTGGGGTCGGCCGGCTTCAGCGTGACGGCGCCGGAGCGGGCGCGGCTTGCGGCTAGCCGCGCGACCTCGACGGCGATGAGCGCGAGCAGCCCCCGCATCGCAAGCCGGTAGCCTTCGCGCGCCAGGAACGCCTCGCCGTGGAGATCGGCGCAGAGCGCGGAGAGCCGGCGCAACTCGCCGGGCTCCGCAAGCGGCACGAGGGGGGCCGCGGCGAGCGCCTTGAGACGCGAAAGGGCCCCGCCCGCGCGCTCGCCGAGCGCTTCCGCCGCATCCTCCGTGAAGCTCACGACCCAGCCGTCCGTCTCGGCCGGCCGGAAGCGGAACCCATGGGCGACGGTGGCCGGCACGAGAATGGCTGCGGGCGCCGCGAAAGGGAGCGCTGCGGCCTCATAGATCATCTCCCCGCCGCCTTTTTCGATCGCGAGGATCTGGAAGAGGTTGCGGTGGCGGTGCGCGCGGATCGTCCAGTCGTGGATCGACGAGCGGGAGGCGATCGTCTCCACATGGATGAAATCGAAAGCCTGATCGTCCGGCGCCTCGCCGTAGAGATGGAAGAGCGGCAGCGCCTGCGCGGTCGCGGACATGGGGGCGAGCATAAGGCCCGGCCTCAGGGTTTTGGAGGGGGCGGCGGGACGCGTGCATGCAAGCTGCCGCACCCCGCGGATTTGGGCACCGCTTGCCGCGAAGACTTGTATCCCGGCATTGGCAATTTTTGCCAATGCCACTATCTTTCCAAGAATTGAGCGAGATGAGGCCCATGCCGACCCGCAATATCAACCTCACGCCCGAGCAGGACGCCTTCATCGCCGACATGCTCAAGAAGGGCGAATACGCCAACGCCAGCGAGGCCGTGCGCGACGCCATCCGCGCGCTGCAACAGCGCCGCGCGATCGATGCGCTCAAGCTCGAACGCCTACGCCGGAGCATCGATGCGGGGCTCGCCGACCTCGAACGCGGCGACTACGAGGACGTCGATGACGCCGACCTTGAAGCCTGGCTCGATCGTCTTATCGAAGCGCGCTGACCGTCCATGGCGCGCTACCGCCTTACGCGGTCGGCAAGACGCGATATCGAGTCGATCTTGCGCACGAGCGAGGAGCGGCACGGCCGCGAGGTCCGCATCCGCTACGCCGCGCTCCTTCTCGCCGCGCTGCGCCGCCTCGCCGACGAGCCGGAGGGGCGCTCGACCTTGGACCGCAGCGCGCTGCGGCCCGGCCTTCGCAGTTTCCACATCCGCCATAACCGCGACGAAAGCCGCGAGGCGGCGGTGGCGAAACCGGCGCACGTGATGTTCTATCGCGCGCTGCAGCCGGGCCTCGTCGAGATCGTCCGCGTGCTGCATGATTGGCCCGTTCGAAGGCGTCGTGCCGGTGGACGACATGGGCACGATGCTCGACGCCGCGGCGGCGGCGCGCCGGGGCAAGACCGGACTCGCTGGATGGATGGGCAAGGCTGAGGAAATCTGGGAGGCGCACAAGACGGCGAAAGTGAGCCTCGTCGGGCAATTCGACTACTACGGAAAGCTCAGCGCACAATTTCCCATCGCACCCATTCGGGTCGTCTATTCCAAAGCCGGGACGTTGCCGGCGGCGGCCATTGTTGAAGACACGCGGGCCGCCATCGATCACAAGCTCTATTGGACCTCGGTTACGACACGCGAGGAAGGCTTGTATCTCGCTGCGATCGCGGTCAGCACACGTGCACGACGCACATCATGGTGGAGCGACGAGGCAAACGAGAGGATGACGAACTGGAGCTTGCATTCCGACGCATCCGCGACGGGGCGAACCAGTGGGGCGCCATGCCCGGCTTCGAAATCGTCTTCGTGGACAAGAAGACGAACTCCTCGGGGCTTCAGATCGCCGATCTCACGGCGCGCCCGATCGGCCGCCACGTCATGAATCCGTACCAGCCGAACCGGGCCTGGGAGATCATCGAACCGAAGCTACGCAGGAGTCCGACGGGGAAGGTGGCGGGCTGGGGATTGAAGGTCTTCCCCTGAAAAAGCGAAAGGCCCCGAGTGACCCCGGAGCCAGCCGCCGACCGGGAACAACCCCCAGTCCGATAACCGAAAGATGGTGATTATTCGTTAAGAAGTCAACAACGGAACCAGCCCGACCGACCCGGTCGCTGCCAATCTTCCCCAAATCCTCCGAACAGCAATGCACCGAGGCCCGCCCGATCCTTGCGGGCATGTGGTCGCGCCTTGCTTCCTTCCTCGGCTTCCCCGCCGCCCCGCGTGCGGCCGGCCCGTCCCCCGGCCTTCAGACCTTCTTGTAGGCCCGATCGTGATAGACGAGCGCCGGGCATGGGTTGCCGATGTGCACGGCCTCGACCACGGCAAAAAAGACGTTGTGGGTCGCGACCGTCTTCACGTCCACCGTCCGGCAGTCGAAGGCGACCGCCGCCGAGCGCAGCACCGGCGCGCCGGTCGCCAGCGTCATCCATTCGCCCTGCACGAAACGCTCCGCGCCGGAAGCGCCGGTACGGCCGGCGAACAGGTCGGCAATCGCCTCCTGATCGGCCGCGAGCGTGTTGACACAGAAGACGCCGTTCTCCCGCAGGAGCGGCGTGCCGCGGCTCTTGCGGTTGAGGCAGACGAGCAGCGTCGGCGGCTGGTCCGACACCGAGCACACGGCCGTCGCGGTAAAGCCCGTGCGGCCGGCCCTCCCGTCCGTGGTGATGACGTTGACCGCAGCGCCAAGCCGCGCCATCGCCTCGCGGAAGAGCGGCGGTTCCACCGCCTTCACCGGCTCCGGCGCAATCGCCTCGAAGGCCCCGGCCATAGCGTCGTCGGGGCGCTGCTCGATCCAGTCCATCGCAAGATTCGCGTGCGGGGCGTACATGCACCTCCATATAGCCCCGATGCCGCGCCCGTGCCGCAACCAATTGCGCAGGTCATTTTTTCCTCCCGGGAACAGACGCCTCCGGGATTGCTGCCCTTCGAGGGAGATAGCATTCGCCGTATGCCGTCCCGTGCCGCCCGGCGCCGGTCTGTCCCCCTCGCCGCCTCCTCCCCGACGCCGGCCCCCGGCGGGAGCCGCGGGCCAAGACCCGCACGGCCTCATGAGCGCCGCGCTGTGCGGGGGCCTATTCGGCAGCGCGAGTACCCGGCAGCCGCGAAGCCTCTCCGGGATCGACCCAGACGTCTCCGGTCCAGCCGTTCTCGTCGTAATCGGCCATACAGTCTTCCGCGAGCGCGACCATCGCGTCGAGTGCGCCGGAGCCGCGGGCGTTCCAAAGCGCTTGGATGCGGATGTCCTCGTGGTTGCCGGCGTAATTCATCTCGTAGAGCTCATGGCGGCCGCCGAACTCCGTGCCGATCGCATCCCACAGGAGCTTCATGACCTTGATACGCTCGCGGTAGCCGATGCCGTTCGAACCGCGCACATATTTCGCAAGATAGCGGTCGATCTCCGGGTTTTCGAAGTCACGCGCCGAGGACGGCAGATAAATGAGCGCGGAGGCCACGATCTTCTCGACGATCTCCTTGACGCGCCCATAGGCCTCCCCGGCGAAGACGCGATAGCTCGAACCCGACTGCACGTTCGGCAGCACCGTGTCGCCGACCCACGGAACCGGGTGACCCGCCATCGCGTCCGAGATCGCCCAGAAGAGATTGCGCCAGGCGATCACCTCGCCGAGCATCGCCTGGTTGCCGCGAAATTCGTCTCCGCCCGTTGCACGCAGCGCCTTGGCGATGATGCCGACCATGAAGTCGAGCTTCACGGCGAGCCGCGTGCAGCCCTGGAATTGATAGCCCGCGAGGAAGCCCGAGCGCGGATAGAAGACCTTGATCTTCTCGAGATCGCGGTGGAGCAGCACGTCCTCCCAGGGAATGAAGACGTTGTCGAAGATGAAGATCGCGTCGTTCTCGTCGAAGCGCGAGGAGAGCGGATAATCGAAAGGCGTGCCCAGGGTCGCCGCCGCCATTTCGTAGGAGGTGCGGCAGATGAGCTTCACGCCGGGACTGTTCATCGGCGCGATGAACATGACCGCGAGATCGGGATCGTTGATCGGCATCGCGGCGTTCTGGCCGAGAAAATTGTAGTGGGTCAGCGCCGAGGATGTCGCGACCACTTTCGCGCCCGACACATAGATCCCGGCGTCCGTCTCCTTGTCGATGGTGATGAACACGTCCTTCACCTGGTCGGCGGCCTTGTGGCGGTCGACGGGCGGATTGACGATCGCGTGATTCATGAACAGGGCGTTTTCCTGCGCCCGCCGGTACCAAGCCTTGGCGTTGTCGGCGAACCGGTCATAGAACGCATAGTTCGCCCCGAGCGTGTTCATGAGCGAGGCCTTGTAGTCGGGGGTGCGCCCCATCCAGCCGTAGGTCATGCGCGCCCAGTGGGCGATCGCCTGCCGCTGGCCGATGAGGTCCTCGCGCGAGCGCGCGACGCGGAAGAATTTGTGCGTGTAGCCGCCCGAGCCCGTGTCCGTCGGACAGGTCAGCACGTCCGCGGTCTGCGGATCGTGCAGCGCGTCGTAGAGGCGGGCGATCGAACGCGCCGCATTGCGGAAGGCCGGGTGCGTGGTCACGTCTTCGACGCGCTCGCCGTAGATCCAAACCTCGCGGCCGTCGCGTAAGGATTCGAGATATTCCGCGCCGGTGAACGGACGGTTCTTGCCGGCGATGAGGTCCTCAGGTCTTGCGACCATGGCTCGCATTCCTCCCTTCCGCCCTCGCGCCGCGGGCCCGTGGCGATCCGCGGCGCGAGGATGCTAGGCCAAAGACCGAGCGGAAAGGAACGAAATCGGGGATCGGTGGAATGAAACCGGCCGGCCCGCGCAACGCTCGGAGCCACCCTCTCCCGCAAGGGGAGAGGGTTTCCCCGCCGCGCCGCCCGTGTGTCTGCTTCCCCTCCGGATGGAGGCTGCGGAGGACGGCCCTCCGGCGCCCGCGCGCTCCTTGCCCTCTCCCCTCCGCGGGAGAGGGCAGCGCGCCGGAGCGATTCGCGAAGGCGCGCGGGTGAGGGGGCGTGCGCCGAAGGCGACGAGAGCCTCAAGCGTTCTCCGCTTCTCCCTCACCCCTCACCCGGCTCGCGATCTTCGATCGCGAGCCACCCTCTCCCGCAGGGGGAGAGGGTTTTCCGTGCCGCGCCGCCCGTGTGTCTGCTTCCCTCCGCAGAGAGGCTGCGGGGGACGGCATTCGGGTGCCCGCGCGCT
>DASTKH010000050.1:0-16341 GCA_035716025.1 Xanthobacteraceae bacterium
CACGGTGACGACCACCGGGCCGTGCGGCGGTTTCGCGTCGAGTTTGCCGAGCACAGTGAGCGCCGCCTGGAGGCGCGAGACGCCGATCGAGAAACCCGTCGCCGGCACGTTCTCGCCGCGGAAGCGTCCAACGAGCCCGTCATAGCGCCCGCCGCCGCCGACCGAGCCGAAACGGACGGGACGGCCCTTTTCGTCCTTGATTTCGAAGGTCAGCTCCGCCTCGAAGACGGGGCCGGTGTAATATTCAAGACCGCGGACGACGGATGTGTCGATCGCCACGCGGCCGTCGTCATAGCCGGCCGCGGCGACGAGGTCGGCAATCGCGCGCAGCTCGGCCACGCCGTCGACGCCTTCGTTGCTGCCCGACACCAGCGTTTCGACGCGCGTAAGCGTGTCCTCGACATTGTAGGTGCTGGTTTTGAGAAAGCCGAGCAGCACCTCGATAGCGTGTGCACTAAGGTCCGCGCCGCGGGTGAAATCGCCCGACTCGTCCCGCCGTCCCTTGCCGAGCAGGTCGCGTACCCCGTCGATTCCGAGCCGGTCGAGCTTATCGATCGCGCGCAGCACGGTGAGCCGCCGTCCGGCGTTCTCCTCGCCGGAAAGCCCGATCGACTCCATCACGCCATCGAGCACTTTGCGGTTGTTGACCTTGATCACATAGCTGCCGCGGGGGATGCCGAGTTCCTCAAGCGCGTCCGCCGCCATCATGCACATCTCGGCATCTGCGGCCATCGACGCGGAGCCCACCGTGTCGGCGTCGAACTGCATGAACTGGCGGAAGCGGCCCGGCCCCGGCTTCTCGTTGCGGAAGACATAGCCTTCGCGGTAGCTGCGATAGGGCAGCGGGAGATTCTGGTAGTTCTCCGCGACATAGCGCGCGAGCGGCGCGGTGAGGTCGTAGCGCAGCGAGAGCCACTGGCCGTCGTCGTCCTGGAACGAGAAGACGCCTTCGTTCGGCCGATCCTGGTCCGGCAGGAATTTTCCGAGCGCGTCGGTGTATTCGATGGCCGGCGTCTCCACCGGCTCGAACCCGTAGCGTTCGTAGACGCGGCGGATTTTATCCACCAGGGCGCGCGTTGCCGCAATGTCGGCCGCGCCGCGGTCCGCCAATCCGCCGGGGCGGCGCGCCTTGATGCGGGTCTGCTTGGGAGAAGCCATTTCCGTTCGTTCGGGACTGAGACGTGTTGCGGCGCGTCATAGCACGCGCGCCCGGAATTCATAACCCCGGGGCGGCTTGGGAGGCCCGCAGGGGGACAGGGCCTTTCCCGGCGCCACCGCGCGCTTCATGCCCTCTCCCCTTACGGAACGGCGCGCGGGTGAGGGGGCGCGCACCCAACAGTCCCGGCCTGTGGCGTCAGTAGAGCTGCTGGGGAATGCGGATCGGCAGTTCGCGGTCATAGGCCGCGCCGTCGACCGCGCCGTTGCTCAGCGTTTCGATGATGGTGCCGGTCGAGGGCAGGGCAGAGCGCGGGATCTGCCTTGCCGGATCCCACAGCTTCGCCCGCACCACCGCCTTCGAACACTGAAAGTAGATGCGCTCCACCGTCACGATCAGCACCGAGCGGGGCAGCTTGCCGTCAACCGCGAAGCTTTCGAGCAGCGCCGGATCGACGGAGATGCGGGCGCGGCCGTTCACCCGCAGCGTCTCCCCGACCCCCGGAATGAGGAACAAGAGCGCCACGCGCGGGTCGGAGACAATGTTGCGCAGCGTGTCGATGCGATTGTTGCCGCGCCGGTCCGGGATCATCAGCGTGTGTTCGTCGACCACCCGCACGAACCCGGGATGGTCGCCGCGCGGGGTGCAGTCCATGCCGTCCGGCCCGCACGAGGCGATGGCGACGAAGGGCGAGGCCTCGATCATCTTCTGGTAGTGCGGGTGGACGTAAGCGATCTCCTTACGCAGCGAGTTCGGATTGACGGGCGTATAGATGCGCTCGAGCTCTTCGATCGTCGTGAGGAGGTGGGGTTCGCCCGGAATGGTCGTCACTTGGCTCTCCGCTCGGTATCGTCGGGTGCTTGCGATCGCACGGGGACCCGCGGTCGGGGCCGTGCATTCGGAACACTTCACTTCATGATTGCGCGCGGGCGCCGCCTCGACAAGCGGCCTGACATGCTTGCGTGCGACACGCTCATGCCGCGAGAAGTGCTCCGCCGTCCTCTCCGGCAATTGTCAAGGAAAGCACATGGCCGGGGCAGGCGGCCCGCGCGATCCGCACGGGCGTGAAATGCTCCGTCCGGCCGCGCCCGGCCGCCTCGACGAGAACACTGCGCGTCTTGCCCACCTGGTCCTCGAGGTGGCGGCGGAAGGCCGTGGCGCCCGCCTCCCGCAGCCGCCGCGCGCGCTCCTTCACGGTCGCGCGGTCGACCTGCGGCATGCGGGCCGCCGGCGTCCCCGGCCGCGGCGAAAACGGGAAGACGTGCAGATGCGAAAGGCCGCACTCCGCGACGAGATCAAGCGAGCGGCGGAACATCGACTCGGTCTCGGTCGGAAAACCCGCGATGATGTCCGCTCCGAAGGCCATGTCCGGGCGCAGCCGCCGCACCTCTTCGCAGAAGCGGATCGCGTCGGCGCGCGTGTGGCGGCGCCTCATACGCTTGAGGATAAGATCGTCCCCGGCCTGGAGCGAGAGGTGCAGGTGCGGCATCAGCCGCGGCTCCTCGGCGATGCAGGCGAGAAGGTCGCGATCGGCCTCAACCGAATCGATCGAGGAGAGCCGCAGGCGCGGCAGGTCCGGCACATGCTTCAGGATCTGCTTGACGAGGCGGCCGAGCGTCGGCGCCCCCGGCAGGTTCGCGCCGTAGCTTGTGATATCGACCCCCGTGAGAACGACCTCGCGATAGCCTGCCTCGACCAGGCGGCGCACTTGTGCGACCACTTCGCCCATCGGCGCGGAGCGGGAATTTCCGCGTCCGAACGGAATGATGCAGAAGGTGCAGCGATGGTCGCAGCCGTTCTGCACCTGGACGAAGGCCCGGGCGCGCCCTTCGATGCCGTCGATGAGGTGCAAGGCGGTCTCGCGCACCGCCATGATGTCGTTGACGCGGACCTTCTCCTCCGCCTCGATGCCGAAGGAAGGTGAGGCAAGCCCGCTGCGCAGGCGCGCCCAGGCCGCGGGGGCGAGCTTTTCGTCGTTGCCGATCACCCGATCGACCTCCGGCATGGCCGCGAAGGTTGCGGGTTCCGTCTGCGCCGCGCAGCCGGTCACGACAATCCGCGCCCCGGGCCGCGCGCGCTTGAGCCGGCGGATCGCCTGCCGCGCCTGCCGCACGGCTTCGCCCGTCACCGCGCAAGTGTTCACCACCACCGTGTCGGCGAGGCCGGCCGCGGCGGCCTGGCGGCGCATCACCTCGCTCTCATAGGTGTTGAGGCGGCAGCCGAAGGTGACGACTTCGACGCTCATCGCGGTGGGTGCCCTCGGGGTCAAGCCACGGCCGTGTCGCCGAACAGGGCGGGGTCGAAGGTCCCGCGGAACTCGAATTCCACCGGGCCCGTCATCAGCACGTGGTCGTCGCTTTCGCGCCACTCGATCAAAAGATCGCCGCCCGGCAAGGTCACCGTGACCGTGCGCTCGGTGCGGTGGGTGCGGGCCGCCGACACGGCGGCCGCGCAGGCGGCCGAGCCGCACGCTTTGGTCAGACCCGCTCCGCGTTCCCAGGTCCGCACGACGATGTGCTGCCGGGACTTCACGGCGACGAGCGAGATATTGGCGCGCTCGGGAAAGAGCGGATGGTTCTCCAGAAGCGGACCGAACCGGGCGAGATCGTAGGCATTCACGTCCTCCACCCAGAACACCGCGTGGGGGTTGCCGACATTGACCACCGAGGGCGTGTGCAGTATCGGCTTATCGATCGGTCCGATCTGCAGCATGATGCCTCGCGTGTCCTGAAATTCGTCCGCAAGCGGGATTTCGTCCCAGCGGAAGCGGGGCCGGCCCATGTCGACCGTGACAAGGTGCCCGTCGGGGGCGCGCCAGCAGGGCAGAAGGCCCGCCGCGGTCTCGAAGGTCACGCGGTCCTTGCCGGTCGCCTCGAAGGCAAGGGCGGCGATGCAGCGCGTGCCGTTGCCGCAGGCGCCCGCCTCCGAGCCGTCGTTGTTGAACACGCGCACGAACGCCTCAGTGCCCGGCGTATGCGGGGGATGGAGCACCATCATCTGATCGTAGGACACACCGCCCGGACCCGCCGCGGCGCGGGCCTCGGCGGGCGAAACCGGCCCAGGCTCGGGGCGCAGATCGACGACCACGATCTCGTTGCCGAGACCGTTCATCTTCACGAAGGGGCGTCCGACAAGGCTGCTCATGGGTTCCAGCCGCATATAGGCGCAATCCCGGGGGTTTTGCGAGTCCGCCAAGTTGCGGCCATCGCCCGGCCGCAATTGCCAGCGTCACATCTTACCTTGCCTGTGCTACGAACCGGCGAATTTCGCTGCGGCGCGCGGATGCCGGACGCGCGCCGAAGGAGGAGGCCAAACAATGTTCCGCGCCCATCGCATTGCCTTCGCAGCCCTCGTCCTCGCGTGCGGCATATCCGGGCCCGGCCAGGCGCAGGCGCCCGCCAATCCGCCGGCCGAGCCGCCGCACACGCATTCGGATTCTCCCGCCGGGCCGCCGTCCTCGGTCGAAACCGACAAGCTGCCCGCGCCCTCGTCCGATCCCTTCGGGGAAGAGGTGCAATTCGCGGCCAAGACGGTGGTGCGCATGAAGGGCAACGCCAATTGGGACACTGCGTTCGAAACGCTGATCGACAGTTTCAAGTCGATCGGCGACTACATTGCCCGCACCGGCCTCAAGCGGGCCGGCCCGGCGCTCACCGTGTATCTGTCGACTGACGATACGGGCTTCCAGTACGAGGCGGGAATTCCCATCGAGGCGGCTCCCGCCGACGCGCCGCGCGGCGACATCGAGGTCGGCACCACGCCTTCGGGCAAGATGCTGAAATTCGTGCACCGTGGCTCCTACGACTCGATGGACACGACCTACGAGGCGATTACCAATTTCCTCGACTCCAAACAGCTCGAAGCGCAGGACACTTTCATTGAGGAATACGTCACCGACCCGGTGACCACGCCGGAGGACAAATTGGTCGTCAATGTCTACGTCCCGGTGAAATAGGCCGGCTTATGGACGCCTTTAGGTTTCGACTCGCTGTCGTTTAGGTTTTGGTAGCCATTTGAGCGTAATCTTGTTCTACCCAGGATTGTATTGCGGGGCCGGACGATGCAGGAAAAGCGCAGGAACGTCCGCCGGACATTCGAACAGCCCGCATGGATCGTGGCCGAGCCCGGCGCCGAACCCCTTCCTTGTACGGTCAGGGACGTCTCGAAATCGGGGGCGCGGCTGAGCGTTCCGCCACGGAGCGCTCTCCCGCCCGGCTTCGTGCTTCACCTCGCAAGCAATGGGGCCGTCGCCCGCAAGTGCCTGGTGGTCTGGCGATCGCAGGCCGGGGATGAGGTGGGGGTGGAGTTCACGGCGCGGCGCGCCTCGCCGGCATGACGCCGGTACGTACGCCCGGACCTCGCGCCTGGCCGGTTCCCGATGCCCGAAGGGCGGGCCCGACCGCGCCGCGACGGCGCGAGCGTCTCTGAATGACCGCCCCGGGCAGATCCGGCCCCTCCAAAGAGGCCGGAAGATCCGCGTGGCGCCCTGCCGGCGAAGCGTTTGCGCCGGCAGAGCGCGCGGTGCGGCGGTGCGGCTTGCTTCAGCGACGGCGCGCGGGCTTTCGTCCGGCCGGCCGGCGCGCTGCCGGCCGCGGAGCGCGTGCGCGCACGGCTTTCGTCCGCCCCGCGGCTTTGGCGCCGGCGCGGCGGGCGCGGGGCTTTGCCTCGCCCTTCGGCGGAATGATCGGCAACAGCACGAAGTTCTCCCGCCCGCCGCCGAGATGGATCGTCGTCCGCCCGCCGAAAATCTCAAGCGGGCGGTCGCGCGGATCGTTGTGTAGGAACGGCCCGTTGCCCGTGAACTCGTTCTTCATGTTCGAGAGCCGGCCGCCGGAGCCGCCGGGATAGACGTAGTCGCAACCGCGAATGCTGAGGGCGATGCGATAGTCCTTCGGCACGACAATGCCGCTCGGATGAATCTCGATGTCGAGCTCATAGACCTCGCCGGGCGTGAGCGGCTGCTTCTCGTCGTGCGTGTGGTAGGGGCGATAGGGAAGCGAGAGCTTCGGGTCGAGCTTGCGGTGCGAGGCGCGCAGCCATCCCTGTCCGATCGGCGTGTGCGGATCGAGCGCGCCCTGAAAGGTCACCTCCTTCATGTCGGGCGTGAACACGCGCAGCACGACGAAAATGTCGGCATCGCTGGTGGAAGACGAGACGTGCAGCTTCACGGCCATCGGCCCGCAAATCTCCGTCTCTTCCTTGAGCGGATCGGTGAGGAAGGTGACGCCGTCGCCCATTGCGTCGAACGTCACCCGCGCTTCGCCCTTTGGCGCCTCGCGCGTCAGCTTTTGGCGGTCGGTCGCGAGGTGGAACTTCGTCCACTGTGTGCGCGGGATCGGCCAGTCGTCCTCGTGGCGCAATTTGAAGATTTCGCCCGGGTAACGGACGTTAAGCTGCACCCGCGGCTGCTTGTCCCAGCCGTTCTTGATGCCCTTGAGGAAGAAGTCGAAAAAGCGGCGCTGCAGGTTGACGCCGTAGTCGGTGTAGTAGTGCGTCCAGTGCTCGATGCCGTGCACTTCGAGCCATTTCTGCTTCGAGCTCGCGCGCATGAAGCCTTCATAATTGCCGCGCGGATGCAGCGGCTGCCCACCCCAGTTGGCCGCCGAGAGAAGAGGCGTTTTGATTTTGGTGAGGTCGGGGGTCAGCGCCTTCCAGTATTTGTCGTCAAGCGGATGCTCGAAATACTCCTTGCCGAGATCGTATCGGTTCGCGCCAAGCTCCTCCTCGGTCAGCGTCTCGGGTCCCGAAACCCAGTCGCCGTTCATGCGGCTGCGGTGGCCGCGCGTGCCGAGCCCGTGCTGCACCGACTTCACCTGCATGTCGTACCAGTTCTGGGCGAAGGTGTTGTAGATGCCGCCGTTGTGGGAAATCTCCCGATAGAAATCGGCGAATCCTTCCCATACGCACATGGCCGCCAGGTGCTTCGGCTGCAGCGCGGCGACCTGCCATTGATTGACGGCGTAATAGGAAATGCCGGTCAGGCCCACCTTGCCGTTCGACCAGGGCTGCTTGCCGGCCCATTCGATGCAGTTGTAGAAGTCCTTTGTTTCACGCGGGGAGAAATGCTCGACATAGCCGGGCGAGCGGCCGCACCCGCGCGAGTCGACGCGCACGCACACATAGCCGTGCGGCACCCATTTTTCGGGATCGCACACTTCCCAGCTCGCATATTTGTTGCTGGTGCCGGCCATCACGTCCGGGTGTTTTTCTTCCATGCGTTCCCAGGCCGTCTTGTAGCCGTCGGCGAAATGCAGCCATTTGCCGTAGGGCCCGTAGCTGAGCAGCACGGGATAGCGGCCCTTCTTGACGGGGCGGAAAATATCGGCCCGCAGGACGAGGCCGTCGTCCATCTCGATCGGCATGTCCCAATCGATTTGCATCCCGTCACGGATCTCGCTGACTTCGCGATAGCTCATCAGATCACTCCTTGTTCGCCGCTTCTGCTGCTTGCTGCAGGGTTCAAGACTGGCTTCGAAAAAAGGGGGGCGACGCCCTTGTGCGCGCGCAAGGTTCGCCGGCGCGGCGGCGTCGGCGCAAGGCCGGTCCGACTGCACGGACCGGCGCGTTGCGGCAATGGGCCGAACGAGGAAATCGGTCGCACGAAAAGCGCTCCAAAAAATTCCGGCGCGACGTTATTGCGCTGTTGACACGGGGGCAATGGTGCCGTTCACGTAGCTCGCATCCAAGGATGTCATAAGAAGTCCTGATGGGGGTGATCAACATGCGCGTCGCGATCGTCGGGTTGGGATGGTGGGGGCAGACGCTCGTCAATGCCGGCCACGGCAAGGGCGTCGAATTCGTGCTCGGCACGAGCCGCACCAAGAGTGCCAAGGCGCGAGAATTCCTGGACAGCAAGAACATCAGGCTGGTCGAGGACTACGACGCGATCCTCGCCGACAAGACGATCGAGGGCGTGGTGCTTGCGACGCCGCACAGCCAGCACGGCGATCAGGTCCGCAAGGCCGCCGCCGCCGGTAAGCACGTCTTCATCGAGAAACCTTTCACGCTGACGGCCGAGGATGCCAGGAGCGCCATCGAGGCGATGAAAAAGGCCGGCAAGGTGCTGGCCGTCGGCTTCAATCGCCGCTTCCATCCGAACATGGCCGAGCTTAAGGCGCGCGTGAGAGACGGGCGCCTCGGCGATATCGTCAATGTCGTCGGCGAGCAGTCCGGCACCGCGGCCTACGTGAAGTCGACTCCGCAGGATACCTGGCGCGCCACGCCCGAAGAGGCGCCGGCGGGGGCGATGACCGGCATCGGCATCCACACGCTCGACAGCATGATCGGCCTGTTCGGGCCGGTCGACGAGGTCCACTGCATCGCCACGCGCCGCGCCGCGCCGCATGTCGACGACACCACCGCGGTGCTGCTGAAGTTCAAGAACGGCCTGCCGGGCCTGCTGTTCTGCTCCTTTGCGACCGCGCCCGCCTATCGCATGGCGGTCTATGGATCCAAGGGGCTCGCCGAGATCACCAGACCGACACTCGACGACTTCCGCTTCACGCCGGCGCCCGGCGGCGGCGAGGCGGAGGCATCGCAGAAGCCGGGATTCGACACCGTCAACGCCGAGCTCAACGCGTTCGCGGAGGCCGCAAGGGGCGGCAAACCGTACCCGATCACGACCGACGAGGTCCTCCAGGGGGTCCAGGCCTTCGAGGCGATCGTGAAATCGTCGAAGGAGGGCGGCAAGCCGGTCAAGGTCGCAGGCTGAACCGCTTTCAGTGGCCCTCTCCCGCAAGGGGAGAGGGTTTTTCGTGCCGCGCCGCCCGCATCTCTACTTCCCCTCCGCAGGGAGGCTGCGGAGGACGGCCCTCCGGCGCCCGCGCGCTCCTTGCCCTCTCCCCTCCGCGGGAGAGGGCAGCGCGCCGGAGCATTTAGCGAAGGCGCGCGGGTGAGGGGGCGTGCGCCGAACGCGACGAGAGCGTCGGGCGCTTTCCGCTTCTCTTTCACCCCTCACCCGGCTCGCCGCGTTGCGGCTCGCCACCCTCTCCCGCAAGGGGAGAGGGTTTTCCGCGGCGCCCGCTTGCGTCACGTTCTCGCGTCGCGCTTTCGGATGCCGGACTTTCCGATCGACTCCCTTGTACCTCTCACCCGGCTCCTCGCTTGCGCGCGGAGCCACCCTCTCCCGCAAGGGGAGAGGGTTTTCTGCAGCGCCCGTTTGCGTCACGTTCTCGCGTCACGCTCTCGCATGCCGGAGTCTTCGATCATCGCCCTCCCGGCTTCCGGTTTCGGCGGAGCGCGAACTACCGCGCGGCGATGCGTTTTCCGTCCGCGCCGAACAGGTAAATCTTCGCCGGATCGAATTTGAGCGCGATCGGCGTGCCGGACTTCATCGCCGCGTTGGCGAGGCCCTCGGTCACCGCCACGAACGCGCGCTCGGTGCCGTCGTCGAAATAGAGCAGAGTGTCCTTGCCGAGCGGTTCGACGAGGCGCACCGGCAGCACGTTGCCGCCCTCGCCGTTCACGCCCACACCCACATGTTCGGGACGGATGCCGAGCGTCACCTTGCCGGGAGGGGTGCCGGCATAGCGGTTCGAGAGATCGATGTCGAAACGCGGTGAACGGAATCGCGGGGTGCCGCCCTCATGCACGATCTCGCCCGCAACCAGATTCATCGACGGCGAGCCGAAGAAATCGGCGACGAAATAGCTCGCCGGTTGCGAATAGATGTCGAGCGGCGAGCCCATCTGCTCGATTTGGCCCGCGCGCATGACCACGATGCGGTCGGCGAGCGTCATCGCCTCTTCCTGGTCGTGCGTGACGTAGATGAAGGTCCGCTTCAACTCCTCGTGCAGGCGGTCGCACTCGGCGCGCAGTTCGCGCCGCAGCTTGGCGTCGAGACTCGACAGCGGCTCGTCAAGCAGGAAGGTCGAAGGGTTGGTGACCAGCGTGCGGGCAAGCGCGACGCGCTGCGACTCACCGCCCGAGCACTGCGCGGGCATCTTGTCGAGCAGATGCGTGACGCGCACCATCTCGGCGACCTCCCGCACCCGCTTCTTGCGTTCGGCCTCCGGCACCCTCTTCATGCGCAGGCCGAACTCGATGTTCTGCGCAACGCTCTTGTGCGGAAAGAGGGCGTGACTCTGGAACACCATGCCGAGCCCGCGGTCGCGCGGTTCGAGATCGTTCACCACTTGCCCGTCGATGCGGATTTCGCCCGCGGTCGGGTCCTCGAATCCCGCGATCATGCGCAGGGTCGTGGTCTTGCCGCAGCCGGAGGGCCCGACGAAGACGATGAATTCGCCGTCGCGGATTTCGAGATCGACGTTCTTCACGGCAACGACGCTGCCGTATTCCTTGCGCAGATTGCGAAGCTCGATTCGCGCCACGACTATCTCCGTACCATTCCGAAACTGAACCCGCGCGCAAGGTGCTTGCGGATGATGAGTCCGACGATCATCAGCGGCAGCGTGATGCCGACCGCGAGCGCCGCCTGCCGGCCATAAACGCGGCCCTCTGTCGAACCCTGATATTTCGAGAGCTCGATCGGCAGGGTTGCGACCTCCGTCTTCGAGAGGATGAGGGCGAGCAGATATTCGCTCCAGGTAAGGATGAGGATGAAGAGAAACGTCGCCACCAAGCCGGAACGGATCAGCGGCAGCACGATCTCGAACACGGTGCGCCAGCGCGAGGCGCCGAGAATTTCCGCAGCCTGCTCCACCTCGCGCGGCACCTCGTCGATGAAGCTTTTCGTCATCCACACCGCATAGGGCAGGCTGGTGATCGAATAGATGACGATGAGACCGAAGCGCGTGTCGAGCAGGCCGAGCGCCGAGTAGTAGAGCGAAAGGGGGGCGACCACCACGATCGGCGGGATCATGCGCAGCATAAGCAGCTGGAACATGCGGGCCTCGGTGAGCACCTTGTAGCGCGACGCGCCGTAGGCGATCACCGAGCCGAACGCCACCGCAAGAAAGGTCGAGGTGAAGGAAATGATGGTCGAATTCATCAGCGACTGCAGTGGCCGCTGCATCGACAGCGTGAACTGCGTCGAGGCAACCTCCTCGCGGCCGAGCCAGACCGCCGCATAGTTGGCGAGCGTCGGCGGGTCCGGGAAATAGACGGGAGGCCAGGCAAACCACTGCGTGTCGATCTTGAAGGAGGTCGAGACCATCCAATAGATCGGGAAGAAGGCGATCACCGCCCAGAACGTGAGCAGTACGTAGCGGACGAGACTGCCGATCCGACGCCGGGTCGATTTCGTCATGGCGCGCGCTCTACTCCGCTTCGGACTTGGCGTACATGGCGTCGAGTTGACGCTTCTCGCGCCGCAGCAGCGCGATCGCCCCCAGCACGATGACAATCATCAGCATCATCACGATGTAGGACATCGCCGCGCCCTTCGAGATCTGGAAGTACTGCCAGGTCGTGATGAAAATGTAGATCGGAAGCGTCTCCGTGGCGGTGCCGGGGCCGCCCTGGAACAGCGCCCAGGCCTTCGGGAACTCAGCCATCGCCTCAAGGAAGCGCAGCACCAGCGCGAGGAAGATCACCGGGCGCAACAGCGGCAGCTGCACCTCCCAGAAAATTCGCCATTTCGAGGCGCCAAGAATCTGTGCAGCCTCGATCGGCTCCTTCGGGATCGCCGAGAGACCGGCGAGCATGATGATGAAGGTGAACGGGGTCCAGTTCCAGATTTCCAGCAGCATCACGGCGGTCAAGGCGAAATTCGGGCTGGAGAGCCAGGCGGGTTTGAACTCCACCCCGAGCATGCGGCTGATGAGGTCGTTCACCGGCC
The DNA here is from genome assembly GCA_035716025.1 of Xanthobacteraceae bacterium. GTDB lineage: Bacteria > Pseudomonadota > Alphaproteobacteria > Rhizobiales > Xanthobacteraceae > JADGHE01. The sequence goes on from DASTKH010000050.1 coordinate 11,895, forward strand.
CGGCCTGATAAAGCAACATCTCGCCCGTATAGGCGACGACGATCGGCACGGTCAGCATCGGCAAAATAAAGATGATGTAGTAGAGCGCCTGCCCGCGGAACGGCTTGTACATCAGGAAAGCGAGCGCGAAGCCGAACACGAAGCAGCCGAGCGTCGAGCCGACCGAAAAAGCAAGCGAGCGTACGATCGCCCAGCCGAATCGCGGATCGGTGAACACCTCCTGGAATATGTCGAGGCCGACCCATTCGGCGTCCCACCAGCTGCCGAGATAGACCGTCCACTCGTGGAACGAGAAATAGAGCTGCAGCAGCAGCACCGGCGTCAGCACGAGCGTGAACACCGCGATCAGCGGCGCGAGAATCGACCAGCGGAAGCGGCGGATGGCGCGCGCGCGGGAAGCCTCGCGGCGGGACAGTCCGGCCGCGGCAGGCGGCGCCGCGCCTTTGATTACATCTGTCGTCACAACCCAACACCCATCGGTGAACGCCGTGTCATAGCTCACACCGGAGTGCGAAAAAAAGAGCCAAACGCACGCCGGCACCGCACTTGCTTCCGCGCGACCGCCGCGGGCGCCGTCGGATGGGGGCTCGCAACGACTCGCATCGCGAGCCCGCACCTCCGCGCGCGCAAGCGCAAGTTCAAACCCCTCCCCAGGGGGCAGGGCATTTCGACGCGCAGCGCCGAACTCAAGCCGGCTTGTCGATTTTCGGCATGACCGCCTTGTAGCTCGCAAGCTCCTCGCGCAGCTTGCGCTTGCCGATGCGGTTCACGATCCGGTTCCAGTCCTCAGTGGTGCGCTTGAGCACGTCCTTGGCGGCAAGCTGGCCGACATAGGCCTCCGACAGGTTCTTGCCGAGCGCATCCTGGAACTCGAGATAGCCGGTGAGATAGATCGGCGGGCTCACGACCTGCAGATTGGCGTTGATCGCCTTCATGCCTTGGTCGGTATATTTGGCGACGACCGAGGGAGCGGTCATGTGGCCCTTGTGCCACGGATCGTGGAACGACACGACCTGGTCGGACACGATCGGGGTCGAATTCTTGAGCGTGCCCCACCACAGGGCGAGATAGGCGGCCTGCGCCTTGCGCGGGCTGTACTTGTTGACGAGGATCGCGGCGAGCGGCGACGAGATCGAGCGATAAATCCGTTTGCCGGACTTGTCGGAGCCGGGCACGAGCCCGTAGGTCCACTTGCCCTTGGTCGGCGAGCCGTCCTTCTCGTTCTGGCCGATCGTGCCGTCCCAGTACTGGCAGGACACGACCTTGCCGCCGAAGATGCGCGGGATCATCTGCGGCGTGCCCCAGCCCGACGATTCCGGGTGCGCGACCTTCTTCTCGCGCAGATAGACGTCAACCGCGTACTGGCCGGCCTCGTTGTCGATCGTCGGATTCATGTCGTTGTCGAACGGGAAGCCGCCCGCGGAATAGAACATCATGTACCACCAGGTCGGACCGTTCGCGCGGTTGCGCAGCGAGCCCGAGCCGTAGAGGTCCTTTTCAGGATTGTGGAAGAATTCCTGGATCTGGAATTCGTCGTCCCAGGTCTGCGGATATTCGAGCTTCTTGCCGTACTTGTCCGCGAACCGCTTCTGGCTGTCCGGATCCTCCATGAGGTCCTTGCGCAGATATTGGATGTGCACGTTGCCGTCCGTCGGCACGCCGTAGGTGTGTCCCTTGTAGGTCATGAAGCTCGCATAGTCGCCGACCGCCTCGATCTTGAACTGCGCCTTCTTCATGTACTCGTCGAGCGGCTCGAGCAGGCCCGCTGAGGCGAGCGACGGAATCATGTTCGAGTCGATGTGGAAGAAATCGAACTGCGGCGAATGCGACAGCGCCTCCGCCATCGCGCGCTGCGGCGCGTCGAAAATGGAGATGTCCTGAATCGAGCCCACCCCGATGCCGGTGAGCGACTTGAACTCTTCCATCGGCTTCTGCAGCGCCGCGTAGTAGTTTGACCAGATCATGCCGCGCAGTTCGGCGCCGCCACCGAGGCCCTTTGCGGCCGCGGCGATGCGGTCGTCCTCCGCCGCCGCGAAAGCGCGCGGAATGCCGCTCCACGGCATGAAATTGGCAATCGTCAACCCCAGGCCGCCTTCGAGAAAGACGCGCCGTGTGATCCTGGCTACCTTCATGGTTCCCTCCTGAGCGTGATCGAAAGCTAGCATTTTCGCTCGCCGCCGTCGCGTCACGTAACGCATTCGTTACGGCTTCGAACGGGGGCGGGCGAAACGGGAGTCTCCTGAGCGCGGAGCAGTTGGTTTGAGCGGCCGGGTTGGAAGGGTTGGCTTGGCGCCGCACTTGTTCGTTGGTGGTCGCGCGGCATGCTAGGGCGGACGCGAGAACGCCGCAATGGCTTTGCGCGCACCGGACAACACCGCATCCAGGGTGGGCATCAGCCTCATCGCCCATTTGCGCGAGACAATCGCCGCTCATAAAGTGCGCACCCGGTCGCTTCCGATCGCGGAAGTTGCGCCGGGAGCCGATCGTCCGTCTTGCGGACAACCGGTGCGAAGGAGGTCCCGAAGACAAGCGACGGCCATCACGTGGAGGTGAAGATGACAACCCGACAGGCGAGAACGCCCGGTGCCAAGCGGGCCGGCCCCGGCGAGCATCTGTTCGATCTCGCAACCGTCAATCACATCAAGGGCGGGCCGGATTACTCCTCCGTGGAAGGCGGCGTGGTGGAGGGCGACCGCATCATCGTCGCCCTGATGCGGATGCCCGCCGGCACGCAGGCGGAGCTGCACTCCCATCCCAACGAGCAGTGGATCTACATCCTTGAAGGGACCTTCCTGGCCGAGGTGGACGGCAAGCGGATCGAGGCGAAGCCGGGTTCGGTTGTGTACATTCCCGCCAATGCGATCCACGGCGGCCGGGCATCGCCGGACAGGGATGTCGTCTTCTTCACCTGCAAGGACGCCTCGCACGGCCTGCACGGCAGCAAGGCCGCCTGAACGGACGCTTTTCCATCGGCGCGGGATCGGAGCGACCCGCACCGCAACACAAGAAACCAGGAGAACCGTGAAGATGAAGAAAGTCACCGCTTTGCTCGCCGCCGCCGTGGCGGCGGCGTGCTTCGCCGGGCCTGCCGCAGCGCAGGACAAATATCCGAGCAAGCCGACGCGGATCATCGTCCCGTATGCGCCGGGCGGCGCGACCGACATCGTCTCGCGCATTCTCGGCGACCAGCTCAAGGAGATCTTCAAGCAGGCTTTCGTGACCGAGAACAAGCCGGGCGCCTTCGGAATTTTGGCGATCGAGGAAATGGCGCGCTCGAAGCCGGACGGCTACAGCCTGATGATCGGGAATGTGACCACCAACGCCATTACGCCGATCCTGCACGCCAAGAAGTTCTCGATCGACTACGCCAAGGACGTCATTCCGGTCGCGCGGCTCGTCGACATCCCGGCCTTCGTGGTCGTCTCCAAGGACCTGCCGGTGAAGACGATGCAGGAGTTCGTGGATTATGCCAAGAAGAACAAGGGCAAGGTCCGCTACGGCCATGTGGGCGTGGGCAGCTACCCGCAATACGACATGGAAGTGCTGGCCAAGCGCGCCGGCATCGAGCTCGTCGGGATTCCGAACAAGGCGGGCGCCTCCGGCATCCTGAAGGACATGGCGACAGGCGACATCCAGGCGTCCTTCCTCAACGTTGCGAGTTCGGCGGCGCTGATCAAGGCCGGGCAGATCCGCCCGATCGCCGTCGTCAATCCGACGCGCCTGCCGTCCTATCCGGACGTTCCGACCATGGCGGAAGTGGGTTTCCCGGGCGTCGGCACCCTCGCCTGGCAGGCGATGTTCGCGCCCGCCGGCACGCCGAAGGACGTGCTCGACGCGCTCATCAAGGGCATCGTCGAAGCGCTCGACAAGCCTTCCACGAAGGAAGCGTTCTCCAAGCAGTATTTTAACATCGTGCCCACCAAGTCGCCCGAGGAGGCGAAGAAGTGGCTCGCCGACGAAATGGCGAACTGGAAGAAGATCACCGAAGAGGTGAAGGTCGATCTCGCCGAGTAGGCCTGCGGCCGCAATCCGCAGGACGCAAGGCGCCGCGGTCTTGGGCCGCGGCGCCTTTTGTGTGCGTGCCAATCGCGCAGACGGCTCCGGACGGGCGCAAGGGGAGAGGGCGAGGAGCGCGCGGGCGCCGGAGGGCCGTCTCCGCAGCCTCCCTGCGGAGGGGAAGCAGACACACGGGCGGCGCGGCACGAAAAACCCTCTCCCCTTGCGGGAGAGGGTGGCGAGCCGCAACGCGGCGAGCCGGGTGAGGGGTGAAAGGGAGTCGATCGGAAAGTCCGGCATCCGAAAGCGCGACGCGAGAACGTGACGCAAACGGGCGCCGCGAAAACCCTCTCCCCCTGCGGGAGAGGGTGGCGAGCCGCAACGCGGCGAGCCGGGTGAGGGGTGAAAGAGAAGCAGAAAGCGCTCGCGGCTCTCGTCGCCTTCGGCGCAC
>DASTKH010000051.1:0-55733 GCA_035716025.1 Xanthobacteraceae bacterium
GTCAGCGCGTTGCCGCCATTGAGCGTCACCGCCTCGGCGCCGATCGCCACGTTCGCGATCGTGAGATTGGCGCCGTTGGCGACCACAGTCCCGCCCGCCGTCGTGCCGAGCGCATTCGCATTGGCAGCAACCAGCGTGCCGCCGGTGATCGTCGTCAGGCCGGTATAACTGTTGTTGCCGCTCAGCGTGAGTGTCCCGTCGCCGATCTTCTCGAGCGGACGCGGACCACCTATCTCAGAGATGTCGCCGGACTGCGTCGCCGCCGCGCCGGCCAGAACCTGAAGCTGGGTGGTGTTGCTGTTCAGGGTGATCGTTGCCGGGTTGTTCACGCCGTCGGCATAATCGATGACGGAACCGAGCGTTGTGATGTTGGCTGCGGCCGTGAGGGCGTTGCCGGCGAGCGAAAGCGTTCCCCCTCCGGCGGCAATCGTCACGTCACCCCCGTAATTTGTCCCGCTCAGGGTGAGGGTGCCGGTATTCGTCTTGGTGAACGACCCACCCGTCAGGTTCGTCAAAGTCAAATTGTTGGCGCCCGTCACATCGATGGTGCTGGCACCCGTGATGGTAACCGTCCGATTCGACGTGAACGTACCGGTGGCCTGGAGCGTCCCTCCGCTCAACGTAAGGGCGCCGGCAGCATCGCCCAGATTGGCGTCCGACGAAACCGCCAATGTGCCTTGCGTGATGGTCGTGCCGCCGGTGTAGGTGTTGCTCGCGGAAAGCGTAATGGTGTTGGCGCCCGTCTTGATGACGCCGCCGGTACCGGTGATGAGGCTGTCGACCGTCGTGTTTGCGACCGTGTTGTCGAGCGTCAGCGTGCCGGTGACGCCCACATTCCCGGTCAATCCATCTGTCGCCCCGCCGAAAATGATGCTGTTGTCGCCGCCGGTGAACGTGATGGCATTCGCGCGCGTTGCGCCATCGCCGGAAAGGCCGCCGGAAACAGATCCCCCGGCCCCCATCGTGACCGTCAAATTCTGGCCGACAATGCCCGTGCCGCCCGCGCCCGGGCTACCGGCCGCTCCGCCGGCTCCGCCCGCGCCCGCGCCCCCGCCGGCGCCGCCGGTAATGGCTGCGTTCACCGTCACGCTGCCGCCGTTGGCGAAAATCATGCCAGAGCCGCCGCTGCCGCCCGAGCCGCCATTCTCGAATGGAGCAGTGGAATTTCCGCCGGCGCCGCCGGCGCCGCCGGACACTGCGGCATCGACGACGATCCCCGTCGCCGCCTGATCGAACTGGACGCCGTGCCCGCCGCCGCCACCCCCGCCGCCGCCCGCGTTATCGGAGTCGCCGCCGGCGCCGCCGGCTCCTGCGGCAATGGTCTGGTCAATCGTCAGCGAGTCTGTGGTGCCTTGGACGAGCAGGCCGGTACCACCGCCGCCGCCACCGCCGCCATATCCGAAACCTGTGCTGCTTCCTCCCGCGCCCCCGGCACCACCCGTGATCGCCCCGGCAAGATTCGCCGGCCCCGTAATATTACCCGTGACGACGGCACCGAAGCCGCCGCCACCGCCACCCCCACCGCCACCGCCCGCACCGTCGGTCCCATCTGTGCCGGCCGTTCCGGTAGAAACTGCCGCCGGAAGCCCCGCGGCGACCGACCCATGATCCCCACCTGCGCCACCAGGACCACCGGCCCCCGTTGCTGTGCCGCCCGCCCCTCCCGGGTTTCCGGCACCGCCGCCACCGCCGCCCGAATTTGGCGCGACGGCATTGCCGCCGGCCGTCCCGGCCCCGGTCGGATTCACGGCGCCGCCGGCCGGACCCTGCCCATTGCCGTTTCCGCCACCGCCGCCCGAGCCGACACTCCCTCCACCGCCGCCTGAGCCGTTCGCTGCCGCACCGCCGTCTCCGTCGGCCGCGAGCGCTGGGATCGGCATCGTCACCAGGGCGCCGACCGAAAGGGCAACGAGGCTCGCCACCGGAGCGGTCGCCACCGACACCGTAAAGCCAACGAGCGCGGTGCTTTCGAGCAAAAGACGGCGAATCGGCCGCCAACGCCTTCTGCAGTCGCCGTCGTTCTGATTGCGGGTTTTGCCAGCAGCCAAAGCAGCCAAGCTTTCGCTTGCGCCAGGAACCATAGACCCCTCCTCGCACCTTAGCGGCATTGCGGCTATGTTGCTGTGCTTAACAAGCCATATTCCTGCCGACAATCCCCCGCACCCCCGACACAAAACCGCCAAACCGGTTTTTCGTGGGACAGCAAACGCCCAAATAATCAAGGTCTTACAAGAAACTCCGGATGTGACGGAAAAGATTGCCAGGCGCACGAATCCTTTTTGGTCGCGGGAATGCCGCCGTTAAGTGCTTTTTTGGCAACAGATCGGGTTATCTCGCTGCAACCAAACGATGGCTCGCCCTTGGGGGCGAAAGGATTGGCGTAAGCTTGCGGGCTGCGAACAGCGCTTTCGAATTTCTCAAAAGCGAATCGCTGCGGAAGGTTGAAAGCCGCGCCGGCTTCGCTACGCTGCCCGCCCATTCCGCCGCTTGTTTCGACCGCCCCTTGCGAAACGCTTCTGATGGCCCCTGAAATTTCCCCCACGCCCTGGGCTGCCGCCATTTTCGCGACGCTTCAGCGGCACGCTGTGAGCCTTGTCGCCTACGTCCCGGATGCCGGGCACGCCGAACTGATCCGCCGGGCGGAGGCCGACAACGCCATGCGGGCGGTGCTGCTCACCTCCGAAGAAGAAGGTGTCGGGCTTCTCGCGGGCGCGTGGCTCGGCGGCCGGCGCGGCGTCTTGCTCATGCAGTCGAGCGGGGTCGGCAACTGCATCAACATGCTTTCGCTCGTGCGCACCGCCCCCTTCCCGTTTCTCGCGCTGGTGACGATGCGGGGCGAGTTCGGCGAATTCAACCACTGGCAGGTGCCGATGGGCACGGCCACGCCGGATGTGCTGCGCGCGATGGGACTGCGCATCCTGCGCGCCGATTTCCCCGACGAAGTGACACCCGTGATGGAGGCCGCCGCCCAGCAATGCTATGCGGGCGGCACGGCCACGGTCGTGCTCCTTTCCCAGCGGCTCATCGGCGCAAAGGCTTTCGCGAAATGAGGAGCACGGGGTGACCGAAAAAAGGCTGAACCGCCGCGACGTGGTGGCCCGGCTCGTGGCCGGGCGGGACGAAACGGTCGTGATCGCCGGGCTCGGCGCAACGACCTATGACCTTGCCGCGGCGGGAGACCACCCGCGCAATTTCTATCTCTGGGGCGCCATGGGCGGCGCCGCCATGATGGGACTGGGGCTCGCGCTCGCCCAGCCCGCGCTTCCGGTGCTCGTGATCACCGGCGACGGCGAAATGCTGATGGGCCTCGGTGCGTTCGCCACGATCGCCCTGCACAATCCCAGAAATCTCACGATCGCCGTTCTCGACAACGAGTCCTATGCGGAAACGGGCGGCCAGAAGACCCACACGGCCTATGGCACCGATCTCGCGGCGGTTGCGAAGGCGTGCGGAATTGCCGACGCGATGACCTTGCGCCGCCTCGAAGAGGTCGATCTTCTCGCTGTGCGCGCGCATGCCTTGAGCGAGGGCACGACCGTTGCAGCCATTAAGATCGCACCCGGCGAACTGCCGAAGGTTCTGCCGCCGCGCGACGGTGGCTTCATGACCAACCGCCTGCGCGGCGCGCTCGGCTTTCCGCCGATGTGAGGCGGATCGTCCGTCAGACTGTCTGTCTCGTTTCCCATCGGAGCGTGCGTTGTATTCCCTGCTCGCCGGATTGCGAATTATCGAGGGGGCCTCTTTCATCGCCGCGCCCTCGTGCGGGCTGCATCTTCTGCAGCTCGGGGCCGAGGTCATCCGCTTCGACATGATCGGCGGCGGTCCCGATTTCCATCGCTGGCCGCTTGCGGCCTCCGGCGCGAGCCTCTACTGGGAGGGGCTCAACAAGGGCAAGAAGTCGGTCGCGCTCGATCTGTCGCGGCCGGAAGGGCGCGAGCTTGCGGTGGCGCTCGCGACCGCTCCCGGCGAGAACGCCGGAATCTTTCTCACAAACTTCCCGCCCGAAGGTTTTCTGAGCCATGCGCGGCTCGCGAAAAAGCGTCCCGATCTCATCAGCGTGCGGGTGATGGGCTGGCCGGACGGCACGACCGCGGTCGACTACACGGTGAACTGCGCGGTCGGGCTGCCCTCGCTGACGGGCCCCGCCGAGTCCATCGAACCGGTGAACCATGTGCTTCCGGCCTGGGACCTGCTCACCGGCGCAACGGCAGCCTTCTCGCTGCTCGCGGCCGAGCGGCATCGCCGCCTGACGGGTCAGGGTCAGGAAATCCGCGTGCCGCTCGGCGACGTCGCAATGGCAACTCTCGGACATCTCGGGCAGATCGCCGAAGTGGTGGCGGCCGGCGCCGACCGGCCGCGGCTGGGGAACGAGCTGTTCGGCGCGTTCGGCCGCGATTTCCTCACCCAGGACGGCAAGCGCGTGATGATCGTCGCCATCACGCCGCGGCAGTGGACGGGACTTCTGAAGGCGCTCGGGATCGCTGAAGCGGCCGCGGCGATCGAGGCCGAGCTCGGCGTGTCCTTCGCGCGCGACGAGGGCCTGCGCTTTGCGCACCGGCACCGGCTTTTTCCGCTCGTCGAAGCCGCGGTGGCGCAGCTTTCGCGCGAGGCCCTGGCGGCGCGGCTCGACGCCAACGATGTCTGCTGGGGCCCGTACCGCACCTTGAGCGAGGCGCTGCGGGAAGACCCGCGCCTGTCTCCGGCGAACCCCCTTTTTTCCCCGGTTGCCCATCCGAGCGGCCTCAGCTATCCGACGCCCGGCCCGGCTGCGACCTTCACGGGAATGCCGCGCGGTGCATCCGTCCGCGCGCCGCGACTCGGCGAACACACCGACGAGGTGCTGGCCGCCCTGCTGGCCTTGCCCGATCACGAAATCGCGCGCCTGCACGATGCGGGAATCGTGGCCGGGCCGACTTGACCGCCGCACTACAGGACCGCGCGCGCCACCAGATGCGCACCGAGCGCCAGCAGTCCGAAGAAGAACCACCGTCGGAACGCGGCGGGGCTGATGCGCTGCCGGATCGCCTGCCCGGCAACCATTCCCGCTATGGCGGGAAGCACCGCCAGTAGGGACGCTCCGGCGAGCGCATGCGGCAGCGCGCCGGCAACCCCGAGAGCGGCGGCGAGAGCCAGCGTCGACACTGTGAACGAAATGCCCAGCGCCTGGACAAGTTCGTCGCGCGCGAGCCCGATCGCCTGGAGATACGGACCCGCGGGGAGCACGAACACCCCGGTTGCCGCGGTGATAAGGCCGGTCACGATGCCGACGGTCGGTGCAAGCCAAACTTGCGCCCTTTTCGGCGCCGACAGGCTGAGTGGACTGAGGCCAAGAACGGCGTAGGCCATCAACGCCAGGCCGAGCCCGGCAGTCGCCCGCGCATCCGGCTGGATCAGAAAGGCCGCGCCCCCGAGCGCGCCTGCCCAGATGCCCAGTAACATCGTGGCCATCCGGCGCAGCAGCGGCCAGAAACTCGGACCCACGACGGCCTGCCAGATATTGGTGGCGAGCGAGGGCACGAGAAGAATGGCGGCCGCCTGCACCGGCGGAAGCGCCAGGCTCAGGAGGCCCATGGCGACCGTCGGCAGTCCGAGCCCGATCACGCCTTTGACGAAGCCTGCGACAAGAAAGGCAAGCAGGATCATGGAGGCGAGCGAAACGATATCGTCCATGCCGGAGAGCCATGGGACCTTGGCCTGCGAGACTCAAGACGGCGCCGGCCGAAGCGTCGGTCGGTCTGGCGAGACAGTGCGGCGCGCCTTGATCCGGCCACGCCGCGCGCATACAAGCACGGCGCCGAATAGAACCGTGATGCGTGCCATGCGGACTGCCGCGCGCGCCAGCGAAAAGGCGCAGCCGCTTCTGCGGCCCGCCCGCCCGGAGGACGTTCCGGCGCTGCTTGCGATCGAACGGCGTACCTTCAAGACCGACCGCCTGTCCGCACGCAGCCTGCAAAAACTGCTGCATTCCCCCTCGTCATGCCTGATCGTCGCCGAACTTCTCGGCGCAGTGGCCGGCTACGCCGCGGTGCTGTTTCGCGCCGGCAGTTACTCCGCGCGGCTGTACTCGATCGCGGTCGATCCGGCCTGTGCGCGGCAGGGCATCGGCTCCGCGCTGCTCGATGCAGCCGAGGCCGAGGCGCTCGCGCGCGACTGCCTGTTCATGCGCCTCGAAGTGGGCACGGGCAATCGCCGAGCCGCCCGTCTGTACGCACAGGCGGGCTACCGCGAGATTGCCCGCATTCCCGCCTATTACGGCGACGGGTCCGACGCGTTGCGGCTTGAAAAATGGCTCGCCTCGCGGGCCAACCGCCTGATGCCGCCGCCGCCATATTTCCACCAGACGACGGATTTCACGTGTGGGCCGGCCTGCATTATGATGGCGATGGCGTGGGCGGGGCTGCCGATCGAGGCCGGACCGGCCCTCGAATACAAGCTCTGGCGGGAAGCAACGACCATTTTCATGGCCTCCGGCCTCGGCGGCTGCGGTCCGTTCGGTCTTGCCGTGACCTTGAAGCGGCGTGGTCTCGATCCGGAAGTCCATGTAAGCCACCCGGGACCTTACTTCCTGGACGGCGTCCGCTCGCAGGAGAAACGCCGGGTGATGGGCGTCGCCCAGGCCGAGTTCCGGCGCGAAGCCGAGAGTCTCGGCATCCCGGTCCATCTCGAACCGCTCGACCTGGACTCGCTCTGCCGCGCGCTCGACTCCGGCGCATGCGCCATCGTCCTGGTGACCGGCTATCACCTGTCGCGCGGACGGGTGCCGCATTGGGTGTTCGTCTATGGCCACGCCGAGCGCCGCATCCTCCTGCACGACCCGGAGGCCGAGCGGGACGAGGCTGGCCGCCCGAAGCCCTCCGAGGGCTGGGCGGTTCCGGAGGGCCTCTTTCAGCGGATGAGCCGCACCGGCGCCGACGAGTTGCGCGCCGCCATCGTGATCCGGAAAGGACGAATACAATGACCGGCTGGGTGATCCTGGTGGATCAGCCGAAAGACCTGCCAAACGCCGACACTCCCCACAAAGTCATCTCGACCAGCGACTATCTCGCGCGGCCCAGACTGTTCGACATGGGACGGCCGAAGATCGTCAATCTGTCACGGTCCTACGCCTACCAGTCGAAGGGCTATTACGCCTCGCTGCTCGCGGAGGCGCGCGGGCACCGGGTGATCCCGACCGTCGAGACGATGCTCGAACTGCGCGAGGTCAAGCTCTATGAGCGCGCCTTGCCTGAGCTCGAAACCGAGCTCAACCGCTGTGCCCGCCGTGCGGACTTCCAGCCGGAGGCCGAGACGAAGCTGCTCGTCTGCTTCGGCATCGCGCGTGATCCGCGCTTCGAAGCCTTCGGCCGCCTGCTGTTCGATTGGTTCCGCTGCCCGGCCCTCGAGGTGACGATCGAACCCGGCGACTGGCTGTCGATCGAGCGCATCCGGCCCCGGACGCTCACCAGGCTTGCGAACGGCGAGGCGGGGTTCCTGCGCGATTGCCTGCACCAGCACACAAAGCGCGAATGGCGCAACCCGCGCGCCCGCACGGTCGCCAAATACGATCTCGCCGTGTTGCACGACCCGAACGAGAAGATGCCGCCCTCCTCGGTGGCCTCCATGAAGCATTTCGCCCGCATTGCCGAGCGTCTGTCGGTCGATGTCGAGCCGATCACCCGGCGGCAACTCGACGAGCTTGCCGAATACGACGGCCTGTTCATCCGCGAAACGACCTCGATCGACAACCACACCTACCGCTTTGCAAGGCGCGCCTGGCAGGAGGGCATGCCCGTCATCGACGACCCGATGTCGATGATCCGCTGCACCAACAAGGTGTTCCTGATGGAGCTCCTGGGGGCCAATCGGGTGCCTATGCCGCAGACGCTGATGCTGGCCGACATGGCCGACCTGCCGCGCGCCGCCGATGCGCTCGGCCTGCCGCTCGTCGTCAAAATCCCGGACGGGTCGTTCTCGCGCGGCGTCCACAAGGTCTCCAGCATGGAGGAATTTCGCCGGCTGGCCGAGGAGCTGTTCGAGGAAACGGACCTCCTGCTCGCGCAGAAATTCCTGCCCACCGAGTTCGACTGGCGCGTCGGCGTGCTCGCCGGCGAACCGCTGTTCGTGTGCCAGTACCGGATGGCGCGAGGACACTGGCAGATTTTCAAGCATCGGCCGGACGGCTCCGCGCGCGAAGGCGGATTTCGCGCTTTTGGGCTGGACCAGGCGCCTCCCGCCGTGATCGAGACCGCCGTGCGGGCCGCAAAACCGATCGGCGACGGCTTCTACGGCGTGGATCTCAAGGAGACGGACGCCGGCCTCTTCGTTATGGAGGTCAATGACAATCCGAACCTCGACCATGGGGTCGAAGACGCCGTCGGCAAGGACGAGATTTGGACCCGGTTGCTGCGCTGGTTCATCGACCGCTTTGCGCAATAGCCCGCACACCGCGCAGAAAAGCGTGGACGGGACGGGCCGGGGCCTGTCGCGCGATGTTGCGTTGCGCGTTTGTGCGCTATAGGACGGCAAATCCACGCAAGCGAGGCCGCCATGCAACCGCTGCGTCGCGATGCCGGACCATCGCACAGCACGAGCAGCCGCGCCGATATCCGGGCGCGCCTGAAGGACCTGATCCGCGCGCGCTCCTTCGGGCGCGGCAAGGTGAAGCTCGCCTCGGGCCGCGAGAGCGATTTCTATTTCGACATGAAGCCGACCATGCTGCACCCCGCGGGCGCAGCCTGGCTTGCCGAGCTGACGCTCGACGCGATCGAGGGACTCGAAGTGGACGCGGTCGGCGGGCTCGAAATGGGTGCGGTGCCGCTCGCGGCAACTGCCGCGGCCTTCAGCCATCTGCGCGGGCGACCGCTCACGGCCTTCTTCGTGCGCAAGCGACCGAAGGAGCACGGGGCGCAGAAGCTCGTGGAGGGCTTGCCCAAAGGCGAGAGCCTCGCGGGCCGGCGCGTCGTCATCGTGGAGGACGTCGCAACGACGGGCGGGTCCGCCATTCAGGCCGTCAAGGCGGTGCGCGACGAGGGCGCGGAAATCGCCCTCGTGCTGACGATGGTCGACCGCCAGGAAGGCGCGGCCGAGACCTTCGCGACCGAGGGCATCCCCTTCCGGGCGCTGTTCACGGCGGACGAGTTTCTTCGCGATGCCTAGCGGGCGGGCGCGACCGGACCGAAAGGAACGTCAATGACCGATGCCGCGACCGAGAGCGCCGCGGACTTCAGCCCGCTGCGGCTGCAAGCTCGCCCGCTGGGCGTTCAGATCGCCGCGATTGTGGCGGGGTCGCTCCTGCTCGCTCTCTCCTCACACGTTTCCGTGCCGATGATTCCCGTGCCGATCACCATGCAAACCTTTGCGGTGACGCTCGTCGGGGCGCTGTATGGATGGCGGCTTGGCGCCATCACCATTCTCGTCTGGCTCATCGAAGGGGCCGCCGGCCTGCCGGTGCTGGCACCGGGCGGCGCAACCGGCATCGCCCGTTTCGCCGGGCCGACCGCGGGCTATCTTTTGGCATTTCCGCTTGCAGGCGCGGCGGTCGGCTGGCTCGCCGAGCGCGGTTGGAACGGCCGCCGGCCGTTCCTCGCTTTCGCGGCGATGTTGATCGGCAATGCGCTCTGCCTGCTGCTCGGCGCGGCTTGGCTCGCCACCATTGTCGGCGTCGAGCGGGCGATCGCGGCGGGGGTCACACCATTCATTCTCGGCGGAGTGCTGAAATCGGCGCTCGGCGCCGCGGCATTGCGGGCGTTCACGCCGGTCCGCTCGGCGTGAACGCAGGCAAGGCGGACGTTGATGGCGGTTGACGATGACGAAAAGTCCGCTCGGCTGCTGGTCATCGAAAACTTACAGTGTTCGACGGTCCGCGGTCCGGCCGGAGAAGCGCCGGGTTTGCGAGCGGCACCCGAGCTGATGTCTAAAAGAATGCCTGGATGCCCGTCTGCGCGCGCCCGAGGATGAGCGCGTGGATGTCATGGGTACCCTCGTAGGTGTTCACCGTTTCGAGATTGCACAGCACGCGCATGACGTGAAACTCGTCGGAAATGCCGTTGCCGCCGTGCATGTCCCGGGCAAGCCGTGCAATCTCCAGCGCCTTGCCGCAATTGTTGCGTTTCATGAGTGAGATCGCCTCCGGCGCGGCGCGGCCCTCGTCCATGAGCCGTCCGAGCCGCAGGGCGCCGGCAAGGCCAAGCGCAATCTCGGTCTGCATGTCGGCAAGCTTCTTCTGGACGAGCTGATTGGCGGCGAGGGGCCGGCGGAACTGCTTGCGGTCGAGCACGTATTGGCGCGCGCGGTGCCAGCAGAACTCGGCCGCGCCCATCGCGCCCCAGGCGATGCCGTAGCGAGCGCGATTGAGACATCCGAACGGCCCGCCGAGCCCCTTCGCATTGGGAAGCAGGTTCTCGTCGGGCACGAAGCAATCATCCAACACGACCTCACCCGTCAACGAGGCGCGCAGCGAAAGCTTGCCCTCGATCTTCGGCGTCGAAAAGCCTTTGGTGCCGCGCTCGACGATGAAGCCGCGGATCGTCTCGTCGAGCTTGGCCCAGATGACCGCGACATCGGCGACCGGCGCGTTGGTGATCCAGGTCTTCGCGCCGTTGAGCCGGTAGCCGCCGGGCACCTTCTCGGCGCGCGTCACCATTGAACCGGGGTCGGAGCCGTGGTTCGGTTCCGTGAGCCCGAAGCAGCCGATCCACTCGCCGGTTGCGAGCTTCGGAAGATAGTTGCGGCGCTGCTCCTCCGTGCCGTAGGCGTGGATGGGGTGCATCACGAGCGAGGACTGCACCGACATCGCCGAGCGGTAGCCGGAATCGACGCGCTCGATCTCGCGGGCGATCAACCCGTAGGACACATAGCCGAGCCCGGCGCCGCCATATTGCTCGGGAATCGTCGCCCCCAGCAGGCCGAGCGCCCCCATTTCGCTCATGATCTCGCGGTCGAACCGCTCCTCGCGATAAGCCGTAAGCACGCGCGGAAAGAGCTTCTCCTGGGCGTATTCGCGCGCGGTGTCCCGCACCAGGCGCTCCTCTTCCGTGAGCTCGCCTTCGAGGTCGAGCGGGTCTTCCCAGTTGAAAGCCTCGGCCTTGGCGGCGCGCGGCGTCTCGCGCGTTTCAACGGCATGCGACATGATATTCTCCTGCGGCGGGGGCAAGGCGTGTTGTCGACTATGTCTTAGTGCGAATGAGCGCAAAGAACAAAGGCGAAGCCCACCGTCGTCTCGTGTGCCAGTGCCTGGGGGTTACGCCAAGCGGCATCCCCTCCGCCGCGCGGTCGCGCTCAGGTGCTGCCGCGCGCGGCAGGCAAGTTGGAGATCATTTCAATCCGAGCAGCGCCGCGGCGCGGCTGCCAAGGATCGACGCCTCCTGATCGACCGGCAGACCGGCCGCCTTTACCTTGGCGACGCAGTCGAAATTGCCCATGTCGAAAGGGTAGTCACTGCCGAGCAGCACGTGATCGGCCCCCGCCGTCTCGACGAGGAAACGCAGCGCCGCGGGGGAATGCGTGATCGTGTCGAAATAGAGGCGCGAAAGGGACGCCTCAGGACTCTCCTTGAGGTTCACTTTCGGCTCGGGCCGCACCTCCCAGCCATGAATGAAGCGGCCGCGCTGATACGGTACATAGCCGCCGCCATGGGCGAGAACGAATTTCAGGTTCGGATACCGTTCGAGGACCCCGCCGAAGACGAGCGAGGCGGCCGCCAGTGTCGTCTCGAACGGCAAGCCGACGAAATTCGCAAGATAATAGCGGCCCATCCGTTCTGCGCGCGTCGCATAATTGTTCGGGTGCACGAAGAATACGAAATCGTTCTCCACCGCGGCTTCCCACACCGGCTCAAGCGCCGGATCGTCGAGGTTGCGGCCGGCGATGTTCGAGGCAAGATGCGCGCCGCGCATGCCGTAGGTCCTGACCACGCGCCGAAGCTCGGCGGCGGCAAGATCGGGCGCCTGCATGGGCAGCGCCGCAAATCCCACGAAGCGGTCCGGGTGTCGCTTCACCACGCCGGCGATGTCCTCGTTCTGGACGGCCGCGCATTCGGCCGCGAGCGCGGGCTCTTCCTCGTAGTAGAAGGTCTGCGTCGTGTGGGTCAGGACCTGAACGTCGACCCCGTGCCGATCCATGTCGCGCAGGCGGCGCTCGACGTCCCAAATGCCGCGCGGCACCACCACCTGCATCACGCGCCCGTCGATCTCCATGATCTCGGCCGCTTCCTCGCCCATGCCCTTGAGCAAGGGCGCGACCTTGGGCGAAAGCCGGGCCAGCCGCGCCATCGCGTCCGTCGTGAGAATGTGGTTATGGATGTCCACCGTGCGGGGCTTGGCCATACGTTCCGTCCTGAGCTGACTGGAGAGACCGCGTTGCGGGCGCGGCGCGTGCATCAATAAGCCATTGCCCGGCATCTGTCAGGCCGGGCGCCTTGCGCCGACACGAGGACGTGCGGCGTCGCACCGATACCGCGGCCGGCTTGCCGGCCGGGCCGCCGCATGTTCAAACGCTGCCGGGCGCACTTGCGGCAAGGCAAACGATCAATGGCACGATTCCGCGCCGGCATCATCCCGGTCACGCCGTTTCAGCAGAACTGCACATTGCTCTGGGAAGAGGCGAGCCGGCGCGGCGCTGTGATCGATCCCGGCGGCGACCTCGGGACCGTCGTCGACGCGATCAATGACAATGATATCGCGGTCGAGAAAATCCTGCTGACGCACGGCCACATCGATCATGCAGGGGGCGCGGCGGAGCTGAAGGAGCGGCTCGGGGTACCGATCGAAGGGCCGCACCGGGGCGACCTGCCGCTGCTCGAACGTCTTGCGGAAGCGGCGCGCGCCTACGGCATGGAAGCACGCGCCGTCACACCGGATCGATGGCTCGACGAAGGCGACACCGTTGCGATCGGCGAGATGATGTTCGACGTGTTTCACTGTCCCGGACACTCTCCGGGAAGCGTCGTGTTCGTCAACGCGCCGGCGCGCTTTGCGATCGTGGGGGACGTGCTGTTCAAGGGTTCGATCGGCCGCACCGATCTGCCCGGCGGAGACCACGCCGCCTTGATCCACGCCATCAAAACGAAACTGCTGCCGCTCGGTGACGACGTCGCCTTCATTTGCGGCCACGGGCCGCCCAGCACGATCGGCGAGGAGCGGGCGACGAACCCCTTCCTGCGCTAAGTCGGCAGCAAGCGGTCGAGACTCACCAATAACGCCCGGTCGCACCCACCACGACAGTGACGATACCGAGCGCGAGATTGATCGCGACGAGAGCCCGGATCTGATCGAGCTGTTTAGCGGCGTCCGCAAACGCACCGGCATCGACCGCGATGCGGAAGCGCTTCCAGGGTGCAAAGACGAGGTGCAGGTAGAGCAGCATCATGACAATGCCGGTCCCCTGCATCACGTGCACGGAAAGGCCCACGCCGCGAAACCCTCCCATCCCGTAGAAGATCATGCCGTAGCCGCTCAGCAGCAGGACCGCGATGCCGACCCCGACCCACGGCAGGAACCGCGCAAACACACGCCGCCAGAGCGGCAACCGCACCGCCGTATCGAGCGCACTCGCGGCCGGACGGAGCACGAAATAGGCGAACGCCATCCCGCCTACCCAGAACAGGGCGGCAAGAACATGCAGAGCGAGCAACACAATCATGCGGCCGGCCTTTGACGCGGTTGGATCGATGGGGGCGGAGATGCTAGCGCTCGTCCCCTTCGCAAGTCTAGGATCACCGTCCGCGCATAGGAGGGGAGGACCACGCATGAAGGCGGTCGAAGTCAACGGAGATCACCGGCTCGTGCTCGCGGACGCGAAAATGCCCGAGCCACAGCGCAACGAGGCGCTGGTGCGCGTGCATGCGATCTCGCTCAATCGCGGCGAGGTTCGTCGTGCCGCGAGCGCCGCCGCCGGCTTCCGACCGGGCTGGGATTTCGCCGGCGTGGTCGAGGCGCCGGCCGGGGACGGCTCGGGGCCGAAGGCGGGCACCCGCGTGGTCGGCTTGATGCCGGTCGGCGCCTGGGCCGAGATGCTTGCCGCCCGCACCGACATGATTGCGCCGCTGCCCGACGGTGTTTCGTTCGCACAGGCCGCCTGCCTGCCCGTGGCCGGCCTGACGGCCCTGCATGCGCTGGCGCGGCGCGGCGACCTCATCGCCCGAAAGGTGCTGATCACCGGCGCATCCGGCGGAGTCGGCCATTTCGCCTGCCAACTCGCGAAAATCGCCGGCGCGCAAGTGATCGCGGCGATCCGTTCGGACGCGCATGTCGGCTTTGCACGCGCCCTCGGGGTCGACGACGTCGCGGTGGTGGGCGACGAACCGGCGCGTGCGGCCTCGCTCGGCCCGTACGATCTCATCCTCGAATCGATTGGCGGCGCCTCGCTCGCCGCTTCGGCGAAGATGCTTGCACCGGACGGGGTATGCGTCGCCTTCGGCGTGTCGGCCGGTCCGCAGGCGACGATCGACATCGCGCCGCTCTATTTCACCGGCCGCGCCTCCATCTACGGGCTCGGCCTGTTTCACGAACTCGCTCGCCGCGAACCTGCGAATGTGGGACTTGAACGGCTGTTGTCCCTTCTCTCCCGCGGTCGGCTGAAGGTGCATGTCGCCGTGGAGGAGCCGTGGGAGGCGATCGACGAGGTGGCCCGCGATCTCATCGCGCGGCGCTATCTCGGCAAGGCGGTGCTGACGGTGAAATGAGGAATGGGAGCAAGCGGATCGCGCTCAGCGGCGGTATTGCGGGCGGCGCTGGCCGGAGCCGATCACCGGCGGCCGGTCCGACTTGTGGCGGAAGCTGATGCGGCCGCGCTCGAGGTCATAGGGCGACATTTCCACGACCACACGATCGCCCACGCCCGTGCGGATGCGGAATTTGCGCATTTTCCCGGCCGTGTAGGCCAAGATCTCGTGGTCGTTGTCGAGCCGCACCCGGAAGTTGCCGTCCGGCAAGACTTCGGTGACCACGCCGTCAAATTCCAGCAGATCCTCTTTCGCCATA
This sequence comes from Xanthobacteraceae bacterium, assembly GCA_035716025.1. Lineage (GTDB taxonomy): Bacteria > Pseudomonadota > Alphaproteobacteria > Rhizobiales > Xanthobacteraceae > JADGHE01. The sequence goes on from DASTKH010000051.1 coordinate 14,958, forward strand.
TCCCGTCCTTACCGCAAGAGCCGGAAAAGCCGCAACCGTTTTCGCCTGCCCCGCACGATTCGCCAGACATGGCGGCTCATGCGCGAGGCAGGTCCGGGGACCGGCTCCCCCGAAGCCCGTGCGGGCCGGCGACGGATTGCAACGCAAACCCCCGAACAAGGCCCGCCGACACGGGCCAGACATCTTGTGCTGATATGAAACGCGGCGGCACCGGTTTCAAGGCACCACGCCGGCCAAAGACGGGCCCTCAAGCCGCGCGCGGGGCCCGATGCGGGCTTGCGCGGCCGCGTGCCGCAACTTAGGTGTCGGTTGTGACCTCCCTCGACATATCGATGCTGACGATCTGCGGCCTGGAAGAGCTCAGCCAGCACGTCGGCACGCCCGTGACCCACGTGCTCTCGATCCTTGATCCGGAGCAGCCCGACCCGGTGATCTTCGGGGACTTTCCGCACCTTGCCCGCAAGGTGTTGCGCTTCCACGATGTCGTCGAACCGACCCTGCCCGGCCAGGTGCGGCCGCGCCGCGAGCATGTGGAGGAGATTCTCGCCTTCGGCACGACGCTCAAGGAGACGGCGAACGGTCAGGGCGCGCACCTGCTCGTGCATTGCCACGCCGGCATCTCGCGTTCGAGCGCTGCGATGACGGCGCTGCTCGCGCAGCTCGATCCGCAGCGGCCGGCCGAGGCGATCGTGACGCAGATCGTCGCGATCCGCCCGAAGGCCTGGCCGAATTTGCTGATAATCGAGTCTGCTGACGACCTGCTGCGCCGCGAGGGCACGCTGATCGACGCGGTCGGCCGCCTCTACGCGCGGCAGCTCGAGCGCTTTCCGCACATCGCCGATTTCATGAAAGCGAGCGGGCGCCTCCGCGAGGTCGAACTCGGCCTGGCCGCGCGGGAAGCGCGGCGCCGTGCGCCGTCCGCCTGATACCGCCTTCCCCCCGCCTCACGCAAACGTGCTGAGCAAGCCTGCGCGCGGCCTTGCGGCCCGGCAGGAAGACCTTAATCTTTCGCGCATGAGCATGGCGGCTCGCCCTCGCCTGCGGCAGGCGAAGGCTTGGCCGTTCGCCTTCCCGCACGCTGCGCGGCAAGAGACCCAAGAAACGCCGCCCGATGCCATCGCACGCCTCGTCGCTGTTTTCCGCTCCTCGCTTCATCGCCGCGGCGTTCGCGCTTGCCCTCGCACTTGCCGGACGCGAAGCTTCAGCCGGCATGGTCGTCGCAAAGCGCGTGGACAATCCCGACGGCTCGTCCTCCTTCGCGAGCAAATGGTCGCTGCCGACGGACTGGGACACGAAGTTGGGCGTCGATTTCACGCTTCCGGAAGAAGGCGCCGTGGCAACGCCCGCCGGGGCGGCCGAGACCGCCGGCGCCGGGGCGGCCTGGGCATCTCTCTCTGTTCCGGACCGTTGGTTGCCGGTGTGGGAGAAGGCCTCGCTTGATGCCCGCATCGACCCCTATGGGGCTGAAAGCCGGCTTTCGACGACCTTCAGCCGCACGCTGGCGGCCGGGCGCGATCTCGCGCTCACGGTCGCACACAGCATTGCCGTGACCCATAGCGACGCGGCGCCGGAGGCCGCCGACGCGGTGAGCGGCGGCGGCAGTGTGAACGTTCGGCTTCTCTCGACCGCGACGACGCTTTCCGCCGGCACGACGCTTTCGAGCGCGGGCGAGCCATGGTCGGCAACGCTTTCGGCCGGACAGACGCTGTTCGGCGGCATCCAACTCAACGCCGCGCTGAGCGAGAGCGAATCGGGCGCGGGCGACCGCCGCATCGGCGCAAGCTACCGCCGGCGGTTCTGAGGCGGGACGCAGCGAGCGCGGGCTTCCCCCCGCCGGTGTCGCCTGCGGGCGTCGGAGCGAAGCCTCAAACGACAAGCAAACGATGGAAGAGGCTGTCTTTGCCGACCAGATTGAGTGCCTTGAAGACCAAATCGCCAAACTCGTTCGCTTGGTTTAGGTAGCGAAAACTCGAGGAGCGATTTGAAAACATAAATATCTGTTCTTCTTTAGGCTTGTTCGTACTGTCCAAGAAAATTGAATACTGGCAGAGAATTGATTCGATAACGCCTCTCGCGTCGGAAAAATCTGGTTCCTTCAACAGCCATTCCAGCCGCCCGGTCGGCGTCAGACGCGCCATCTCAATTGCGTGCTCCGGAGTAACGGTGCGATCCCGTCGAAACACCGCCAATAAATACAGAATTCCTGAATAACAGGTCAGCAATCGGCTGTGTTTGAGCTTGTAGTTCGCAAGCTTTCGCTTTGCTTTTTCTCTCTCAGGTTCGGTCTCAGTTTTCGCTTCATAATTAACGCAAAACGTTCGCCAAAGACGCAAGATGTCATTGGTCAAGAAAGCCGGCATGAACTTGTCTTTGTGATCCTCATAATCGCGCCAGTACGCGCGGATCACTTCGGTCAAAACGTCATTATAGACTTTTTCCCCGATGATCGGCCGGCTTTCCAAGAGCAAGAGAAGGCGCGCAGTCAGGGTATTGGTCACGTCGTCCTCGGGACGCCCAAGCGTCCGGGTCAACTGATGCGTGGAGTAATGGGTCAAATATCTTCCATCTCCGGAGAATTCTGGAAATTTCAATGCGCGCGTCGCGCGGATTAGCTGAGCTTTGACGAGTATTTCGTCCAAAGGACGAAGCAAGCTTCCCTGGACGCCGTCCGAATTGGTCACGCCATCGCTCTTACCGACGATGAATACATCGAGATCGCTGTAGATGCCGGCTTCTCGGCGACCGAAGGACCCGGTCGCATATACACAGGCCTCTTCGTCTATTATCTTTGCTTCTATTATCGAGTTGCCCCCCGTCAAATAGTTTCGCAACTCTTCAAATCTTCGATCCGACTCTGCTCGGCGCTTCTCCAACTCGTCCATTTCCCCCCTCCCATTGGAAGACGTTGGCGAATATTTCCGCCTGCCCAATGGCATCGTCTAAGGCGTTGTGTGTATGAGCGCGCTCCGATTGCAATGCAGGGCCCAAGCGTTGGCGGGCCGCTCCCGATATCGGCCATCCCGCTTTCACCGCGACCGCCGTCTTGATGTCGAAGCATCTGGAATAGCCGAACGGCGAGCCAGACTTGGAAAATCTGATGAAATACCAATAAAGCCAAGCCCAATCGAAACTGAGCGGGTAGGCAACGAGCACCGGAGACGCACTGCCGGCCACTTCCGACACCCACTGAGCCGCGGCCGTCATTGCGTCTTCCGGCAATTCGCCTTCTCGAATTAACCGGGAACGATCGAGCCCGTTCACGGCCAACGCCTCAGGCTGAAAATCATCCGATATGGGTTTCAGTTCTTTGTAGATGTGACAGCCGAAGTTTTCCGGCCGGCGAAACCGCACGCCATCGAACGTTCCCGCAAATACCAGCGCAAAGGAGAGGATCGAAAACGGACCAGGAATGGGCCCATCAGTCTCGACGTCGGCCGAAAAATAAGCATCCACTGCCGGCTTGCTCCGACCATCGAGCGCGCGTTGTTGTTTTTGTAGCATGACCTGCCGGGCGGCCCCGCGTCAATTATCCAAGAAACTCCTCAGCTTCCTTGACCGGCTCGGGTGCTTCAGCTTCCGCAGCGCCTTCGCCTCGATCTGGCGGATGCGCTCGCGGGTCACCGAGAACTGCTGGCCGACCTCCTCCAGCGTGTGGTCGGTGTTCATGCCGATGCCGAAGCGCATGCGCAGCACGCGTTCCTCACGCGGGGTGAGCGAGGCGAGCACCCGCGTCGTCGTCTCGCGCAGGTTCGATTGGATCGCCGCGTCGATCGGCAGGATCGCGTTCTTGTCCTCGATGAAGTCGCCGAGGTGGCTGTCCTCCTCGTCGCCGATCGGCGTCTCGAGCGAGATCGGCTCCTTGGCGATCTTGAGCACCTTCCGCACCTTCTCGAGCGGCATGCCGAGCTTCTCGGCAAGCTCCTCGGGCGTCGGCTCGCGGCCGATCTCGTGCAGCATCTGCCGGCTCGTGCGCACGATCTTGTTGATCGTCTCGATCATGTGCACGGGGATGCGGATGGTGCGCGCCTGGTCGGCAATCGAGCGGGTGATCGCCTGCCGGATCCACCACGTCGCATAGGTGGAGAACTTGTAGCCGCGGCGGTACTCGAACTTGTCCACCGCCTTCATCAGGCCGATATTGCCTTCCTGGATGAGGTCGAGGAACTGCAGGCCGCGGTTAGTGTACTTCTTGGCAATGGAGATGACGAGGCGCAGGTTCGCTTCCACCATCTCCTTCTTCGCCTGCCGTGCCTCGCGCTCGCCCTTCTGCACCATGTGCACGATCTTGCGGAACTCGCCGATCTCGAGGCCGGTCTCGGAGGCGAGCGCATGGATTTGCGTCCGTAGCTCCTTGATGCGGTCCTTCTCACTCGCGACGAAGCTCTTCCACCCCTTCGAGGAGAGCTTGGAGACGCGGTTGAGCCACTGCGGATTGAGCTCCTGGCCCTGATAGTTCCGGAGGAAGTCCTCGCGGGAGACGCCGTGGCTCTCGGCAAGCCGCATCAGCCGGCCCTCGTAGGAGACGAGCTTGCGGTTGATGTCGTAGAGGTGCGCAACGAGCTGGTCGATGCGCTGCTGGTTGAGCCGCAGCGACTTGACGGCCGCGATCAGCTCTTCCTTGAGCTTCTTGTATTTGCGCTCCTGTGCCGGCGAGAGCGACTCGTTCTGCAGCTTGTTGGCGATGTCCTGGTCCTGCAGACGGCGCAGCTTCTTGTAGGTCTCGGCGATGGTGTCGAAGGTCTCCATCACCTTCGGCTTGAGCTCGGCCTCGATCGCGGCAAGCGACATCGAGTTCTCGAAGTCGTCATCGTCCATCTCGCCGTCGGAGAGGTTCGCGCCTTCGAGCGAATCCTCGCCGTCTTCGCCGCCGCGGGGGGCCGCGCCGGGGCGCTGCGCCCCCGGACGGAACGGCGTTGCACCCGCGGGCGCCGACGCGGGCGCGGGAACGACGGGCGAGCCGGCGCTGGTGCCGGCCGGAGCGGCGGCCGCACCTCCCGCTTTCGCCTCGGGGCCGGCATAGGTTGCTTCGAGGTCGATGATGTCGCGCAGGAAAATCTTGTTCTCGTTGAGCTCGTCGCGCCAGATGATGATCGCCTGAAAGGTGAGCGGGCTCTCGCATAGCCCTGCGATCATCGCCTCGCGGCCGGCCTCGATGCGCTTGGCGATCGCGATTTCGCCCTCGCGGGAGAGAAGCTCGACCGAGCCCATTTCGCGCAGATACATGCGCACGGGGTCGTCGGTGCGCTCGGCCGGCTCGGAACGCTCGGCCTTCGCCGGCACCGTACGAACGACTTCGACAAGCTCGCCGTCGACCTCTTCGTCTTCCTCGCCCGCCTCTTCCTCCTCGCCTTCGGCCTCCTCGTTCTCGATGACGTTGATGCCCATCTCGTTGAGCATCGCCAGGATGTCCTCGATCTGCTCGGAGGTTACCTCCTCGGAAGGGAGAACGGCGTTGAGATTTTCGTAAGTGACCCAGCCGCGCTTCTTGGCAAGCTTGATCATCTTGCGGACGGCGGCGTCGGAAAGATCGAGCAGCGGCCCGTCCGGCGCAGTGGTGGTTTCCGTATTGTCCTTTTCTGCCACTTCGTCTTTTGCGGGCACCGCCTTCGTCTTCGTCACCATCCACTTGTCTCCCGCCCGGCGCGCCAGCCGGCAAAAAAGGCGAACGCCCGGCAAGAGACGCCGCCCCTCGATTGAGAATCCCAACTTGCACCGGCGGCGTTAAACGCCGCTTAAGCCTAACGCGCGGTCAAGGCTTTAAGTATCGGTGCCATCCCTCGCCCTAACGCCTCTGCCCCCGATCCACGGCCGGCCGCCGGTTCCGCCCACTGCGGAAACGCCGGCATATCCGTCCGATCCCCCCCTATTTTGCGGTTCCGCCCCAATCGGATCAAAAACTCCGTGCCGGCCTTCCGGACAGGACCCCGAAATCCTCGATCAGAGCCTCGGCGCCTTCAAGAACGGATAAGCGCTCCTGGATATCGCGCAACCAGCGCAGGTTTTCGTCGCTCGGTTCGGTTCCCAGGGCGCGCTCGGCGTCTTTCAACTCCCTATGTAGCGTCCTCTGCTTACGATGCAAGCCAATCACGTGGTTCCACCACGCCGCGACGTCGGCTTCGGCGCTGCCGGGGCGCGCTGGCCAATCCGCAGTGTGGGTGATCGCCCCCTCCACGCGGGCAAGCGGACGCGAGAACCCGCCGGCCGCGAGGGCCTCGCGCAGGACCCCGGGCTCGAGCGGCGCGTGCGGATGGGCCGCGGCCACGTCGAGGATGCCGCGCCGGAGCCGGTCCGCGTCCGCATGGTGGAACTCGATCTCGGCAAGCTCCTCGGCATGATGCTCCATCAGCCAGGGATGGTTGAGCACGGCGAGGAGGATCAGCGCCTCGCGCGGCGGAACGCCGGCGCGCGGGCCGCGCACCAGGGCGCTCGCCGCAAGCCGGGGGCTCGGGATCATCGGCCCGGACTCGGGGTTGTGCCACCTCCCCCCCGGCCGGCCGCCGCCGCGCGGCCAGTTCGTCCGGACGCTCCCGACGGCGCGTCCGTAATCGCCGCCGCTCCGCCCTTGCGGCGGGGCGAAAAAGGTCCGAACCCGTGCCGCGAGGTCCTCCCGATAGTATTTCCTCACGATCGGATCCCCGATCGCCTCAACCAGCGCGCCAAGCCGCCGTTCGAGGGCCGCGCGCCGCTCGGGCGTCTCGAAACGGCCGTTCTCGGTTTCCCGAGCCCAGAGCATGTCGGCAAGCGGGACCGCCCCAGCCAGGACCGCGCGCATGGCCTCCGCGCCGCCCAGGCGGACGAGATCGTCCGGGTCCTGGCCCTGAGGAAGGCTTGCGAAGCGCAGGGTCTTGCCCGCAGCGAGGGCCGGCAAAGCGAGATCGACGACCCTGTGCGCGGCGCGGCGCCCGGCGGCATCGCCGTCGAAGCAGAGTACCGGCTCGTCCGCCATCTTCCACAGCAGCGCGAGCTGGTCCTCGGTGAGCGCGGTGCCGAGCGGGGCGACCGCGCCGGGAAACCCCGCTTCCACGAGCGCGATCACGTCGACATAGCCTTCGACCACGATCACGGGCGCGCCCGCATGCGCGGCCGCCCGCGCGCCCGCGAGGTTGTAGAGCGTCGCGCCCTTGTGGAAGATCGGCGTCTCCGGCGAGTTGAGATATTTCGCGGCCGCCTCGTGTGCGAGCGCGCGTCCGCCGAAGGCGATCACGCGGCCTCGGGCGTCCGCGATGGGGAATATCACCCGGTCGCGGAACCGATCGTAGGGCACGGGGATGTCGTCGCCCGCGATGAGAAGGCCTGCCTCGACCATGGTCTCAACGGGAATACCCTTGCCGCCCAGGTGTTCCTTGAGCGCGTAGCGCTCGTTCGGTGCGTAGCCGAGGCGGAATTTGACCTGGGTCGAGGGGCCGAGCCCGCGGTCGGCGAGATAGCCGCGCGCCGCAGCGCCGGTGCGGGCGGCGAGCGTCGCCTCGAAGAAGGCCGCCGCGAGCTCCATCACTTCGTGCAGGCTCTTGCGACGCTCCGCCCGCGCTTCCTCCGCCTTCGAGGCGACCGGCAGCGGCAGGCCCGCCATGGCGGCGAGCCGTTCGACGGCCTCCGGAAAGCTCACCCCCTCCGCAGCCATCACAAAATCGAAGATCGTGCCGTTCCGGCCGGAGGAGAAATCGAACCACGCCCCCTTCTGGTCATTGACGAAGAAGGAGGGCGTCTTTTCGCGGTTGAAGGGCGACAAACCCTTCCACTCCCGTCCCGCCTTCTTGAGCTTCACGCGCCGCCCGACGACCTCCGAGACCGGGAGCCGCGCACGCAATTCCTCAAGAAATTCGGGCGGAAAGCGCATGAAGCCAGTATAAGGCGAGTCGGACGGGCCGCGGAGACGCTGCAGGCTTGTTCACCCTTGTCCACAGCCGAAGGTTTGCGAGGCCTCGGTCCCGCGCCCCTTTTAGGCTATCGCCACGCGAAAAGCGGCTGTTCGAGGTCGGCCACGCGAGTCGCGCGACCCGCCAGCACTTCCCGAAACTGATAGATCAGAGCGGCCGTCGGCGCGTGAATGGTGCTGCCGTTGATATGGAGGCGGATCAGGGGCCTGTCGCTTTCCGGGATCGACATGAAGTCGACCGCTTCCTCGCGAACGATCGCGCCGAGCGGAATGCGATGGACCGATGCGACCTCCGCGGGGTTGGGGCGCAATTCCGGAGCCGCGCCGAGCCACACCACGACCGGCGTGATGAGATAGCCCGAGCGCGTCGGATAGTCGTCGAGACACCCAAGCACATCGTCTGCCGCAGGTCGCAGCCCGAGTTCCTCTTCGAGCTCGCGCAAGGCCGCCGCGGCGGCCTCTTCGCCGGGATCGCAGCGGCCGCCCGGCAGCGCCCACTGGCCGCGATGCGCCCGCAGCGTGCCGGCCCGCCGGGTGAGCAGAAAGTCGAGCCCCTCCTCCCCCTCCAGGATGGCGATCGCCACGGCCGCGGGCTTGAGCGGGGTCTCCCGTTCCGGCGCCGGCGCGCGCGAAAAGAGCGCAAGACGCGCCGCGATATCCTCCCGCCTGAGCGCGAAACCGGCCATTTGTCCGCCGGCCGCCGTCACAATTTCCAGCCGATCCAGTCGCAGAGCGCGCGGCCCATGACCCGCTCGAGGTCGCGTCCCTTGAGCCAGGGCAGTTCCTCGGTGAACAAGGTGACGCACTGCCTCCACGGAATCGGCATGCGGGTGATGTCGGTGCCCCAGAAGCAACGGTCGGGGCCGAAGGCGTCGAAAATCTGCTTGAGATACTTGTGAATGTTGCGGAAAGGATAAGGCTCTGTCGAATAGGCGGGCGCGCCGGTCATCTTCACCGCGACATTGGGATAGCGGGCAAGCGCAAGAAGCTCGCCGAGATTGGCCCAGGCGGGGTCGTCTGCGGTATGCCGGCGGCGCGCCATGTGATCGACGAGCAGCCGCAGCCCCGGATGCTTGGCGGCAATCTCCCCGACGACCGAAACATGGTTCGGCACGAGAAGGCCGATCGGAAGCCCCGCGCGCTCGGCGGCCGGCCACAGCCAGTCCATGGTGCCGTCGGTGAGCCAGGTCTGCGTGCCCGGCTTCAGGAAGGCGAAGCGCAGGCCGAGCATGCCCGGCTGATCCTTCCAAGTCTCGACGAGCCCGCGGTTTTTGGCGTCGGCGACGTCGAAGAAGCCCAGCACGGCGAGGCGATCGGGATGTTTGCGCGCCGCTTCGATCGCCACCGCGTTGGCGCGCGGATCCCAGCTCGGCGGATGCAGTACGGCGGCATCGACCCCGCCTTCGTCCATTTCCTTGAGAAGATCGTCGACCGTGTAGCGCGGGATCTGCCGGTGAACCTCGACGGGCTTGCCGCCTTCCCAGATATGCACCTGTGCGTCGACGATGAGCATCGCTTGGCAATCCGCGGGGTCTGGAGGCGGGAGGCCCCGGCAGGAGCCCCCACCCGCCGGATGGCGCGCGAGTGTTCACCGGGCCGCGCCCGTGATCAAGACCGACTCCGGGACCGCTTACCCCTGCAGCATCGCGCGCACGAGGCCCGAGGCCTTGGCGAAATCCATGCGGCCGGCATAGGCGGCCTTCAGCGCCGCCATCACCCGCCCCATGTCCTTCACGCTCGTTGCGCCCTCCTGCTTGATGATCTCGGCGATCGCGGCGCGTGCCTGGTCCTCGCCCATCTGCTGCGGCAGAAAGCCCTGGATGATGGCGATTTCCTCGCGTTCGCGGTCGGCAAGCTCCGCGCGTCCGCCCTTATCGTACAGCAGGATGGATTCCTGCCGCTGCTTCACCATCTTCTGCAGCAGGCCCATCAGATCGTCGTCGGAGAGCTGTTTGCCCTGCCCGCGCGCCTCGATCTCGGCGTTCTTGATGGCGGCGTTGATCATCCGCAGGGTCGAAACCCGGCGCTCATCCTTGGCCTTCATGGAGGTCTTGAGGTCTTCGTTGATCTTCTCGCGGAGCACGAAACGAGCCTTTCGTCAGAAAAGCCGGCCGGAACCCTTGCCGGACGACTGAATATACGGGAAGTAGGAGCCCAAGGACTCGAAATCCATCCGGCTGCGTCCCAGAGGGCCGGGCCTTGCCGGCCCGTCCTGAACCGAGCCGCGCGAGACAGGACCCGATGAACCCGCAAACCACCCCGTCCGGCTGGACGGAACCGAAACCCACGGCCCTCCTGGTGCTCGCGGACGGCACGGTGCTGGAAGGGTTCGGGATCGGGGCGACCGGCGAGGCCGTCGGCGAGGTCTGCTTCAACACCGCGATGACGGGCTACGAGGAAATTCTCACCGACCCGTCCTATGCGGGGCAGATCATCACCTTCACCTTCCCGCACATCGGCAATGTCGGCACCAATCGCGACGACATCGAGTCGGTGAGCCTTGCGGGCGGCCGTGGCGCCTGCGGCGTCATCTTGCGCACCGCGGTCACCGCGCCCTCGAACTACCGGTCGGAGCCGGACGGTCATCTCGATACCTGGCTGAGGCGGCGCGGCATTATCGGCCTGACCGGCATCGACACGCGGGCGCTGACGCGACGCATCCGCGAACGGGGCATGCCGAATGCGGTGATCGCGCATGAGCCGTCCGGCGAATTCGATCTGCCGGCGCTGAAAAGAAAGGCCGCGGAATGGCCGGGGCTCGTCGGCATGGACCTCGTGCCGATGGTGACGAGCGGCCAGCGCTTCACCTGGGACGAGACCGAATGGGTCTGGGGCAAGGGGTATGGACGCCAGGAGAACCCACAGTTCCACGTCGTCGCCGTCGATTACGGCATCAAGCGCAACATCCTGCGCCTGCTCGCCACGACCGGCTGCAAGGTCACGGTCGTGCCGGCGCAGACGGAAGCCCAAGACATTCTCGCGCTCAAACCCGACGGCGTGTTCCTCTCCAACGGCCCCGGGGATCCTGCGGCGACGGGGCAATATGCGGTGCCGGTGATCCGCCGGATCGTCGATTCCGGCACGCCGACGTTCGGCATCTGCCTCGGCCACCAGATGCTCGGGCTCGCGCTCGGCGCGCGCACGGTGAAGATGCACCAAGGCCATCACGGCGCGAACCACCCGGTGAAGGATCTCGCCACCGGCAAGGTCGAGATCGCCTCGATGAATCACGGCTTCGCCGTCGATCGCGATTCGCTTCCGCGGGAGGTCGAGGAGACGCACATCTCGCTCTTCGACGGATCGAACTGCGGGCTCGCGCTCAAAGATCGGCCCGTCTTTTCGGTGCAATACCACCCTGAGGCCTCGCCCGGCCCGCGCGACAGCCACTATCTCTTCCGCCGGTTCGCCGAAGCGATGCGCGCGCACAGGCGCGGCTGAACGAGGCCGCCCCGGCACGCGGAGAAGGGCCGGGCGCTTCAGGTGCCCTTCGCCGCGTCGGCGCGCTTGGCGAGAAGATCGCGGATTTCCGCGAGCAGCACTTCCTGCTTGCTCGGCGCCGGGGCGGGCTTCTCCGCCTCCTGCGCCTTGAGGCGGTTGATGAGGCGCACCACGCCGAACAGACAGGCCGCGATGATGACGAAGTTGATCGCCACCGTTATGAAATTGCCGTAGGCGAGCACGGCGCCCTGTTTCTTCGCCTCGGCCAAGCTGTCGGCGGTGACGGCGGACGACAGCGGAATAAAATAGTTGGAAAAGTCGAGCCCGCCGGTGATCGCCCCAATGACCGGCATGAAAACGTCGCCGACCAGCGAGTTCACGATGGCGCCGAAGGCCGCGCCGATGATCACGCCGACGGCGAGATCGACGACGTTTCCTCTCAGCGCAAATTTTTTGAACTCCTCGAGCATGTTCGCCCTCCTCGCCACTGCGCACTTGCGCGCGACGCCCCGCATGCGGCACGGCTCGCGCGGGGCCGCGCAACATTAGAGCAGGATGAACTTGCGCTGAAAACTCCCGAAGGAGGGGTCGCCGCGTTCGTGCGCCGCGCAAGCGAAAAAGCAAGCGTAAGGAATGAAACGGAGCACGAGCCGATGAAAATCTTGTTGCGTCGTTGCGCTAGGTTCGCGCGCGCGCCGACGCGGCGGGCTCGGAGCTTTCACGATCTTCGCGACGGAAGGCTTCGATCGCGAAATAGTTGCGCGAATCGGTCCACACCGCGGCCGGCTGCCAGCCCGCCCCGCGCGCGAGCGCCCTCAGGGAGTCGAGCGTGTATTTATAGCTGTTCTCGGTGTGTATCGTCTCGCCTGCACGGAAATCGATCGTCTCGCCGTCCACCTTGACCTTCTGCCGCTTGAGACTTGCCAGGTGCATTTCCACCCGCGAGAGCTGGCGGTTGAAGAAGGCGTGGTGCTCGAAACATTCGAGCCGGAAATTGCCGCCGAGTTCCCGGTTAATGCGCGTGAGAATGTTGAGGTTGAACGCTGCCGTGACGCCCGCGGCGTCGTTGTAGGCAGCGTTGAGCGCGCTTGCGTCCTTCACGAGATCGACGCCGATGATCAACAGCGATTTCGGACCGAGCATACGGCCGGCCCGTTGCAGAAAAGCACAGGCCTCGTGCGGCTCCAGATTACCGATCGTCGAGCCGGGAAAAAAGCCGGCGAGCGAAAGCTCCCGCACGGCCTCGGGCAACTCGATCACCTGCGCAAAGTCCGCCACAACAGGAACAACGCGAAGACGCGGAAAATCGCGCTGCACGGTCGCTGCTTCCCGCTTCAGCGTTTCCTCGGCGATATCGATCGGCACATACGCTGCCAGATGCGGCGCCGCGGCGAGCAGAATGCGGGCCTTCTCGGCCGTGCCCATGCCGAATTCCACGAGCGCCCCGTCCGGAGGCAAGAGTCCGGCGATCTCGCCCGCGTGGTCCTCGAGCAGCGCCGTCTCGACGCGCGTGAGATAATATTCGGGCTGCTCGGTGATGCGCTCGAAGAGCCGGCAACCGGCTTCGTCGTAGAAATATTTCGGCGGAATACGCTTCGGCGTCGCCGTGAGGCCGGCGATGACGTCGCGCGCAAAGCCCGTGCGCGGGACGTCCTGAATGCGAAGGGCTGAACCTGCGGGAGCCATGCTCGCCTCGCTGTTCGCTAGGGGTATTCAATGAGCCGCAAGCCGGTAAACTGCCAGCGCTGCGGTGGATAGAAGAAATTGCGGTAGGTCACGCGAGCGTGATCGGCCGGCGTCGCATGCGAGGAACCGCGCAGCACCATCTGGTTGACCATGAATTTGCCGTTGTACTCGCCGAGCGCGCCTTCGACGGCTCGATAGCCGGGGTAAGGCGCGTAGGCGCTGCGCGTCCACTGCCAGACGATGCCGAAAGCATCTTCGAGAAGGCCGGCGCGCGCCGCGACTTCCCATTCGGCCTCCGTCGGCAGGTGCTTGCCGGCCCAGCGCGCGAACGCATCGGCTTCGTAATAGCTCACGTGGCACACCGGCGCGTCCGGATCGATCTCGCGCAGCCCGCCGAGGGTGAACTGGTGCCAAACGCCGTCGACGCGACGCCAGTAGCCCGGCGCCTCCCAGCCTTCGGCCTGCACCACCGCCCAGCCGTCCGAAAGCCAGAGGGTGGGCGTCGTGTAGCCGCCGTCCGCCATGAAGGCGAGCCATTCGCGGTTCGTGACGAGGCGCCTGGCGATCCGCGCGGGCTGCAACAGCACGTCGTGGGCGGGGCCTTCGTTGTCGAACGCAAAGCCCTCCCCCTCGTGGCCGATGCGGCGGATGCCGGACGGCAGCGAAACGGTCACCGCCTCGCCGCTGCCGCGAACCGCCCCCGGAAGGCGCCATGAGGGATCGTAGGCAGGCGCCAAGGGGTTCGATGCGAAGGCGTGCAGAATGTCGGTGAGGATGAGCTCCTGGTGCTGCTGCTCGTGATTGAGGCCGATCTCGACGATGGGCACGACGCGCTCCAGCGTCTCGGGCTCGGCGCCCGCGATAAGCCGTTCCATCGCCTCATCGACATGCGCGCGGTAAGCCCTCACGGTCTCGACATCGGGCCGGGTGATGAGGCCGCGCTGCGGGCGGGCGTGGCGCGGCCCGGCGGACACATAGTAGGAGTTGAATAGAAACGCGAAGTCCTCGTCGAACGGACGATAGCCGGCGAGCGCGTCTCGCAGCAGGAATTGCTCGAAGAACCAAGTGGTGTGCGCGCGATGCCATTTCGTGGGGCTCGCGTCGGGCATGGATTGCACCATTTGATCCTCGGCCGATAGCGGCGCGGCGCGGCGCTCCGTTTCGGCCCGCACCTTGCGGTAGCGGCCGAGCCAGCCTGCCTTTTTCGCTTCGAGGGGGCGCGACTCCGAAACGACAAGCGGACCGGGTCCGCGTGCCGCCGTAGAATGTTGAGGCATCGAGGAACCTCCTGCGGATGCGAGCCGGCCCCCCGGGGACAAGGAAAGTCGAACCGGCTGATGAACTCCTCATTTCCCCGCGAAAGAGAACGCGCCTCACGCGGCCGAAACGTGGCCCGGCTCGGCCGGCACACACCGAGCGGCGACGCGCAGGTCAGCCACGAAGCGCCGGTACTCCGAACGCCAGTCTCCGGAATTCCGGATACGAAGCAGGTAGGACGGGTGGACGGTTACGACAAGCCGCGAGCCGTCCGGCAGCGACATGGCCGATCCGCGTGCCCTGCCCACCACGAGGGGCCGGCCGGCGACGCCGCGGGCGGCGGTGGCGCCAAGGGCCACCACCACCGCAGGCTTCAACAACGCGCGTTCGATGTCGAGCCACCACCGACAGCGATCGATCTCGTACGCATTGGGCTTTTTATGGAGCCGCCGCTTGCCGCGGCGCGCGTGCTTGAAGTGCTTGACGGCATTGGTGACGAACGTCTCCTCACGGGGGATTTCGGCCTCGCGGAGTGCCTCGTCGAGGATACGGCCGGCAGGGCCGACGAATGGCCGGCCCTCAAGATCCTCCCTGTCGCCCGGCTGCTCGCCGACGAGCAGCATGCGGGCCCGCGGCCGCCCTTCCCCCGGTACCACCTGCGTGGCATCGCGGAAAAGCGGACAGCGCCGGCAGGCATTTTCGGCACGCGCCAGAGCGGCCAGGGAACGCAGATCGGGTCCGGGCTCGTCCATGATGGGCACGGCGCGACAACGGCGCCCCGCGCGCAAAGTTTCCCAAGGCCGCGAAGGCTGGACAGGCTGGCAGTGTTACATTATAACATTTCCACCGTGCCATGACCCATCATCACCACCATCCCCATGAGCATCCCCGCGCAGCCGTCGGGCCCTCGTTCCTACGCGCCTCCGTCGCGCAGCGCCTGCTTGTCGCTGCCGGGCTTTCGGGTGCGGTCTGGGCCGCCATTCTCTGGGCTCTCGCGTGAGGCTGCCCGCATGACCGCGCTCGTGACGTTCAACGATCTCACGCTTGGCTATGATCGCCATCCCGCGGTGCACCATCTGAGCGGGGCGATCCGCAGCGGCGACCTGCTCGCGGTGATCGGCCCGAACGGGGCGGGAAAATCGACATTGTTCAAAGGGATCGCAGGCCTGCTCAAGCCGCTTTCCGGGCGGATCGGCTGCGACGGACTTAAACCGCGCGACATCGCCTATCTGCCGCAGGCCGCGGAAGTCGACCGCTCCTTTCCGCTTACCGTCTACGACCTCGTGGCCATGGGGATGTGGCGACGCCGCGGCCTGTTCGGCGGCATCAGTCGCAAGGACCGTGCGGCGATCGAGACGGCGCTCGCCGCCGTTGGCCTGAACGGCTTCGAGGCGCGGCCGATCGGCACTCTCTCGGGCGGCCAATTGCAACGGGCTCTGTTCGCGCGCCTGCTGTTGCAGGATGCACGCGTCATCCTGCTCGACGAGCCCTTCACCGCAATCGACGCCAAGACGGCGGCGGACCTCTTCGCCATCGTCCGACGCTGGCACGAAGAAGCCCGCACCGTCGTCGCGGCGCTTCATGATTTCGAACTCGTCCGCGCCGGCTTCCCGCAGACTCTCCTGTTGGCGCGCGAGCCCGTGGCCTGGGGTGCGACGTCCGCGGTGCTGACACCCGAAAACCTTCTGAAGGCGCGACAGATGTGCGAGGCTTTCGACGAAAGGGCGCCGGCCTGCGCGCTCGAAGCGGCCGCCTGATTTCACGGGTTTCTGCGGACAGCAGGCGCGATGGCATATGATCTTTTGATCGCCCCTTTCGTGGATTTCGCCTTCATGCGGCGGGCGCTCGTCGGCACCTGCGCGCTCGCGCTTTCGGCCGGCCCGATCGGCATTTTCCTGATGCTCCGGCGCATGAGCCTGATCGGCGATGCGATGGCGCATGCGATCCTGCCGGGGGCGGCTGCGGGCTTCCTGCTCGCGGGCTTGAGCCTTCCGGCGATGGCGGCGGGCGGGCTGATCACGGGCCTCGTCATCGCGCTCGGGGCGGGGCTGATCGCGCGGGCGACCGAACTCAAGGAGGATGCTTCTCTGGCCGCCTTCTTCCTCGTCTCGCTTGCCATCGGCGTCACGCTCATCTCCATGAAGGGGACGGGGGTCGACCTGCTGCACGTTCTGTTCGGCTCGGTGCTTGCGCTCGACGATCCGGCGCTCGTGCTCATCGGCGCAGTTGTCACGCTCACGCTGTTGGCGCTCGCACTGATCTATCGTCCGCTCGTGCTGGAATGCGCGGACCCCGGCTTCCTGCGCTCGGTGAGCCGTGCCGGCGGGCCGGCGCACGCCGTCTTTCTTGCGCTCGTGGTGCTCAATCTCGTGGGCGGGTTCCAAGCGCTCGGAACCTTGCTCGCGGTCGGCGTCATGATCCTGCCGGCAATCGCCGCCCGCTTCTGGGCGCGGAGCATCGGCGCGATGGCGGCGGTCGCCGCGGCCATCGGCCTCGTCTCGGCGGGTGCGGGGCTGCTCTTCTCCTTCCATCTCGGCGCGCCCGCGGGGCCGGCAATCATTCTCGCCGCCGGCGCGATCTATGGCGGGTCGGTCCTGTTCGGCCGGGCCGGGGGGCTTGCCTGGCGTGCCTTCCCGGGGCGCCATCTCGAGGCGTGATGGCCATGATCGGCTTCCTCACCCGCGCCCTCGCGGCCCTCGCGGCCGTCGCGGCGCTGTTCCTCATCGCCGGGGGCGCGTCGGCGCAGACGCGCCTGCCGGTCGTTGCGACTTTCTCGATCCTTGCCGATTTCGTGAGAGAGGTCGGCGGCGACCGGGTGGCGGTGACAAGCCTTGTCGGGCCCAACGCCGACGCCCACGCCTACGCGCCGACGCCGGATGATGCGCGGCGCATCGCCGCGGCGCGCCTGGTCTTGGTCAATGGGCTCGGCTTCGAGGGTTGGCTTTCGCGTCTCGCGGACGCCGCGGCGCGCGGGGCACCGACCGTCGTCGCCTCGCGGGGCGTGCGCGTGCGCGCGAGGGAAGACGACCCGAAGCGGCCCGACCCGCATGCCTGGCATGACGTCGCCAACGCCAAACGCTACGTGACCAACATCCGCGATGCGCTCGCCGCGGCCGATCCCGCGGCCGCGGCGGTCTATGCGGAGAACGCCGCGGCCTATCTGGCGCAGCTCGATGCGCTCGACGCGGAGGTGCGTGAAGCGATCGGCAGGATTCCGCCGGCGCGCCGCCGCGTCATCACAAGCCACGATGCCTTCGGCTATTTCGGTGCAGCCTATGGGCTGGCCTTCGTCGCGCCCGAAGGCGTTGCGGCCGACGCCGAAGCCTCCGCCCGCGACGTCGCGCGGATCATCGCGCAGATTCGCCGCGAACGCATTCCGGCGGTGTTCTTGGAGAACATCAAGGACCCGCGGCTGATGCAGCGGATCGCGCACGAGTCCGGCGCGCGGATCGGCGGCACGCTTTACTCCGACGCGCTGTCCGGTCCCGACGGCCCCGCCCCGACCTATATCGCAATGATGCGCAGCAATCTGCGCGCCCTTGCGGCCGCACTCGCCGAGTGAGGTTTCGCAAACGCCCGCCGCGTCCCTTTCTCCCTCTCGCCGCTCGCGGCCGCGCCTTCTTCCTCTCCCCGCTTGCGGGAAGAGGGTCGGGATGAGCGCAAAGGGCTGAAGAACGATCAGCGTGCCTCCCGCACCATGCCCAACTGGCCGAGCAGGCGGCGCTTGACCGCGAGATCTTCTTGCAGGGCCTTGGTGTATTCGGCGCTGCCCGCGTAGTATTCGCTCGGCTGGAAGACGGCCTTTGCGACGGCACGGTAGCGTTCGCTGTGTGCGGCTGCCCGGCAGGCCTCTTCAAGCTTCGCCTTCACGTCGGCCGGCAGCCCCTTGGGCGCCGAGAGGCCGCCGATGCTCGCGGGCGCGACGTCGTAGCCGAGCTCCCTGAAGGTCGGCACGTCGGGAATGGCGGGATTTCGCTGCTTCGAGAACACGCCGAGGAGACGCAAGCCGCTCTTCGCTGCGCCGGCAAGGGTGGAGGCGCCGAAATCGACGTGCCGCCCGTGCACCTGCTGGATCACTTCCGAGTCGCCCTTGAACGGCACCGCGTTGAACTTCACGCCCGCGACCTGTTCGAGCTCTATCGTCGCAAGGTGCGGGATCGAGCCGATGCCGAGGATCGCATAGTTGAGGCCGCCCGGCTTGGCCTTGGCGGCGGCAATGAGGTCGCCGGCGGTCTTGAACGGCGAGTCGGGATGGACCTCGAGCACCATCTCGTTCGAGAGCGTCTGGCAGATGTGGTCGAAGGAGTCGAGCGTGTAGCCGGTCTCCTTCTGGGTCAGCGGATTGACGACCATCGAGACGGCGGCGGTGAACAGCAGCGTATAACCATCGGGATTGGCACGGGCGACGGCGGCCGTGCCGATCGCGCCGTTGGCGCCCGGCCGGTTGACGAACACGAAACGCTGCTTGAGCGCTTCCGCGAGGCCGTCCATCAGCGCTCGCCCCATGATGTCGGTGGCGCCGCCGGGTGTATAGGGATTAATGATCTCGACCGTGCGGTCGGGATAGGTCTGGGCCGCCGCGTGGCCGGTGAAGGCGGCGCCCAGGGCCGCGAGCGCGGCCGCGATTGCCCTGCTCAAAGGTCTCATGTCATCTCCTGCTTTCCGGCCCGCGCGCGACGGCCTATATGGGGGGAAGGTCCATCGTCATGCCGGCCGTTGCGGCGGGCATGCAGGTTCCCCTTACCACTGCCTAGCAAGACGCGGATGGTCGGGACAAGCCCGCCAGACGTCACGCGGAGTCGAAGCCATGTCCGACAACAAGCTGCCCGTCACGGTGATCACCGGCTATCTCGGCGCCGGCAAGACGACGCTCCTCAACCGCATCCTCTCGGAGCCGCACGGCAAGAAATATGCCGTCATCGTCAATGAGTTCGGCGAGATCGGCATCGACAACGACCTCGTCGTCAACGCCGACGAGGAAGTGTTCGAGATGAACAACGGCTGTGTCTGCTGCACCGTGCGGGGCGATCTCATCCGCATCCTCGAAGGCCTGATGCGGCGCAAGGGCAAGTTCGACGCGATCATCGTCGAGACGACCGGGCTTGCCGACCCCGCCCCCGTCGCTCAGACCTTCTTCATCGACGAGAATGTCGGCGCCAAAACCAAGCTCGATGCCGTCGTCACCGTCGCGGACGCAAAATGGCTCCAGGATCGCCTGAGCGACACGCCTGAGGCAAAGAACCAGATCGCTTTTGCGGACGTGATCCTTGTCAACAAGACCGATCTGGTCGCGCCCGACGACCTGCGTGAGGTGGAACGGCGTATCCACGCCATCAACCCCTATGCGCGCATCCACCGCACCCAGCGCTGCGCGGTGCCGCTCGCCGAAGTGCTGGACCGCCAAGCGTTCGATCTCAACCGCATTCTCGATATCGAGCCGAGCTTCCTCGAAACCGAGGAGCAGGAGCACAATCACCATCATGACCATGATCACGACCACCACGCACACGGCCATGACGACGAGCACGGGCACGCGCATGCGCACCGGCACGGGCTCAAGCACTATCACGACGAGGACATGCAGTCGCTCTCGCTCGTGAGCGAGAAACCGCTCGATCCCGAGAAATTCTTTCCGTGGGTGCAAGACCTCGTGGCGAGCGAAGGACCGAACATCCTGCGCACCAAGGGTATTCTTTCCTTCAAAGACGATCCCGACCGTTTCGTGTTCCAGGGCGTGCACATGATCCTCGACGGGGATCACCAGCGCCCGTGGCAGCCGAACGAAAAGCGGGTGAGCCGCATCGTCTTCATCGGCCGCAACCTGCCGGAGGAGAAGATACGCCAGGGCTTCGAAAGCTGCGCGGCCTGAGGACCGCCCCGCGCCTTATTCCCAAATCCGCGTAAGTGGCCCGCCAGCGCCGAACAGCGGGTCGCTGCGGGGTTTCGGCACCTGCGGGATGGTTTGCAGGGCGCGATCGCGGTCCGCGGGCGCATCGGTCCGGCAAAGATCGTATTCGCCTTCGGGCGGATAAGCGCCGACCACCAGAAAATCCGCGCTCGCTTCGAGCCGCTGATGGCCCGTGCCCGCCGGCAGCACCGCGACGTCACCCGCCGCCACAGCAATCTCGGCACCGCTCTCGCCGCCGAAGCGCAACCGCGCGCGCCCGCGCACAATGCCGAGCGCCTCGTGGATCCGCGAATGATAGTGGACGTAGGGATAGACCCCGTCGCGCCACATTCCGCCCCAGCCGTTGCCGGCAAAGACGGACTCGAACAAAGCGGCCGCGTCTTCCCCCGCCGGCCGCAGCACCTGCGGATAAAGCAGCAGCGGCCAGCGCGGATGGTTTGGAACCTTGCCGTCGTCCGCGAAGCGGAAGGTCTTGATCTCGACCTCGCGGACCGGCGCGGCCGGCGCGCCCCGCAGCGTGCGGCTGCCGGCGGGCCGGTCGAACGGGCGTCGGAAGTTCTCCTCGCCGGGCATGGATCGCATCCGTCACTGCCAATGCCAACCCCACTGGGCAATCCTTTGTTCCTGCGCGTCGGGACGTCGGGCACCGATTGACAGCCCCTGTGCCGGCGGCATGAACTGGCGCACGGGACGGCGCCGCACATGATCGAAACGGAAGACCTAAACGGGGTGCGCGTGCTGCGGCTCGCGCACGGCAAGGCAAGCGCCCTCGACATGGAACTCGTCTCGGCGCTGGCGGAGGCCTGCCGGCGCGCCGATCGGGATGCCGTGCGCGCTGTCGTGCTGACGGGCACCGGAAGCATTTTCTGCGCCGGGGTCGATCTGTTCCGCATCGTCGACGGCGGCCCGCCTTATGTGCGTCGCTATCTGCCGGCTTTCGCCGATCTGATGTTTGCGCTGTTCTCGCTCGAAGCGCCGCTCGTCGTCGCGGCGAACGGCCATGCCATTGCCGGCGGTGCCGTGCTGCTCGCGGCCGGCGACTACCGGCTGATGGCCCAGGGCGAAGGCCGCGCGGGCTATACGGAACACCAGGTCGGGGTGCCGTTTCCGCCGGCCGCGCTCGAAGTCATCCGCTTCGGGGTCCCTGCCCACGCCGTTCAGGACGTGCTTTACGGTGCGGAGACCTATCCGAGCGAGACGGCGCGCGCGCTCGGCCTCGTCGACGAGACGGTCGCACCCGACCGGCTTCTCGACCGGGCATGCGCCGTCGCCGCCCGCTACGCGACGCCCCGACGCGCGGCGTTCATTCTCACGAAGCGTCTGTTGCGCGCCGAGACGCTGGCGCGCATGCGCGCGGCGGAGCGGCAGCATGCGCAGGCCGTGACCGAGGCCTGGTGCGATCCTGCCGTGCACGAGACGATCCGCGTCTATCTCGCGCGCACCGTGCGGCGCTCCGCCCTTAGGACGTGAAGCCGCGCCGCGTTTTGCGCGGCCGCCGCCTTAGGCTAGAAGCTCGGGCCGCGTGAGGTTCGAACAACCGAGTCCGGGGACAAATACGATGAGCGAAGCAGCGAAGACCCGCAACAAGGGCGCAATCAAGGGCGGTGCGGAAGGTCATGTCTTCCACCTGCCCTCAATGGCCGCGATCGAGACCGGCACCGGCTATGCGACGACGCACGGGCCGGTGGTTGAGGGCGAGCGCACCCAGGTCGGGTTGATGTACAAGCCGCGCGGCACCGGCGCACGTCCGCACAGCCACCCGAACGAACAGTGGAACTACATCGTTCAGGGCAGACTGCGGGTTTCGATCGAAGGCGAGCCGGACCGCATCTGCGGACCGGGCACGCTCCTCTATTTTCCCGCCAACAAGGTGCACAACACCGTGGCGCTGCCCGAGGAGGACGTCGTGTTCTTCGTGGTGAAGGATCTGACGCACGGCATCATGGGAACGCCGGCCGACGGCAAAATGTCGGGGGCCCATTACGAGCCGGGGTTCGAGCCGAAGGCGTGACCGCGTCGCGGCGCCTTCCGGCATGCGCTTGCCCCGGGCCGCCGCACCTCGTTACAGTCCCTGGGAAGAAACCGCCCGCACCCGGGCGGGCAGGCAAAGAATGTCACCGGGAGGAAGCGCATGGCGACGAAGAAGATCGTCACCGTCGAGGAGATGAAGGCGCGCACGGCGCGTTTCAAGAACCTCGAATCCTATCAGCAACAGCACGCCGCCGCGACGGGGCTGCCCCCGGAAGCGATGGAGAAGGTTGCGGCGGGGCGCGTCTATCCCGTGATGGTTCCGGCCGGCTATTCGGGGCGCAACAAGGGCGCGCCGGTGAAAGGCGAGCCGGGGCTTTCGATTTCGATTGCCGAATGCCCGCCCGGCAACGGGCCGGGCCTTCACAACCACGCCACGACAATCGAGAATTTCTTCTGCCTCAACGGTCGGTTCGAAATCGCCTGGGGCGACAACGGCGAGAACACGCTGGTGCTCGAACCCCTTGACATGGTCTCGGTCCCGCCCGGCATTCACCGCCGCTTCCGGAACATTTCCGACGAGACGGCACGCCTGCTCGTGATGATCCAGATCCCGACCGAGAAACAGGAAGACAACGTCACCTTTGCCGCCTCGCTCGGAAAGGAGATCGAACAAAAGCACGGCCGGGCCGCGCTCGAAAAGCTCACCGAGATCGGCTTCAAGTTCGAGCCGGTCTGAGCCTTCTTTCGAACGGCGGCGGGATTTCCCGACGCACCGCGCCGGCGCTGGCCGGGCGCGGCGGCGCGGCGCGGACTATTCCTTCGCAATGGAGATGTCGGACGTCACGGAAATGTCGGGCGCTTCGGGATGTTTCATGCCGACGATGTGATAGCCGGCGTCGACGTGGAGAATCTCCCCCGTGATGCCGCGTCCCGCGTCGGAGACCAGCAGCATCGCGGCCTCGCCCACCTCCTCGATCGTAACCGTGCGGCGAAGCGGCGAGTTGAGCTCGTTCCATTTCAGGATATAGCGGAAATCACCGATGCCCGAGGCGGCGAGCGTCTTGATGGGCCCGGCCGAAACCGCGTTCACGCGGATTCGTTTCGCGCCGAGGTCGGCCGCGAGATAGCGCACCGAAGCTTCGAGCGCCGCCTTGGCCACGCCCATCACGTTGTAATGGGGCATCCATTTCTCGGCGCCGTAATAGGTGAGGGTCAACAAGGCGCCGCCGTTCGGCATCAGCTTTTCCGCCCGCTGCGCAACGGCCGTGAAGGAATAGCAGCTGATGAGCAGCGTCTTCGAAAAATTGTCGGCCGTCGTGTCCACGTAGCGGCCATCGAGCTGATCCTTGTCCGAATAGGCGATGGCGTGGACCACGAAATCGAGGGTCGACCACCGCTCGGCCACAGCGGCGAACACGGCGTCGATGGTGGCGGGCTCGGTCACGTCGCAATGGCCGGCGAGAAAGCCTCCGACCTCCTGCGCCAGAGGTTCGACCCGCTTCTTGAGAGCTTCGCCCTGGTAGGTGAAGGCAAGCTCGGCCCCCTGCCCGCGGCAGGCCCGGGCGATGCCCCAGGCGATCGAACGGTTGTTGGCCACCCCCATAATGAGGCCGCGTTTGCCGCGCATGAGATTGGGCGTCTCGGCCATGCATGCTCCCTTGACCGCGGCACTTTCGGCCGGGCGCCACCTATGGCATAGGGTTCGGCGGGCTTTCAAGCAAAGCTCGCCGCCAATCCCAAACGCAAAACGCGTTCGGGAATAGAGGCGACAGCGGGTTGTTCCTCATGCAGGTTCGCCCATTCATGGCGTCGCTCCGCCGGAGAGACGGCAAGGGCCGCAGCCATCGGCGCGTCCGCATGGCGAGCAGTCACCGGCCGGGAGCTCACCATTGGCGCTAGGGGGCTCAGAGGCGTTTCGACGTGGGGTTGAAGCGGCGATCCCGGCGCTGCGCCGTTATGCGCGCGCTCTGACGCGCGAGGCGGATGCAGCCGACGATCTCGTGCAGGACACGCTGGTGCGCGCTTTGCGCTCCGAGCACCTGTTCCAGGGCGGCGACATACGCAAATGGTTGTACACCATCATCACCAATCTCAACCGCAACCGGTTGCGTTCTCTCTCTCGAAGGCCGACGGCTCTGCCGCTCGAGGAGCACGACACGCCGGGCGTTCCGGGGCCGGAGCTCGGCTCCCGGGATATCGAACGGGCGCTTGCCACGCTGACGGAGGACCAGCGCGCCGCGCTGCTTCTCATCGTTCTCGAGGGGCTAAGCTATCGCGAGGTGGCGGATGTGATGGGCATTCCCATCGGCACGGTGATGTCGCGCCTCGCCCGGGCGCGGGCGCAAATCAAATCCTTTCTGGACGGAGACCGTCCGGCCTTGCGGCGGATCAAATGAGCCGGGGCATCGGATGAGCGACGGCGAGGTCCGGGTCACCGAGGACGAGCTGCATGCGCTGGTGGACGGCGAATTGCCGGACGACCGCCGCGAAGACGTCGAGGCTTGGCTGCACTGTCACCCGGAAGACGCGCAGCGCGTCGCCGCCTGGAGAAGCCAGAACGAATGGATCCGGCAGCGCTACGGGGGTGTCGCGGACGAGCCGGTTCCAGACCGGTTCGATCTCGACCGTCTCGTGCGGCGAGGCCGTCCGCCGCTGCGCTGGAGCGCGATCGCGGCGGCTCTCGCATTCCTGGCAGGCGGCGCCGCGGGCTGGTACGGCCGGGACATCTGGGCCGGCGCGCCGGGCGCGCGGCTCGTGGCCGCCGACGCACTCGAGGCCCACCGACTCTACATCGCCGAGGTCCGGCACCCGATCGAAGTGCGGGCGCAGGAGGCGCATCTCATTCCATGGCTCTCCCGCCGTGTCGGTCACCAGCTGCGCGCGCCGGACCTCTCCCCTTTCGGCCTCAGGATGATGGGCGGACGGCTTCTGCCGGGCCCGCGCGGTGCGGCCGCCATGCTCATGTACGAGGGACCCTCCGGGGAGCGCTACACGCTCTATTGTTCCCGCGCGAGCTCTCCCGATACGTCGTTCCGCTGGCGCGACGGCGGCGGACAGGTCGCCGCCATCTACTGGGTCGAAGGCGATTTGGGCTACGTTTTGAGCGGACCCGCCGAACGCGAAAAGCTGCAGAAGATCGCCGAGGCAACCTACGAGCAGCTCGAGCGGCGGTCGCCGCGCCAGCCGCTCCAGAAAAGCTCCTCGCTTGACTGAGATCCGCGGCTCGCGCCGTCAACCCACGTTCTTTCGCGGGTCATAGGGCTTCTCCTCGCGCCAGCGTTTCATCAGTTCTTCGAGCGCGGGATCGGGACGCTCGGGCAGAACGATGCGAATCGCCGCATAGAGGTCGCCGCTGCCCCCGTTCTTGCGCGGCAGGCCTTTGCCCTTGAGGCGGAAGGTCCGTCCCGCATTCGTGTTCGGGGGGATGGCAAGTTCGACCGTGCCGTCGAGTGTCGGCACGCGCACCTTGGCGCCCAGCACGGCTTCGTACAGCGCGACGGGAAGATCGAGCCGCAGATCGGCCCCCTCGACCTTGAATTGCGGATGGGGGGCATAGCGCACGGTGACCAAGGCATCGCCGGCGGGCGCCCCGCCTTCGCCGGCCCAGCCCTGCCCCTTAAGGCGCATTTGCTGGCCGTCGGAAATCCCCTTGGGAATCCGCACGTCGAGATGCTTGCCGGTGGGCAGGACGACCCGTTTGTGGGTGCCCTTGACCGCCTCCTCGAGCGTGACCACCACGTCAACAGAAGCATCGCGTCCCCGGATGGGCGCGTCCGGCGCCTCCGCAAAGGGACCGTAAGCGGTCCGGGCTCCGGCATCCGCGCCACGCATGCCGCCGAACACGCTCGAAAGGATGTCCTCGAATGCGCCGAACCCACCCGGCCCCGCGCGCCCGCCGGAGCGCCGGAAGCCCTCGGGCCCGAAGGTGAACGTCTCGAAATGCGCCCCGCCCCCCGGGCCGAAGCCCGGACCGCCCTGAAACCCCTCGAATCCGGCAAAGCGCGGCTTGCCCTCGGCGTCGATCTCGCCGCGGTCAAACTGCTTGCGCTTCTCCTCGTCGCCGAGAATCTCGTAAGCCGAGTTGAGCTCCGCAAAGCGGACCGCGGCTTTCGGATCGTTCTTGTTGGCGTCCGGGTGGTACTTCTTCGCGAGCTTGCGAAACGCCTTCTTGATGTCTTCGGCACTCGCGTCGCGCGGTACCCCCAGGACGTCGTAGGGGTTTCGCATAACGGCTAAGCTCCCCTCGGAGAGGCCGGACGAACGTCCGGCACGGGTCTACCGATCATGTGGTGCAAGTGTGGCCGATCTGCAACGCGCCGGCGGCGTGGGCGGAGAGCCCAGGGACCGCAGGGGGTGAGCCCTGAGCCCGGCAGGGGGAGGTTTTTTTCCGAGCGCCGCCGCGCGGGCCTTCTGCCCTTTGCAGCACAGATTTTCCCTGCGCCGCCGCAGGCTCCCTGCCCTCTCCCCCCGCGGGAGAGGGATTTTCCCCGCGGGCGCGGGCCGGCGCCCCCCGCATCCGTCGTCCGCTTTCGCCCTTACCCGGCGCCGCGCTGGGCGGGGGCGGGGTCAGGTGCGCTGGAGCGCTTTCAGCTCGCGCACGACCCAGCGGCGTCCTTCGCGGCAGGCGCCGCCCTGATACCAGACTTCGCGCGCGCCCCGCACATAGCTTGCGAGAAAATCCTGACAGCCCGAACCGCTGCCGGCGGTGGCAATCGGCGTGATGGTGCCGTGGGCGCCGGTGCGCGGATTCTCCCACGCGGCGCTCGCATTCTTGGCGCCGCGTGCGAACAATTCCGTGGCCGCCGACTTGGCATAGGCCAGATCGCCGTCGGCCGGAGGTTCGAAGCTTACCGGCGTCGCCGGCGACCGAACCGACGCGGTCGCTTCCTCCGCCCCCGTCAGCGCGCCCAAGGAGAAGGACGTGCTGCATCCGCCAGCGGGAAGTCCGAGGAGAAGCGCTGCGCCGATGGCCAGCCGTCGCCATAGGAGCGCGCCGTGCGATCCGCTATAAGCGGCCCCGCCGGGCGCCGCGTCGAGAGAACGGGTGCGATCTTCGGTGTTCCGTTTCGAGTCGGGCATGCCGAATGGATGACAGTGATTCCTTAACGGCCGGTAAGACCTCGGGGTTAACCGCCGTTGATTCTTCCAACACCGAGGACCCGCTTGCGCTGTTCGCCGCCTGGATGGAGGAGGCGAAAGCCTCCGAGCCCGCCGATCCGAACGCCATGGCGCTCGCCACCGTCGATTCCGACGGCGTGCCGAACGTCCGCATGGTGCTGCTGAAAGACTTCGATGCGCGCGGCTTCGTGTTCTACACAAATCTCGAAAGCCGCAAGGGCCGCGAACTCGCCGCCCATCCGCAGGCCGCCCTGCTGTTCCACTGGAAGTCGCTCGCCCGCCAGGTGCGGGTGCGCGGCCCCGTCTCTCGCGTCGAGGACGCCGAGGCGGACGCATATTTTGCAACGCGCCCACGCCTTTCGCAGATCGGGGCTTGGGCGAGCCGGCAGTCGGCACCGCTCGAGAGCCGGCTCGCTTTCGAGAAGGCGGTGGCGCGCATGACCGCGAAATACGCGCTCGGCACGGTGCCGCGCCCACCCTTCTGGTCGGGCTTCCGGATCGCCCCGCTGTCGATCGAGTTCTGGCAGGACCGGCCGTTCCGCCTGCACGACAGGGTCGAATACAACCGCGCCGCTCCGGGCGAGGCGTGGAGCAAGACGCGGCTTTATCCCTAGGCTAGAGTCGCCCTCATGCCCGAAACGAACCAGCGCCGCCGCACCCTTCTGCTCACCGGCGCCAGCCGCGGGATCGGCCATGCGACGGTGAAGCGTTTCTCCGCCGCGGGCTGGCGTGTCATCACCTGTTCGCGCCACCCCTTCCCCGAGAACTGCCCCTGGGAAATGGGGCCGGAGGACCACATTCAGGTCGATCTCGGCGACGAGAAGAGCACGCAGGCGGCGATCGCGGAAATCCGCCGCCGGCTACCGGAGGGCGAGCTTCACGCGCTCGTCAACAATGCGGCGATCTCCCCCAAGGCCGAGGGCGGGGCGCGGCTCGGCAGCATCGATACCACGCTCGACGTGTGGGAGCACGTGTTCCGCGTCAACTTCTTTGCGCCCATCATGCTGGCGCGCGGCCTCATCGACCAGCTCAAGGCGGCGAAAGGCTCGGTCGTGAATGTCACCTCGATCGCCGGTTCGCGCGTGCACCCCTTCGCCGGCGCGGCCTATGCGACGTCGAAGGCGGCGCTCGCGGCGCTGACGCGGGAGATGGCGGCCGACTTCGGCCGACTCGGCGTGCGGGTCAATGCCATTGCACCGGGGGAGATCGACACGGCCATCCTCTCGCCGGGGACCGACAAAATCGTCGCGCAGATCCCCATGCAGAGGCTGGGCACGCCCGACGAGGTGGCGAAGATCATCTACGTGCTGTGCACGGAGACCTCCTCCTACGTGAACGGGGCCGAAATCCACATCAACGGCGGCCAGCACGTCTGATCGGCCACAAGGGGCGGGCCCGCCGCCCTCACAGCCAACCGCGCCACTTGAAATAGAAATACGGAACGACGGCCGCGACGATCATCAGCACGACGGCGAAAGGATAGCCGAAGACCCAGTCGAGCTCCGGCATGTGCCGAAAATTCATGCCGTAGATCGAGGCGATGAGGGTGGGCGGCATCAAGCCGACGGCGGCCACCGAGAAAATCTTGATGATGTTGTTCTGCTCGATCGACACCATGCCCAGCATCGCGTCGAGCAGAAAGGTGATCTTGTTCGAAAGATAGCTTGCATGGTCGGACAGAGACTGCACGTCGCGCTGCATCACCTTGAGCTGCGCCCGCATGTCCTTCGGCCATTTCAGGCCGTCGGCCTCATTGGCGAGGAACAGAACCAGGCGGCCGATGGAAACGAGGCTCTCGCGGACCTTGGAGTTGAGATCGCCCTTGCGGCCGATCGTCCGCATGATGTGGTTGTAGGTGCGCGACCGGCTCGAACGGCGCTCCGTCGGCTCAAAAATCTGGTGCGAAACGATGTCCACTTCCGCACTGTTGCGCTCGAGGATGTCGGCCGCGCGGTCGATGATCGCGTCGAGCAGATCCATCAGCACGGAGGCGCCGGTCGTGCCGCCCGCGCAATGGCGTGCGAGCTTCGTCGTCACCAGAGAAAACGGGCGCGGCTCGTCGTAGCGGACGGTGACAAGCCGGTTTCCGGCGAGAATGAAGGTCACGGGCGAGGTCTTGGGCGCCTCGGTGTCGGACTGGCACATCAGCGTCGCCGTCATGTAGCGCACGCCGTTTTCGATATAGAGGCGGCTCGAAACCTCGATCTCCTGCATCTCCTCGCGGGTCGGAACCGCGATGCCCAGGAGCCGCTCGACGATTTTGTCCTCCTCCTGGGTCGGAGAAACGAGGTCGATCCACACCGCTTCCTCGGGCGCGGCGTTCTCGGCCGGGACGACGACGCGTTCGAGCGCGTTTGCGCGGAGAACATAAAGCGCGAGCATGCTGCGACTCGCAAAAGCGGAACGGCCCTGCCTACCGCGCCAGGCGGCGGCCGTCCATCAGGGTGCGAAGCCGGGGGAAGCGCCGCGCGGACCGCGGGCGCTCAGTCCACGGCGTCCTCGGGTTCACGGCTTGCGAAGGCGGGGGGCTTGCAGGCCGGATTGCGAGCCTCGCTCGGATAACGGGCCGCGGCCGCGACGACCGGCATGCCGAGCGCGGCGTGGCGCGATTCGAGCTCGCCGGGGCTGCCCGCCGATCCTCTCCGCGCCTCAGGGCGCGGTTCATGGGCTGTCGAGGGGTTCATGACGAGTTTCCCGCGAATGAGGCGCGAGAAGCGCCGGTCTCCTGCCGTTGAGATGGGGTGCGCTTGCGGCGCCCGCCGCGCTAAACTGCGTCGTGTTCGCGGCGGTTCTGCGGCTTTTTCCGTCTCGTCCAGGGAACAAATACCGGCCAGGTCAACGCTTCGTTAAACGGCGCAAGCGCCTGATCCGGCAAAGAAACAAGCCACGCCGGCGGTAGCATTTGCGGCTTTCGGGCAACAGTCCGTCCGCCGGGACCGCCGGCCATCCCTCTGAGGGATGGTCCGGGAGGGCTTTTTCGCGTACCTTGGGTGCGGCTTCAATGCGGCAGATTCCTGACAAGAGGTTGCAAATGGCGGCGCGTCCGCTCACCATTGGCGCGTTGTGTGCGAGCCTGATGCTCGCGGGCTGTGTCACGGACTCGTACATCGAGCCGGCGACCCAGGCCGGCTGGACGGCACGCGACAAGGAATATCTCGCCAACGCGCCCTATGCCAAGGCCACGGTTCCGGAGCCTTATCAGCGCCACATCGTGACCTATCACCGCCGGGAAGCGCCGGGCACAATCGTGGTCGATACCGACGCGCGCTATCTTTATTACGTGCTACCCGACGGCAAGGCGATCCGCTATGGCGTCACGGTGGGCGAGGAGGCCTTGGCCTGGTCGGGGGTGGCGCGCGTGGGGCGCATGGCCGAGTGGCCGGACTGGATCCCAACCGAAGACATTCAGCGGCGCCTCGGGCCGTTTCCGGCGCGCGTGACCGGCGGGCCCGCGAATCCCCTCGGCGCACGCGGCATCTACCTCTACGAAGGCAACAAGGACACGCTCTTTCGCATCCACGGCACCAATCAGCCGGAGCTGATCGGCCAGGCCATTTCCTCCGGCTGCATCCGCATGACCAACGAGGACGTGATCGATCTCTACAACCGGGTGAAGATCGGCACGCCGGTGGTCGTGCTCGCGCCCAAAAGCGGTGACTCTCCGTTCAATCCGCAGGTCGCGCTGACGCAAATGCGCAGCTGAGGCAACGGCGCCCCTTCGCGGAGGCGCGCGCAACCCTTCCGGCCGGGCCGGGAACGCCCAGCGCCGTCTTGCCCGGCTGCGACCTCAAGCCGTGAGCTGCTCGCGCCTGGCCCAGGCAAGGGTCCGGTCGAGCGCTCGCGTGAGTCGGTCGAAGAGAAGATCGATCTCTTCTGCGGTGATGATCAGGGGCGGACAGAGCGTCAGCACGTCGCCCGGCAGGGGCCGGACGATGAGGCCCTCTTCTTCGGCAAAGCGCGCGGCACGCCCGGCAAGCCCGGCTTTCGGATCGAAGCTGCGCTTCGTCGCCTTGTCGGCCACCATTTCGACCCCGCCGACGAGCCCCAAACCCCGCGCCTCGCCGACGAGCGGATGCTCATTGAGCGCTTTAAGTCGCGCCTGGAAGTGCGGCGCCTTGGCGGCAACCTTTTCGAAGATGCGGTCGCGCCGATAGATTTCCAGCGTCTTGAGCGCCACGGCGGCGGCGACCGGATGGCCGGAATAGGTGAAGCCGTGGCCGAAAACGCCGATCTTGCGGCTCTCGTCGACCATCGCCTGATACATGGATTCCGGAATCATCACGCCGGCGATCGGTACATAGGCGGAGGACAGCGCCTTCGCGACAGTGATGGAATCGGCGCGGTAGCCCACGACCTCGCCGCCGAAGGCAGCGCCGAGCCGCCCGAAGCCGCAGATCACCTCGTCGTCGATCATATAGACGTCGTATTTGCGGCAGACCGCCGTCACCTTCTCGAAATAGGTCGCGGGCGGCACCAGCACGCCTCCCGCTCCCATCACGGGCTCGGCGATGAAGGCGGCGACCGTGTCGGGCCCCTCGCGCAGAATCATCTCTTCGAGCTCGTCGGCAAGGCGCGTCGCGAAATCCTCTTCGCTCTCGCCCGCGCGCGCAAAGCGGTAATGGTGCGGACAGCCCGTGTGCAGGATGTTGGCGATCGGCAGGTCGAAGTCGATGTGGTTGTTGGGCAGGCCGGTGAGCGAGGCAGACGCGACCGTGACGCCGTGATAGCCCTTGAGACGGCTGATGATCTTCTTTTTCTTCGGCCGCCCGAGCGCGTTGTTCATATACCAGACGAGCTTCACCTGCGTGTCGTTTGCCTCCGAGCCCGAGGAGCAGAAGAACACCTTCGAGATGGGGATCGGCGCCATCTCCTTGAGCTTTTCGGCAAGCTCGATCGCCGGATCGTGGCTGCGCCCGCCGAAGAGATGCGCATAGGAGAGGCGGCGCATCTGTGCGGCCGCCGCCTCCACCAGCTCCTCGTTGCCGTAGCCCAGCGACGTGCACCACAGGCCCGCCATGCCTTCGAGATAGCGCTTGCCCTCGCTGTCGCTCACCCAGCAGCCTTCGCCGCGTTCGAGAACGAGCGGCCCGGTCTGCGGCAGCGTTGCGAGATTGGTGTTCGGATGCAGCACCGTCTCGATGTCGCGGACGGCAAGGTTGGAAAGCTGCGGCATGAGGATCTTCCTGGATGAGCTGGGCCGATTGTGCGGCAGCAGGTGAAGGCGGGTCAAACCGCGACCGCTCGCCGCAGCGCGAGACGGAGGGATTTTGCGGCCGCGGAACGCGAGGGCGCGCCGAGCCCCGCTCCGCGAGAGAAGCTCAGTAGGCCCCGATCGGCACCGACTGTTCCTTGAGCATGGCGGCGACGACTTCGCGCGCCGCCTGCGGGTCGAGGCGATGCTGCGCGAGCAGATCACGGCAATCTTCAAGGATCGCGTCCACGTCCTGCTTGAGCTTGAGCCGCTTGAACGTGTCGGGCTGCGAGAGGCCGAGCGCCGCCGCGATGATCTCCACGACATTGACGATGCGATAGGGCAGCGCGGCCTCGTGCGCGCAAAGCTCGCGATAATCGGTGTGATAGATCACCGCGAGCGCATCGACGCCCGCCTCGCGCGCGGCGGCCAGTTCGCGCCTCTGCAATGCGTCGCGCAGGGCGGGCTGCGCCGCCATCTGCGCCATCTGCAGGCCGACGGCCGGCACGCCGAGATCGACGAGGGTGACGCCCGGCACCGCCCGCAGGAGCTCTTCGACCGCGGCGACGACGCCGCGCACACCCGGATGGCGGTGCAGGGCCACGCGCATCGGCGGAAGCGGCCGCAACAGCGGGCGCAAGCGCTCCAGATGTTGACAAAGAAAATGCATGAACGGGGTCATCTCGAACGGGCGCGCGCCCCGCACCTTCTCGATCGTCGGCAGCGTGGTCTCGGTGAACTGTACGTAACAACTCGGGCACCAGGAGATCACCTGGCCGCTTTTGCTGCGGCTCATCTTGTCGAGGGCCGATTCCGCGACGCGCCCGGAGGTTGCCGTATCGCCGGTGCGCAGTTGCACGACGCCGCAGCAATGCGCAGGCCCGCCCATCACCTCGTAGCTGATACCGAGCTGATCCATGATGTCGAGACAGAGCAGCGCGATGTGCGGCGTCCGCAGCACATTGCAGCCGGTGTAGAAAATGAAATCGGGCGCTTCGCCATCCGGGCGGCGCGCCGCGGCAGCCTGCCCCAAGCGCGCGAGCATCGCCTCGTCGAGTTGCAGGCGCGAAAGATGCGTGACCTCGCGGCTCACCTTGCGGAAGTTTTCGACGCCGCGCCGGCGCTGCGCCTCCTTGTCAGTCGTCGTCTGCGCCACTGCGACGCGCGCCATCGCCAAAAGAAAGCGCGGGTTGACGCCATAGTCGCAAGCTTCGATACAGTTGCCGCTCAGCACGCAGGAGGCTGCCCATTTGCGGCCGGCCTCCTCCCCCGGCCCGCCGCGAACGAGGTCGAGCACACCGCCGATCACCGCGGCCGGTTCCCCCTCGATGCCGGCGGGCTTCACGACCGGGCAGACCTC
This sequence comes from Xanthobacteraceae bacterium, assembly GCA_035716025.1. GTDB lineage: Bacteria > Pseudomonadota > Alphaproteobacteria > Rhizobiales > Xanthobacteraceae > JADGHE01. Next base: position 48,763 of record DASTKH010000051.1, read on the forward strand.
AACGCACTTGCCGCATCGCACGCAGGCATCGGCCATTTCGCGAGCGCGCACATTGAGGGCGGCTTCGAATGGCGTCGTGATCATCGGCCCGCTCGTATTGATCACCGGATCAGGGAGGCGCACAGTCGGCTGTGCTGCCAAACCCTAACACAAAGGGAACGCCCGTGGCCATCGAAGCCGCGTTTCCGCCCGCCGCCATCGTCGATTCGCGCTACGCTTGGTTCAGGCTCGGCATTTCGCTGCTCATCGGCACCCTCGCCAATGTCGGCATGTGGTCTTACGTCGTGGCGCTGCCGACGGTGCAGGCGGCGTTTTCCGCCTCCCGCGCCGACGCTTCGCTGCCCTTCACGTTGACGATGATCGGCTTCGGGGTTGGCGGCGTTGCGATGGGCCGCCTCGCCGACCGTGCCGGCATCATGCTGCCGGTGATGCTCGGCGCGCTCCTGATTGGCCTCGGCTATGTCGGTGCCGGCTTTGCGGCGAACCTCTGGGCGTTCGCCGCCACGCATCTTGTCATCGGCTTCGGCACCTCGGCCGCCTTCGGTCCGTTGATGGCCGACGTCTCGCACTGGTTTCTGCGTCGGCGCGGCGTCGCGGTCGCAATCGCGGCGTGCGGCAACTACGTCGCCGGCACCGTCTGGCCGCCGGTGTTGCAGCATTTCCTGGACAGTTCGGGCTGGCGGGCAACCCATATCGCCGTCGGCCTGTTCTGCCTCGCCAGCGTGCTGCCGCTCGCCTGGCTCCTGCGCCCGCGCCTTCCGCAGACCGACGCGCACAGCGAGGCGGCCGATGCCGGCGCGCGGCGCCAAGCCGCCGGGCTCTCGCCCGGAACGCTGATGGCGCTGCTCACGGTCGCGGCGGTGGCCTGCTGCGTCGCCATGGCGATGCCGCAGGTGCACATCGTCGCCTATTGCGGCGACCTCGGCTACGGCCCGGCGCGCGGGGCCGAAATGTTGTCGCTGATGCTCGGATTCGGGCTGGTGGCGCGACTTCTCTCAGGCCTGCTTGCCGACCGGGCGGGCGGACTCGTGACGCTCCTCGTCGGCTCGGTGATGCAGGGCGTGGCGCTCCTGCTCTATCTCGGCTTCGACAGCCTGACCTCGCTCTACGTGATCTCGGCGCTGTTCGGTCTGTTCCAGGGCGGAATCGTGCCGAGCTACGCCATCGTCATCCGCGAATTCTTCGCGCCGCAGGAGGCCGGCTGGCGGGTCGGCGTGGTGCTGATGGCCTCGATCCTCGGCATGGCGTTCGGCGGGTGGGTGTCGGGCCTCATCTTCGACCTGACCGGCTCCTACCGCGTGGCCTTCGCGCACGGCGTCTTATGGAATCTCCTCCACGCGAGCATCGTCGTCTGGCTTCTCACCCGACGTAGCCGCCGCGTTTTTGCGACGGCCTGACCAGGCGCCGGCGCACGAACGCGCGCTCAGCCCGGCCTCACGCCGAATGTCTTCTCGAAGCGCGCGGCGTAATGCGGCCAGACCTCCGGATTGACGATGCGGGCCGGCCGTTTGCCGTCCAGCGCGTCGAGCATCGATTCAGCCGCGAACCGGCCCATATTGATGCGCGCCTCCGCGGTGACGCCGGCATTGTGGGCGCTCACGATGACATTGTCGAACTTGAGCAGCGGGTGATCCTTCGTCGGCGGCTCCTTGCTCCAGACGTCGAGGCCGGCGCCTGCGATCCGCTTCGCTTGCAGCGCCTCGGCGAGCGCCGCCTCGTCATGAATGAAGCCGCGCGCCGTGGTAATGAAATAGGCGTGGGGCCGCATCAGCGCGTATTCGCGCGCCCCGATCATGCCCCGCGTCTCCTCGGTGAGCGGGCAGTTGATCGACACGAAATCGGCCCGGCTGAGAAGCGCGTCGAGGGAGACCTTCTCGGCGCCGCGCGCCTTCACCTCCTCGGCCGAGAGGTAGGGATCGCAGGCGAGCACCCGCATCCGGAACAGGCCGCGGCAGAGCTCGGCGACCCGGCTGCCGACATTGCCGAGGCCGACAACACCGACCGTCTTGCCCACGAGGTCCGCGCCCATGAATGCGTTCCGGTCAGAGAGCCTGCCGGCGCGCAGCGCACGGTCGGTCTCGATGATGCGCTTGGAAAGCGCCAGCATCATGCCCAGCACATGCTCGGCGACCGCTTCCTTGTTGCCGCCGGTCTGGTTCAACACCAGTACGCCAGCTTCCGTACAGGCCTTGGCATCGACCGTGTCGTAACCCGCCCCGTTCGCCGACACGATCAGCAAATTGGGGGCGCGTTTCAGGAGGTCGGCGGTGGTGTGGAAGCGCAGCGGCAGCTCGTCGCGGGTCGAGCTTGTCTGGTAGGCATGGGCCTCCGCCAGCACCCGCGCGGCCTCCGTTTCGCTGCAATCGGGCGCAAGCGCCTCGAGCGTGATGTCCGGCCGCTTCGAGAGCGCCTCGACATAGCCGACGGGAGCATGCGGAACGACGTAGAAGACGCGCTTGGAATTGACCATGGTAGGCTGTCAGCGGATGGAGGGACGGCGCACGCGCGACTTTCTGACATCGAAGGGCGCGGCCCGGCAAGGGCTGGACGATTTCGCGGACATCGCGTCACTATGGGGCGAAAGGCTGGGGCGGGGGCATTCGCATCACGAGGATCGCCATTCGCCCCGCCCTGTCAACTGCGGCGGGCAAAAAAGGAAAGCGGGGAGTGGAAGACCGACCATGACGATGGCAGGCGGAGGCGGGGCGGAACCCTGGCACGAGATCGTGCTGCGCACGCTCAAGCGGAACGAGGTTCGGCTCGCCGTCTATGTTCCCGACAACGTTCTCAAACCTTTGATCGAGGCCCTGCACGCCGACGCCTTCTTCACCGTCTTCGCGACCACGCGCGAGGAGGAGGCGGTGGGGATCGCCTGCGGCGCCATCATGGGCGGCATGCGCAGCCTTGTGCTGATGCAGACGTCCGGATTCGGCACGCTCGCAAACGCCCTCGCCTCGCTGCCGGTCGCGTTTCAGATCCCGGTGCTCCTGATGGTTTCGGAGCGCGGCACGCTGGGCGAGTTCAATCTCGGCCAGGCGCTGGTGCATCGAACGATGCAGCCGGTGCTGACGGCGCTCGCCATCGAGACCAACAAGCTGACGCGCACCGACGAGGTGGAGTTCATCGTCGATCGGTCGATCAAACAGGCTTATGCGACGCGCCAACCTGCCGCCATGCTGCTCTCGCCGCTGCTCACCGGCGGCAAAGTGTTCCAGAAGTGAGGCGAAGCGCCATGAACGAGAACCTTGCGCCGATCGGTCCCGGCAATGCGCAGGTGATGAACCGCTTCGACATCACCAAACGGCTGGTCGCGAAACTGAAGGGCGAGGAAGCCGTCATCGGCGGCATCGGCAACACCAATTTCGACCTGTGGATGGCCGGCCAGCGACCGCAGAATTTTTACATGCTCGGCAGCATGGGCCTCGCCTGCCCGATCGCGCTCGGGGTCGCCATCGCCCAACCCCACCGCAAAGTGGTGGCGCTCGAAGGCGACGGCTCGCTCTTGATGCAGCTCGGCTGCCTCACCACCATCGCGGCGCGCCGGCCGAAGAATCTGACCATCGTGGTCATGGACAATCGCAGCTACCAGATCACGGGCGGCCAGCCGACCGCAACGGCGTTCGGCGCCGATTTCGTCACCATTGCCCGCGGCGCCGGGCTTGCGCAGGCGGCCTGGGCGGCCGACGAGACGATGTTCGAGGCGCTCGTCGAGGAGGCGCTGGCACGCGAGGGCCCCTCTTTCATCGCGGTGCGGATCGACGACAAGCCGGGCGTGGGCACCACCGACCGCGACCCCGCTCGCATCACCGACCGGTTCATGCGCGGGCTCGGCACCAAGGCGTGAGGCAGCCGTGAGCGCCGCGACGGAATCCGACATTCCCATCTGCCCCGGGCCGGTCGGCCCGAGCAAGCCGAAACACGCTTTGCCGCCGGACGCCTGCGACACGCACGCGCATGTCTTCGGGCCCTCCGACCGCTTTCCCTATGCGGCGGAGCGCAGCTACACCCCGCCCGACGCGCCGCTTGCGAAATATCTGGCGATGCTCGACACGCTCGGCTTTTCGCGCGGCGTGCTGGTGCAGGGCAGCGCTCACGGTCGCGACAATTCGGCGATGCTCGATGCGCTCGCGCGCGAGCCTCGGCGGCTGCGCGGGGTCGCGGTCGCGGACAGCCGCGTTGCGCCGGAGGAATTGCGCCGCTGGGCGAGGCTCGGCGTCAAGGCGCTGCGCTTCAACCATTTCTTTCGCGACGGCAAGCTCCATTACCGGGGCGGCGTGCCGCTTCAAGAGGCCGAAGCGCTCGCCCCGCTCATGCGCGAGCTCGGCTGGCACGTCCAGCTCTGGATCGACGTGAAGGACCTGCCCGAGACCGTTCCGCTGCTCGAGCGGCTGGGCCTGCCGGTGCTGATCGACCATATGGGGCGCACCGACGCGCGCGCCGGCACCGGAACGCCCGCATTTCAAACGCTTCGGCGTCTGCTCGAGGAGGGCCGCTGTTGGGTGAAACTCTCCGGTGCCCACCGGCTCACCACCAACGCCCCCGATTACCCGGAGGCGCGGCCGTTCCATGAAGCGCTCGTCGCCGCCAATCCCGACCGGCTCGTCTGGGGCACGGACTGGCCGCACCCCCGCATCGAGGGCCCGATGCCGGACGCCGGCCATCTGCTCGACCTCTTTTTCGACTGGACGCCGGACGCCGAGACGCGCAGGCGCATTCTCGTCGACAATCCCGCCCGGCTGTTCGGCTTCGCCTGATGCCGCGAGCCTCAAGGACTCGCCGCCCTTGCGCACCCAGCACGTGAGGCCGCGCCGCGCGGACCCTCTCCCATCTCAGTATTCGTCAAAACAGGTCTGAATGCGCGCGGGGTCGTTCGTCTCCATGAGCGCGAGCGCAAGCAAGAGCGCGGCCTTGTGCGGGCTCAGACTGTCGGCGGCGACCATCCCGGGTTCCTGCCATTGATCGTCGTGAAGCACGCGCCCCTCGCCGACGCGGCTGGCGCGCACCACGACCGCCCGTCCTTCGCGCGCGACCGCGGCGAGCCGTTCCCGAAACACCCCGGTCGAGCCGGAGCCGACGCCGGCGACCACGATGCCCTTGGCGCCGAGGTCAAGCACGGCCTGCGCAAGCTCGGCGCGCGCGCCGTTGTGCACATAGAGGACTTCGACATAGGGAATGGGTTTTTCCGGATCGAGCCGGAACGCGCTCGCCTCGGTGTGGCGGCGCACCGGCGCGCGGTAGAAGACCACGCGGTCGGCCTCCACACTGCCGAGCACGCCGAGATCGCGGCTGCGGAAGGTCTGCACGCGATAGGCATGGGTCTTCGTCACGTCACGTGCGCAATTGATCTCGTTGTTGGTGACGACGAGAACCCCCATGCCGACGGCTTCGGAAGAGGATGCGACCCGCACGGCATCCACGAGATTCATCGGGCCGTCCGCGCTCAAGGCCGTGAAAGGCCGCTGCGCGCCGGTGATCGCGATGGGCTTTCGGGTGTGCACGGTCAGGTGCAGGAAATAGGCCGTCTCTTCGAGACTGTTGGTGCCCTGCACGAACACGATTCCCGCAACGTCCGGTCGCGCGGCGAATGCCTCGATCCGCAACGCCAGGCGCCTTAGATCGTCCATGGTCGCAACTTCGTGGGGGTTGCCGGGGTCGATCTCGATGTCCGCGAATTGGTTGAGCTCCGGAACCGCGGCGAGCAGTTCCTCGCCGCTGAGACGCGGATTGCCGCTCGACCAGGGCGCATAGCGAAACGTATCGAGGCGGTGGCGGCCGCGGCTGTGCAGCGTTCCGGGGCCGATGAGCAGGCAGACCTTGGGCAAGGCGGGGGACACGTCGGGCTCCTGGGTGATCGAGGCGAGGGCGAGGGGCCGGCGCATTGATGCAAATTTGCGCCGGGCCTGCAAACGCGCGACGGCCTTGCCTATGATGCCCCAGGACTTGCCAACCCCCCGGGAGAGGAGACGGTCACGGACATGCCGGTCGGCACCCCGACGCTGGAAGAACGTAAACAGCGCGCGCGCGCGTGGTTCGAAACCCTGCGCGACGACATCCACGCGGCGCTCGAAGCGCTGGAGCAAGAGGCGCCGGCCTCGCTCTATCCGGCCGCGCCGGGGCGGTTTTCGCGCACGCCCTGGACGCGGACGGACCACGGCGGCGGGGACGGGGGCGGCGGCACGATGGGACTTCTGCGCGGCCGCCTATTCGAGAAGGCAGGCGTGCACGTCTCGACCGTCCACGGGGAATTCGCGCCGGAGTTCCGCAAGGAAATTCCCGGCGCCGCCGACGATCCGCGCTTCTGGGCCTCCGGCATTTCGCTGATCGTGCACCCGCTCAATCCGCACGTTCCCGCCGTGCACATGAACACCCGCTTCGTGGTCACCGCGAAGACTTGGTTCGGAGGAGGCGCCGACCTCACGCCCGTGCTTGCAGCGCGTCGCACCCAAGACGACCCCGACACGGCAGCGTTCCACGCCACCATGCGGCAGGCCTGCGACGCGCATGCAGCGGTCGCCCCTTATGAAAAGTTCAAGACCTGGTGCGACGACTATTTCTATCTCAAGCATCGCGGCGAGCCGCGCGGCATCGGCGGGATTTTTTATGATTGGCTCGACAGCGGCGACTGGGAAGCGGATTTCGCCTTCACGCAGGAGGTTGGGCGCGCCTTTCTGCGCATCTATCCCGCACTCGTGCGGCGCAATTTCGCAAAGCCCTGGACGGAGGCCGAGCGCGAGGAACAGCTCGTCCGCCGCGGCCGCTATGTCGAGTTCAACCTGCTCTACGACCGCGGCACCACCTTCGGCCTCAAGACCGGCGGCAACGTCGACTCGATCCTCAGCTCGATGCCGCCGGTGGTGAAGTGGCCCTGATCAGGCCGCCTCGGCGACCGGCCCTGCGACGGCCGTCTCGATGGCCGCGAACAGGCTCTCCATGGTGATGGGCTTGGCCAGGTGGCCGTCCGCCCCGGCGGC
>DASTKH010000052.1:0-2388 GCA_035716025.1 Xanthobacteraceae bacterium
ATATCGAGCGCGCCGGCATATCCCCGTTGCTCATCTACCCATCCAGCGCGGCCGTCTACGGGGGACAGCTCAAGCCGATTGCGGAAACGGCGCCTTGCGTGCCTGCCTCCCCCTACGGTCGCCATAAGCTCGAAGCCGAGCGTCTATGCCTTCAGGCGGTCGCGCGAGGCTCGGTCACCTGTGTGATCGTCCGCTGGTTCTCGCTTTACGGACCGATGCTGCGCAAACAGGTCCTGTGGGACGTCGGCGGCCGGATCCTCAGCGGCGAGGAACCGATCGTACTCGGCGGCACCGGTGCGGAGACCCGGGATTTTCTTCATGTCGATGACGCGGCCGCGCTGGTCGCGATCATCGCGCGCGATCCGCAGCGCTGGCCCCTGATCGTCAACGGCGCGAGCGGTGAGCCTGTGCGGATCCGGGATGTCGTCGAGCGCCTGGCGCAAGCGCTCGACCGCCGGGCCCGTTTCGCATTCTCCGGCCGGCAACGCCCCGGCGACCCGATTCACCTGACGGCCGACACCGAGCTCGCAAACCGTCACGGCTTCACGCCGACGGTCTCCCTTCCGGAAGGGATCGCCGCCTACGCGGCATGGCTGTCCCGCGAAAGAAGTCTCGCACCTGCCCGTGCCGCGGCAATGGCCGGGCGTCAGCGGGCCTCCCTCGGCGCGCATTCGCCGGCATCGACCTGCTGACGGCGCTGTGCCTGCAGCTACCTATCGCGCCGGAACGGCTTCCACATCCAAGTCGGTCGGCGCGACGCCGGCGCGCGCACGTTCGAGCATTATTTCATAAGACCGTTCGAGATGCCGCGTCAGCGAGACCGGATCGAAAAGCGGGGTTCGCCGGACAGCCTCCGCAAGCCGCACCCTGAGGGATGCGCGCTCATCGGCCCGCTCGGCAAGGCGGACCGCCAGATCCACATAAGCGGCCGCATCGTCGGCAATGAGATCGGAAAGCCCGAGCGTCGTCAGAAAGCTCTGCGAAATGCGCGAATAAAAGCTGGCGCCGCGCCGCGCCACAATCGGCAGCCCGGCAACGAGCGCATCGAGTGCCGTCGTCGACGCATTGTAGGTGAACGTGTCGAGGAAAAGGTCGGCGTGGCGATGTCGTGCGAGATGGGCACCATGCGAATCGACGTGCCCTGCGAAGATCAATCTATTTCCTGCGATGCCCGCGGCTTCCGCGCGCGCGCGCAATGACTGCGCCAGCGGCCCCTCGCCGCCCCCTGTCAGCCACAGGACGCTGCGCGGGACCCGCGCGAGAATCGTCATCCACGCGGTGAAGACGACGGGATCGATCTTCATCGGATTGTTGAAGGCGCAGAAAACGACCGCGTCATCCGGCAGGCCGTGATCGGCGCGACTTCCCGCCGCCGCCACGTCAGTCGGCAGGATTTCGGCGGGATGGTAGCAATGCGGCAGTCGGACGAGACGCTCGGGCCCGGCCCATGGTTCGTTCGGGGGCGCGACCGTGCGATCAGCGATGACATAGTCGATATACGGTGCGCCCAGGCTACCGCCATGTCCGATCCAGTACACCTGGACTGGCGCCGGTCGGGCCGCGAAGAGGTCCGGTCGCGCATTCTGCATGTAGCCGGTCAGATCGATGAGGATGTCGATTCCACGACGGCGAATCTCCTTCGCGATTGCATCCGTCGGCCAGCCGGCGATATCCGTCCAGTGGCCGACAGATCGGGCGCGGCGCCCCCAACCGGAGGACTCAGTCTCGCGCGCCAGTGCAAAACAATGCACCTCGATCGTGTTTGCATCATGCGCCTCGAGAACGGGGGCGATCGTCCGCGTCACCGGATGCGTCGATTGGAACGATGCAACGTAGCCGACCCTCAGACGTACGCCGTTCGGTCTCGGCGGCGGCGCCGCACGGTCACCGGTTCCGTATGATTCGGCAAGCCGACGCAGGATGGCCGGGTGCGCAGGATGGTTCTCGACGATGTAGGGCAGTGTGAATGCCAGCGAGAAGAATCGGCGGAACTCCCGGGGCGGCAGCGGACGCGCGAGACGCAGCTCGACCTCGGCGAGCGCGTTCTCGACCTCCGTCCATCGGCAAAGGGCCGTCAGCGCGTCGATCAGGCCGCACCAGGCCGCGTCCAGGCTGGGGTCGAGTTCGAGCACACGGCGGTACGCCACGGCAGCCTGATCGAACCGCCGCAGTATGTGAAGCGAGATCCCAAGGTTGTGAAATACGGCGGCCGAGTTTGGCGCAAGGCGCGCCGCCTTGAGATGGGCCGCCGCGGCCTTGAGCGGGCGATCGAGCGCAAGCTCCGCGTTACCGAGCGCGAGCCACGTGTCGGCATGCCCTTCGTTGATCCGCACCGCCGATTCCAGCACGGCGGCCGCCTCATGCGCACGGCCGATCCGCAGCAATGCC
>DASTKH010000053.1:0-17245 GCA_035716025.1 Xanthobacteraceae bacterium
CATCTCTGGACGATCGGGACAGACATTCACAACACCTCCCGCTTCGCGTGGGGCGAAACACGCCATGCGTTGACTCTCGGGATGGATGCGTTCCGCGACGAAGTGCGGGTCGTCGATCCGGGCGGCGCGCAAGACGCCTTCACGCCATCCGGCAACCGCAGCGTCTACGGCGGCTTCGCGCAGTGGAAGGCGAACTACCGCACCTGGCTCGAAGTCATCGGCGCGGTCCGCTACGACGGCTACAGCCTCGACGGCGGCACGACGCACGCGCACGGCGAGCGCGTCTCTCCGAAAATCACGGTGGGCATGACCCCGCTGCCCGGAATCACACCCTATGCGACCTATGCCGAGGGCTATCGCGCGCCGGCGCTCACCGAAACGGTGGCGGACGGCGGCCACCCTCCCTTCGCCTCCTTCCCCGGCGCGCCGCCCGGCTTCGTCTTCGTGCCGAACCCAACCTTGCGTCCGGAGGTCGGCAAAACCAGGGAGCTGGGCATCAATGTCCGCGCCGACGGCATGGTGACACCGGAGGACAAGTTCCGGCTGAAGGCCAACCTTTTCCGCAATGACGTGGAAGACTACATCGACGCCGTGCAGTTCGGGCCGCCCAATTTCTGGGGCATTCCGAGTTTCTTCCAGTACCGGAACGTCGCCGAGGCGCGCCTCGAAGGGGCCGAGCTCGAAGCCTTTTACGACGCGGGCGCCTGGTTCGCCGGGGTTTCGGCCTCGCATGTGCGGGGCGTCAATGTCGCGACGGGAGCACCACTCGCCTCCATCCCGACCGACCAGGTCGCCACGACCTTTGGCCTTCGCTTCTGGGAGCGCAAGGTGACGGTGGCGGTGCGCTGGGCGGCCGTCGCCGCCAAGCGGGCGACGGATATTCCCGATTCCGACGGGAACGGAACGCCCGATCTGCTGCCGGTTCCCGCTTACAATCTCGTCAACCTCTCGATCGGCTACCAGCCGAACGAAAATGTGCTGGCGGGGCTCTCCGTCGAAAATCTCCTTAACGTCTATTATGTCCGCTATCCCGAGATCTTTCCGCAGGCGGGCATCACCGTGAAGGCTTCTCTCAAGGTTCGGCTCGCAGGGGGCGCATGACACGCAAAGCCCTGGATCGCCTCCCGGAACGGGGCCCGGTCGCGGCCGACCCGGCGTCCCATGCGGCGCCGCGGCCGGTCGCGCTGCGCGAGCCGCCGGCGCGGGAGGGCGGGCCCTCCTTGTCTCCCGACAACGTCATCCGCCTTGTTCCGGCGCGACGCGGCGCGCAATACGCGCCGGCGATCGCGCCCGATCCGTCCCTCCGGATCGGCCCGGCTTCGCGTCTGCCGTCCCGCCGCGCGCTCTTCTTTTCGCTTTCGCTGGCCGCGCACGCCGCCCTGTACGTGCCGTTCCATCGGGTCCCGCAACCGATGGCGAGCATCGGGGTCGAAGCCATTTCCGTGGAGATCGTCCTCGGCGCAACGGACGAGGCCGGGCAGAAGCCGGACCGCGGCACGGCCGCCATTTCCGCACCGCCCCCGGTTGCTCCCGCGATCACCCAGCAAGGCCCGCGGGTGCCGGAGGCACCCGCTCCGCCCGTGGCCGCGGACCCGCCGGCCGAAATCGCGGCCGTGCAACCCGCCGAAGCGCGCGAGGCGGCTGCGCCGTCGTCAGGGCAGGCCGCGGAACCCGCGGCCCTGGCACCGCCGGTCGCAACCGCAGAGCCGCCGATCGTTGCGGCGCAGACCGAAGCGGCGGCAACAGAGCCCCCACCCGCACATACCGATCGGGCGTCGGTGACGGCGCCTCCGCCACCGAAATCGGTCGCTTCGCCCCCACCGAAACCATCGCCGGCCTCGCTCCGGCAACGCGACCGCGAACAGCGGCGCGAGCCCTCGCGCGCGGCGAAACGCAAGGCCGCGCATCCGACGGCCCGCGAGGCCGCTTCCACCGCCCCGGCCTCCCGCGCCGCGGGCGGCGTAGGGCACGGCCGCTCCGACCCCGACACGAACTATCGCGGTCTCGTGGCCGCGCATTTGGCGCGCCACAAGCGCTTCCCGCCGGAGGCGTTGGGCCGCGGGGACCACGGGCGCGCCGTCGTGAGCTTTTCACTCGACGGAACAGGCAGGGTGACGTCGGCGCGCCTCGTGAGCGGGACCGGAGTGCCGTCGCTCGACGGCGAGTCGGTGGCGATGGTCCGGCGGGCATCGCCGTTCCCGGCGCCGCCGCACGGCCGACCAATGAGCTTCACGGTGCCGATCAATTTCCAGTTGCGCTGAGGCCGACTCGAACAGATGAAGAGGGAAGAGCGATGTTCATTGCCATGAACCGGTTCCGCGTGCGGAAGGGTGCGGAGGAGGACTTCGAGCGCATCTGGCGCGAACGCGACAGCTATCTCGGGGCAATGCCGGGATTCGTGTCGTTCCACCTGCTCAAGGGTCCGTCCGCGGACGACCACACGCTTTACGCGTCCCACACTGTCTGGCAAAGCCGCGCGGCGTTCGAAGCGTGGACGAAATCGGAGGCGTTCCGCGCCGCGCATGCGCGCGCCGGTAACAAGAGTGCGAGCGCCCCGCTCTATCTTGAACACCCGAAGTTTGAAGGCTTCGAGGTTCGCCAAACGATCGAATCGGACACCGCGACGGCGGCGTAAGCAAAGCGCGCCTCGAAGCGGCCGCGCAATTCCGCTTCAACAAGCGCGCGGCGCACCGCGCGAATGTGCGATGCGCTTTCGGCGACCATTGCCAAGACAAGCACCTCGTCCGCAGACCGGACATTGTGACGCGCATCAGCGCGCGCGGGTTGCGTTTTGCGACCGAACGCGGCCATTATGCGACGCTGCGCCTGCACGGCGACATCCCGCTTCTGAGAAACGCGCCGGTCGAAAATTGCGAGGCCGGTTCGACAGCGGGCCGCAGGCGAGGCGAACTGCCGACGTCGCCCAAAGGGGAACGCGCATGACTGCCGCCGTGGCCGAGCGTAAGAGTTCGCCGGATCGTCAGGATACGGCGACCGCGCGGGCCAGGATGATCGAGGTCAAACACCTCGACAAGATATTCGTGACGGTCCGCAACGAGCGCATTCATGCGCTGAACGACATTTCGCTCGCGGTGGCGGACGGCGAGTTCGTCACCGTCGTCGGGCCGAGCGGCTGCGGCAAGAGCACGCTGCTCAAGATCATCGCCGGGCTTCTCAGCGCGACGCGCGGCCAGGTGCTGCTTGCCGGTACCCCGGTCGACCGGCCGCGAAAGGACATCGGCATCGTGTTCCAGAATCCCGTGCTGCTACCGTGGCGCACGGTGCTCGACAACGTGATGCTGCCCGCCGAAGTTCAGGGGCTCCCGATGGCGCAGGCGCGACGGCGCGCACAGGAGCTGCTGCAGATGGTGGGGCTCGGCGGGTTTGAGAACAAATACCCGATGGAGCTCTCCGGGGGCATGCAGCAGCGCGCCGCCATCAGCCGGGCGCTCGTGCACGATCCCAACATCCTGCTGATGGACGAGCCGTTCGGCGCGCTCGACGCGATGACCCGCGAGCAGATGAACCTCGATCTGCAGCGGATCTGGCTCGAGGCGGGAAAGACCGTGATCCTCATCACCCACTCGATCCCCGAAGCAGTGTTCCTCGGCGACCGGGTGATCGTCATGTCGGCCCGGCCCGGCAAGATCGCGCGGGTGGTGGATGTCGACATCCCCCGTCCGCGTTCCATCGACGTCATGGGCGAAGCGGAGTTCGGACGGACCACCAGCGAGATTCGCCGCCTGCTATACGGCCGCAGCGGCCCTGACCCGCAAGAGACGGCGGGAGGAGGCATTTCATGAGTGCGATTGCGGAAAATCCGGCCCTGGTCGAACAGCCGGTCCGGCCGCCGAACCGGTTCGTGCTGCTGATGCGCACGCGGCCGGAGGTGATCCTCTCTCCGATCCTCCTCGTCATTATCATCTTCGGCTGGGAATACGGCGTGGTCTGGCTCGATGTGCCGAGCTACATCCTGCCGCCGCCGAGCGACATCGTAATGGCGCTGTGGCGCGGCCTCAACGAGACGCTCGGATCGCGCGCCGGTTATTGGCTTCACGCGGGCGTCACCCTCTATGAGGTGCTGCTCGGCTTCTTCATCGGCTCGGGCGTTGGCCTCGTGCTCGGCACGCTGATTTCGCAGATCCGCATTCTCGAAGCGACGCTGCGGGTCTACATCGTGGCGATCCAGAGTCTGCCGAAGATCGCGCTCGCCCCCATCATCGTCCTGTGGTTCGGCTTCGGCCTCACCTCCAAGGTCGTGATCATCTGTCTGCTGACCTTCTTCCCGCTGCTCGTCACCAGCATGGCCGGGTTCAAGGCGGTCGATACCGAACGGCTCGAACTGATGCGTTCGCTCGGCGCGAATGTCTGGCAGACATTCTGGAAGGTGCGGCTGCCGAGCGCGCTGCCCTACATCTTTGCGGGCCTCGACATGGCGGCCGTGTTCGCGGTCGTCGGCGCGATCGTCGGCGAGTTCGTCGGCGCCCAGCGCGGGCTCGGCACGTTGATCCTTTCGATGAACGCGCAGATGGATACGGCCGGCACCTTCTCGGTGTTCATCATTCTCGCGCTCCTCGGCGTCTTCCTCAACATCACCCTGCGGACGATCGAGCGTCGCCTGTTGTTCTGGTCGGGCGGCAGCCAGCGCGTGATCGGAAGCTGAGCGAACCGCCGGCCCGTGCTCCGGATCGCGGCACGCAAGGCCGCGGTTTCCTTGCGTGCGAGGGCGGCGCTGCGAAACACCGACCCTCTTTTGCCGCAGCCGCGGCGAAAGGGAACGGCACCTGGAGGACCAATCGTGTACGGCCGCAAGGACGATCCCACCTTTCTGTACTTTCCGGACAATTATCGCTGGTCGATGGGCCTGCTCATCGCGCTCTCCGGCGCGCCGTGGGGCGGCGCCGAAATTGACGAGGTAAACCGGATCGGCCGCGCGCTTCTCGACAAGGTAGGCGACGACGATGCCTGGTTCGAGGAGTGGACGCGCATGGGCGACCGGGTGGAGGGCATGGGTCGCAAAGCGCTGGCCGAGGGCCATGCCTTTACGGCCGCGTCCTGTTTCCTGCGCGCGACGCGCTACTACCAGGTCGGCGAACGCTTCCTGCAGCCGAAATCCCAGCGCGGAAACGACGTATACGCGAAATCCGTGCGGATCTTCCGCGAAGCCATGGACATCATCCGCAGGCCGCAGGTGGAATCGGTGGAGATCCCCTACGGTGACACGAGCCTGCCGGCACTCCTGGTGCATCCGGATCGGGAGGTCGCGGGCGCGGGTCCCGCCCCCGCGATGGTGTTCTTCGACGGCTTCGACGTCACCAAGGAGCTGCAGTACGGCATGGGCGTCGCCGATCTCGCGGCGCGCGGAGTCGGCTGCCTGATCGTCGACGGCCCCGGCAACGGCGAGAGCGTGCGCTTTCGCGGCCTGCCTCTGATCGCCGAGACCGAACATTATGCGACGCCGGCCTATGAATATCTCGCCGGCCGCCGCGAATTCGACGAGAAACGCATCGGCGTGATGGCGATCAGCCTCGGGGGCTATTACGCGCCGCGCGCCGCCTCGCTCGAGCCGCGCTTCGCCTGCTGCATCGCCTGGGGGGCCCAGTGGGACTACCATGCGGTCTGGAAGAAGCGGCTCGAAGACCTCGCGAGCGGCAAGGTGCTGTCGCTTTCGGTTCCTCCCGAGCACCTGGAGTGGATCTTCGGCGTCGACAGCGCGGACGCGGCGCTGAAGAAGCTGGAAGGCTTCAAGCTCGACGGCATCGTGCAGAAGATGCGGTGTCCCTTCCTGCTGGTGCACGGTGAAGGCGACCAGCAGATCTCGCTCGAAGTCGCGAAGAAATGCTTCGACGCGGTGGGCTCGAAGAACAAGACCCTGAAAGTCTTTACCCGCGAGGAAGGCGGCTTTCACCACTGCCAGGTAGACAACATGACGATCGGCGTCCACTACATGTGGGACTGGGTCGCCGATACGCTCGCCAAGCCGTCGCGCGGATGACCCGTCTGCCCGCTTGCGGCAGCGGACATCTCGGCTGCCGTTCCCCCGTCCCGACCGCCGGCCGTGCCGGGCCGCGGAGGCCGGAATCTGCTAATGAACCCAGCCATGTGATGGCTCCCAGGGAGAAATAACCGATGATCACGAGACGAGAATTTTCCCGGCTCACGGCGTCCGCCGCGCTCGGATTTGTGGCAGCGCCCTATGTCGCGCGCGCCGCCGAGGCTCAGACCCTGCGGCTCGGCAACGCATCGGGCATCATCGATGCCCAGGTGACCTTCCTCACCGTCGGACAGAATCCGAAGACGCCGTTTTACAAGAACGAAAACTGCGCCGTCGAAATCGTCAACCTGTCGGGCGTGAGCCAGAGCATACAGGCGCTCCTCGCCGGCCATGTGGATTCCACGGCCGTCTCGCCCACCGCCTTCCTAAACCTCGCGGCCAAGAATCCGGACATCGACATGATGTTCCCCTATATCTGGCTGCGCCAGGTGCACTGGTCGGTCATCGTCAAACCGGACAGTCCGCTGAAGGAGATCAAGGACCTCAAGGGCAAGAGGGTCGGCATCCGCAATCAGGGCGACACGGGCTACATCGCGGCGCGCGCGATGCTCAAGGAGATCGGCGTCAACCCCGACAAGGAGGTCGAATGGGTGCCGGTCGGCGAAGGCGGTCCGGCAGGCCAGTCGATCTATCAGGGGCGCGTCGACGCCATGGCCTATTGGGACGGCGGCATTTCCCGCATCGAGAATGCCACCGGCCTCGCCTTCCGCCACCTGCCGAACACGCCGCGCTGCCGACGCCTCTTCGGCAATGGTTACGCCGTCCGCAAGTCCACCTTCGAAGCCAAGAAGGAGCTGTTCACGCGCTTCTTCCGTGCCATGGCGATCGGTACCGTCTTCGCCCATACCAATGTGAAGCTCGGTATCGAGTTGCACTGGGAGGTGTATCCGGAGTCGAAGCCCAAGGGAAAGACCGACGACGAGGCCATGAAGGAGGCGCTGCATGTCCTGAACAACCGCAAGGATAAGTGGTTCCCCGGCGACTGGGATCCGGACAAGCGCCTCGGCGCGCAGAACAAGGACCAGTGGGACGCGCAGATCGAGTTCGCCGAGCTCGAAGGCAAGATCAAGGACGTGACGCGCTATTTCGACACCTCCATCGTCGACGACGTCAATAAGTTCGATCGCGGCAAGATCGAGAAGATGGCGCGGGAGCTGAAAACCTGAGGAAGATCGCCGCCGCAGGATGAATGCGTTTCACTCGCCACGCCTTGCGCCCATTGTCGCACCGGCGGAAATCCCGGGATCCGGGTTGCCGCCGACGCGGGGACCAGCGGTGCGCGTCTCGAGCCCGTTGAACTCGGCTTCATCCTGATCGACGGCTGCGGCCCGGCCGTTTCCGGCCTCGGCAAGGCGCCGGCCCGCGCCTGCATCCTGCCTGCTCATCGCGGATTCGCAAGAACGGGATCACATGCACCAACGTCCGCTCTACATCACGGAGGCCGATGTTGCGCGTCTTGCCCGCATCGGCGATGCGGTCGAGGCGCTCCAAGAGGCGTTTGCCGCATGGCGCGACGAGGGGACCGCCAACATCGCGCGCCAGCGCGCGCCGCTGCCCGGCGGCATGTTCAACCTGATGGGCGCCGTCTACGGCCGCAAGGGAGTCTATGGCTGCAAGGCCTATGGCGGCGGACCGAACGGCGCGCTCTTCAACATTTCGCTCTACGACATTCCGACGCGGCGCCTGCTTGCCGTGTTCGAGGCGAACCTGCTGAGCCAGTTGCGCACCGGTGCGGCCTCGGGCCTCGCCACAAAGCTGATGGCGAATCCGGACGCAAAGACGCTCGGCTGCATCGGCACGGGGCGGCAGGCGCGTGCCCAGGTGCTCGCGGTCTGCGCCGTGCGGCCGATCGCGCATATCCGGGTCTACAGCCGCTCGCCCGAGAACCGCGCCGCCTTCGCGCGCGCCATGGCCGCCGAAACCGGCGTCGAGACGGCGGCGGTCGATACGGCGGAAGCCTGCGTGCGCGAGGCGGACATTATCGTGCTGATCACCAAGGCGGCAGAGCCCGTGATCCGCTCCGCCTGGGTGCGGGACGGCGCGCATATCAATGCCGCCGGCGCCAACGCCGCCAATCGTCGCGAGGTCGATCCCGCAACGGTCGAGCGCGCATCCCTGCTCGTGACCGACGACAAGGCGCAGGCCCATATCGAAGCGGCCGAGTTCCGCGACCTCGTCGCGGCCGGCCGGCTCGGCTGGGATGCCGTGCACGAGCTCGGCGAGGTCGTTACCGGCGCCGTTCCCGGGCGAAAGAGCCCGCACGCGGTCACGTTGTTCAAGTCGCTCGGCGTGGCGCTCGAAGACATCGCTTTCGCCGAACTGATCTACCGCCGGGCGTGCGAGGAGGGCGCCGGCGGGCGGATCTAGGTCTTCCCGCGGGTTTTCCGCCGTGCGGCTTCACGCTAGTCTCGCCTGCGGCTTCTCTGCCTGTCTTCCTCCCTCGCATTGGCGATACCTCCGCCCGATCGAGAATGCCCCATGCCCCGCTACGACGGCCCCGTCATCGATACGCATCACCATATCTGGCAGCGCAAGGATGTCGCCTGGCTGCGCGATCCGCCGATCCGCCGCGCCATCGGTGATTTTTTCGGCCTGCGGCGCGACATCCCAATAGAAGAATGGATCAACGACGTGACGCCGCACGGCGTCACCAAATCCGTGCACGTAACGGCCAATTGGGGGCCGGGACGCGCGCTCGACGAAACCCGCTGGCTGCAGAGCATCGCCGACAAGCACGGCTTCCCGCATGCGATCGTGTTTCAGGCCGATTTGACCGATCCCGACGTCGAGGCGCAGCTCAAGAAGCAGAAGGAATTTCCCAATGTGCGGGGCGTGCGGCACCAGCTTCACTGGGATTCCGCCCCGTTGCGGCAGAACGTGAGCCGCCCGGACCTGTGCAACACGCCGGAGTTCCGCCGCGGCTTTGCGCTGCTCGAGAAGTATGACCTGCACTTCGAGCTGCAGATCTTCGCCGCGCAGGCGCCCTATGCGGTCGAGCTGATCAAGGCCTTCCCGAACGTGCGCTTCATCCTCGTGCATTCGGGCATGCTCACCGACCGCACGCCGGCCGTCATCGAACAGTGGCGCGAAGCCCTTATGGCGCTTGCTGCCTTTCCGAACGTTCACACCAAGATCTCGGGGCTCAACATGTTCACGCCGGACTGGACGCAGAAGAACATGCGCCAGTCGATCCGCGATTCGATTCAGATTTTCGGCATCGCGCGCACCATCTACGGCAGCAACTTCCCGCTCGAGAAGTTGCATGCAAGCTATGCCGACCTGTTTGCCGCCTACCGCAAGGTACTTGACGAATATTCCGTCGACGATCAGCGCCGCGTGCTGCACGACAATGCGGCGGCCTTCTACCGCTTGTGATCCGCCGCATCTCCGCCAACCACCGAGAGGATCCGTTCCGCCATGCCAGCATCGCGCCTGCCCGACCTGTCCGACGACGAAATGACACCCGCGCAGCGCCGGGTCGCGGACGCGCTTCGGTCCGGGCCCCGCAAGGGCCTGCCGGGACCGTTCCACGCCCTCTTGCGCAGCCCGGAACTGTGCGAACGCGTCCGCCTTCTCGGGGACTATCTGCGATTTGAAACCGATCTGCCCCCGGCCTTGCGCGAGCTCGCGGTGCTCGTCGTCGCCCGTTTCTTCAATGCGCATTACGAATGGCAGGCGCACAAGCGGCTCGGCCTTGCCGCCGGGCTCGACCCTTCGATCCCCGACGCGATCGAGCGCGGCGAACGGCCTCCGAAGCTGACGAGCGAGCAGGCCCTCGTCTATGATTTCGTCCACCAGCTCTTCCACGCGAAGGATGTGGACGATGCGACCTTCGAAAAGGCCGTCGCCCGCTACGGCGAGAAGGGCACACTCGAACTGATCTGCCTCGCCGGCTATTACGCCTTCGTGTCGCAGATCCTCAACGCCAAGCGCCATCCGCTTCCGGAAGGCGCAAGGCCGCTTCCGCCGCTCGCCTGACGACCCGTCGGCTTCGCCCGGGGGCGGGCGCACCAACGTTCATCATTTGGGAGGAAAGATCATGGCCAAGGCTTATTGGGTCGGCTGCTACCGCAAGATCAAGAACCCCGACGCGCTCGCGGCCTATGCGAAGCTCGCCGGCCCGGCGATCACGGCGCAAGGCGGACGCTTCATTGCGCGGGGCATGCCGGTGCATCTCTTCGAGCAAGGCGAAAACCAACGCACCGTTCTGGTCGAATTCGACAGCGTCGAGAAGGCGATTACCGCCTATCACAGTGCGCCCTACCAGGAGGCCTTGAGGGCGCTGGGGGATGCGGCCGAGCGCGATATCCGCATCGTCGAAGGCGTCTGACGCCGGCCTGCGGAGCCCGACGGACTGCGCGCCCTATTGTCCTAGCGGGCCTTTCCCGTCCGCGCGATCCGGCGTCCGTCCGAGCTTGGCCTCCAGCCAGCCGAGCCCCACCAGGAGACCGAGGGCGATGACGAGCCCCAGCGTTGCGGTGCGCCAGGCGGCAAGTCCGCAGGCAATGCCGAGCGCGGCGGACACCCACACGGTCGCCGCCGTGGTGAGCCCCTCGACGATCCCGCGCTCCGCATCGCGCAGAATGACTCCCGCTCCGATGAAGCTCACTCCCGCCATGATGCCCTGGACGATGCCCTGCACAACGCGGCTCAGGGCGTCCGGATGGTCGTTGAGATCGGCGAACTGCACAGACGCAACCGCCGCAATGGCCCCGCCCAGCGCGACGAGCCCGAGCGTGCGCATGCCGATGGGCTTGCCGCGCAAATCGCGATTGAGTCCGACAAGCACGCCCGCCAGCGCCGCGCCGCCGAGCCGCAAGGCGATATCGTCGAGAGGAAGCTGCACGGCGTTCGGTTGGCGTGTGGACATGCATGGGCGGGCGGCCTCTGCCGCTCATTCGACGAAAGCACAACCTGCAGATCGAAACGGAGTTCCCGCATGAGCCTGCGCATCTATGGCGTGGCCCGCACGCGCGCGTTCCGCGTGCTCTGGGTCGCCAAGGAACTGGGCCTCGACTACGAGCACCTGCCGATCGAGATCCGCGATGCCAATCCCCACGCCGCCGAGTACCTGAAAATCAATCCCAACGGCCGGCTGCCGGCGATCGAGGATGACGGTTTCATCCTCTGGGAGTCGCTCGCGATCACCATGTATCTCGCCAAGAAGCATGGGCTCGGCCGGCTCTACCCCACCGCGCTGCCGGACGAGGCGAAGACCTGGCAATGGAGCTTGTGGGCGGTGAACGAGGTCGATCGCGGCGTCAACATTTGGTCGCTCCACGCCAACCGCCTGCCGCCGGAAGAGCGTAACCCCAAGGCGCTCGCCGACGCGCTCAAGGTTCTGGAAGCGCCGTTCCGGGTGCTCGAACAATCGCTCGCGGGCCGGCCCTATCTTTTGGGCGACAGCTTCACGGTTGCCGACCTGAACGTGGCGGCGGTCATGAGCCGGGCCATCGCCATGGACCATTCCGGGCATCCGCGGCTCGGCGACTGGCTTTCACGCTGCCACGCGCGGCCCGCCGCGCGCGAAGCCGTGGCGCTGCGCGATGCGGCGGACGCCGCGACCCCGCCCGAGGTCACCCGCATGATCGTCGCACGCAACCGGCTGTGAGCCGTTGCGCCGGGCAAAGGGCGCGTGCACCCGGCGCTCAGACCTTCTCGGGCGCCCGGAAATTCTTCGTCACGCCCGACGTGGCGAGCGCTTCCACTTCGCGGTCGCTGAACCCGAATTCGCGAAGAATTTCTTCGCTGTGTTCGCCGAGATTGGGCGGATGGCGGGTCAGCTCGGGCTGTGTGGCGCTCCAGCGGCTCGGAATACCGGCAAGCCGCAGCGGCCCTTCCGTCGGGTGCTCGACGGTGCGGATGAATTCCACGCTTGCGAGATGCGGGTCGTCGATGAGGTCATCGAGATCGTTCAGCGGCCCGCAGGGAATGTCGTGCGCTTCAAGCAGAGCGATCCATTCGGCGGTCGTGCGCGTTGCAAGGATTTCGGCGACCCTGGCGTAAATTTCCACGAAATGCCGCGCCCGTACCGCGGGGCTCGCGAGCCGGGGGTCCGCGTAGAAATCCTGCTCGCGGCCAATCGCCTTGTAGAAGGACTGCCATTGCTTGTCCGTATAGACGAGCACGCAGAGATAGCCGTCCTTCGTCTTGTAAGGCCGGCGGTCCGGCGCCAGCATGCGGATGTAGCCGGGCGATCCGATCGGCGGATCGAAGGTGCGGCCGCCCATGTGATCCGTGAGGACGAACTGCGCCATCGTCTCGAGCATCGGAAGCTCGACCGACTGGCCGGTTCCGGTGCGGTCGCGATGAATGAGTGCGGCCAGCACCGTATGCACGGCATTGAGTCCGACGATGTGGTCGCACAATGTCGCCGGCACATAGCGCGGCTCGCCGCCGCCGTTCTTCGCAATGAGATGCGGAAAGCCGACGCGGCCCTGAATGAGATCGTCATAGGCGGGCAGCGCGGCATTCGGACCATTCTGCCCGTAGCCGACCAGGCTCACATAGACGAGCCGCGGATTGGCGCTCCGGACATCCTCCTCGCCGAGACGCGCCCGGCGCATGGCCGCAGGGCGGACATTGTGGATGAACACGTCCGCCCGCGCGCACAGGCGCAGAAGCGCCGCGCGCCCGGCCTCCTGCTTCACGTCGAGCACGATGCTGCGCTTGTTGCGATTGAGCTGGAGGAAGACCGCGCCCATGCCCGGGTTCTTCATGAACCCGCCATAGCGCATGATGTCCCCGGAAGGCGGCTCCACCTTGATCACGTCGGCGCCGTAGTCGGCCAGGATCGCCGTGGCATATGGCCCCATGATCACGGTGGTCATGTCGATCACGCGGATGCCGGCAAGCGGGCCGGGCGACTTGCGCAGTTCCACTTCTTCCCCTCCCTCGCCGCGTGCGCGCCAAGGACTTTGGTTTGGCGCGGGCACGGCACGTGCCCGCCGCGCGGGACCGGCGGAGCCGCCGCAAGGCCAAAGATGCGGCAATCCCGCCCGACGCTCCAGCAAAAATCTTGTGCCGCGCGCGGCCGAGCCGCTAGGCTTGCGGCCTCTCGCTCCTCGCCAATTCCCACAAGACAGCCCAGGGACGGAACCACTCATGCCTGTCATGTCCGGCAAACGCGCCTTCCTCGAAATCCTGCGACAGGAGGGCGTGGAGGTGATTTTCGGCAATCCGGGTACGACCGAACTGCCGCTGATGGACGCGCTCGCGGTCGAAAAGACCCCGCGTTACGTGCTGGGGCTTATGGAAGCGGCCGTGATGGCGATGGCGGGAGGTTACGCACAGGCCGGCAACCGGCTTGCCGTCGTCAGCGTCCACGCCACCCCGGGCCTGGGCAACGCCATGGGCATGCTCTACGACGCCTACAAGGCCGGGGCGCCGGTGCTGGTCACCGCGGGCCAGCACGATCAAACATTCAACGTGACCGAACCGATCCTCTGGGGCGATCTGCCGCCGATCGCGCGCCCGCTCGTGAAATGGTCCGCCGAGGTGCATCGCGTCGAGGATCTGCCGCGCATGCTGCGGCGCGCCGTCACCACGGCGCTCGCTCCGCCCACCGGGCCGGTGTTTCTTTCGCTGCCGGGCGACATCCTAAATGCCGAAGCCGACCTCGACCTCGGCGCGCCGACCCGCATCGCCCGCCGCGTGCGCGCGGACGCCGAGGCGATCGAGCGCGCCGCCGCGCTGCTCGCTGCGTCCGAGCGCCCGCTGATCCTCATCGGCGCGGACGCCGCCGCAAGCGGCGCCGACGCCGAGGTTGCGGCGCTGGCCGAGCTTCTGGGTGCGCCTGTGCGCATGGAGTCGGTCGACAACACCGCTCCGTTTCCCACCGCGCATCCCTTGTTCCGCGGCCACATCACACGCCTCGAACCCTCAATTCGCGCGATTCTCGACCAGCACGACGTGCTATTCTCGGTCGGCGGCGACATGTTCACGCTGTCGCTTCCCTCGCAGGTCGCGGCCGTGCCTAAGCACCTCAAGATCATCCACGTCGACAGCGACCCGTGGGAACTCGGCAAGAACTACCCCGAAGAGGTCGCGATGGTGGGCGATGCCAAGGCCACGGTGGCGGAACTGGTGCGATGCCTCGAAGCGCGTATGAACGCCGGCGACAAGGCGCGGGCCCGCGAACGCGGCACGCGCGAACGCGAAGCGATCGCCAAAGACCGTGAGGCGCTGCGGGCGCGGGCACGCAAGGAGGCGCTGCAGACCCCGCCGACGGCCATCGCGGTGTTCGACGCCATCAGCGAATTGCTGCCCCGCGATGCCATCATCGTCGACGAAACGATCTCGTCCAATCCAGGCCTGCGCCAGTTGCTGCTCAGGGAGGAAGCGGGCAACCAGTTCGGCTATCGCGGCGGCGGCATCGGCTGGGGGATTTCCGGCGCGATCGGCGTCAAGCTCGCGCAGCCGCACCGGCCGGTGCTCGCGCTCATCGGCGACGGAAGCGCGATGTACACCGTGCAGGCGCTGTGGACGGCCGCGCACGACAACGTGCCGGTGACCTGGGTGATCTTCAACAATTCGTCGTACCGCATCCTCAAGCAGCGGGTGCACGCGATGAATCAGTTCTCTGCACAAACCGACACCTATGTCGCGATGGATCTCGACAAGCCGCGAGTGGATTTTGCGGGGCTGGCCCGCTCGCTCGGCGTGCGGGGCGAGCGCGCGGCCTCGCTTGCCGATTTCAAGCGGCTGCTTGCGGATTGCCTTGCCGGCAACGCGCCGGCCCTGATCGACATCGACATCGACCGCGCATTCAAGCCGTTGTGACGCAAGCGGCGGGGAGACGCTGCCTTCAGCCCCGGAAGTCCACGCCGCGGAAGAGGAGAATCTCCAAGGCCGGGGTGCCGCCGCGATGGAGAAACGCCGGCGCAAGGAGTTCGACGCGCTTGAAACGGCGGAAGACATCGCTTCCGTGCTTCGCCAGAACCGGAGCGGTGCCGAGAAGAATCATGTCGCGCCCGACGAACCGTTCCGGATCGGGGCCGAAGGCAAACTGCTGCGGCTTGCGGCAGAGGCACAGGACCGGGATCGTGCCGCCGAGCGCGTAATCGAGCTTGCCGGCCTCCGTCCAGAAGGCCGCGGCAACTGCCGGCGTCTGCGGATCGAGGAGCCGCCGTTCGGCAAGGAGCGAGGCAAGCTCGGTCCAGTCGAGCAGTTCGAGCGTCCAGTCCTGCTTGGCGAAGAGTGCCGGCCAGGCGCGCGAGACAGCGCCCGTTGCCGCCTGTCGCACAAGAGCAACCGCCAGCAGCAGCGCAACCGCCGCCGCGAAGATTGCGGCCCACCGCAGCGGGCGCGGATACCGCACGGTGAGCGCAGCGAGCGCATCGCCGAGCAGAGGAAAGGCGAAAAGCCAACCCGGCATCGGCCAGTGGGGAAGGCCGGGCGCGAAAAGAGCGGCAGCCGTGAAGAACAGCACCGGCCCCGCCGCAAGCAGCGCGAGAAACCAGCTTTGCGGCGCCGCCCGCCCCAGCCACAGCGCGCGGCCGAGGCAGACGGCGAGCGCGACGAAGAGCCACGGCGCAAGATAAAGCGCCTGCCCAGCGACCGCGTCCGCGAGCGCGGCGAGACCGCCGCCCTGCGCGCTTTCGAGTCGGCCGGCCTGGAACAGGACGGTCGCGAAATCGTGCCGGACGTTCCACACGATCGCCGGCGCAAGGACCACGAGGGCGGCAGCCGCACCGAGCCAAGGCCCTGCCGTACCGATCCAGCGCCTTTCGCTCCGCACGGTGAGAAGAAACGCGAAGGTGCCGAGAAACAGAAAGACCCCGTGCAGCTTCGATAGGCAGGCAAGGCCGGCGCAAAGCCCCGCCGCCATCCACCAAAGGACCGGGCGGCCGGGCGGGCGCGGCGCAAAGAAAATGCGGACCAGCAGGTTCGCCGCGGCGAGCGCGAAGAAGATCAGCGGCCCGTCCGGCAGAACCCAGCTGCCGTGCGCAAGCGTGAAGACCGGCGCGACATTGAAGGCGAGTGCGCTCCACAGTCCCGCGCGCACACCGAAAAGGCGCGCCGCGAGCGCATACATCACAGCGGTCGAGCCGGCGAAGAGTGCGACGAAGGGCAGCCGCACGGCGAGCGCACTCTCCGATCCGGCAAGGCGCGCGGCGGCGCCGGCGAGCCACACATGCAGCGGCGGATGGTCGACATAACCGAGCGCAAAGCTGCGGGCATTGGCCACCATATAGGACTCGTCGATGCCGAGCCCGGTGCTCGCGGCGCCGAGAAGGCGGACCGCGCTCCCCCCGAAGACGAGCAGCAGTACCAGCGTCGCCGGGCTCGGCACGCGCACGCGCGCCGCAAGCGGGCTCCTCGCGCTGAAGAACGGGGTTGCCATCGGGTGCCGCCGGGGTTGCGCTTGCTCGCCCGCAAGAAGCCGCAGCCGAGGCCCCGCGGCAAGAGCGTTTCAAGACGCAAAAAAGCCGCCGCGGAGGCACCGCAGCGGCTTTTTGGGCGGAGAATGCTCTCCGCAAAGAGAGAGCGTGAAGAGGAAGGCTTCTGTCCTTGGCAGGCCTGGCAGTGACCTACTCTCCCAAGTCTTGAGACTTAGTACCATCGGCGCTGGGGAATTTAACGGCCGTGTTCGGAATGGGAACGGGTTCTGGGCTCCCCGCGAAGACCACCAGGCCTACGAAGGACAGAGGACGCGCCTGGCGCGCGAAGACCGGACACGCGAGCGGGGCTCGTGCGCAGGTCTTCTCGCCATTCGCGAAGAAGCAAGCTGGTTTTCGCTCCGCGCCGGCGAGGTGCCGGCGCATGGGCATGAGTAATGAGAGCGATCAAGCCGATCGAGCGATTAGTACCGGTAAGCTCAGCGCCTCATTGTGTTCGGCGCTTACACACCCGGCCTATCAACGTGGTGGTCTTCCACGGCTCTCAAGGGAGTTCTCGTTTCGAGGTGGGTTTCCCGCTTAGATGCCTTCAGCGGTTATCCCGTCCGCACATAGCTACGCTGCACTGCGGCTGGCGCCACAACAGCTCCACCAGAGGTGCGTCCATCCCGGTCCTCTCGTACTAGGGACAGATCCTCTCAAAACTCCGACACCCACGGCAGATAGGGACCGAACTGTCTCACGACGTTCTGAACCCAGCTCACGTACCACTTTAATCGGCGAACAGCCGAACCCTTGGGACCTGCTCCAGCCCCAGGATGTGATGAGCCGACATCGAGGTGCCAAACGA
>DASTKH010000054.1:0-56935 GCA_035716025.1 Xanthobacteraceae bacterium
CGAGCAGTAGGGGCAGATGATCTCCGTCTCGTCGCCCATGTCGCAGAAAATGTGCGGATGGTCGAAGGGCGGCAGCGCCCCGACGCACATGAATTCCTTGGCTCCGATCTCGATCACCGGCACACCCGGTTCGTTGTGGAAATGCGGAACAGCCTGATCGGCCATCGTTTCGATCCTGCAGAGGGTCTCGATGTCGGGCGGCACCATAGCGGCCGTGACGCCGAAAGCCTAGACTGCCGGACCGTCTTGACCGCGCAGCCGGGACAACAGGGAGGACACATGCCGCGCGTGCTCTATGAGGGCGACGGGCGTGTCGCCCGGATCACGCTCAATCGGCCGGAGGTGCTGAACGCAATCGACGCAGCGATGCCGGAAGAACTGCAAGCGGCCGTGGCGCGGGCGAACCGCGACGAGGCGATTCGGGTGATCGTCCTTTCGGGCGCGGGCAGCGCCTTCTGCGCGGGCTACGACCTTTCGCTTTTTGCCGCGGCCCCGGGCCGAAACCCGGGCACACAGGACATGCCGTGGGACCCGATACAGGACTACGCCTTCATGTCCCGCAACACCGAAGCGTTCATGAGTCTGTTCCGATCGCCGCAGCCGGTGATTTGCAAGGTTCACGGCGATGCGCTTGCCGGTGGATCGGATATCGCTCTGTGCTGCGATCTGGTGGTGATGGCCGAGAGCGCTGCGATCGGTTACATGCCCGCCCGCGTCTGGGGCTGCCCGACGACCGCCATGTGGGTCTATTGCCTGGGGCCGGAGCGGGCCAAGCGGATGCTGCTGACCGGCGACAAGATCGACGGGCGCGAAGCCGAGCGCATCGGTCTCGTCTGGAAAGCGGTGCCGGCCGACATGCTCGATGCGGAGGTGGAAGGACTCGCGGCGCGCCTCGCGTCGGTGCCGCGCAATCAGCTTGCGTTGCAGAAATTGATGATCAACCAAGCGTTGGAAAACATGGGGCTGCGCACCACGCAGCTGCTGGCGACGCTGTTCGACGGCACCGCCCGACATTCGCCGGAAGGTCTCGCGTTCAAGCGCCGTGCCGAAACAGTCGGCTGGAAACAGGCCGTCGCCGAGCGTGATTCCGGGGCCTACGACTGGACCGCCGACCGGCCTTTCGCCTCCTAGCGGCCGTCGGGCACGGCAGATTTTTTCGACGAGAGGCGGAAGGTATCTTGTTGCCACGGTCCCCCCAGGCGGCCTCTAATGGCCTCTGCGAGGGGAGGAGCATTCGACATGCGCGTTTTGCTGATGATGGCCATGGCGGCGGCACTTTCGCTTGCCGGTGGCATGGAGGCGCAGGCACAAAAGAAGAAGACGGACTATATCTGCGGCCCGAACGGGATCGAGCAGTGCATGAAGACTTGCGCCGCGCGTGGCGGCCGCGTCCAAGCCTGTCCGCAGTGGTGCAACAGCCAGAAGGTCCAGCGCTGCCGATAAGCCGCGCCTGCGGGTTGGCTGACCAGCAAACGCCCATCCGCTTTGCGGCCGCCGACGGCCTCCGGCACGACGGACTTGCTCGCGCGTGCTGTCTGCGCTTTCTGTTCGCATGCCGTCCTTCCAGAACGGGGCGGTCGAGATCGCTTACCTCGATGAAGGGGAGGGCGATCCGATCCTGCTCATCCACGGTTTTGCTTCGACCAAGGAGGTCAACTGGGTTCATCCCGGTTGGGTGAGCACCCTGCGCGCGGCCGGGCGCAGGGTCATCGCCCTCGACAATCGCGGCCATGGCGCCTCGACGAAGCTCTACGACCCCGCCGCCTATCACACGGACAGGATGTGCGACGATGCACGGGCGCTGCTCGATCATCTTTCCATCACGCGCGCCGACATCATGGGTTACTCGATGGGCGCGCGGATTACCGCTTTTCTGGCCGCGAGAGCACCCACGCGTGTGCGCTCTGCGGTCCTGGGCGGGCTCGGCATTCGCCTGGTCGATGGCGTCGGATTGCCGGAATCGATCGCCGAGGCGCTCGAAGCCCCCTCGCTCTCCGACGTTTCCGACACGCAGGGGCGGATGTTTCGGACCTTCGCCGAACAGACCAAGTCCGACCGCCGCGCTCTCGCGGCCTGCATACGCGGCTCGCGCCAGGTCCTGACTCGTGAAGAGGTCGGCGCCATCCTTGCGCCGGTTCTGATCGCGGTCGGCACGCGCGACACGGTCGCGGGCTCCCCGCACGCGCTCGCACGGCTCATTCCCGGCGCGCGCGTCCTCGAAATCCCCAACCGCGATCACATGCTCTCGGTCGGCGACCGTGTATACAAGGCCGGTGTGCTGGAATTCCTCCGGGAACGGCCATGAGGGTGCGCGCGCAAGAATCCGTGGAATTTGCGGGAGCGACCGGCAATCGGCTTGTCGCCGACCGCTACGGCGCAAACGGGCCGGCCGCCTTGTTGCTACATGGAGGCGGGCAGACGCGTCATTCCTGGGGCAGGACGGCGGAGAGTCTGGCGGCGGCCGGCTGGGTCGCCTATGCGCTGGACCAGCGCGGCCACGGCGACTCGGAATGGATCGCGGGCGGCGCCTATGCGTTCGAGGATTTCGCGGCGGATGCGGCTGCGGTTGCAGAATCCCTCGCAGAGCGGCACGGATCGAAGCCGGTTGCGGTTGGGGCATCCCTGGGTGGGATCGCCTCTCTGCTCGCCGAAGGCGAAGCGGCTCGGTGCGGTCGCGCGCCGGTCTTTTCGGCGCTCGTGCTGGTGGACGTCACGCCGCGGGTCGACCCGCAAGGCGTGAGCAAGATCCAGAGCTTCATGCGCGCTCATGCGCGCGAGGGCTTTGCGACCGTCGAAGAGGCCGCGGAGGCGGTTGCGCGCTATCTGCCGCACCGTCCCCGTCCGCGCTCGACCGCCGGACTGCAAAAGAACCTGCGGCGACATGCGGACGGCCGCTGGCGATGGCACTGGGACCCGAAGTTTCTGGACGGGCCGCGCTCCGTCGCCGGCCGCCGCGAGGCCGTCGAACAAGCCCTTGTTGCGGCGGCCCGAAGCCTTGCCCTGCCGACGCTCCTGGTCCGCGGCGGGGCATCCGAGCTTGTCTCCGAAGAGCATGCCCGGGAATTCCTGTCCCTGGTTCCGCACGCGGCCTATGCCGACGTGGCCGGGGCGCGCCACATGGTGGCGGGCGACCGGAACGATCATTTCACGGCCGAAATCCTGTCCTTTCTCTCCGGAGCGGCCGGGGCGGCCCGTGCCATGACCCCTGCCGAGGAGTATGGTAGGTTGCTACATCAAGCGGATCGCAAATGACCGGAGGCCCTCCCATGGCCCAGCACCAAACCAAGCTCAAACGCGGTCTCGACACCGTGGACCCGGTCTGGCGGCGAATCCGCGACGAGGCCGAGTCGGTGGTCCGCGACGAGCCCGAGTTGGCGAGCTTCATCTACAGCAGCGTCCTGCACCACGATACGCTCGAACAGGCGGTGGTGCACCGGATCGCCGAACGTCTCGACCACCCGGACGTGTCCGGCGAATTGATCCGCCAGGCCTATGCGGATGCGCTCGAAAGCGATCCCAGCATCGGCGAAGCCTTCCGTGCCGACATTGTCGCGACCGTCGACCGCGACCCGGCCGCCGACCGCCTTCTCGAACCGCTGCTCTATTTCAAGGGCTTCCACGCCATCCAGACACACCGCCTGGCGCATTGGCTGTGGGAGCATCGGCGCAAGGATTTTGCCTATTATCTGCAAAGTCGCTCGTCGGCGGCATTCCAGACCGACATTCACCCCGCGGTGCCGATGGGCCGCGGCATTTTCCTCGATCATGCGACCGGTCTCGTCGTCGGCGAGACGGCGGTCATCGAGGACGACGTTTCGATGCTTCAAGACGTGACGCTCGGCGGCACCGGCAAGACGGACGGCGATCGCCACCCGAAGATCCGCCGCGGCGTGATGATCGGTGCCGGCGCAAAGATTCTCGGCAATATCGAAGTCGGCCATTGCGCGCGCATTGCGGCGGGCTCCGTCGTGCTCAAGCCCGTGCCGCCGCAGACGACCGTCGCCGGTGTGCCGGCCAAAGTCGTCGGCACCGCCGGCTGCCCCGAGCCCGCCCGCAGCATGAACCAGTTGCTGCAGGACGTCGGCGAGTGACGGGACCGATCGCTCTTTCAGGAAGGCACGGGGCGCGCTCGTCCCCGGGGCCGAAGCAGAACGGAGACGCTCAGTGGACCTCGCCGAAGTCAAGAAGCTCGACGCGTATCTGAAGCGTCTGTTTGGAAATCAGCGGATCCGCGTCGTGCCGAGGCCCAAGAAGGACGATTCGGCGGAGGTCTATATCGGCGAGGAGTTCATCGGCGTCCTGTTCGTCGACGACGAGGACGGCGATCGTTCCTACAATTTCGAGATGGCCATTCTCGAGAGCGATCTCGAATGAGCACTCTCACTTCTGCGCGGGCGCGCCGGCGAGACGCGCGAGCAGTCCGTCGATGCGCTCGCCGAGGGCGCGCCAGTCGCTGAGCCAGCCGCGCGGAAACCGCACCGTGATCTCGGCGCCTCCGATCTGGCGCTCGAACAGGCAGAGACCATCCATCGGGCCATTCGGCCGGCTGCAGCGGGCGGTGAAGCGTTCCGGTTGCTCGGCGTCGAGGAACAGATCCTCGCCCTGATACGGCGTCCCGTCGCGAAACGGCACGCCCGTCAGTCCTCCCGGTCCGCTGAACGCGGCCCCGCCGATGTAGCGTGGATAGATCGTTCGGACGCGCTCCAGAAGCGGTAGCGCCTCCCGTGCCTCAGTGATTGCGATGAAGAGATGGTCGGGTTTGGCGGTATCCGACCGCGGCGGCCTTGCCGCCGATGCGGGAGGCACGAGGGCAGGCCACTCGAACATCAGATCGAGGCGGCTTTGCGGGCCGGAGGCGCGCTGGGCGGGAACACGGATCGCTGCCGGAGGCACATTGAAGACCACGCCCGCAACCGTGATCGGGAGCGAGGGGGCCGTGGACTCCGCCGGGGCCACCGGCCAGCGCGGCCATAGCACGAAGGCAACGGCGCCAAGCGCAAGCGCGCCGAAGCCTGCCAGGAGCGCGACACCCCCCGTCAGCGCAAGGCTGGTCTTTGGGCGGCGCGGGCGGGCAAGGATGGCGCTTCGCATGGTGCGATCATCATACCTCCGAATCACCACCGAGTATGCCACGCGCCTGGGCCGGAAACGGGGCCGGCCATGGCGTTAACCGTTCGTTAAGGTTCTGCTGGCGCGGGCCTCTGGCTTGGCTCAACCTGTTCGGGTTGGGCGAACGGGCGCGAGTGAATGGCGGACGTTGAACTGCTCCTTTGTCTGGCGATTGGCTTTGCGACGGCGGGCATGTGCGCCAGCGGCTATCAGGCCTTCGCGCGCAAGCCGCTCAACTTCCGTCTGATCGAGCGGCAGGCGCGTGCCGCCGCGCTGATGACGGTTCCGCTCCTCGTGCTTGCCGCGCCGTTCATCATCATGCGCACCACGCTGCGTTTAGCGCGCGTTGACCGCGGCAGCGGCCTTGTCGTGATGGTCGCGACCGTGCTCGCGGGATTCTGGAGTTTGATGTCGGGGACGGCGGTGGCCGCAGGGTGGGTGGAGCTCGTGCGGCTCATCGGATGAGCCGTTCTCGGGCTCCACCCGGACCGCGGCGGAGCCGGTTCGGAACCCGTCTCGCCAACCGTGTTCCGCCATGGCATACGTCCCTCGTTTCCACAGCAAAGGGACGGCAATGCCGATTTACGAACTGAACGGTGAGGCCCCGGAACTTCCCTCCAAGGACAAGTATTTCGTGGCCGATACCGCCGTGGTCATCGGGCGCGTGCGCTTGAAGGAGAATGTCGGCATCTGGTTCGGCAGCGTTCTGCGCGGCGACAACGAGTGGATCGAGATCGGCGACAGCTCCAACATCCAGGACGGCTGCACGCTTCACACCGACATGGGATTCCCCCTCACCGTCGGCGCCCGCTGCACCGTCGGTCACAATGTGATCCTGCACGGCTGCACCATCGGCGACGACTGCCTGATCGGCATGGGTGCCGTCGTCCTGACGGGCGCACGAATCGGGGCCAATTCCATTGTCGGTGCCGGCGCGCTCGTGACCGAGAACAAGGAGTTCCCACCCAACAGCCTGATCATGGGCGCGCCCGCACGGGTCGTGCGGCCGGCCGACGAGCGCACGAAGGCCATGATCGAACAAGGCTGTCAGGTCTATGTCGCCAATGCACGGCGCTTTGCGGCCGGTCTCAAGCGGATCGGCTGAAAGCGGCCTATTCGTCGGCACGGACCAGAAACGGCTGCGTCTTGTCGACGAGGGTCGATCCGCCCGGTCCGTTGCCGATCACCTGGATGATCACTTCCTCGTCCTTGGCGCCGTCCCAGTGCACCATTTTCGCCGGCTGGAAGACATAGCTGCCCGGCTTCAGAGGAACGGCTTTGGCAGGGTCGAAATCCTTCCCGAAGCCGACGTACCAGGTCCCCCGAATGACGGTCACATGGCGCGCTTGGTTGTGGAAGTGCGGGCGATCGAAGACGTGAGGCGGGAAACGCACCAACTGCACGAACAGACCCGGCTTCGTCGGATCGCCGTGGAGCGTCGCGATCGAGACGCCCTTGCCGAGCGGGTTGCCCCAGTTGACCTCCTCGGGCCTGACCACCGTGACCGTACCGTTGGACTGCCCTTGGGCGGGCGCTTGGCACAAGAGGCAGACGAGGGTGGCGCTTGCGATCGCCCACCCAGAGCGGCGTGACATCGGTCCCGTTCCCCTGATCGGCGCTTCCGGCGCCGTCACAATGCTAGGGCGGCAGGGCGAGAGGCGCAACGCAAGGCCGGGCGCGCCGAGAGCGGGCGGCCTCCTCGTCCGCAAGAAAAGTTGCGGCCGGCTCTTGGGGGAGAGCCGGCCGCTCACGAACCCGGTCGGGGGGACGGGGAGGGGCAGGGACTGACCGGGTGCGCGTAACGCCTCCGCAGGCTCTATCGCGATGTCGCGGTCGCGACGGTCGGACGCGGGTCGCCGATCGAGACCCAGACGTTAGGGTCGATCTGCGACTGCCGTTTGACATACCGATAGGGGGTCTCGGACCACAGCCGCACTTCAGGCGTCTGGTTGTCGAGAATGAAATCGCCCTTGTTGGTGCTGACGGTCAGCACCGCGTGGCCGTCGCCCTTCTGGTCACGCACGACCGTGACCAGAAGAGCGGCCCGCGGCCAGCCCTGATCCATCAGCATGCGACGCTTGAGAAGAACATAGTCCTCGCAGTCGCCGTAGCCGTCGCTCGGATACGACCACTTTTCCATGACGCCGTGATGTTCGAGATCGGTCAGCGGCCGGATGGTTTCATTGACCAGAGTGTTGATCCGCAACACCTCGCGCCAGCTGCGGCCGGCCGCTGCGGTGTCCCGCGCCGCCGCTGGGTCGGGAACGCAGTCCGGGGCGTGCTCCTGACAGAATTCGACCCAACCGATCGGCGGACGGGTCACCTCGCCGACGGTCAGCATCGGCGATCGCACCGACGCCGCGTGCGCCGGGGACCCGGCGAGGACGGCCGCCGCAACCAGGCCGATTTGAAGTATTTCTCTTGTAAAACCACGCATGACACGCCCCAAGTCCCATCCTGGAGCATGTGTCTCACAGATATTTTGAGTCCACCCTAAGTTGTGTCGCAGAATTGTCGGCAAATATCTCGAAATGTTGCGCCAAATTCGGCGCAATTTTTTGTAAAATTTGAATCATCGCGGCAGGCGCAGGGACATGCGCTCCCGAGCCGCACAGGGCGACGGCGACACGGCGCGGCCCGCACGCCCGGGTCCGGAGCGACCCCGTTCAGGCGGCCCGGGCGTTCAGGCGCCGGAGAGATTCTCTTCGAGGAAATCGGGATGCTGGAGGCGGGTGAATTCGACCGCCAAGCCATCTTCGCGGTGGCGGATCACCCGCGCCTGCGTGCGCCCCAGCGTGATGAGCGTGCCGACGGGGGGCCGGCTCTCGCAGGCGACGGCCGCCCCCGACAACGACATGTCGATGATATTGCAGGGGGCGGTGCTGCCGTCCGGAAGCGTCAGGACCGAGCGCGGATTGCGCGGCACCAAGCGGCCATGCCGGCGATCCTCGGGAAGGCCCAGGATGTCGCGATTCGCGAGCCAGGTGAGCTGCGCGGCCAGCTTGTCGCGTTTGCGCGGCGTCGCGGCGATCGTCATCGCGAAGCCGTTCGGAAAGGTCCGCGCCACGATTCCTTCCAGTCGGCCGACATGGTCAATATAGGCGATCACCCGCTCGCCGGGCCGGCCGCTCACCGGAGCCACGAGCGCCATGCCGCCCGGCGACATGTCGGTCACCTGGCAGGGAAATTCGCGGCGGTCGGCGAGCATGAAGCGCCCCAGGAGATTCACGCGCACGCGCTGAAACCGCCGGCGCTCTTCGTTGAGCGTCGGGGCGATTGCAGTCTTCTCGTGCAGCATCATCTCGGGCGGGCCTTCCCGACCAAATCCGGAGGGCAGGGCAACGGTATTCGGGGCGAGTTAAGAGCTCGTTATCCTCAATACTCGGATTACCGTCTTCCGCCGTCATAGACGATGAGCCCGCGCCGCACCTTGGCATCGCGCCGCAGCAAGGCGGAAGCAACGGGGAACCGATCCGCGGCCCGAAGCCCGACATAGCGATAATCGCCGAGCACGAGCGGGCCGACGCTTCGGGTGCCAAACCAGTCGGGCAGGCTCAACGGCGCGAGTGCGCCGATCAGCCGCACATGTGTGCGGCCCCAATGTCTGAGCGGCAGCAGCAGCAGTTCGAGGTCGAGGACGAGATCTTCTTCCGCGCGTGCCGCCACGCCGGCCACGATGCCGATCGATTCGTCGGCAATGAGATCGGCGACCCGTACGATCTCGGCCTGCTGGGCCGGCTCCCACAACGAAACGAAGGAGCGGTCTTTAAGATCGCCTCCGGCGAGGGCGGAAACGCGCGTCCCCGCCAGACGAAAGGGGTGCCCCTCGCGCCGGTTGAAGGCCAGAATGAAAATATCGCCGAGCCCCGCGCGGATGGCTCCCGGATCAATGGCGCTTCGCTCCGGCAGCGCGCGGCTGCCCCGCCTTTCGTGCCAATGCTCGAACAGAATGCGGCTGGAACGGTGCTTCATCGGTTCCGCTGTTGCGCGCTTTTGCCCCTGTCCCGGGGCGGGACAAGGCCGGGCCGTCATCGCCAGATGAGCAGGTCCCATGCCCGCATGACTCCGATGAAGTCGCGGATCACCGTCAACCTTTTGCCAAGGTTAACAAAGCTTTAACGCTTGATGCGGTGCTCCCCGGGGGGCGTTGCCCGGGGCGGCAGACGGTCCCGCTCCCCGCGTCTTGCCCGAACCTTCGACAACGCCTATGTGACTGCCCCAACTTTCCGGTGCCGATTTGGGCGTCTCCCGCGAACCGATGTTCAATGTTCCCGCCGTGGTCGTCGCAACGATCGCGGCGCTCATCCTCGTCCACCTGACGCGCACATTCGTGCTCGATCCGCGGGCGGACATGCAGTTCCTGCTGCTGTTTTCCTTCGTTCCGGTCCGCTACGGCTCGGACGGGTTCGCGAGCGGTCTCCTGCCGGGGGGAGCGGGGGCCGATGTCTGGACTTTCGTCACCTATGCGCTGATCCACGGCAACGCCCAACACCTCCTCCTCAATGCCGTGTGGCTCCTCGCCTTTGGCAGCCCGGTGGCCCGGCGTTTCGGGTCTTGGCGCTACCTCCTGTTCTTCGCCATCACGGCCGCCGCAGGCGCGATCGCCCATCTCCTCACGCATG
The DNA here is from genome assembly GCA_035716025.1 of Xanthobacteraceae bacterium. Classification (GTDB taxonomy): domain Bacteria; phylum Pseudomonadota; class Alphaproteobacteria; order Rhizobiales; family Xanthobacteraceae; genus JADGHE01. Next base: position 9,732 of record DASTKH010000054.1, read on the forward strand.
CGGGCGAGTTCTGGCCGATGGTCGGCGCGTCCGCCGCCATTTCGGGTTTCATGGCCGCCGCTGCCCGCTTCGTGTTTCAAGCGGGCGGTCCGCTGGGCCTGCTGCGCGGACAGGACGACGCGTCCTATGGGCGGCCGGCGGCGCCGCTCTTCGTGACGCTGCGCGATTCGCGCGTCGTCTTGTTTCTCGCGATTTGGTTCGGCCTGAACCTGCTGTTCGGGCTCGGCTCGTTCTCGCTCGAAGGCGGGGAACTCGGCATCGCCTGGGAGGCGCATATCGGCGGCTTCCTCGCCGGCCTGCTGCTGTTTCCCCTCTTCGATCCCGTGCCGCGCTATTCGGAGACAGACCCGCAGGGCCTTGCAGCCCGCGAGTAATGCGGGCGCAAGGCGCGCCCCGAGGTCGCATCTCCTGCGCCTTGCGCTACCGCGGCAGGCGTCCGATCATTCCTGTTGCGGCCATTTGCGAGCAGCCCCGCCAGGCTGCGGGCGCGCCGGCGCCTGAGCATTCGCGCCGAGGCAAGACCAGGCCTCGACCGGCTTTCCGGCGTGTCCATCGGGGGCCGCGCTCCTTCGACGGAGGGAAGCCCATGACTGTGAAGGCGATCCTGAGAAACAAAGGCTACGCTGTCCACACCATCGAGCCCGGCGCGACGCTGGCCGAAGCCGCGAGGCTGCTCGATACGAAGGGCATTGGCGCGCTGGTCGTGAGCGATGCCCAACGGCGCGTGATCGGAATTCTCTCCGAACGCGACATCGTGCGAAAGCTCGCCGAGCAGGGCGCGCGCGCGCTTGATATTTCGGTCGAAGGCGCGATGACGCGGCGCGTCGCCACTTGCCAGGAGACCGACAGCGTGGGCGACCTCATGGAGCAGATGACCAACGGGAAGTTCCGGCACGTGCCGGTGGTGGAGGAGGGCCGGCTGATCGGCATCATTTCGATCGGCGATGTCGTCAAGTATCGCCTCGGCGAAATGGAGGCCGAGTCCATCGCCATGCGGGAATACATTCAGACCGCCTGACGGGTCGGCACGACGCTACGACAGGACGGCCAGCGCCTCCTTGATCGGTTCGAGCACGCGCTCCGCGGCCTCCGTGCCGATCTCGATCGCTTCCGCGGCGCGGTGGAAGTCGAACAAACCGATCCGACCGAGCGCGGGATTGATGATCACGTCCGGGGGATCGCCGGCCAGGCGCGCCCGCGTGATGCGATCCTGCATGATGTTGAAAGCTTCCATCATCACGGTGGAAATGCCGGGCCGGCCATTCGTGCCGATGAGCTGCCGCCGGACGAAATTGCCGGCGTTGATCGGCAGGGCGCTCGCAGAATGGGTGCCGCGCAGTTTCAGAAGCCAGTCTTGATCGTCGTCGGGGCCGTAATTGGCGATGGTGCCGCCGCGCCCGAGCATGTCGGCGTTGAGGTTGACGGCGATGACGAGGCGCGCCCCGAGCGCACGGGCGGCCGAGACGGGGACGGGATTGACCAGCGCGCCGTCGACGAGCCAGCGATAGCCGATCAGCACCGGTGTGAAAATTCCCGGAAGCGCATACGCCGCGCGCAAAGCATCGACCAGCGGCCCGCGCGTCAGCCAGATCTCGTGCCCGGTGCCGACTTCCGTCGCAATCGCGGCAAAGCGCACGGGCAACTGCTCGATGGTGGCGGTGCCGAGCTGCTCATTGAGGCGCTGGGCAAGGCGGTCGCCGCGGATGAGCCCCGAGCCCGAGAAGCTGAAGTCGAGATAGCCGAAGACGTTGCGCCGCGTGAGGCTGCGCGCCCATTCCTCAAAGCCGTCGAGATGTCCGCTGGCATAGAGCGCGCCGGCTACCGCCCCGATCGACGTACCGGCGATAACGTCGGGCACAAAGCCCTTGGCGATCAGCGTGCGGATGATGCCGATATGGGCGAAGCCGCGGGCCGCGCCGCCGCCAAGCGCGAGGCCGATCGCCGCGCGCGGGGCCTTCGGCTCGCTCGTCTCTCCGACCGAGGAATCCGAATCCGACACTCGATCCGTCGTTTTTGCTCGGCCCATCAGAAAGTCGAACACGAGCTCCTCCCATTGGGATCTGGAGCGACGGCAGGGTACGGCCGAATCGATGACACGTATGCCCAGCGTAAACGAGACGCTATTTCGGCCGCTTCATGGCAAAGAGGGAATCGATTACGGCATAATCATTGTACCCGCATCGCGCGATCGGCCGCATTGCGGCGGTATCGACCATGCCGTTTTTGATGAATCGATCCTCGATGTGGACGGCGACGACGACGCCGAGCACGAGATGGCGATCCATGTCGCGCCCGTCCAGATCGGTGAGCGCCACGGTTCGGAGCCAGCGGCACTCCAACGCGCAAGGCGCGGCAGCGACGCGGGGCGGCTTCACCAGCCGCGAGGGGGCTGCCTCCAGCCCGGCGAGCTTCATTTCGTCGACACCGCGCGGGACGCTCGCGGAGGTCGCGTTCATCGCCTCGCGCAGGTCGTAGGTCGCGAGATTGCAGACGAATTCGCCAGTCTCTTCGACGAAGGCCACCGAATCCTTCATGCCCTCGCTCGAAAATCCGACGATCGGCGGCCGCGTCGAGAAGGCGTTGAAGAAGGAGTAGGGGGCGAGATTGATCTCTCCCCTGGCGCTGATCGAGGTGATCCAGCCAATGGGGCGGGGAGCCACGATCGCCTTGATGGGATCATAGGGAAGCCCGTGATCGTTCTTGGCAACTTCGTAGAACATGGCGGCGCAATCCTCTGCAAATTCGATCGCGGCTAGGAGCCGAAGCGGGTCACGATGGCGCTCAAGGGCGGGCGCGGCCGATCCTCGGGCGCTTGCCTGGCGGTACCAAGATGGAGAAAGCCGACGATCCGCTCGTTGGTGGCAAGCCCCAAGCGATCCAGCACGCGCCGGTCATAGGCATACCATTCCGTCGTCCAATTCACGCCATAGCCGAGGGCAGCCGCGGCAAGTTCCAGGCTCATGGCCGCCGCCCCGGCCGACAACACCTGTTCCCATTCCGGAATCTTCACGTGCGGCGCCGCACGACTGACCACCGCGATCACCAGGGGTGCCCGGGCCAGCCGGTTGCGCTCGATCTCCAGCCGATCGGCATCCGCGTCCGGATGGTCGGCAAGGAAGACGGAGGCGATGATCGCGGAAGCTGCGCGCCGGGCCTCGCCCTCGAAAACGATGAAGCGCCACGGCGCCAGCTTGCCGTGGTCGGGCACGCGAGAGGCGATCGTGAGAAGCGTGTCGAGTTCCGAGGGGGAGGGACCGGGCTCGGCGAGGTCGGCGATGCGGACCGAACGGCGGGTTTTGAGCAGCGCCAGGGCGTCGGGCATGGAGGCTCCGGTTCGAGAACGAGGGACCGCCCGCTTTCGGCGGCGGGAAGGCCGGCAAGGCCGGATTTCGGGGCTTGAATTCGCCGTGATTTCAGCCCAGAAGGCAAGGGTCATGCCCCCATTGCCAGCGGACACTGCGGCCAGTCGAAGGTGGCGCCGTTGCGCCGCTCTCGCGATCGCGGCCGGACTTGCGTTCGCGCCCTTGTCCGCGCCCGGCCAATCGTTGTTTTCGCAGCCCGAATCCCTGCCCTCGAGCGGCTCCCTGGCATCGCCGGGCACGAGCCTCGTGGCGCCGGACCCGGCCACCCAATCCATCCCGCGGCGCACTTTCACGCCCGGGCCGGCGGCGTCTGGCGCAAGGCCGTCGGCGGCGAGCATCATTCCGCCCGCTCTGGGCGGGGTGACCGTCTCCGCGCGCTTCACGGAAGGGCCCCCGATCGCGTCGAAACTGCACTGGCGTGTCTTTGCCGAGAAGCCGGACTCGACCGGGGCCTTTCGCATCATCAAGGAAGACACGGCGGCGGCGCCGACCTTCGTGCTGCCGCCGGGGGGATATATCGTCCACGTCGCCCTGGGAATGGCGAGCACGGCCAAACGCATCCAGGTGCATACCGAGACGGCACGCGAAACCCTCGAGCTCGCGGCAGGTGCGGTGCGTTTCGAAGGCCGGGTGGGGGACACGCCGATCCCGCCCGGCCAGATCACATTCGAGGTTTATCCGGGCAGCCAATTCGACCCGGGAGATCGCCAGCCGATCATATCGGATGTCCGAGGAGGCAGCCTCATCGTTCTGCCGGAGGGCGTCTATTACGTGGTTTCCGCTTACGGCGACGGCAACGCGGTGATGCGCTACGACTTTCGCGTGCAGAGCGGCAAGCTCACCGACGCGCGGATCAACCACCGCGCCGCCGTGATCACGCTGAAGCTCGTGAGCGAGACTGGCGGCGAGGCCATCGCCAACACGGCGTGGTCGGTGCTGACGCCGGGCGGCGACGTCATCAAGGAGTCCATCGGCGCTTTCCCGACCGTCGTGCTCGCGGAAGGCGAATACACCGCGATCGCCCGGAACGAGGGGAAGGTCTATCGGCGCGAGTTCAAGGTCGAACCGGGGGTCGACCGCGAAATCGAAGTTCTGGCCCGTTAGCCGCGGAATGGCGGACCCGGCAGAGGGTGGCGGAGGACGCGAGGCAAGGGGCAGCGCTGCCCCTGTGGTCGTCAACCGCTTCGACCCGCAGACGATTGCGATCCTGCTCGATGTCGACGGGACGCTGATCGAGATTGCTCCGACGCCGCAAGAGGTGCGGGTTCCGCCCGTGCTGAAGCACACGCTTTCCCGGCTGCGCGACCGCCTGTCGGGCGCGCTCTGCCTGATCAGCGGCCGGCCCCTGTCCGATCTCGACCGCCTCTTCGATCCGCTGCGTCTTCCGTGCGTCGGTGGCCACGGCGCGGAGAACCGTCTCGATATTCACGGCGACATCGTGCGCAGTGCCACCCCGCCGCTCGATCCGATCCTCAAACGTCGCCTCATCGGCATTGCCGACGACACGCCGGGGATCATCGCGGAGGAGAAGGCCTATTCGGTCGCGCTGCATTACCGCCTGGTGCCGGAATCCGAACGTTCGGTGCGCGAGCGCATTGCGCGCATCTGCGCCGACTGGCCGGCGGACGAAATCGAAATCCTGCCCGGCAAGTCGGTGTTCGAGATCAAGCCGCGCGGATTCAACAAAGGCGTTGCCGTGGTCGAGCTGATGCAGCGCGCGCCGTTTCGGGAAAGGCGCCCTATTTTCGTCGGCGACGACGTCACCGACGAGAGCGTCTTCGCGGTTCTTCCGAAGTTCGGCGGGCTCGGCTTTTCCGTCGGCCGCGAACTGCCCGGCGCGCACGGCTATTTCGCGACGCCGCGCGAGGTTCGCCATTGGCTCTATGACCTGATGCAGGGGCGCGATACGTTGCCGCGTCCCGGCTTTGCGCGGGGAAGGGGGATTCTATGAGGTTATTGCCGGTCGAGGGCGTCCGTCGTCATCGCAGCGGGCGGGGACCCGTCGTGGTGATGCTGCATTGTCTCGGGGTCGACCATAGGCTTTGGGACGCGGCGGCGGCCGCGCTCGATGGAAGCTACAGCATCCTGCGCTATGATCTGCCGGGGCATCACGAGTCGCCGGTGCCGGGCGAGCCCTATACGATCGAGGACGTCTCGCAGCAGCTCGCCGCCGTTCTCGATGCGGAACGCATCGCGCGCGCGTCGATCGTCGGCATTTCGATGGGCGGGCTCGTGGCACAGCATTTTGCGGCAACGAACCCGGCCCGCACCGAGAAGCTCGTGCTCTGCGACACCACCCCGCGCTACACGGAAGCGGCCCGCGCCAACTGGGCGCGTCGGGCGGAGACCGCGCGGAACAAGGGCGTTGCGGCAATGACAGACGCGCTTCTGGACGTGTGGTTCACGCCGGATTTCGTGAAGGCAAATCCGCCGGCCGTCCGTTATGTGCGGGAGTGCTTCGCGCGCGTCTCCGGCGAGGGCTACGCCAAGGCCTGCGAGGCCCTGGCGCGCGCCGATCTGCGGGCGCTGTTGCCCGATATCGCGGCACCGACGCTCGTCGTGTGCGGCACGGAGGACGTGCCGGACTTTTTGCTTGCCGCGCAGTCTTTCGTGCGCGTCATCCCGGATGCGCGCTTGGCCTGGCTTGCGCCGGCGCGCCACGCCTCGCCGCTCGAGCAGCCCGAGCAATTCATCGAGGCGCTCGGAACGTTTCTGCGCGACTGAAGCGCCGGCCGGGGCAGCCGATTCGTCAGGCGGCCTCGACTTTGGCGGCGCGTCGCAGGTCCGGAGGGACCGCTTCCTCCGCCAGCAGGGTCAGCGCGGTCTGCAGCGGCAGCACGGTCTGTCCTTCGCGGCCGAGCCGGCGGATCGAGACGGTTCGCTCCGCCGCCTCTTTCTTGCCCACGACCAGCAGGGCCGGGATCTTGGCGAGCGAATGCTCACGCACCTTGTAGTTGATCTTCTCGTTGCGCAGATCGGTTTCCACGCGCAGCCCGCGCGCGCGGGCGGCCGCGGCGACCTCGCGCGCATAGTCGTCCCCGTCGGCCGTGATCGTCGCGACAATCCCCTGCACCGGCGCAAGCCACAGCGGAAAATGACCGGCATGGTGCTCGATCAGGATGCCGAGAAAACGCTCCATCGACCCGCAGATCGCGCGATGCACCATCACGGGCGTCTTCTTCTGCCCGTCAGCGTCGATGTAGAAGGCGCCGAAGCGTTCCGGCAGATTGAAGTCGACCTGCGTCGTCCCGCACTGCCAGTCGCGGCCGATGGCATCGCGCAGCACATATTCGAATTTCGGCCCGTAAAAGGCGCCTTCACCCGGGTTGATCGCCGTCTTGATGCGGTTTCCGGATCGCACGGCGATCTGTTCGAGCACGCGCTGCATCACGCTTTCCGCGTGATCCCACGAGGCATCGGAGCCGACCCGCTTTTCCGGCCGGGTTGAGAGCTTGATCACGAGATCCGTCTCGAAACCGAAATCCTCATAGGTCGAAAGGATAAGGTCGTTGATCTTGAGGCATTCGGCCGCGAGCTGCTCTTCCGTGCAGAAGATGTGGGCGTCGTCCTGCGTGAAGCCGCGCACGCGCATGAGGCCGTGCATCGCGCCGGACGGTTCGTAACGATGGACGGTGCCGAATTCCGCAAGGCGGATCGGTAGATCGCGGTAGCTCTTCAGCCCGTGCTTGAAGATCTGCACGTGCCCGGGACAGTTCATCGGCTTGATGACGAACCAGCGCTTGTCCTCGGCCTCATCGCCGGCGGACTGTGCCGCGAACATGTTCTCGCGATACCAGTCCCAGTGGCCCGAAGTCTCCCAAAGCGATTTGTCGAGCATCTGCGGGGCGCAGACCTCTTCATAGTCCCCGGCGAGCCGGCGCCGCATGTAGGCGACGACCGACTGGAAGAGGCTCCAGCCCTTGGCGTGCCAGAAGACGACCCCGGGGCCTTCTTCCTGGAAGTGGAAGAGATCGAGTTCCCGGCCGAGCTTGCGGTGATCGCGCTTCTCCGCCTCCTCGATCTGCTTGAGGTAGGCGTCGAGGTCCTCCTGCCGGGCAAAGGCGGTTCCATAGATGCGGGTCAGCATCGGATTGTTGGAGTCGCCGCGCCAATAGGCACCCGCCACCTTCATTAGCTTGAAGGCGTTGCCGATCTTGCCGGTGGAGGTCATGTGCGGGCCGCGGCAAAGGTCGAACCACTCGCCCTGCCGGTAGATTTTGATCTCCTGATCGGGTGGAATCGCGTCGACGAGCTCGACCTTGAAGTGCTCGCCCTTTTCGCGGAACACGCGCTTGGCTTCTTCGCGCGACCACACCTCCTTCGTGAAGGGCCGGTCGCGCGCGATGATCTCGCGCATCTTCTTCTCGATGGCGGGAAAATCGTCGGACGAGAAGGGCTCGTCGCGGAAGAAGTCGTAGTAGAAGCCGTTCTCGATGACCGGGCCGATGGTCACCTGGGTGCCCGGCCAGAGCGTCTGCACCGCTTCCGCGAGAACATGAGCGGCATCGTGCCGGATAAGCTCGAGCGCGCGGGGGTCCTCGCGCGTGAGGAACTCGATCCTTGCGTCGGTGCGAACAGGGTCGCCGAGATCGCGGATCTCTCCGTCCAGCGCCATGGCGACGGTGCGTTTGGCGAGCGAAGGCGAAATGCTCTTCGCGATTTCGAGTCCGGAAATGTCGTTGGGGAATTCCCGACGCACGCCGTCGGGGAAGGTCAGGGTGACCATGAAAGCTCCTGTGGCTCACTCCTGCGAACGAGCGCAGGTAAGCGGTAGGGGAAGGGTCAGTTCGGCGGCCGCGATTCGCGCCCGGCAGGACGCGGATCGCAGCGAGACATCGCCGGTTCGGCTTCGGAAAGGGTGCCGCGCCAGCGACCGTAGCGCCAGGGCATATACCAGCGGGCGCGGAGCGGCAACGCGTCAGGCACGAAATCGAGCCCCGAAGTGCCCCCGGGGTGGCAGCGCAAGAGACGCGCGAGAGTCATCCATCCGCCGGCCCAGAGCCCGAACCGCGCCAGCGCTTGGTCGGCGTAATCCGAACAGGTCGGCAGGTGTCGGCATCGCGGGCCGATGAGCGGGGAGAGTACATAGCGGTAGACGGCGACGAGTCCGCGGCCAGCAAGGCCGGGCAGTCGGCTCAACTCCCGTGCGAGGTCCGCACCCTTCATGAGATTTCGCGCCCGGGCCCCGGGATCCATGCGTCTTCGTCATGGCCTCATGTGGGGTCTTCCCGCCGGCACGAAAGACCTTAAGTCACAGCCCGGCGGAAAAGTTCCACGCAACGAGAATTTAACTTTGTCGAGCGCCGCCCGCGCGCGATAATGCAACTCTCCAACGGTTCTGGGGCTGGAGATTGAGATGGCGAACCGCCTCCTTTGTGCGGCGGCAATGAGCATATGCCTGCCCTTTGCGGCCTGGGCCGGTCCCGCGAGCTCGGAAGAACCGCAATCGATGCGTTTCGAATGGGTCCGCGAGGGGCCCGCTCAAGCCTGCGGGGACGGGTGCCAAGCCTGGGTCGTGGCAACCGGCCCCATCACCCAGGACAGTGTCAAGGATTTCGAGTTTCTTTCCCGGGTCAAGGACCTGCGGAACGCGACCCTGGTGCTCGACTCCGGCGGCGGCTCGGTGATCGCCAGCCTTGAGCTCGGTCGCATGGTTCGCGCCCTCGGCATGACCACCACGGTCGGCCATGTCATCAAGCTCGAAACGCCTCCCGGGCAGGAGCAGCGCGGGCGCCTTTCGCCGCGGGGCGAATGCGCGTCGATGTGCGTGTTCGTTCTGCTCGGCGGGGTCAAGCGCTTCGTCCCGCCCGAAGCCCGCGTGTTGGTCCATCAGATCTGGCCGGGCAGCAAACGATCGGATGCGAGCGCCGAGACTTACACGGCCGAGGAATTGGTGCGGGTGCAGCGGGACGTCGGCCGGATCGCGGCCTACACGGTGGAAATGGGCGGCGATATCGCGCTTTTCGAGCTGGCCATGCGTATTCCTCCGTGGGAGCGGTTGCGCAGTCTCAGCCAAAGCGAGCTCCGCCGCATGGGCCTGCAGACGATCGAGACGGCGGAAGTCCGCACGTCCGGCGCGGTGACGCCGCGTCTGGCCGAGAAGACCGTGAGCGGCCCGGTGACGGCGCGCGGGTGGATGACGCACGATGACGGGCAGCGCGCCGAGCTGCTTCGGCGCCACCCGTTGACGGTCGAAGGCGAGGAGATCGGCCGCTTCGAGCTAACGTTGAGCTGCGGCGACCAGGGCTCTTACCGCCTGGGATATATCGAGGCCCGTTCGCTCGAGTCGGAAGACGCGAACGCGCGGCTGCAGGACGTGATCGTCCGGGTCGGCGGGGAGCGGGCGGCGCTCAGCATCGCTTCCTCGACACTGACCGAACCCGGGGAACTCGCCAGCCATGCGACGGGACGCGTGAAGGCAAGCCTTGTCGAGAGACTGCTCAAAATCCCGAATCAGTCGATTCTGGTGACGACCCGAACCACCGACAACACCCGCACGAGCATCCGCGTGGGGGTATCGGGCCTCGCCAAGGCCTTTCCGCAGCTCGCCGCGCGCTGCCGCAAATAGGCCCTCGACAGGGGCGGGAACAGTCTTCCAAGGGCGACCGAGGAGCGCGGAGGGCGCGCGTCTATTCTGCCGCGAGGGCGGCCTTGCGTTTCGCCTCGATCTGGTCGATCGCCGCGACCACCGCATCGAATGTCAGCATCGTGGAAGCATGCCGCGCCTTGTAGTCGCGGACCGGCTCGAGCACCTTGATGTCCTCCCATTTGCCGGTGGGGGGGGCTCCGTTCTCCTTCAGCATGCGCCGGACGGTCTCGCGCAATTCCCGCAACTCTTCCGCATTGGAGCCGATCACGTGCCGGGCCATGATGGACGATGAAGCCTGTCCGAGGGCGCAGGCTTTCACCTGGTGTGCGAAATCGGTGACGGTACCACCTTCCATCTTGAGGTCGACCGTCACGGTCGAGCCACACAGTTTCGAATGCGCGGTGGCCGTCGCATCGGGATTGGGCAAATGCCCGATACGCGGGATGTTCCCGGCGAGTTCGAGGATGCGGCTGTTGTAGACGTCGTTGAGCATGGTGACTGGGAGCGCTTTCTCGGGAGCGGGCGCCGGCGCGTCGAATTGCAGCTAAGCCCGGTAACCAATATATAGGGCTGGCGCCGGCTGGTGAAATGCCCGGTTTGCGGCGACGGCGCGACGTGGGAATGCAGCGTCCGTATGCCTGAGGAGCGTTCCTCGTAAGCGGCGCGGCCCCCGGTGACACACCCGGCAGAGCCGGTCGAACGGAGAGACCGATTATGGACGCCGTTGTGAAGCCTTTCCTGAGACTTCCCGCGAACGAATTGTCAGAGAGCGTTCGGGCGGCGGTCGCCCCGGCCGTGCCGCGCCCTTCCCGCGAGGAGGCGGAGGCGGCCGTTCGTACCCTCATCGCCTATGCGGGCGATGACCCGGACCGCGAGGGCCTGATCGAGACGCCGAAGCGGGTCGTCAAGGCTTATGACGAGGTTTTCGGCGGCTATCGCGAATGCCCGGTCGAGGTCCTGGGGCGCACCTTCTCGGAGATCGGCAGCTATCAGGATCCGGTGCTGATCCGCGACATCCCGTTCCATTCGCATTGCGAGCATCACATGATGCCGTTCTTCGGCAAGGCGCATATCGCCTATATGCCGGTGGACGAGGTCGTCGGTCTGTCGAAGATCGCGCGGCTTGTCGAAGTCTATGCGCGCAGGCTGCAGACGCAGGAGCGTCTCACCGCGCAAATCGCGCAGGCGATCGACGAGATTCTCAAGCCGCGCGGCGTTGCCGTGATGATGGAAGCCGAGCACATGTGCATGACCGTGCGCGGCATCCAGAAGCCCGGCGCCTCGACCGTGACGACCCAGTTCACCGGCGTCTTCCGCGACGATGCCGCCGCGCAGGCGCGCTTTTTCGCGCTTGCCCGCGGCGCGGCCTGAGCGGCGGCCGCAGCATCGCGCGAGATCACCGTCCCGGGAGCAGGCCCCCTGCCGTCGAATAGCGATCCCTCCTTTGCGCCGCCCGGCCCGACCGAGGCGCTGGAAGAAGGCACGGTGCTGACCCCGCGCTTCGACGGCGCGGGTCTCGTCACCTGCGTCGCGACGGACGCGGAGAGCGGCGAGGTGCTGATGGTGGCGCACATGAACGCCGAAGCGCTCGCGCGCACGATCGCGACCGGCGAGGCCTGGTACTATAGCCGCACGCGCGGCCGATTGTGGCGCAAGGGCGAGCAGTCCGGGCACGTTCAGCGCGTGACGGAGATGCGCGTGGACTGCGACCAGGACACCGTGTGGATCAAGGTCGTGCAGACGGGGGCCGGAGCCTGCCACACCGGCCGCCGTTCCTGCTTCTACCGTTCGGTCAAGCTTGGGCCGGGATCGCGCGAGCTCGTGCCGGACGGGCAGGGCCGCGCCTTCGATCCCGCGGCCGTCTACGGCAAGAAATAGGCGGGAACGCTCAACGGCGCGCACGCGCCAGCAGCCGCTCCGCCCGCGCAAGGTGCGGGCGGTCGTACATCGCGCCGGCGATCGCGACCACGCCCGCGCCTGGCTGCGCCGCAAAGGCGTCCACGATCGCTTGTGCCTGCGCGATTGCCGAAGCGGTCGGCGTGAACACCTCGTTGATGATCGGCACCTGCGCCGGGTGGATCGCGAGCTTGCCGATGAAACCGTCCCGGCGGGCCTCCTCGGCCTCGCGGCGGAACCCCCCTTCGTTGCGAAAATCGACATACACGGTGTCGAAGGCGGGAACGCCCGCGGCCGCGGCGGCGGCAAGACAGAGCGTCCGCGCGAAGACATAAGGCGCCGTGAAGCGCCCGTCTGCATCGCGGTTCGCCTCGGCGCCGAGCGCGGCGGACAGATCCTCCGCGCCCCAGGTGAGGCCCTTGAGGCGCCGGCTGGCATCACGATAGGTGGCACCCTGGAACAAGGCGGCCGGCGTCTCCGTCGCGAGCGCATGGATCGCTATGCCGCCGTCCGGCAGGCCGTGCTGGGCCTCCCGCACCGAAAGCTTGGCATCGAGGTGGACGACCGATGCGCCCCCTTCGGCCTTGGGCAGCAGGATCGCGTCCGGCCGGCCCGGCGTGACCGCGTCGAGATCGTCGTCGGCAAGTCCGGTGTCGAGCGCATTGATGCGCACCAGCAGGCGCGGGCGCTCGACAAGATCGACCGTGCGCTTGAGAAAATCGCACGTCATTGCGCGCGCCTCGGCCTTTCGCGCAAGACTGACCGAATCTTCGAGATCGAGGATCAGCGCATCGGCGCCGCTCGCAAGCGCGCGTTCCAGCTTGCGCGGGCTGTCGCCGGGGACAAAGAGGAGGGAGCGCATGACGGTGCCGTTCGCTGTTCAGGATGGCCGCATCCGCATGAAGGCTTGCCGGCGGCATTCGGCGACCAGCTTGCCGTCCTGGTTATAGGCGCGGTGGTGCAGCTCGACGATTCCCGCCTCGGGCCGCGACTTCGACGCGCGCTTGCCGAGCACTTCCGTCGTGCAGCGCACCGTGTCGCCCTCGAACAGCGGGTGCGGAAACTTCACGTCGGTCATTCCCAGATTGGCGATGGTGGTGCCGAGTGTGGTGTCGTTGACGGAAATCCCGATCATCAGCCCGAGCGTGAACAGGGAGTTCATCAGCGGCTTGCCCCATTCCGTCTCGGTCTCGCAAAAATGGCGGTCGATGTGCAGCGGCTGCGGATTGAGCGTCAGGGCCGAGAAAAGCATGTTGTCCATCTGCGTCACGGTGCGCGTGAGCCGATGTTCGATGACGGCCCCTACTTCGAAATCCTCGAAGTAGAGCCCGCCGCGGGGATGTCGTGCCGGTGCTGCTTCAGCCATGTGATGGCGTCTCCAGGGGACGGGCCATTAAGTCTCCGTTTACCATAAGCGCCGATGCTCGCCACAGCGGCAGATCGCGGCGCCGCAAGCGCGACGGTGCGGAGGGCCGGCCCAGCCGATGTTTCTCGAAGCAACCACCGAGATTGCGTCGCGCATCACCCATGCGATCCGCGATGCCGCGCGGGCGACGGGCGCAAGCTTCGAGTATCTTCTGAAAACGGCGCTGCGCGAATCCAATCTCGATCCGAGCGCGAAGGCAACGACCTCCTCGGCAACGGGGCTCTTCCAGTTCGTCGACCAGACCTGGCTTGAAACGCTGAAACATGCCGGTCCGTCCCTCGGCTATGGACGCTATGCAGACGCGATCGTGCAGACGCCTTCGGGCCGCTATCTGGTACCGGATCCGACATTGCGCGCGGAAATCATGGCTTTGCGTGAAGATCCTGCAGCGTCTTCCGCCATGGCGGCGGCCTTCACGCAACGCAATGCTGAGAGTTTGGAAGCGCGGCTCGGTCGCCGGCCGACGGACGGCGAGCTCTATATCGCGCACTTTCTCGGCGCAAACGGGGCCGCGCAATTGATCACCACGGCCTTCGCGGCGCCGCGGACGAAGGCGGCCGATCTCTTCCCGGAGGCCGCGCGCGCGAACCGTTCGATCTTCTACAGTCGCGGCGCAGGCGCGCGCTCGGCCGCGCAGGTCTATGCGCTCTTGATTGCAAAGCACGACCGGGCGGTGGCGCAGGCGACGCCGGTCGGCAGCGCGCTCGCCGCGCCTCTCGCCGCATCGGCGGCAATCGAGAAGGCGGCGCCGCCGGTCCAAGCGCCCGTGTTCCCCGTCCAGGCACCGGCCTTCGCACCCGAAGACGGGCCGGTCTTCCACAGCCTGTTCCAGGCCGATCGACGCGGGCCCGTCTCGCTCGTCGTCAGCGAGCTTTGGGGGGCGCGACGCGCCTACGCCCCCGAGCGGCCGCTGGGACGGCCGGCCGCGGCCGATGCGCCGAAGGCGGACGAACCCGCGGCGGGTCGCCCGCTCGATCTTTTCCAGTTTCTGCGTCCCGAAATTGCCGCCCGGTCGCGCCGTTCGGCCTGAGGTTTCTCGCGCGCCGGCTCTGGGTTTACGCGGACGATTATGGTGAACGCTTTGTTAAGGCCGGGCGCGAATGATCGACGCCGATGAGTCGAACGCGCCGAGTCCTTTCGCTGACGGTGGCAAAGCCATGATCGTGCGGCATTTTCTACGTTGGGTGAGGACGGCGCCGCCGGGCGAGCGGGCGGATGCGACGGCGGCGCTTGCGCGCGCCTATCTCTATTCCGACCTCTCTCCGGACGATCGCGCAGCGGCCGAGGGGGCGATGCTGCTGCTGCTCGACGACACGGCGCCGCTCGTCCGCCGGGCACTTGCGGAAGCTCTGGCGGCGAGCGAGGACGCGCCCGCGGGCATCGTCTACGCCTTGGCGGCGGACCAACCGGACATCGCATCCATCGTGCTGCGGCGCTCGCCGCTTCTGCTCGATGCGGATCTCGTCGATTGGGTCGGGGGAGGGAGTTCCGCCGTGCAGGCCGCGATCGCCGGCCGGGACGGCCTTCCCTGTTCGGTGGCCGCCGCGATTGCCGAGGTCGGATCGGCCGAGGCCTGCCTCGTGCTCCTGGAAAATCCGACCGTCGCGATCCTGCCCTTCTCCTTCGACCGCCTCGCCGAACGGTATGGGCACTTGGCTGCGATCCGCGAGGCGATGTTCGCGCGCGACGATCTGCCCATCGCGACGCGTCAAACTCTCGTCAACCTGCTTTCCGAGACCTTGGCCGGGTTCATATCGGCCCGCGCTTGGCTCGACGCCGATCGCGCGCGCCGCGTTACGCGGGAGGCGCGCGACAAGGCCACGGTCGCCCTTGCCGCCGAAGCGCCGCATCCGGAGGTCGGGCCTTTGGTGACGCACCTGCGGCGCACCGGGCAACTCACCGCGGGACTCATTCTTCGCGCCTTGTTCTCGGGCAATCTCTTGATGTTCGAGGAGGCGCTTTGCGAATTGTCTCAACTGCCGCCCGCCCGCGTCGCCCAGCTCATCCATGACCGGTCGGGCAAGGGGCTGCGCGCGCTTTTCGCGCGCGCGGGCCTGCCTTCTTCTACCGTGCCGGCGGCTCGGGCGGCGCTGTCGGTCATGGACGAGCACGGATTTGCGGGCGAGTTCGGCGGCGCAGGTCGGCTCAAGCGGCGGATGGTCGAAAGGGCGCTCACTTGCTGCGAGAGCGCACAGGACGAGAACGCCGGGGCGCTGCTCGTCCTCTTGCGCCGCTTCGCGCTCGAGGCGGCGCGGGAGGAGGCCCGCCACTTCTGCGACGAACTCGCGGCCGCGTGAGAAGCGCCGGGGCGCCTCGATGCCGCGCTGTCGGAGCTCAGCGCGCCGCTTGCGCAAGGTCCGGCGCGGGCGGCTCGGAGATCGGGCTTGCAACGCCGGGCTGCTGGCGCAGGAGACTGCCGAGATAGTCGGCGATCGCACCCATTCCCGAGCGCCCGTCTTTTGCCTCCGCGGCGGGGTTGTAATTGGTGTTGGTGTTGACGTCGTAAGTGTAGGCGCGGCCGAAACCGTCGCTGATGAACTCGATGCCGGCGATCCCGATGTCGTTGGCTGCCAGAAAGGCTTGCCAGCGCGGGATCAACGGATGATCGAAGTCCGGCACGATGCGGAACTTCTCGCTGGACGCTTCGGCCGGGCAGACGCCGGCCATGGCGGCGGCGTCGACTTGGCAGGCATCCGCCGGGCACAGTTCGAATCCCTGCGAGGTATCGACCTCGACGGCATAGAGAAACCGCCCGCCGACGAATTCGACGCGGGTGATCTTCGGCGCGGGGGCCTTGATGTAGCGCTGCACCAGGGTGATGCCGTCGACGGAGGGTTCGAAATCATCGCCCTCGAGGTGCTCCTCGAGCCCCTCCGGTGAAAGAAAGAGCCGTACACCCAGCCCTTTTCCGGCGCGGTTGTGCTTCAGGATCAGCGGAAAGCCGAGGCGTTCGGCGGCGGCCTTGACGTTCTCCTTCCCGACCACTGCAAGGGTCGGCGGGGTCTCGATGCCGAATTCCGCGAGCGCCTGGTATTGCGCCACCTTGGAGATTTCGAGCGCGAGCGCGCGCGGGCCGTTGACGATCGTGCGGCCGTGGCGGGCAAGCCAGGCGAGCACCGCCGCGGTGTATTCGGGCGCGTAGCGATGGCCGCGGGTGTGTGAGGAGGCGCTCATGCGGTTGTAGAACACGCCGGCCGGCGGCGGCGCGTCGATGTCGAGCAGGCCGCGGTCGAGGAACCATTCGGCAAACGGGATGCGGCGGGCCGCAAAGGCCTCGCGCAGTGGCTCGACCCATTCGTCGTTCTCGTGCAGCACATAGACGCGGGGGGAGGCGCCGCAGGGGGAGGGCAGGGTCAGCATCGCAAACGTCCCTTGTTGGGCGCGCAGGGCGCGACGGGCGGACTCCGCACAGCTAGGCCCGCCTGCCAAGGGTTGCAACGCCGGCGGCCGGAAGAGGAGGGGCGCTTGCTGTGCAAGCCGGCCGCGACCGGGTGGACTCCGGGCCGGGATGTCTCCAGTTTGAGCGCCGGATCATGAGAATCGCGGAGCGCGCGGTGGCCGATCCCGGCTTCATTCACCTGCATGTCCATTCGTCCTATTCGCTGCTCGAAGGGGCGCTGCCCATCGGCAAGCTCGCCGACCTTGCGAAAGCCGACCGGCAGCCCGCACTGGCGCTGACCGATACCGATAACATGTTCGGGGCGCTCGAATTTTCCGAGAAGATGGCCTCGATCGGCGTGCAGCCGATCATCGGCTGCTCGCTCGCCCTCGATTTCGGCGACCAGGAGGTCGATGCACGGACGGCGCATACCCTGCGGCTGCCGCGCATCGTGCTGCTCGCCGCCCGGGAGGACGGCTACCGCCGGCTCATGCGGCTTTCCTCGCGCGCCTTCCTCGAAACGCCCTCCGACGCGCGTCCGCATATTCACCTCGCCTGGCTCGAGGGTGAAACCGAAGGCTTGATCGCGCTCACCGGCGGGCCATCCGGGCCGCTCGATCTCGATCTCGCAGGCGGGCGCTCCGAGCGGGCGTCCGCGCGCGCCGAGACGCTGTTGCGCCTGTTCGGCGATCGCCTCTATGTCGAACTGCAACGCCACAGCGCGCGCGAGCGGGCGAGCGAGCCGGGCCTCATCGACATCGCCTTTGCGAAGGGAATCCCGCTCGTCGCGACGAACGAGCCGTATTTCCCGCACGAGTCCGATTACGAGGCGCATGACGCGTTGCTCTGCATCGCCGAAGGTCGCGTCGTTGCGGAAGCGGATCGCCGCCATCTCACCCCCGAGCACCGCTTCAAAACGCGCGCGGAGATGACCGCGCTGTTTTCGGACCTGCCGGAGGCGCTCGCCTCAACGGTCGAGATTGCGCGGCGCTGCACGTTCCGCCCGCGCACACGCAAGCCGATCCTGCCGCAATTCACCAACGCCTCCGGTGAGGATGCGCTCAAGGCCGAAGCGCTCGAACTGCGCCGTCAGGCCGAGGCCGGGCTCGCGCGCCGCATCGCGACGCAAGGCCTTTCGCCCGGCGCGACCGAGGAGGACTACCGGCAGCGCCTCGCCTTCGAGCTCGACGTCATCGAACGCATGAAATATCCCGGCTACTTCCTGATCGTTGCCGACTTCATCCAGTGGGCAAAGAACCAGGGCATTCCGGTCGGACCGGGGCGCGGCTCGGGCGCGGGTTCGCTGGTCGCCTATGCGTTGACCATCACCGACCTCGATCCGATCCGCTTCGGGCTCATTTTCGAGCGCTTCCTCAATCCCGAGCGCGTATCGATGCCGGATTTCGACGTCGACTTCTGCCAGAACCGGCGCGACGAGGTGATCCGCTACGTGCAGGAGCGCTATGGCCGCGACCAGGTGGCGCAGATCATCACCTTCGGCACGCTGCAGGCGCGTGGCGTGCTGCGCGACGTCGGCCGCGTCCTGGAATTGCCGTACGGGCAGGTGGACAAGCTCTGCAAGCTTGTTCCGCAGAACCCGGCTTCGCCGATCTCGCTAAAGAAGGCGATCGACGAGGAACCGCGCCTGCAGGCGGCGCGCGATTCCGACCCGCTGGTCGCGCGGGCCTTCGATATCGCGGTGCGCCTGGAGGGCCTCAACCGCCACGCCTCGACGCATGCCGCCGGCATCGTCATCGGCGACCGGCCGCTCGTCGAACTCGTGCCGCTCTACCGCGATCCGAAATCCGACATGCCGGTGACCCAATTCAACATGAAATGGGTCGAGCAGGCGGGGCTCGTGAAGTTCGACTTTCTCGGGTTGACGACGCTCACCATTCTCGATCTCGCGGTTAAGCTGGTGCGGCGCCGTGGCATCGAAATCGATCTCCTCCACATTCCACTCGACGACGCCAAGACGTATGCGATGCTGGCGCGCGGGGAGACGGTCGGCGTGTTCCAGGTGGAAAGTGCCGGCATGCGGCGGGCGCTCATCGACATGCGCCCCGACCGGTTCGAGGATATCATCGCGCTCGTGGCGCTCTATCGGCCGGGGCCGATGGCGAACATCCCAACCTATTGCGCGCGCAAGCACGGCACCGAGAAGCCCGATTACATCCATCCCAAACTCGAACCGCTGCTGCGGGAGACGTTCGGCGTCATCATCTACCAGGAACAGGTGATGCAGATCGCCCGCGAGCTTGCGGGCTACAGCCTCGGCGAGGCCGATCTCCTGCGCCGCGCCATGGGCAAGAAAATCCGCAAAGAGATGGATGCGCAGCAGGAGCGGTTCGTCTCCGGCGCCGTCGAGCGCGGCATCGAGCGAAGCCATGCGCAGACGATCTTCGAGCTCCTCGCGCGCTTCGCCGACTACGGCTTCAACAAGAGCCATGCGGCGGCCTATGCGCTCGTGGCCTATCAGACCGCCTACATGAAGGCGCATTTTCCGGTCGAGTTCCTCGCCGCATCGATGACGCTGGCGATGCAGAACACCGACAAGCTTTCCGAGTTCCGCGCGGAAGCCGAGCGGCTCGGCATCAGGGTTTTGCCGCCCTCGATCAATCATTCGCACGTGGCGTTCGAGGTGGAAAACGGCGCGATCCGCTACGCGCTCGCCGCGCTCAAAGGCGTGGGCGCGCAGGCCGTCGAATCCATCGTCGCGGCGCGCGGCGCGCAGCCGTTTGCCGACCTTGCGGACTTCGCCTCGCGCATCAATCCGCGCGCCGTGAACAAGCGCGTGCTCGAGAGCCTGGCCGCGGCAGGTGCCTTCGATGCGCTCGAGCCGGATCGCGCGCGCGTTCACGCCGCGGTTGATGCGATACTCGGCTATGCACAACACCGGCACGAGGCGAACGCGGTCGGCCAGAGCGAACTGTTCGGCGGCGCGAGCGCGCGCGAGGCGTTGCCGCTGCCGGCGGCATCGCCATGGTTGCCGGCCGAGCGTCTGCAGCGCGAATACGACGCGATCGGCTTCTTTCTCTCAGGCCACCCCCTCGACGACTACGCCGCGGTGCTCAAGCGGCTGCGGGTCGAGCCCTATGCGGCGTTCGCCCGGCAAGTGAAGGCCGGTGCGACGGCGGGGCGCGTCGCCGCGACCGTGGTCTCGCGCACGGAGCGGCGCACCAAAACCGGCAACAAGATGGGAATCATCGGCCTCTCCGATCCGTCCGGGCACTTCGAGGCCGTCGTGTTCTCGGAAGGCCTGCAGCAGTACCGCGATCTGCTCGAGCCGGGCGCGGCGGTGCTGCTCACGCTCTCGGCCGAGGCGCAGGGCGAGGAGGTGCGCGCCCGTATTCAGAGCGTGGAGCCGCTCGACGCCGCGGCCGACAAGATGCAGAAAGGGCTGCGCGTCTTCGTTCGGGACGAAGCGCCTGTTGAAAGCGTCGCACGTCGTCTCGACCGGGAGGGCGAAGGCGAGGTCTCCGTGGTGCTGCTGCTCGACGAAGCGGAAGTCGAAATCAAGCTTCCCGGCCGCTTCAAGGTGTCGCCGCAGATCGCCGGCGCCCTTAAGGCGGTCCCGGGAGTCGTTCAGGTCGAGGCCGTCTGAGGCGCCCGCCGGCCAGGCGCCCGAGCTCGGCTATTTCACAGAGATTTTTGCCTCTGTGATCCATTTGCGCTGGGTCTCGATATCCCTGCGGATGTGCGCCTCGAATTCCGCCGGCGTCATCGGCATCGGCTCGGAGCCGAGCTTTTTCTGCCATTCGCGCGCCTCCGTCGAGGTCATGATCGCGGTGACCTCCTTGTTCATGCGCTCGATGACCTCCTTCGGCGTGCCTTTCGGCGCCATCATGCCGATCCAGATCGGCCCGTCGAACCCCGGCAGCGTCTCGGCGACCGTTTGCACGTCGGGCAGGAGGGGGCTGCGCTTCGGCCCGGTCGTTGCGAGCGCGCGCACGCGGTTGCCCCGAATCTGTTCGAGCATCGTCGGAATCGCATCGAACATGTATTGCACCTGTCCTGCGAGCACGGCATTGCGGGCCTGATCGCTGCCGCGGAATGGCACGTGCTGAACGTTGATGCCGGCCATGGCTTTGAAGATTTCGCCGACGATGTGGTACGGCGTGCCGGGTCCCGAAGAGGCGTAGTTGAGCTTCCCCGGATTGGCCTTCGCAAACGCGATGAGTTCGGGCAGCGTCTTCGCTTCGAGAGACGGGTGCACGACCAGCACGTTGTAGGCGATATTGATGCCGGCGACCGGCACGAGATCGCGCATCAGCTCATAGGGTCGGTTCGGCAGCAGCGTCTCGTTCGCCGTGTGCGTGTTGGACATGATGAGGAAGGTGTATCCGTCGGGATCGGATTTCGCGACGGCATCGGTGCCGATCACCGCGCCGGCGCCAGGCCGGTTCTCGACCACGACGCTCGTCTTGAGCGGCTCTCTGAGGTGTTCGGCAATGAAGCGGGCATAGACGTCCGCCGATCCCCCGAGCCCGAACGGCACGATGATCTTGATGACGCGGTCGGGCCATTCCGCCCGGGCCGGCCCGGCGAACACGGCTGCGCCCGCAACGGCGGCCCCTATCAGCACCTCCCGGCGTGTCTTCCGCATGATGTTCCCCTTGTGTCTGGCGGCGGTTCGTCTTTCCCGGCGCGGCCTCGGCGCCTCACGCATCTTGCCAAACCGAGCACGCAGCACAACCCGCGGGCGCGTGCCTGTCGGGCGCCTTGCCTCACAAAGCCGCCGCCGCTATATACCGCACCATCTCGCACGCGGACATTGGCCCATCGTGGGCGTCCGGTGGGGTTTCCGACAAACCGACAGGCTCTTGGGCCGGAAGCGGTTTTCGCGGCGCCCCTTCGTCCGCGGAGGTATAACCGGAGTGTGAAGAATGGCGCTTCCTGAAATTTCGATGCGCCAGCTGCTCGAAGCTGGCGCGCATTTCGGCCATCAGGCCCATCGCTGGAATCCGAAAATGGCGCCGTACATTTTCGGCGTCCGTTCCAACATCCACATCGTCGACCTCGCGCAGACCGTGCCGATGCTCCGCCGGGCCTTGCAGGCGGTGAGCGATACGGTGGCGCATGGCGGCCGCATTCTCTTCGTCGGCACCAAGCGACAGGCGCAGGACCCGGTCTCCGACGCGGCCAAGCGCTGCGCCCAATATTACGTCAATTCGCGTTGGCTCGGCGGTACGCTGACGAACTGGAAGACCGTCTCAAACTCGATCAAACGGCTGCGCTCGCTTGAAGAAATGCTCGGATCGAGCGAGGTGCAGGCCTACACGAAGAAGGAGCGACTGACGCTGCAGCGCGAGCGCGACAAGCTCGATCGCGCGCTCGGCGGAATCAAGGACATGGGCGGCCTGCCCGATCTCCTGTTCGTCATCGACACCAACAAGGAAGACATCGCCATCAAGGAGGCGCAGCGCCTCGCGATCCCGGTGGTCGCGGTGGTGGACACCAATTGCGATCCGGCCGGAATCACCTATCCGTTCCCCGGCAACGACGACGCCGCGCGAGCCATCACGCTTTATTGCGACCTCGTGGCGCGTGCGGCGATCGACGGGATCTCCCGCGCGCAGGGTGAACTGGGCATCGACATCGGCGCGACCGAAACCCCCATCGTCGAGGAGGTCCCGGAGGAGCGGCCCAGCGAAGGCGGATTCCAGCCGCTTTCCGGTCCGCGCGGCGTCGCCGACGATCTCAAGAAGCTGCCGGGCGTTTCGCCGACGATCGAAAAGCGTCTCAACGATCTCGGCATATTCCATTACTGGCAGTTCGCCGAGTTCACGCCGGAAGATGCCGATCGCATCGGCGAGGAGGTCGGTCTGCCGGGCCGCGTGCAGAATTGGATCGCGCAGGCGAGCAAGCTCAGCGCCGAGGAAGCGGCCGCGGAATAGGCGGCCTAATTTATGGCCCGGCTTTGTATCGCCGGGCCCAATCCCTACATCTGACGGACTGCGGACCGAGGCCGCTGCCGCCTTCGTCCGTCCGCCGCACGGGACCCCACACACGTCAGGATTCGAGCAATGGCGAACATCACCGCAGGCATGGTGAAGGAGCTCCGCGAAAAGACCGGCGCGGGCATGATGGATTGCAAGGCCGCCCTCGGCGAAACCGGCGGCGACATGGAAAGCGCCGTCGACTGGCTGCGCAAAAAGGGGCTCGCCAAGGCTGCCAAGAAGGCCGGGCGCATCGCCGCCGAGGGGCTGGTCGGCGTCGCCCTCGCACCCGGCAAGGGTGTGCTCGTCGAGGTGAATTCGGAAACCGATTTCGTCGCCCGCAACGAGCAGTTCCAGGCGCTCGTGCGCGAGATTGCCCGGGTGGCGCTGAATGCCGCCCCGTTCACCACCGGGCCCGTCGTCGAGACTATCGGGGTTGCGCAGGCCTCGGGCGGGGGCACGGTCAACGAGGCGATCTCCTCCGCCATCGCCACGATCGGGGAGAACATCACGCTGCGCCGCGCGGCCGCGCTCGAAGTCGCGCCCGGCGGCGTCTACGCCTATGTCCACAACCAGGTGGCGGACGGTCTCGGCAAGATCGGCGTCCTGGTTGCCCTCAAGTCGCGCGGCAATCCCGATGCGCTCGCCGCTTTCGGCCGTCAGGTCGCGATGCATGTGGCCGCCGCTAACCCGCAGGCCCTCGACCCGCAAGGGCTCGATCCGGCGGTGGTCGCACGCGAGAAGGACGTGATGGCGGAAAAATACCGCGAGCAGGGCAAACCCGCCAATGTGATCGAGAAAATCGTCGAGTCGGGCCTCAAGAGCTACTACAAGGAAGTCTGCCTCCTCGATCAGGCCTTTGTGCACGATCCCGGCAAGAGTGTCGCGCAGGCGCTCAAAGAGGCCGAAGGGCGGATCGGCGATACGGTCGAGATCGCCGGCTTCATCCGTTATGCGCTCGGCGAGGGGATCGAAAAGGCCGACGGCCCCGACTTCGCGAGCGAGGTCGCCGCGGCCGCGGGCCGGGCCTGAAAGTCCTGCCGCGGCATCGCCGCTGGGTGGGGGCGCGGGTTTGCCAATGCGCAGCATATTGCGCGGCCCGCTCGATCGTCTCTAAGGTCTAGGTCGCGACTCGGACGCGGCCTTCGTGCGGCTTCGGCCCGTCCGGCGACTCCGGTCGCATGTGCCGTCCGGCTGCGCGTCGGTTTCGAGGGGCGCCGACCGGCTTACCACCCGTTCGTTCGCGCCCCGAAGCGAAGCTGGAGGCATGGCATGGATCGTTCGACGGCCGAAGGGATTGTTCGCGCGCGAGGTGCGGGGTTCGACGCGGCGGCCTTGCGCCTGCGCAACGGCGCGCCGCGCACCGCGCGGCCGCTTGTCTGATCGCTCGTGCGGGGGGCGAGCAATGCCGTCGACCGCTTATCGTCGTGTCGTAATCAAAGTCTCGGGAGAGGCGCTCTCCGGTAACGGAACGACGCTCGATCAGACGATCCTCGAGCGCATTGCCGCCGATCTTGCGGCGGCGCGGGACCTTGGCGTCTCGATCGGCGTGGTGATCGGCGGCGGTAATTTCGTGCGCGGGGTCAGCGTCGCTTCGAGCTCGATCGCGCGGGCGCGCGGCGACAGCATGGGGATGCTGGCCACGATCATGAACGCGATCGCACTCGAAGGGGCCCTCGAGGGGATCGGCGTTCCGGCCCGCACGGTCTCCGCCCTCGCCATGCCGCAGGTGTGCGAGACCTACCGGCGCGACCGGACCTTGCGGCATTTGGAAGCGGGGCGCATCGTGCTTCTGGCGGGCGGCACGGCCAACCCCTTCTTCACCACCGATACGACGGCCGTCCTGCGCGCCTGTGAACTCGGCGCCGACGCCGTGCTCAAGGCGACCAACGTGGATGGCATCTACAGCGCCGATCCGAGGCGCGACAAGAACGCACGCCGCTACGAGCGGCTGACCCACTCGCAGGCGTTGTCCGAGGGTCTCAAGGTCATGGATGCGACCGCCTTCGCGCTTGCCCGGGAGAACCGGATGCCTATCATCGTTTTCGCGATCGCCGCGCCGGGAGCCATCGCGGCCACGCTCAAGGGAGAGGGGCGCGCGACCATCGTGGAAGCGGGCTGACAGCGCCGCCGCGACGCGGACCTTTCGTGAGGAACCCCATGGCAACGGTGACTTTCGATCAAGAAGACCTCAAGCGCCGCATGGAGGGGGCGATCGGCGTTCTGCGCCACGAACTCGGCGGGCTGCGCACGGGGCGCGCGAGCGCAAGCCTTGTGGAGCCGGTGCAGGTCGAGGCCTATGGCACGCATATGCCGCTCAACCAGGTTGCGACGGTCAGCGTGCCGGAGCCGCGGCTCATCAGCATTCAGGTCTGGGACAAGGCGATGGTGCATGCCGTCGAGAAGGCGATCGTCAACTCCAATCTCGGTCTCACGCCGGCGACCGAGGGGCAGGTGTTGCGGCTGCGCATCCCGGAGCTGACGCAAGATCGCCGCAAGGAACTGGTCAAAGTCGCGCACAAATACGCAGAGGCGGCCAAGGTCGCGGTGCGGCATGTCCGGCGCGACGGGCTCGATCTTCTCAAGAAGATGGAGAAGGACCAGCACCTCAGCAAGGACGAGCAGGAGCGTTTGGCGGACCAGGTGCAGAAGATCACAGACCAGCACATCGCGCAGATCGATCAGCTTCTCGCCGCCAAGGAAAAGGAGATTTTGACCGTCTGAGCTCCGGCGGGCTCTGGGACGATGGAACGGGAGGGGACGACGACAGCCCCGCGGACACGAACGGATATGGCGGCGACCGCCGAACTTTCGGCCGGCGCCTCGCCGGACGTCGGCGACGGCGAAGGGCCGCGCCATGTCGCAATCATCATGGACGGCAATGGACGCTGGGCCGTGGCGCGCGGGTTGCCGCGCGCCGAGGGACATCGCCGTGGGGTCGAGGCGCTGCGGCGAACGGTGCGGGCCGCCGGCGAACTCGGCGTCCGCATCCTCACGATCTTCTCCTTCAGCGCGGAAAACTGGTCACGTCCGCCCGCGGAGATCAGCGAACTCATGGGGCTGCTGCGCCGGTTCATCCGGCACGATCTGGCCGAGTTGCACGCAGCCGGCGTGCGGGTGCGCATCATGGGCGAGCGGCAGGGGCTCGAGCCCGATATTGCCCGGCTCCTTGAGGAGGCGGAGGATCTCACCCGCGACAACGCCAAGTTGACTCTGGTGGTGGCGTTCAACTATGGCGCACGCCAGGAAATTGCCCGGGCCGCGCGCCGCGCTGCGGACGCCATCGCCCGCGGCGACCTTTCCGCCGACGCAATCACCGCGGAGACGCTTACCGGGTTTCTCGACCTTCCCGATCTGCCCGACCCGGACCTGATCATCCGCACAAGCGGCGAGCAGCGGCTCTCGAACTTTCTGCTTTGGCAAGCAGCCTATAGCGAGCTGGTTTTCGTGCCCGTTCTCTGGCCGGATTTCGACCGGGCGACCCTTGAGGAAGCCTTAGCCGAGTACCGGCGCCGCGAACGCCGGTTTGGCGGCCTCGGCGCCCGCTCCGGACCATAATAGGCTCTTCGTGGCGCAGGAACCCGTCCCCGAGCCCGGCCGGAGCCAGAATGAGGCGCCGCGATTCGGCCGTGAATTGCGGTTGCGCATTGCGTCCGCCCTCGTCCTCGGCACAAGCGCCATCGCCGCAGCCTGGTGGGGCGGCTGGCCGTTTGCCGTGTTCTGGATGCTCGCCGCGCTCGGTGTCCTTTGGGAGTGGGGCCATTTCGTCTCCGCGGCCGTCGCGGCCCGGCTCGCCGGCCTGGGCGGGGCCGCTCTGGTTGCCGCAGTCTTCGCGGTGGCGACGGCCGGGCCTTTTGCATTGCTTTGGGTGCTCGTCGCAGCGGTCCTCGTCGCTGCCGGGCTTTGCGGCCTGTGGGGCGCGGCCGGCATGCTGTATGCCGGAAGCCTCGCGGGGGCACCGATCCTCTTGCGAGGCGACGCCGTCTGGGGCCTCGCGACCATCGCGGTCCTGTTCGCCGTTGTCTGGGGAAGCGACATAGCGGCGTATTTCGCCGGCCGGCTCCTCGGGGGGCCGAAACTGTGGCCAAGGGTGAGCCCGAAAAAGACCTGGTCGGGCGCCCTGGCCGGCGCGGCCGCAGGGGCGATCGGGGCAGCCGTTGTCGGCAGGCTTGCGGGAATCGAGAATGCCGCAGCGCTTGCCGCGATCGGCCTCTTGCTGTCGATTGCCTCCCAACTCGGAGATCTCCTGGAATCGGGGATCAAGCGCCATTTCGGGGCCAAGGACGCGAGCCATCTCATTCCGGGCCACGGCGGCCTGATGGATCGTCTCGATGGGTTCATTGTCGCTGCCGCTCTCGCGGCCCTGATCGGCCTTGCGCGCGGCGGGCTGGACGCGCCTGCGCGGGGGCTTCTGATCTGGTAAGGGATCGTTGATGCAACTCGGACTGCCCTCGCGCGCGGATTTCGTGCCTTCTCCGGTGCCGCGAAGGGTCACGATTCTCGGCGCCACGGGCTCGATCGGCGCGAGCACGGTTGACCTCTTGCAACGCGCGCCCGGCCATTACCGGGTGGAGGCCGTGACCGCCAACCGCAATGCGGCCGGCCTTGCGGCCATCGCGCGCGGTCTGCGGGCAAGTTTTGCGGCCGTTGCCGATCCCACGCGCTACCACGAGCTGAAGGCGGCGCTTGCGAATACCGACATCGAAGCCGGCGCGGGGCCGGATGCAATCGTGGAGGCCGCCGCCCGGCCGGCCGACTGGGTCATGGCGGCGATCACCGGCGCAAGCGGGCTTGCCCCCACGCTCCGCGCACTGGCGCAGGGCCGCACCATCGCGCTTGCCAACAAGGAGTGCCTCGTGTCGGCGGGAGCGCTCTTCATGCGCCGTGCGGGGGCCGCGAACGCGACTGTTCTGCCCGTGGACTCGGAGCACAACGCGTTATTCCAGGCCCTCGCCGGAGCCCGGCGCAGCGACGTGCGGCGGCTGATCCTCACCGCTTCGGGCGGCCCGTTCCGCACCTGGAGCCGCGACCAGTTGCGGGATGCAACCCCCGAACAGGCCCTGCGTCACCCGAATTACACCATGGGCGCGAAAATCAGCGTCGACTCCGCGACGCTGATGAACAAGGGCCTCGAACTCATCGAGGCTCACCACCTTTTCGGCCTGCCTCCGGCCCAGCTCGCCGTGCTCGTTCACCCGCAGCAGGCGGTTCACGGGCTGGTGGAATTCTGCGACGGATCCATGATTGCGGCACTCGCCGCCCCGGACATGCGGATCCCCATCGCCCATTGCCTGGCTTGGCCGATCCGGCTCGACGTGCCGGTGCCGCGGCTCGATCTCGCCGCGATGGGGACGCTGACCTTCGGCGAACCCGATACGGGACGCTTTCCGGCCTTGGCGCTCGCGCGTGCAGCGCTCGAAATGGGGCAGGGCGCACCCACGGTCCTCAACGCCGCGAACGAGGTCGCGGTCACGGAGTTTCTCGCGCGGCGGTTAACCTTTCCGGGAATTTCCGCGTTGGTGGAGGCGACAATCGAGGCTGCGGTCGGACGTGGACTTGCGGGAGAGCCCGCAACGCTGGAAGATGCGGTCGCGCTGGACCAGGCGGGACGGGACTTGGCGCTCAGGCTGCTGCCCGAAATTGCCGCAAAGGCTTCTTAGCAAAGGGCGCTTGTGCCCGCCGCGAGGTCAAGGGATGAGCTTTTTCAGCGACATATGGGGGTGGGGAAACTGGCTCGTCGGGTATGCCGTCCCCTTTTTGTTCGTCCTGACCATCGTGGTGTTCTTCCATGAACTCGGGCACTTCCTCATCGCGCGTTGGTGCGGGGTCAAGATTCTCGTCTTCTCGATCGGCTTTGGTCCGGAGATTGTCGGCTTCAACGACCGCCATGGCACCCGTTGGAAGGTCGCGATCATCCCGCTCGGCGGCTACGTGAAATTCTACGGCGACGAGAACGCCGCGAGCGTACCCGACCAGGCGGCGGTCTCTGCCATGACGGAGGAGGAGCGACGCCTCAGCTTCGTCGCAAAGCCGGTCGCCCAGCGCGCCGCCGTCGTGGCCGCCGGGCCGATCGCCAACTTCCTGCTGGCCATCGCCATTTTTGCCGGCGTTTTCGTTCTCTACGGCAGGCCGGTGACCTCGGCCCGGGTCGATGCCGTGCAGCCGAACAGCGCGGCGGCCGAGGCGGGCTTCCAGCCGGGCGACATGGTTCTGTCGATCAACGGGGAGCCGATCGACAGCTTCGCCGACATGCAGCGGATCGTCAGCATCAACGCCGGGGAGCGCCTGACCTTCGTGGTGGAACGGGGCGGCGCCCGCGTAACCCTCGAAGCTGCCCCCGCCCTTCGGGAAGTGCGGGATAATTTCGGGAACGTCCACCGCATCGGTGTGCTCGGCATCACGCGGTCGATGAAGCCGGGCGATGTCAAGGTGCAGCGCTACGGGCCCTTGGAAGGCCTCGCCATGGGCGTCCAAGAGACGTGGTTCGTCGTCGAACGCACGCTCACTTATCTCGGCGGGATCGTCGTCGGGCGCGAATCGGCGGACCAACTCGGCGGACCGATTCGCATCGCCCAGGTTTCCGGTCAGGTGGCAACGGCCGGGTTCGTGGCCTTGATGCACTTGGCTGCCGTGCTCTCGGTCTCGATCGGGCTCTTGAACCTGTTTCCGATTCCACTGCTCGACGGGGGCCATCTCCTCTTCTACGGAATCGAGGCCGCGCGGGGGCGGCCGCTCTCGGAACGGGCCCAGGAAATGGGGTTTCGCATCGGTCTTGCCATCGTGCTGATGCTAATGATTTTCG
Source organism: Xanthobacteraceae bacterium (assembly GCA_035716025.1). Taxonomy (GTDB): domain Bacteria; phylum Pseudomonadota; class Alphaproteobacteria; order Rhizobiales; family Xanthobacteraceae; genus JADGHE01. The sequence continues at coordinate 39,125 of DASTKH010000054.1, forward strand.
CGACTTTCAACGACATCGTCCATCTCGTCTCGTCGTCATGACCGTGTCGAACGGGCAACGCTCGGCCGCAGAGTCGGAACCGGGAAGGTTCCCCCGCTTGCAGGCCACGAAAAAGCCTCTACAAGCGGCAAACCATGTCTCGACGGTTTGCTCGCCGGCACGAAAAGAAGACGAATAGGGCGCGCTGCGCATGAACGTTTTGATTCGGTTGTTGCGGGGGGCGGGGCTGGCCGCCGCGCTCTTTGGAATGGCAGTCGGGGGAGGCGGCTTCGGCGCGCTGGTCGCCGGCACCTCCGCTTTTGCGCAGTCGGAAAGCTCGATCGTCGTCCAGGGCAATCGCCGGGTCGAGGCCAGCACGATCCGATCCTATTTCCGCACCGGCCCCGGAGAGCGGCTGGACGCCGTGAAGATCGACGAAGCCTACAAGGCGCTGCTCGCCACCGGGCTGTTCGAGGACGTCCGCATCAGCCAGCAGGGCGGGCGGATCGTGGTGACGGTGGTCGAGGCCAGCGTCATCAATCGCATCCAGTTCGAGGGCAACCGCGCCGTCAAGGACGAACAGCTCAAGGCCGAGATCCAGTCGAAAGAGCGGGGCCCGCTGTCGCGGCAACTCGTCCGCACCGACGTTCAGCGCATCATCGACATCTACCGCGCGCAGGGCCGGTACAATGTCGAGGTCGTGCCGAAATACATCGATCGCCCGAACGGGCGGGTCGATCTCGTGTTCGAGATCACCGAAGGCAGGAAAACGACGGTCAAGGAAATCAATTTCGTCGGCAACAACGCCTTCTCGGCAAGCCGTCTCAAGGACGTGATCAAGACCGGCTCCGGCGGCATTTTCAGCATTTTCCGGTCGAACAATGTCTACGATGTGGACCGCATCGAGGCGGACCGCGATCTGCTGCGTCGCTTCTATCTCACGCACGGCTATGCCGATGTGCGGGTCGTGTCGGCCGTGGCGCAGTATGATCCGGGGCGGAACGGCTTCATCATCACCTTCACCATCGACGAGGGGCCGCTCTATCGTTTCGGCGCCGTCAACGTGGAATCGAACGTGCGGGAGGTCGACCCGGCGGTTCTGCGCGGCCTGCTGAAGGTTAGCTCGGGCAGCGTCTATGACGCGCAGGCGGTCGAGAAGACGGTCGAGGCGATGTCGCTCGAGCTTGCCAAGCGCGGCTACGCTTTTGCGCAAGTGCGCCCGCGCGGCGACCGGAATTTCGAAGCACGGACCGTGGACGTCGTCTTCGTGGTCGATCAGGGACCGCGGACCTATATCGAGCGGATCGTCATCCGGGGCAACACGCGCACCCGGGACTACGTGATCCGCCGCGAGTTCGATATCGGCGAGGGCGATGCCTACAACCACGCGCTCATCGACCGTGCCGAGCGACGCCTGAAGAACCTCGCCTATTTCAAGTCGGTCAAGATTACGAGCGAGCCGGGCTCGGCGCCCGATCGCGTGATCGTGGTCGTCACCGTCGAGGAGCAGTCGACGGGCGAGTTCGCGGTGTCCGGCGGCTATTCGACGGCCGACGGGTTCCTGGCCGAGGTCAGCGTCGCCGAACGCAATTTGCTCGGCCGCGGCCAATACGCCCGGGCGTCTTTGCAATACGGCCAGCGCGCCAAGGGCTTCGAGCTTTCGTTCGTCGAGCCTTACCTGTTCGACTATCGGCTGGCCTTCGGGGTCGACATCTTCGCCCGCGTGGTGTTGCCTTCGACCTTCCAATCCTACGAGATGCGCACGGCCGGCGGCAGTCTCCGTTTCGGCGTCCCCATCACCGAGGAGATCAGCGGCCAGCTGCGCTATTCGGCCTACAACCGCGAGATCAAGCTCGACAGGCTGTTCAACTGCTACCCGAGCGGCGCGGTCGTGCCGACCTATATCGATCCCAGCACGGGGGACCCGATCACCGGCTGTCTCCCGGCTGCTCCGGCCTTGCGCGCGGCGGCCCAGCAGGGCTCCGTCTTCACCTCGCTGGTCGGTTATACGCTCGCCTACAACACGCTGGACAACAACAAGAATCCTCACAAGGGCATCCTGGCCGAGTTCAAGCAGGATTTTGCCGGCGTAGGCGGCGAGGTGAAGTTCATCCGCAGCACGTTCGACGGCCGGCTCTATTACGATGTCGGGTGGGACCTGATCGCTCTCTTCCGCGTGCAGGCCGGCCATATCGCCTCGTGGGGCGGCCAGCAGCTCGGCATGCTCGACCATTTCTTCATGGGGCCGAACCTCGTTCGCGGCTTCGAGCCTGCGGGTATTGGACCGCGCGATACCACGCCCAATTCGACGCGCGATGCGCTCGGCGGAACCTTGTACTGGGGCGTGACGGCGGAACTGCAGTACCCGCTGTTCTTTGCGCCGAAGGACTTCGGGATGCGTGCGGCGGTCTTCGCGGATGCCGGCTCGCTCTGGGGCTACAAGGGCCTGACGAGATTCCAGGGCATTCACGACTGTAACGATCCGGTCGTCTGCGGGGCGTTTGCCGCCGGCCAGGTCATCACGCCGTCCGACTCCAAGACGATCCGCAGCTCGGTCGGTGTCGGACTGATCTGGGATTCGCCGTTCGGCCCGCTGCGCTTCGACTATGCGATTGCGCTGAGCAAGGACCAGAACGACCGGACTCAGGCCTTCCGGTTCAGCGGCGGGACCACGTTCTAATCCTCCCGTATTTCTTCGGTCGGAGAGGCCGGCGGCGCCCACGGCGCGGCCGGCCAGGGGTTTTCGGAATTGCCATGCGTCCACGCTCTCAATACCGTTTCCGGGCCCGCTTGAGCGCTATTGGCCATGCGGGCGGGCAGCAGGGACGTCCGGCCGCCCCGTGGAAAGGCCGATAGGCAAGGGGCATGAGCGAGCCGCGCTTTCATCATTCCGCCCGCGCCTTGAGCCTCGGCGAGGTTGCCGCAATGGCGGGGGTCGAGCTTCCGGCCGGGGTGCCGGCGAACCGCTGCATTACCGGCATCGCCGCGCTGGACCAGGCGGGGCCCACGGACCTCGCCTTTATCGACAGTCCGAAATACACGCGGGAGCTGCGCGCGACGCGCGCCGGCATATGCCTTGCGAGCCCGCGCTACGCCGCGGAGGTGCCGGCCACAAGCGTCGCCCTCGTGACCCCGCAGCCCTACCGGGTCTTCGTGGCGGCGGCCTGTGCGCTCTTTCCGGATTCGCTGCGTCCATCGACCCTTTTCCGGACCGACGGAATCGCCCCTGGCGCGCATGTGAGCCCGGACGCCGTCCTCGAATCGGGGGTTTCGGTCGACCCGGGCGCGGTGGTCGGTCCGGGCGCCGAGATCGGGTCCGGCACAGCGATCGCGGCGGGCGCGGTGATCGGGCCGGGCGTGCGGATCGGTCGCGATTGTGCAATCGGGCCGGGCGCCACCATCACGCATGCCCTGATCGGCGACCGCGTCATCATTCATCCCGGCTGCCGGATCGGGCAGGACGGGTTCGGTTATGTCATGGGCCCGCACGGGCACCGCAAGGTGCCGCAGGTCGGGCGCGTGATCATCCAGGACGACGTTGAAATCGGCGCCAATACCGCCATAGATCGGGGTGCCAATCGGGACACGGTGATCGGCGAGGGCACCAAGATCGACAACCTGGTGCAGGTCGGCCACAATGTGTCGATTGGGCGCCACTGCGTCATCGTGGCCCAAAGCGGCATCTCGGGCAGCTCGACGCTGGGCGATTTTGTTGTCTTGGGAGCGCGCGTCGGCTTGAACGATCACATCACCATCGGGGAAGGAGCGCAGATTGCGGCTGTCAGCGCCGTGGGGCGCAGCGTGCCACCGGGGGCGCGGTGGGGCGGCACTCCGGCACGGCCGGCCCATCTCTGGCTGCGCGAGCTGAGGATGCTGGCCCAGATGGCGCGCGCCCAGCGCGGCGCGTCCGGGGCGGAGAAGGACGCCGCAGAACCATGAACCAGGACACCACGGAGGCAACCGCTCTCGAAGCGCTCGATATCCGGCAGATCATGGAGACCTTGCCGCACCGTTATCCTTTTCTCTTGGTGGACCGCATCGAGCGGATCGTGGGCGACCAGTCCTGTGTCGGCATCAAGAACGTCACCATGAACGAGCCGTTCTTCCAGGGCCATTTCCCGGGCCGACCGATCATGCCGGGCGTGCTCCTGCTCGAGGGCATGGCGCAAACGGCGGGCGTCATCTGCGCGCGCACCTATGGCGCAGGGCCGGTTCGCATGACCTATTTTCTCACCATCGACAAGGCCAAGTTCCGCCGGCCGGTGGTGCCGGGCGACCGGGTCGAGTTCCACATGACGAAGATCACGCAGCGGCGCAGCATGTGGTGGTTTCACGGCGACGCGAAGGTGGACGGGCAGATCGTTTGTCAGGCCGACATCGGCGCGATGATTGCCGAAGAGTGATGCGATGGCGCCAGCCCGCATCGACCCGCTCGCGCAGGTCCATCCCGCCGCGCAGATCGCCGACGATGTCGAGATCGGCCCCTACTGCGTCGTCGGCCCGCAAGTGGTGCTGGGTCCCGGTTGCCGGCTCATCGCCCAGGTGCACGTGACCGGTCATACGGCGATCGGCGCCGGCACCGTGGTCTATCCGCAGGCGGTGCTCGGCACCCCGCCCCAATCGTTCAAATACGGCGGAGGCGCGACACGCCTCGTGATCGGCGCCGCATGCACGATCCGCGAAGGCGTCACCATGAACACCGGGACGGAAGAGGGGGGTGGCCTCACGCAGGTCGGCGACCACGGGTTTTTCATGGCCTATTCCCACATCGCCCACGATTGCCGGGTCGGCAATCACGTCGTCTTCGCCAACAATGCCACGCTCGCCGGGCACTGCGAAATCGGCGACCACGTGTTCATCGCGGGCGTCTCCGCGCTGCATCAGTTCACCCGTGTCGGGTCCGGCGCGATGATCGGCGGCATGACCGGAATCCGCGGTGACGTGATCCCCTTCGGACTCGCGGAGGGCCGGCCCGGCCGGCTTGTTGGAATCAATGTCATCGGTATGAAGCGGCGCGGCTATTCGGCGGAGGCACGCGCCGCCGCGCGCCGGGCCTATCTGATGCTGTTTCGCGAGGCCGGGTCGTTGGAGGAGCGCTTGGCGAGAACCGAGTCGGCCCTTGGGGGCGAGCCCGTGGTGGCCGACATCCTTGCCTTCATCCGCGCGCGCGGCAAACGCGCGCTTTGCCGGGCGGGCGAACCGGATGAAGCTTGAACAACGAGTGCAGGATATCCCACCGGCGGCGCGGTCGGAGCAGGCCGGTGGGCCCGTTGCGATCATCTGCGGCGGGGGAGCGTTGCCGACCGCGGTCGCCGAGGGCGCCTTGCGCGCCGGTCGCTCGGTGCATCTGCTGCCGATCGAAGGCTGGGCGGAGCCGCGCCTTGTGGAACGCTTCCCGCACACGTGGATCAAGCTCGGGCAGTTTCGGCGCCTGTGCCGGCTGGCGCAGCAGGCGGGTTGCCGCGAGGTGGTGCTGATCGGAAAGGTGCTGCGGCCCTCGCTGTCGATGCTGCGCTTCGGCTGGTCGGATCTGCCGCTTCTGCCGCGGGCGTTCGAGGCGTTCCGGGGAGGGGACGACAGACTCCTGTCCATGACCGCCGCCGTGTTCGAAGAGCACGGCTTCCGGGTGCTCGGCGCACACGAGGTGGCGCCGGAAATCCTCGTGCCCGAAGGCGCGCTTGGATCGCTTTCGCCCGCCGAGCGCGACAGCGCGGATGCCCGGCAGGGCTTTGCGGCGATCGCCGCCATGGGGCCCTACGACATCGGTCAGGCCGTCGTGGTCGCCGACAATCATGTTCTCGCCGTCGAGGCGATCGAGGGGACGGACGACATGTTGGCCCGCATCGCCGAAATGCGTGCGCAGGGCCGAATTCCCGTGCCGCGCGGCGTCGGCGTGCTGGTCAAGGCGCCGAAACCCGGACAGGACCGCCGCTTCGATCTTCCCGCCATCGGCCCGCAGACGGTGGCGAACGTGCGGCGCGCGGGCCTCGCCGGCATCGCCGTGCAGGCGGGCGAGGTCGTCATCGCCGAACCCGAGATCATGATCCGGAATGCCGATGCGGCGCGGATTTTCGTCGCCGGCTTTCCGCCCGCTGCAGAGCGGTGACGACCGTGAAGAGGCCCGGAACAGCGGCGCGCGCGCGCCACGTTTTCGTCGTTGTCGGGGAGGAATCGGGCGACCAACTCGGCGCGAGCCTCATGCGCGCTTTGCGCGAGCGGCTCGGCGGAAGCGGCGTAAAGTTCAGCGGCGTCGGCGGCTCCGCCATGGCGGCGGAAGGACTGACCAGTCTCTTTCCGCTCGCCGATCTGGCTCTTTTCGGGATCGTTCATCTCGTGCCGCGTCTCTGGCGGGCGCTGGCGCGCGTGCGCGAGACGGTGAATGCGATCATCGCCGCGCAGCCCGACGTCCTGGTCATCGTGGACAGTCCGGAATTCACGCATCGCGTTGCGCGACGGGTACGGGCGCGCGCACCGCAAGTCCCGATTCTTAATTACGTGTCCCCCTCGGTCTGGGCGTGGCGGGAGGGGCGCGCCCGCGCCATGCGCGCCTATGTCGATCACGTGCTTGCGCTGCTTCCCTTCGAACCGGAGGCGCATCGGCGGCTCGGGGGGCCTCCCTGCACCTTTGTCGGGCATCCCCTCGCGGAAAAGATCGCCCTCCTTCGGCCGGAGCCCGCGGAGCGCGCGCGCCGCATGGGAGACCCGCCCGTCGTGCTCGCCCTGCCGGGCAGCCGGGCGAGCGAGATCGCGCGGCTCGGGCCTGTTTTCGGCGAGGCTTTGGCGCAGGTGGTGCGGGAGAAGGGGGCCCTCGATATCGTGCTGCCGACGATCCCTCACCGGCGTGCGCAGGTCGAGGCGGTCACGGCATGCTGGCCAGTGCGGCCGCGCATCATCGTCGAGCCGAAGGAGAAGTACCAAGCGTTCCGGGTGGCCCGGGCAGCCCTTGCCGCCTCCGGAACCGTGACGCTCGAACTGGCCCTCGCCGGCGTGCCGACCATCGCCGCCTACCGGGTTGCGGGGATTGAGGCCCAGATTGCGCGCTGGATGATTCGCGTGCCCTCCGTCGTGCTCGCCAATCTGGTGCTCGGCGAGAATGTCGTGCCCGAATATCTTCAGGACCGCTGCACGCCGGCGAAGCTCGCGGCGGCGCTTGCGCCGCTGCTTGCGGATTCCCCCACGCGTCGCCGCCAGGTGGAGGCCTTCGCGCGTCTCGACGCGATCATGGAGATCGCCAGCACGAGGCCGAGTCTGCGCGCGGCGGATCTTGTCATTGCCGCTTTCCGTTCCTAGTCGGCGCGCGCCAGGTCACGAGAAGATCGCGCCAACGTCAAACTCCTTTCGCACTGCGTGCCTATGTGTCGTCCCGCCTTTCGAAGAGATCGAAGGAGGTACCCATGGGCTCGATCATGATCAAATGCCCCGTCACGGGCGCTGCGATTGCGACCGGGCTGACGGCGGAGCCTGCCACTTTCGCGCGATCGCCGGTCTTTTTTTCGCGCACGCTGTGCCCCTATTGCCGCCAAACGCACGAATGGTTCGCGGCAGAGGCCTGGGTCGAAGAGACGCAGCCGCAGGAAAGCCGCGTGGCCGCCTGACCCGCGGAGATTCGCCGCTTTCCCTCATCCGATTGCCGTCCGTCCCGCCGAGCCATTAAGAAAGTCGGCTCGGGGGGCTTCGATGGCGGAACAATACGACATCATCATTGTGGGCGGCGGAACGGCGGGCTGCGTGCTCGCCAACCGCCTTTCGGCGCGCGCCGCCTGCTCTGTCCTGCTGCTCGAAGCCGGGCGCGACACGCCACCCGGCGCGGAGCCCGAGGACGTGCTTTCGGTTGCACCCAAGTCCTATTTCAACAGCGCCTATAAATGGTCGCTCGACGCGTATCTGAGCGGGGATCGCGCGCCGGTGCGCATCGCGCAAGGCCGCATTCTCGGCGGCGGCTCATCGGTGATGGGCATGGTCGCGCTGCGCGGCCTTCCCGACGATTATGACGAATGGGCGCGCCGCGGCGCCGCCGGCTGGGATTGGGAAGGCGTGCTTCCCTATTTCAAGCGGCTCGAAACGGATGTCGACTTTCCGAACGAATGGCACGGAACGGACGGACCGACGGTCATCCGCCGTCATGATCCAAAGGACTGGCCGCCGCTGTCGCGCGCCGCCCGCGACTACGCCGCAAATCGGCAGATGCCGTTCATCGCCGACATGAACGCGGATTTCCGCGACGGCCTGTGCGCCGTGCCGATCGCGGCGACGAAAGAGAAGCGGCAGTCAGCCGCCATCTGCTATCTCGACGCGACCGTTCGCGCGCGGCCAAATCTGCGGATTGCAACCGACGCCACCGTGCGGCGGCTGCTCCTCGAAGAACGCCGCGCCGTTGGAGTCGAGGCCGTCATCGGCGGGCAGGTGGTGACTCTGCGGGCGGGCGAAGTGGTGCTGTCGGCCGGGGCGCTGCTGACGCCGGCGATGCTGCTGCGGGCCGGCATCGGTCCGGCCGCCGAGCTGCGGGGTTATGATGTTCCTGTGACGGTCGACCTGCCGGGCGTCGGCGCGAACCTGCAGAACCATCCGGTGCTCTACTTCTGCGGGCTCCTGCGCAGAGGCATGGAACAGCCCGCCTCGCTCGCCTCGCAGAACAATTCGTCCATTCGCTTTTCCTCGAACGTGCCGGACTGTCCGACCTCCGATATGTACGCGCAGGTCTTGAGCAGGACGAGCTGGCACAAGCTCGGCCGCAAACTTGCTACCCTGACGGTCGTCGTGCACAGACCGTTCTCGCGCGGCCGCGTGATGCTAAGCTCTGCCCATCCGGAAGCGCAGCCGCGCATCACCTTCAACTATCTGGCCGATACGCGCGACCTCGAACGTCTGGTCGTCGGCGTTCGCCGCATGGCCGAATTCGCGACGTCGGCGGAGGTGCGTCCGATCTGTCCGCGGTTTTTTCCGGTGTTCGTGACCGACCGGCTCCGCAAGCTCAATCAGCCGACGCGCGCGAACGCGCTGAAGGCATGGGCACTGGCGACGCTGGTCGATGCCGTGCCGTGGTTCTCGGACAGGGTCGGGGCGATGATCGGCGGCGCGCCCGATCTCGCGCGGCTCGCTGCGGATCGTGAGGGGCTCGAAGCGCATATCCGCGCGAATGTGGCGGGCGCGGCCCACTACGTCGGCACGGCGCGCATGGGCGCGGCCGACGACCCCAAGGCCGTCGTCGACATGCAAGGCCGCGTGCGCAAGATGGTTGGCCTGCGCGTGATCGATGCCTCGGTGATGCCGGTGATCCCGCGTGCCAATACCAACGTGCCGACGCTGATGATCGCCGAGAAGATGGCCGAGGCGATGCTGGCGGGCCGGTGAGCGCTGCCCCCCTCGCGAGAGGGGGGCTCGGCGCGAGGTTCGATCAGGTGGCGTAGCTCGCAAACCGGACGGTGCCGGCCCGCGCCCGGAAGTCGGTTTTGACGTTGACGATGGCGACCTTGCCGGCGTCCACCTGCTTCTGCGCGCGTTGCAGCGCGGGCGTGATGTCTTCCGGGCGCTCGACATATTCGCCGTAACAGCCGAACGCCTCGCCCATCTTCTCGTAGTGCGAATAGCCGAGCTCGCGGCCGGCCTTCTGCCGGTTCGGGTCGGCGGTCCAGCCGCCGTTGAGGCTGATGACGATCAGCACCGGGATGTTGTGACGAACCGCCGTGTCGATCTCCATCGCATTGATTCCGAAGGAACCGTCCCCGTGCAGCACAATCACCTGCTTGTCGGGCTTGGCGAGCTTGGCGCCGAGGCCGAACGGCAAGCCGACGCCCATCGTGCCGAACGGCCCGGAATTGAGCCGGTGGCCGGGTTCGTAGGTCGGGATCCACTGTCGGCCGTAGTTGAGAATCTCCTGCCCGTCCACGACCAGGATGGCGTCGCGTCGCATGAAGTTCTTGATTGCGTCGCACAGTTCGAGCGGGTGGATCGGGTCGCCGTTCGGCGGCTTGTTGCCGCCCGGTTCCTCGCGCTTGGCGGCGGCGCCGTCGGCGAGCTTCTTGCGCCAATTGGCATAGCGGTCGGGGTCGGCTTTCCCGTTGAGCTTTTCGAGCACCTGCCCGAGCACCGCCTTGCAGTCGCCGACGAGGCCGATGTCCACATAGCGCGGCGCCGAGGCGATCTCCTCGGCATCGATGTCGATGCGGGCGATCGTGGCATTCGGATTGAAGCGCGGCGGCGAAGCATGGCCGATGATGTAGTTCATCCGCGTGCCGATGACGATGATGAGATCGGCCTCCTTGAAGGCCTGGCTGCGCATCGTCAGGAAGGAGTATTTGTGGTCGTCCGGCAGAACGCCGCGTCCCTGCGGCGTCGTATAGAAGGGAATGCCCGCGCGCTCGACGAATTCGCGCATTTCGTTCCACGCGCGCGACCAGATTACGCCCGAGCCCGAAATGATGATCGGCTGTTTCGCTTTGTTGAGCGCGTCGATGAGCGCGTCGATGCTCTCCGGATCGGCGAGCGGCCGTTGGTTGAGAATGGGCTTGCCGCTCTTCGACCAGTCCACCTTCGATTCGTCGATCGACTCGTGCAGGAGATCGCCGGGGAAGTCGAGATAGACGGGTCCGGGCTTGCCGGTCACGGCGCGCTCGAAGGCATTGTGCACCTGTTCGGGAATGCGCGAGAGCTTGTAGACGCGTTCCGCGAACTTGGTCATCGGCTGCATGATGGCGACTTGGTCGATGTCCTGGAAGGTTCCCTTCCCGAACCCCGACACCGAGCTCGAGCCGCCGCAGATCACCATCGGCGCGCAGTCGATGTAGGCGTGGGCAACGCCGGTGCAGAGATTGATGACACCGGGGCCGCTCGCGGCCATGCACACGCTCGGCCGCTGGGTCAGCCGGCTCCAGGCATTTCCCATCATCGCGGCGGCTTGCTCGTGCCGCACGTCGATCATGCGGATGCCGAGGTCGCGACAGAAGCCTTCGCACTCGATCATGGGCCCGCCCATGATGAAGAACAGGTGGTCGGTGCCTTCCTTCTTCAGCGCCCTTGCCAGGATTTCCGAGCCGGTGATTTCAGCCATTTGACCTCAACTCCCTTCAGGTCATGTGTCGCGCCGACTGTGCGCGCTTGCCGTTGTTCGTTTGCATCTCTGTCTCCCGCTCATTCCCGCCCCCGGTTCAAGTCGGGGGCAAACACCAGCGGCAGTCCGGATACCCGGTCATTGCGCGGCGTTCCCGCAGTCGCAGGAACGCGCGGCGTATCGGCTTTGGTCTAGACGACGCCGTCCTTGCGCAGATTTTCAATCGCTTCCTTGTCCATCTTGAGCCAGGAGGAGAAGACCTCCTCCGTGTGGGCGCCGACGAGCGGGGCAGGTTTGATGCGCGACATCTTTCCGTCATGCCGCACCGGCCAGCCGACCATCTTGAACGGGCCGAGCTGAGGGTGATCCACATATTGCATGAGACCGCGCCGCTCGAAGTCGGGATCGTCCATCAGCTCCCGCGTGTCGCGGACCGCGCCGACTGGAATCTTGGCCTCGCCCAGCAAGCGCATGACCTCGTATTTGTCGTGCTGCAGGGTCCAGGCGGTAATCATCTCGTAGACTTCGTCGCGGTGCTGCGCACGCGCATCCTGCGAGATATAGCGGGGATCGCCGACGAGATCGTCGCGACCCATGACCTTGAGGAGTCGCTGGAACTGTTCCGGCACCCCGGCGTGGCAATACATGACGATCCAGTCGTTCGGGCCGCCACCCTTGCAGGGGAAGACGTCCATCGGCACGACATTGCCGGTGACTCCCGAGCCGCCATGCCGGCCGCAGGCCTGTCCGGTGTTGAGAGTATACGCCCAGGCGAGCCGGATGTACGACATGCACGCATCCTGCATGGCGACCTGGAGCCGCTGGCCGCGACCGGTGCGTTGCGCACGGTAGAGCGCGCCGAGAATCGAGATGGCGAACACCATGCCGGTTCCGGTATCGCCGAGCCCCGGGCCCGGCTTTACCGGCTGGCGACCCTTCTCCCCGGTGACGCTGTAAATGCCGCCCATGGCCTGCGCCACCGGATCGTAGGACAGGTAATTTTCATAAGGGCTGCCCTCGCCGAAGCCCTTGATCTGCGCATAGATGAGCTTCGGGTTGAGGGGCCGAACCGCATCGTAGCCGAGGCCGAGCCGTTCGATCGCGCCGGGCGCGAGGTTCTCGATGAACACATCGGCGGTCTTCAGCAGCTCCTTGAGAATTTCGATGCCGCGCGGCGTCTTGAGGTCGAGCGTGACCGACTTCTTGTTGGCGTTGAACTGGCAGAAGTACCAGGAATCCTTGCCGGACTCGCGGGCATAACCGTAGCGCGCCGGCTCCCCTGTCCCAGGCTTCTCGATCTTGACAACCTCGGCGCCGAGCCAGGCGAGCGTCTCCGTGCAGGAGGGGCCGGCCTCGTACTGCGACAGATCGACGACGCGAACGCCGGCAAGGCAATCGAAATCGGCCGTCTGCGGTTGGATGTTGACGGTCCCGCCTTCCATGGGCTCCTCCGGAAAATTCGACGTATCGTTTGCCTGCGACACTAGGTAATCGGAGCGCGCGAAGCAAACGAAGCGGCTCGGAAATTGATCTTTTCTCGCCCGGCATAGCCGCCGCAAGCCCTTTCCGCATTTCCGGCGGTTTCGGGCGGGGTTGCGGGAGGACGGCGCGCGCACCCCGCCGTGCCGCGGCACCAGCTGCCGCGCCGTACGAGGAAGGCCGCGCTTGTGCCGGGCGTGCGATGTCTAATACCTTCGGCGCGTAACGGGCTGATGCACCAGCGCAAGAGGGAACGCCATGGATGCGAAGACCAGCAACGGAAATTCGCGACCGCTCGGCTCGCTCGCCGGAGTCCGCGTCGTCGACTTGTCGCAGTTCGAGGCCGGCCCGTCCTGTACCGAGGCGCTGGCCTGGATGGGCGCCGAGGTCGTCAAGGTCGAAAACCCGAAGGGGGGCGAGCAGTCGCGGCGGGCCTTCGCGCGCGAAAGCAACAAGGATTCCTGGTACTTCCTCCAGTTCAACGCCAACAAGAAGTCGGTGACCGCCAACGTGAAGACGCCGGAAGGCGTCGCCCTGGTGAAGGATCTCGTGAAGAAGGCGGACGTGTTCATCGAGAACATGGCGCCCGGTACGATCGAGCGGCTCGGTCTCGGCTATGAGGACCTGCGTCCGTTGAACGAGAAGCTGGTCTACGCGCAGGTGAAGGGCTTCGGTGAAGGAACCCCCTACGAGAATTTCCTCTCCTTCGACCCCATCGCGCAGGCGATGGGCGGCATCATGAGCGTGTCCGGCGAGAGCGGACAGCGGCCGATCAAACCGGGCCCGGGCCTGGGCGACACCGGCACCGGCATGCTGCTGTGCATCAGCATCCTCGCGGCGCTGTACGAGGCAAAGGCGACCGGCAAGGGCCAGCGCATCCAGGTGGCCATGGAAGACGCGTGCAAGCACTACATTCGGCTTGCGTGGGCGTTCACGAGCGGCACCGGGGAGGCCTGCGGCCGCTACGGGCCGAAGGCGCTCGGCGGGCGTACGGCGCCGCAGGGCGTCTTCCGCTGCAAAGGCGGCGGCGCGAACGATTACGTCTACATCATGTGCCACCAAGCCATGCCTGAGCACTGGGAGAGGCTTCTCGACGTGATCGGCCGTCCCGACCTCAAGAGCGAGCCGAAATTCGCCACCGCTGCCTCGCGCCGCGAACACGAGGAGGAAGTCAACGCCCTCGTCGAGGGATGGTCGATGCAGCACGACAAATACACGGTCATGAAACTTCTCGGCGCCAAGGGCATTCCGTGCGGCGCCGTGCGCGACACGCTCGAAATGATCAACGATCCGGATCTCGAGCGGCGCGGCATTATGCAATACGCCGATCATCCCGAATACGGTCCCTACAAGATGGTGGGTTGGCCGGTGCGGCACGACGGCGCGACTCCGAAGCTCAAACCGGCGCCGCTACTCGGCGAGCATAATGAGGACGTTTACGGTTCCTGGCTCGGCCTCAAGGACAGCGACATCGAAGGGCTGCGTCAGCGCGGCGTGATCTGAACCGATCGGAACAAAGTATTAACGGCCTTCCCTGCGCGCGGCACCGGAAAGCTGGTGCCCACGCACATGCGCAGTCGCCTGTGTGGGCACGCGACCGCCCGCGCCGCGCCCTCAAAACCGACTGGTAAATTTCTCCGGATTGCGCAAGCTTTCACGCAGAGAACGCCGCGTTAGACGGCGACCGTTTCCAGGGGAGGATACCGATGCTCGATCGTCGCCAAGTGTTGAAGGCCGGAGCCGGGCTGCCGCTCGTCGCCGGCAGCCTGCCGTTTGCGGGTGCGGTCGCCCGCGCGCAGGACGCCTATCCGTCGCGGACCGTGACCATCGTCGCGCCGTTCCCGGCCGGCGGCGTCGCCGATTACGCGGCGCGGCCGTTGGCGGCCTTCCTTGGTGAGCGGCTCAAGCAGAACGTCGTTGTCGAGAACAAGCCAGGGGCGGGCGGCGGGGTCGGCCATGCCTATGTCGCCCGCGCGCAGCCGGACGGCTACACCATCATGGTGGCGCTGCCTTCGTTCGCCGTCATCCCGGAGGCGAACCGTCTGCAGAATCGGCCGGTCAACTACGAGACCAGCGATTTCGTGCCGCTTGCGCGCATGTTCGCCGACCCGCCGTTCTTCTGCGTGAAGAAAGACGCAAAGTGGAAGACCGCGCAGGAACTCATCGACGATATCAAGCAAAATCCCGGGAAAATCGCCTACGGCTCCTCGGGCGTGTTCGGCACCGTGCATCTGGCGACTGAAATGTTCCTGCACGCGGCCGGTCTGAAAATGCTGCACGTGCCGTATCAGGGCGGCGCGCCGGCCGTAAACGCGCTGCTCTCCGACCAGGTTCCGGTGATCCCGACCGTCGTCTCCAACATCAAGGGACAGCTCGACGCCGGTGCGGTGCGCCCGCTCGTGCATTGGGGCAATCGTCCGGTCACCGCGCTGCCCGGCGTGCCAAGCTTGCAGGACCTCGGCTACAAGGACGTGCTGTATATTCTCTGGTCGGGCGTGTTCGCGCCGGCCAAGACGCCGGAACGGGTCCAGACGGTGCTGCGCGGCGCCATCAAAGAGTTCATGCAGAAGCCGGACGTGCTCGCGAAGTTCCGCCAAGGCGGCACCGAGATCGGCTACATGGACGGGCCTGACTTCGGCAAATTCCTCGAGGAGGATAACGCGCGGCTGATCGCCATCACCCGCAAGATCAAGCTGTCGTAAACGCTTGGCAGAGGCTGGGGAACGGGCGAGGGCCTCAATAGAGGCCTGCCTCCCGCGCACGCAGGCGAACCAGCGCGATGAGCAGGTCGAGGGTGGGGGTGGCGACACCGACGAGCCGCGCGAGCTCGATTGTGGTCGTGAGGATCGCGTCGACTTCCATCGGCCGGCCGCGCTCGAGGTCCTGCAGGATGCTCGGTTTGTGCGCAAGATTGCGCACGCTTGCGAGGCGCGCCTCGTGTGCGCCGTCGGGCTTGCAGCCGAGCGCGGTCGCGACCGCCGCCGCTTCGTGCATGATCGCCTGCGCGGCCGCGACGCAGGCCGGTTCGGCGAACAGATCGCGGTAGCTTGCCTGCGCGAGGATCGCCATCGGGCCTAAGGCGAGATTGGCGATGAGCTTGTTCCAGACCGCGCTGCGGATGTCTCCCGTCACTTCCGCATCCAGTCCGCCGGCGCGGAATGCGGCGGCGATCCGGCCCGCCCGCTCCGACAGCGCGCCGGAGGGTTCGCCCAGGGTCAGAAGATTGGCCGCCCGTTCGATTGCGACCACGCCGGGCGCGATCACCGTGCTCGGTGCATTGATGACTCCGCCGATGACGCGCTCGGGACCGACGGCGTTCCATAGGCCATCGCCGGGGTCGAGCCGCGGCAGCCGGCGGCCGTCGAGCGGGCCGCCATGCGCATAGAAATACCACCAGGGAATGCCATTCATCACAAAGGCAACGGGCGTCTCCTCGCCCAGGAGCGGCGCGATGGTGCGGGCGACGGAGGGCAGGGCGGGGGCCTTCACGGTGACGAGCACGGCGTCCTGCGGACCGAGCGCGGCCGGGTCCTCGCTCGCGCGGACATGGGCGTGCAGCTGCGCGCCCTCCGGCAATCGTCCGTGCAGACCGCGGGAGCGGATGGCTTCGAGCTGCGCGCCCCGGGCGACGACCGAAACGTCGGCTTTCGCCTGTACGAGCCGCAGCGCGAGATGGCTGCCGATCGCGCCCGCGCCGAAGATGCAGATCTTCATCAGCATTCCCTGTGGTTCGGTCCGGGGGCGATGCCCGGCGACGCGGGAGATTGCCCCGCCTCCTGCCCTTGGCTAGCGTGAGCGCGAGGAAATCGGTCGGGGGCCCGGCATTCGCCGGTGGAGGGGAGCCATGTCAAGTGGGGATTGGGTCGTCATTCGCGGCAACACGAACCGCGAGATCGGGGCGATCGGCTTCGTGGACGGCAAGGCGGCGATCATCGCCGCCTTTTACGACGACAACGACGGCAATCAGGACGGGACGGTAAGCTGGGGAGAATATCTCGCGGCAAAGTTCTCGCCGATCAGCCTGCAGAACCGTGCGGTGACGGAGGTTGCGATGGCTGCACGGCTCGAACTGGAGGTTCTGGAGCGCGATCCGTCCTTCGCGGAAGTGGCCGCGCAGATGTTCCTGAATTTCGCTCGCGGCCTGCTGATCGACGGCGTCTATGCCGTCTATTTCAGCAGGGCCGTGAGCACGATCGCAAAGCCCATCGCCGGTCGGCTTGCTTCCGACATGGTTCGGCAATTCGTCATCCGCAAAGGGATGGAGAAAGCGGTCAAGGCCGCCTACAACGCCGGAATGCGCCGCTGACCCGACACGTTTCGCGGCTTGGTGCAAAAGCCGATCGCTTCTATTTGTCCGTTGCGGCGGCCATTTTCGGGATACGCGCGCCGCGGCCGAGGAGCAGGGAGACGACGGCAATCAACAAGACCGGCGCCGTGAAGAAAATCAAACCGTGATGATAGGTGAACGGGGCGATGAACGGAAGCTGTGTGAGGTAGTAGGCGAACGCGCTCGATGCGATGCCGAAGCCGACGAAAATCGGTCCCTCGCCGGCTTCGATCACGGCGCCGAGGATGCCGACCGCCAACCCTGAGAGAACCATCGCGATCAGTGCCCAAACCATGCCGATTTCCGCATAGGCCGTGATATGTGCCGCTGCGGGCACCTGTCCCTGCACCCAGTGCATGGAAGGCCACATGGCGTTATGGACCTTGTCCGTCACCACACAACGCGCGGGCGGGAGACCAAGAACCCGGCGCACCGT
Source organism: Xanthobacteraceae bacterium (assembly GCA_035716025.1). Classification (GTDB taxonomy): domain Bacteria; phylum Pseudomonadota; class Alphaproteobacteria; order Rhizobiales; family Xanthobacteraceae; genus JADGHE01. The sequence goes on from DASTKH010000054.1 coordinate 56,393, forward strand.
ATGCGCCTGCAGGCCGCATCGCTCTTCCGGATTGGAGAAGATGGAGACATAGAAGGGCATCGCGGAGGACATGCGCAGCATCAGGTTGCGCGCATGGAAAAGACCGAGACGTCCGAGCCTGACGAGCGTGCTGGCGTCTTGTGACGCACGCTCACGCGGGTCGGGCAGCCTTTGAGTTTCGTTCGGCAGTTGCTGACGCTCCGTTTGAGCCGAAATGTGCGGAGAGGTCAGAAAGCGGAATCGGCCGTGCTGCAGACCTTCCACAAGCGCGAAACAAAGAGCCGCGACCAGACAAATCAGCAGCAGGGAACCCAGTCCGCGGCGGCAAAGGATCGCCGCCACGAGGAGCATCAAATAGAGGACCAGAACGTGTGATTTGACCTCGGTATACACCAGCAGCACGTGGAATGAGACGATGGCGGCGAGAAATGCGACGAGTGCGGCTTTGTGCCCTTCCGCCCAGTATTGGACGAGCAGCAATGCGGTCAACACGGGGATGGCGCCGAACAGAAGGGCGAAAAAGAAGAAGCCGAGATCCGAGAA
>DASTKH010000055.1:0-22066 GCA_035716025.1 Xanthobacteraceae bacterium
GGTCACAATCGCGTGTAGATGACAGGTCTGCGCGATATGCAGGGCGCGGCCGAGCCCAGGCGGGACGACGCCCGGGCCGTGACCCTCTCATGCCGAGGCCTTGCCCAGCAGGTGGTCGGAAATGATCCGCATCTGAATTTCCGAGGTACCCTCGAAGATCTTGGTCAGGCGTGCGTCGCGCCAATAGCGTTCGACCGCGTGCAGCGTCGTGTAGCCGGCGCCCCCATGGATCTGCAACGCTTCACTGGTCACGCGTTCGGCCATCTCCGTCGCCTGCAGCTTGGCCATCGCAGCCTCCATGTCGCAGCGTGCGCCGGTGTCGATGAGCCGGCAGACGTGATGGAGCAATTGGCGGGCCGCTTCGATCTGGGTGGCCATCTGCGCCAGCTTGAAGCGGATCGCTTGAAATTCGGCAAGCGGCCGGCCGAACTGCGCCCGCTCCCGCGCATAAGCGGTCGCGTCTTCGAGGGCGCCGCGCGCAAGGCCGATCGCGCGTGCGGCCGTGTGGGCGCGCGCGACTTCGAGCCCGCTCGTTGCGACGTAAAAGCCTTTGCCTTCCTCTCCCACCAAGTTGGCGGCGGGGACGCGGCAGCCGTCAAAGGCGAGCTCCCAGGTCTTCCAGCCGAAATATCCGATCTTCGGAATTGGCGCGCCGCTGACGCCGGGCGGCAGGCATCCGCGTTGCTTATCGATCAGGAACGCCGAAATCCCGCGGTGCCGGCGCGAGCTCGGGTCGGTTCGCGCAAGAACCAGGATGTAGTCGGCGCCGTCGGCGAATGTGCACCAATATTTGTTGCCGGTGATGACCCACTCGTCCCCTTCGCGGCGCGCTCGGGTCTGAATGTTGGAGAGGTCCGAGCCGGCATCGGGCTCCGAGAAGGCGAACGCCCCGAGGGCTTGCCCTTTCGCCATTCGCGGCAAATAGCGGTGCCGCTGTTCCTCGGAGAGCGCCTGCATGCCGATCATGGGCCGGATAATCGATCCCATGCTCATCCAGGCGCGGCTCAATTCCTCCGTGACCAGGCAGTACTCGAGACTACCCAGCTCGAGGCCGCCATAGGCCTGGGGGATCAGCAGCGCAAAGAAGCCGAGCTCGGCCGCGCGCTCGATGAGCGCCGACGGGATGTCCTTGCGTTCGGGGTCGAGTGCGTTGGCGGCAGGCAGGACCTCCCGCATGGCGAATTCCCGCGCCGTGCGCTGGATGAGTTGCTGCTCTTCGGAGAGGGTCGCGCTCATGGTTTGGCCCGGCCGCGGAAGGAGGACGTAAGGCACCCTTGCCTTTAGCGCGCGCAGCTCTCGATGCAAAACGGATTGACGCCTTCGGCGGGCTCAAGGAACCCGGGGCGGTTCCCTGCGGTTACAGCAGGCGGCCGTACGCGCCGCCCTGGAGGCAGGCGATGCTGAAATGGGCGATCCTCTTTCTCGTGTTCTCTCTGATTGCCGGCGCCTTGGGCTTTACCAATCTCGCGGCGGGCGCAGCGACGATCGCCAAGGTTTTGTTCGCCCTGTTCTTCGCGATTTTTCTGCTGTTCGTTGTCCTGGCGCTGATGGCCGGACAGTTCGTCTTCTAGCTTCGCACCCCAGACCGCACGCCCATCGCGCCGAAGCGATGGGCGAACGCGAGCGCTTCGCCTGTGCGCGCCGTCGCGGCGGGCCGGAGGGGCGTCAGGCGGCCACCCGCGGCGCTTCGCGGAACCTTTCGAACAGCATGCGGCGCTCGAATACGGTCGAGCGGAAGAAGGGATAGCGTTCGTGCACGACATCCCGCATCTGGCGATAATCAAGAACCATCAGGCTGATGGGTTTGATCAACGTCGGGTACTGCCGCCCCTCGCAGACAGGTCTATGCCCGAAAAAGCGGCGGTAGAAGGCCTGATGCTCCACGCGGCAGGCGGACAGAATGATGTCGGCGTTGAAGAACTCACCGGCGAGCCAGCCGAGACGCGCTGTGAGATAGGCCAATGCCGGGTACTCGCGGGTCGCCGCATAGTCCGCCACGAAGCGGGTCGGATCCACGATGGTCTTGCCTTCTTCGAACAGGGGCGTGAGGTGCTCGGCGAAGACCTGCATTCCGGGAATATCACGGTTGTCCCGATTGCCGACATTGATTCGCAGGGAACTTGCGAGCTTCCCGTCGATGAACAGCCCGAAATTCCACGCGGTCGCGTCATATTTGTCGGTCACGCGCCGGGTGGGATTCGCGGCAACCATCCCTTCCCGCAGGTAGGCATCGTAACGCAGCCGGTAGATGGCGTCTTTTTCTTCGTTCGTATCGGCACGCCGGTAATCGGTTTTCTCCAGCAGGGCGATCACATGCTTGAAGAAGTTGGAGGTATACCCCGACCCAGCCATGACTTCAGCCTCCACATTGCCGCAATAACGTTAGCGCCTCGTTAATGAAAGTAAACGGGCAAATGACGATTCCGCCTGTGCGGAGCATCGCCTTGTGCCGGGATGGTTAATTTGTCCCGCTTGTTTTGACTCAACAACGAAGGTGCGAAAGCGTTTCGCCGCGTGGCGCGCTTTCGCCGAACGGGGCGTCAACAACCGGGCGCATTGCGTCGCGCCTATCGTGAAGCGCGTTTGCCGCGCGCAAGAGGCGCGAGGCGTGCCGGCGTTCAGGCCTCGGCGTCTTCGTCGTCGGCCTCTCCGGGCCAGAGTAGGTCCGCCTGCGCCGTCTCATTCTCGATCGGCAGATAGGTCGATGGAGACGTTTCCGCTCCTCGCGGCGTGACGCGCGTGATCTCGGCACCGGGAAAGCGCGCCATCACCGCCTGCACGAGAGGGTGCGCTTGCACGCCGCGGGCGATCTCCGCCCGCGCGGATTCCGCGCGGGCCCGCAGCGTGGGTTCGCCCGGTTCCGCCGAGACGATCACCATCCAGCGGCGGCCGGTCCATTGCGAGAGCTTGCGGGCAAGGTCATTCGCGAGGGCCTTGGAGGCGCCCGGCTCGAGCGCGATTTCAAGCCGGCCCTCTTCGACGCGCACGGGGCGTACGTCGCGTTCCAGGGCCGTCTTCATGACCAAGTCGCGCTTTTCGGCCGCAATAGCGACGATGTCTTCGAAGCGGAGCAGCGCGCGTGGCGTAGCTGTTTCGGGAGACATGGCGGCGCCGCTGTGCGGGCGCAGGTCGCTGTGCAGGGTCGGCGCCGGATTCGCCCGCGCCGCGAGCGCGGCGCCCGCGCGCGGGGCAGGAGGCGCGGCCGCCTGATGGCCGGGGGAGGGAGACGACGGCGCGGCAACCCCCGGGGCGAGGGACCGGACGAGGTCCTCGGGCGCGGGCAGGTCGGCGGCATAGGCGATGCGCACCAGCACCATCTCGGCCGCGGCCAGCGGCTTGGCGGCGCCTTGAACTTCGGCAATGCCCTTGAGCAGCATCTGCCACGTGCGCGAAAGCACGCGCAAAGACAGGGAGGCGGCGAGGTCCCGGCCGCGTACCCGCTCGATCTCGGCGAAGGAAGCATCGTCCGCGCGGGCGGGCAGGACCTTGATGCGGGTCACGAAGTGGGTGAAATCGGCAAGATCGGTCAGCGCCACCGCCGGGTCGGCGCCCGCGTCGTACTGGTCGCGCAGTTCAGCGAGCGCCCGTCCGGCATCACCACGCATGAGGGCGTCGAACAGGTCGATGATCCGGGCGCGGTCGGCCAGTCCGAGCATCCGCCGCACATCTTCGGCACTGACCCGACCCGCCGCATGGGCAATTGCCTGATCGAGCAGGGAAAGCGCGTCCCGAACCGACCCCTCGGCGGCGCGCGCAATCAGGCTGAGCGCGTCCGCCTCGACCTCAACCTCCTCCTTGGCACAGATCCGGGAAAGATGCGCGATAAGGGTCGACGCCTCGACCCGCCGCAGGTCGAACCGCTGGCAGCGCGACAGCACGGTTACCGGGACTTTGCGGATATCGGTCGTGGCGAACACGAATTTCACATGGGGCGGCGGCTCTTCGAGCGTCTTCAGGAGCGCGTTGAAGGCCGCGCCCGAGAGCATGTGAACCTCGTCGAGGATATAGACCTTGTAGCGCGCCTGCGCGGGCGCATAGCGCACCGCGTCGTTGATCTGCCGGATGTCATCGACCCCGTTGTGGGATGCGGCATCCATCTCGATCACGTCCACATGGCGGCTCTCGATGATCGCCTGGCAATGGACGCCGAGGGTGGGCATGACGACGGTCGGTCGGCCGGGCGCGCCGGGTGCCTCGTAATTGAGCGCGCGGGCAATGATCCGCGCGGTGGTGGTCTTGCCAACGCCGCGCACGCCCGTGAGGATCCAGGCCTGCGGAATGCGGTTCTGCTCGAAGGCGTTGGTGAGCGTGCGGACCATCGGCTCCTGGCCGATCAAGTCGTCGAAGGTCTGGGGGCGGTATTTGCGGGCGAGCACGCGATAGCCGCCCGGCGCCGACGCGGCGGGGGAGCCGAGTTCGAAGCTCAAGGTTTCGGCTTCGCCGGGAAGTTCGGCGTCGCTCATGAGGCCTGGTCCATCCGCGGCGGAAAGCGCTTGTCGATGCGGGCGCTCAGGTGGGAGGCTGACGAGCGACCCGAACCGGAGCTCGTTAGGGCTGCTTCCTTCCGGACCTGACCCGGTTGGCGAGTGGTCCGTCCACCGCCAACCTCCCGCCGTCTATATCGGCCGTGAGGGCGCGGAAAGCAAGCGATCAGCCCCGGCCCAGCCAGGTTCGCCCACTCCGCCGGGCCACGGCCCGGCGCTGCCTTTCGGGGTCGGCGCTCCTAACCGCGACGGGTCCGTCGATCCAGTCGGCGCGCGATCGTGTCGCCGATCGTTTGCGCAGACTGCACCATCACGATGAGAACGATCACGACCGCCGCCATCATGTCCGGCATGAAGCGCTGGTAACCGTAGCGGATGCCGAGATCTCCGAGCCCGCCGCCTCCCACCGCGCCGACCATCGCCGAGTAGCCGAGCAGGCTCACCACGGCCAGGGTCAGGCCGAGCGCGATGGAAGGCCGCGCCTCCGGCAGGAGAACGTGACGCACGATCTGGACGGGGCTTGCGCCCATGGCCCGCGCGGCCTCGATCAGTCCCGGATCGACCTCGCGGATCGCGCTCTCCACGAGGCGCGCGATGAAGGGCGTTGCGGCGATGGTCAAGGGCACGATGGCGGCATTGGTCCCGATCGACGTGCCGGCAATGAGGCGCGTGAAGGGGACGATCGCGACCACGAGGATGATGAACGGCGTCGACCGCGTCGCGTTCACGACCGCGCCGACGATGCGGTTCGTCCGGGGCGCCGCGAAGATTTCGCCGCGCCGGCTGGTGGCGAGAAAAACCCCGAGCGGCGCCCCCAGCAGGGCGCCGAGCGAGGCGGCGACGGCGACCATGTAGAGGGTCTCGCCCGTCGCCATGAGGAGGATCTTGAAGAGTTCAGGCGACATAGCCCAGCACCTCCGCCTTGAGTTCGAGCCGCGTCAGTGCGGCCGTGACGGCCTCGACGGACGCGGAATCGGACGGCACCGCGATGACGAGCGTGCCGAAGCCGCGCCCGCCGACAGTCTCGACCTGCCCCGACAGAATGTTGATGTCGATCGCCAGCATGCGCGCGAGGCGCGACAAGACCGGCTGCTCCGCCTGCGGTCCGGTGAAGCGAACGCGCACGACGGCCTGGCGGGCGCCCGTCGCCGACCCGGTAAGCCCCGTGCGGATGTGGTCGGGCAGCTTCGCGCTCGACAGCGTCTGCAGAAAGCTCCGGGTCGTCGGGTGCTTCGGAGCCGAGAACACCTCGAAGGTCGGGCCTTCTTCGACCACGCGGCCGCTCTCCAGCACCGCGACGCGGTCGGCTATCGCCTTCACCACGCCCATTTCGTGAGTAATGAGCACGATGGTGACCCCAAGCGCGCGACGAATGCGCGCCAGAAGCTCCAAAATCTGCTCCGTGGTTTCGGGGTCGAGCGCGGAGGTCGCTTCGTCGCACAGCAGGACCTTCGGTGCCGTGGCGAGAGCGCGCGCGATGCCGACCCGCTGCTTCTCTCCGCCCGAAAGCTCTGCGGGGTAGCGATCGCGTTGTTTCACAAGGCCCACCAGCGCGAGCAGTTCGTCCACCCGCCGCTTGATCTTGGCCTTGCTTTCTCCGGCGATCTGCAGCGGCAGGGCGACGTTTCCGGCCGCGGTGCGCGCGGACAGCAGGTTGAAGTGCTGGAACACCATGCCGATGCGGCGCCGGTGTTGCCGGGCCTGGCGCTCCGACAGTTCCGCGAGACGGACGCCGGCGACCGTGACCGTGCCGCCGGTGGGCTTTTCGAGCCCGTTGATCAGCCGCACCAGCGTCGACTTGCCGGCGCCGCTGCGGCCGATGATACCGACGATCTCGCCCGGGCGGATTGCGAGCGAAACGTCCTGCAGGGCGTTCACCGCGTCCTGCTTTGGGCGCGGCCGAAACGTTTTCGACACGCGGTCAAGCACGATAACCGGATCGGCCGCGGCTGCGGCTTGCGGAAAGCTGGGCGACGCCGCGGACTCCAACGGCGGGAAGGCGAAGGCGTTCATGCGTACGGCTCTCGCGAACTCGCAAAAGAGTGTGGTTGCCCCGGTAGGCGGACCGTCTCGCTCACCACAGAGGCACGATGTACTTGCCGAACTTCTCGGTGATGAACGCTTTCACCTCGGGCGAGCGGAACAGGGCGACGAAGCGGGTGATTTTCGGATCGTCTTTGCGGTCCGCCCGCACGGTAAACTGCAATCCGTAATGAGGGTCGCCGAAGCCGTCGCTGATAAGTGCGTTCTGGGGATCGAGATGGGCGCGCTCAACGAAGCTGTAGCTCACCTGTGCGACGGCAACGTCGTCGAGGGCGCGCGGCAATTGCGGTGCTTCGAGCTCAAGGAATTTCAACCGCTTGGGATTGGCCGTGATGTCCAGCACCGTGGCCTCGTCCCCCACGTCCGGCTTGAGCGTGATGAGCCCGGCCTTGGCGAACAGGCGAAGGCCCCGCGCCGCGTTCACGGGATCATTGGCGATCGCGACTGTGGCGCCCGCAGGAACGGCATCGAACGACTTGACCTTCTTCGAGAAGAGCCCGACCGGCATCACATAAGTCACGGCGATCGGGACGAGCTTGTATCCCCGCGCCTTGATGGCGGCGTCGAGAAACGGCTTGTGCTGAAAAAGGTTCGCGTCGATGTCGCCGTTCGCGACTGCTTCGTTGGGCGTGATCCAGTCGGAAAACTCGATCACGTCCACGGGAAGGCCCTGTTTGCGCGCGTGCGCGGCGGCAAACTCCAGGATCTCGGCATTGGGGCCGGCGCCGCTGCCCACCTTCAAGGGCGCTTGCGCATCGGCGCCGGAGAACGTGGCAAGCGCGAGGGCGAAGGCCGTCGCAAGCGTGCGAAGGCAGGCGCAGTCTGGGCGCAGTGGCAAGGCTATCATGCCAAAGGTCCTCGCTTCAGGGGAAACGGAAGGTCTGTTCTCAGGGGTGGTGTCAACGGACGACCGAAAGGCGCGGCTCGTCGGTGACGCGCGGCCGCACGGCCGCGGCGCAGTGCGTGTCGGGCAGGCGTGCGCGTCCGGCGCCGAAAAGCTTTTCGCGCAGCGTGCCGGGAGCGTATTCGCGCTTATAGAGTCCGCGCTCCTGCAGCACGGGCACGACAAGATCGACGAAGTCTTCGAGCCCCTCCGGCGTCACCACGCGGCTCAGATTGAAGCCGTCGATATCGGTCTCTTCGACCCAGGATTGCAGCGCGTCCGCGACCTCGTCGGGCGCGCCCACGATCGGGGCGTTGCGGCTGCCCAAGACCATCCGGTCGATGATCCGCCGCAGCGTCCACGGCTCCTTGCTGCGGATCGTGATCGCCTCCAGCATGGAGTTGTTGGCGTTGTTCTTCTCGTAGCGGATCGGCTCGTCCAGCGCGTATTGTCCGAGATCGACGCCGAGCGAGGCCGAAAAGTGCGCAAGCGCACCTTCGATGCTCGCGTAGCGACGATATTCGGCGAGCTTTTCCTCAGCTTCCTTGCGCGTGCGTCCGACCACCACGGCGCAACCCGCGAAGACCAGGATGTCCGAGGCCGCGCGCCGGTTGCGGACGGCGCGTTCGCGGAGGTCGGTAACGATTGCGCGCGTCGTCTCCTTGTTCGGGCTGTAGGTGAAGACGCATTCGGCGTGCCGCGCCGCGAAGGCGCGGCCGCGCGTCGACGCGCCGGCCTGGTAGAGCACCGGCGTGCGCTGTGGCGAAGGCTCGCAGAGGTGGATCGCGTCCAGATGGTAGTATGTTCCGTCGTGGCGCACGGAACGCACCTTCTCGGGCCGCGCATAGAGGCCGGCCTGCCGGTCGCGCAGCACGGCGTCGTCGTCCCAGCTCGCTTCCCAGAGCTTGTAGACGACCTCCATGTATTCGTCGGCGACGGCGTAGCGTTGGTCGTGCTCGGGCTGGCTCGCGAAGCCCATTCCGCGCGCCGCGCTGTCAAGATAGCCGGTCACGATGTTCCAGCCGATGCGCCCATTCGTGAGGTGATCGAGCGTCGACATCCGCCGAGCGAAGGTGTAGGGCGGCTCGTAGGTGAGGTTGCAGGTGACGCCGAAGCCGAGATGCTTCGTCACCGCGGCCATGGCCGGGACGACGAGCAGCGGATCGTTGAGAGGAACTTGCACGGCATGGGCGATCGCAGTGTCGGGCCCGCCTTTGTAGACGTCGTAGACGCCGAGAATGTCGGCCAGGAAGATCCCGTCGAGGAGGCCCCGTTCGGCGACGCGCGCAAGGTGCTGCCAATAGTCGAGCGTGCGGTAATCGCTGGACCGGTCGCGCGGGTGCGTCCACAGACCGTGTTGGATGTGCCCGACGCAGTTCATGTCGAATGCATTGATCCGGATTTGCTTGGACATGGGCATCCGCCGTATCGTTCTTCATAACGAACGAAACGTACGACATAACGAACAACGGCCCCTTGTCAAGGCTCGAAATCATGACGATCCGCAAACCTGACCGTCGGGAAGAGGAGGGCTGGGCTCTCGATAGCCGGCTCGCGCGGGACTGCATCGTTTTGAGCGATCTTGGCCTCAGTCGCCTGTTGCTGATGGACGATGCCCTCTACCCCTGGCTCATTCTGGTGCCGCGCAGGCCCGGTCTGACCGAGATTATCGACCTCGATGGACCGGACCGCGCGGCCCTTATGGAGGAGATCGCCGGCGTTTCGGCGGCGCTGCAGCGCGCGACGCGCTGCGACAAACTCAATGTCGCCGCGCTCGGCAACGCGGTTCCTCAGCTTCATGTGCATGTGATCGCTCGTTTCAGGGGCGATCCGGCCTGGCCCAATCCGGTCTGGGGGCGGGTGCCGCCGCGTCGCTACGCGCCGGAAGCGGTCGAATATCTCAGCGCGGCCGTCTTGGAAGCGCTTGCCCTTTAGGCTTCGGCTGCTATCGCGGCACGGCGGGTTCATAATAGTCTTAAGTCTCCGGCCTTTTCACCATTCCAAGCAGGAATTCGAACGTGAACGATCCAGCGACAATCGCCAATGCCGGCCGGCCGGACGTCGATCTCGGACCGCGCCCGCGGCTTGGCTACGCGCACGCCACGATCGATCGGGCTGCGGACAAGCGGCTCGATGCGGGCTTCCTCGAAGCGGCCGAACGGGTGGCGGAGGCCGGCGCCTATGTGTTGGCGGGCGAGCTCGTTGTGATGCGTCACCGCGGCCAGGGCCTCGATCCGTTGTTTGGGCCGGACGAGGCGCGCGCCCTCGCTCCGGTGGGCGAGGCGGTCTTCCTCGGCCTCGAGGGGAAGGCGCCCCGCTTCGGAATCGGCCTCGCCAAGGACGCCGCCGAGGTGCTGAAGGCGCGCTCCGACCTGCAACTCACCGACTTGCGTTCGCTCGCGGTGCAGGGCCTCGTTGCGCCCGAGCACCTGCCCCCGCTAGCGGAAGCGAAGGCATTGCTGCAATGGCACGCGCGCCATCGTTTCTGCTCCAACTGCGGCGCCGCAACGGTCGTGGCCTACGCGGGCTGGAAGCGCGATTGTCCCGTCTGCAAGGCTGAGCATTTTCCGCGAACCGATCCGGTTGCGATCATGCTGGTGGTCGACGGTGACCGTTGCCTGCTTGGTCGGCAGAGCCGGTTCGTGGCGGGAACCTGGTCTTGTCTCGCCGGCTTCATCGAGCCCGGCGAAACGATCGAAGACGCGGTGCGACGCGAGGTGCGTGAAGAGGCCGGCATTCTCTGCGGCAAGGTCCGCTATTTCGCCTCGCAGCCCTGGCCGTTTCCGATGTCGCTGATGATTGGCTGCCATGCCGAGGCGCTTTCGACGAAGATCGTCGTTGACACCTCGGAGTTGGAAGACGCGCGGTGGTTCAGCCGCCGCGAGGCGGCCCTGATGCTCGCCCGCCAGCATCCCGACAAACTCACAACCCCCCCGCCGATCGCCATCGCCCACCACATCATTCGCGCCTGGGTCGAGGCCGGCGCCGATGTCCTGCGCTGAGGAAGGGCGTGGCGGCGCGCCGGCGCGACTGCTTTGCGCCGGGATTGCCGTGGAGGACCACGTCTATCGACTCGACAGCTTTCCCCAGCCGGGCAGCAAGACCCGAGCGCGGGAATACGTGGCGGTGGGCGGGGGGTGCGCTGCCAATGCCGCCGTCGCGGTCGCGCGGCTCGGGGGCGCCGCGCGCCTTGCCGCGCCGCTTGGCGACGGCCACGGGGCCGACGCGGTCGGGGACCGCATCCTGCGCCGGCTGGCGGAGGAGGGCGTCGATTGCACGGCTTGTGTGCGCGTTCCGGGCGCCCGTTCGCCGATCTCGGCAATTCTCGTGGATGCGCAGGGCGAACGGCTGATCGTCAACGATCGGGACGAGCGGCTCTCGGCCGCGTGCATCGCCGATCCCGGCGCCACTGTGGCCGGGGTGGATGCGGTTCTGGTCGACAACCGGTTCGCGCCCTTTGTCCTGCCGCTCTGCCGGGCAGCGCGGCAGCGTGGTTTGCCGGTTGTCCTCGACGGCGATCGGCCGACGGTTGCCAGCGATGCGCTCCTGACTGCCTGCACGCATCTTGTCTTCGCGGCTGACGGGCTCCGCGCGACGGCGCGGGAGGACGATCTCGAAACCGCGCTGCGCTGCATTGCGCCGAGAACCGACGCCTTCTTGGCCGTCACGGACGGCGCCGGCGGCGTGCTGTGGCTGGAAAGCGGACAGATGCGCCGCCTGCCGGCCTTCGTGGTGGATGCGGTCGACACGCTGGGCGCGGGGGATGTGTTTCACGGCGCCTTCACGTTGGCGCTCGCGGAAGGGCGCGGGGAAACCGATGCGCTCGTTTTCGCTTCGGCGGCCGCCGCTCTCAAATGCACCCGGTTCGGCGGCATCGCGGGGGCACCGCGACGTGCCGAGCTCGAGACCTTCCTGGACGGCCGCACCGGCGGAAACCGTCCGCCATCGACCGTCACGTTCCCTGATAGACCACGTGGCCGGACTGATTGCGCGGGCGCATGTAGATCTGATCGGTCAGGACGAGATCGCCCGTGAGCACGTAGCCGATCGTCGGCTTGTAGACGTAGCTCACTTCCGCCCAGATCAGCCAGGAGTTGGGAATGAGCAGCCCCTCGTCGAGCGTCACCGGCGCACCCTTGGAACGCGCGGTTCCGTTCAGGCTCTTGCTCCATTCGATCGTGGCCTTCTTGTTGGCATCGATCTGCACGCTCGACACCGTCACCTGCAGGACACTGTCCGGGTAAGGCGCCACGACCGCTTTCGCAGCCGCAAGAATATCGTTTATGTCGCTGCTGCTGAGGTTATTGCTGCCTTGGGCGACGAGGTCGGCGACCGCGCGGGCGGTCAGCGACACCTTGCGGTCCACGCTGATCGCCTGGGAAACCTCGACGCAGCCGATATAGAGCGTCACCATCAGCGGCAGCAGCATGGCGAACTCGACGGCCGCGACGCCGCCCTGATCCTTGCGGAAACGTCGCAGACGGCGGGCGGTTTTCGAAAGACGGAGAAATTTGCTCAGCATGGCCCGCTCGACGGGTAGGGCTCGTTCCGGAAAGCGGAGGTCGCCATCAGCAGCCGCTTTCCGCCGGAGTCGGCAAGGTGCAAGCCGGGCACGTAAATCGACCACTGGTACAGGGTGCGGACGACGACGATGTCGCCGGGGCAGCCGGGTTGATATTCGAAGTTCTGAATGAGGTTGCCGTTTTGATCGACCGGCTTGCCCGTCTGCGCGCTGGCAAAGTCCGTGTATTTGCGAACGTCGACTTTGAGCTCGCCCTTGCAGTTGAACAGATTCGAGATGCGGTCGCAGACCGCATCCCGGAATTTCGATTGATCAAACCCCTGCTGCTGCGCTTGCCCGGTCATGATGAGGCGCGCGGCGTCGGCGGTCGCGGTTTCGAGCGTCTGTTCGACGAAAAAGACCATGGCGGTTTCGAGAATGGCAAACAGAAGCAGGAAGAACGGCAAGGCGACGAGCGCGAACTCGATCGCGACGGCGCCCTCGTCCTGCCGCACGAAGCGGCGGAGGGGTCCCTTGGCAAGGGAATGCACGGCAAGCTGCCCGAGAAGACGAAAAATTCGCATTGCATGTCCCGCGCGCGGCCGAGACTTTCGGCCGTACGTAAAAGCTAGCAAACAGCCGTTTGCGAACCCTTGCGGCAGTTCACGAAAAGCCGGTACGGCGTCTTAACGCACCGCTAACCCTCGGCCGCGGCCTACTGCGCCTGTGTGCGGGCCTGTTCACCGCCCAGCGCCTGCCGATTGCGGGCGCTCGTCTGCGCCATGGTGGCGTTGAAGTAGGCCGCGCCGTCCCCGAGAGTGATCCGCTGCTCGCAATTGGGCTGGCAACTATACGTCTCGCGCGCGGGGCCACGATACACGACCACGACACCTTTGTCCGGTCCGTGCACGTGCACCGCCCTTTCCATCAGAACGCGGCCGTGTCGGTCGAGGACGAGAACATTGGTCGAGCCGTAACCTTTACCCGTCACCACCAGCATGCCGCCGCTCTGCAGCGAGACGTCCGCAATGAGCGGATTGCCGACCACGATCGTCGCAACAGTGTCGGGCAACTTGAGCACGGTCGCCTGATCGACGGTGACGTCCAGGGCCTCGGACGCGAATGCGGGCATCGCAAAGGCAAGCGTGCTTGCCAGCAGCGCAGCGGCCAGCTTGCTTCTTCGGCCTGTGCATTTCATGGCGGCGATCCCTGCGGGTTGGAGGCCGGAACCACGCGGCGCGAGTCCGGGCGGTTCGGCAGTTTCGTCCCAGAATGGTGAATGAACCGCAAACGCGGCGTCGCCTTCGAGTCGGGCTGCCGTTCTTTCGCGGCCTGCATCCGCGTGCCAAATCGCCGCGGCGCGGCCCGATTGACCCGATCCGCGAAACCTATATGTACACGCAAGTGTTCTGGCGACAAGAGCCGGTTTAGCCGAGTATAGTTTTCGAGAAAATGCCAGTTTATTTGGCGAAGGAAAATTAACCAAATGAATTGGCCGAATATATCCGAAGTTTCCTTGATCGCATTAACGCGGCGGCAACAGGTGTCGGCTATCTTCGCGCCATGATCCGGAACGGGCGGAATCCATAGGCCCCCGGATCCGCTCGGATAGCAGGTGTGGATCATAAAGGACCCTGAACTATGAAGTCTCTGGTTTCGCGTTTCGTCAAGGACGAGTCGGGTGCAACCGCGATCGAATACGGCCTGATCGCTGCCGGCATCTCGGTGGCCATCATCACGATCGTGGGCACGGTCGGCGACAACCTCGTCGCCACCTTCACCAAGGTCGGCAACGCGCTGCAGTGATTTTCGCGCACGGTCTATAAGGCGAGGGACTTCGGTCGGAAGGCCGAGGTCCCTTTTCGTTTCCGCTCGAATGGTTCGAGCGGTCTCGCGGGCATTTGCGGGAATTCTGGCGCGACGCGTTGCGCGGTACGGCCGGGTCACGATCATGGAAACCGTTCTGCTGCTGCTCTTCCCGGCGCTCATGGCATTCGCGGCTTCGAGCGACCTCCTGACCATGACCATCTCGAATCGGGTTGCGCTCCTTCTCGTCGCGAGCTTTTTCATCGTTGCATCCCTGGCCGGCATGAGCGCCGCCGAGATGGCCTCGCATGTCGGGGCGGCCGTGGTGGTGCTGGCGATTGCCTTCTTCTGTTTCGCCCGCGGGTGGATCGGCGGCGGCGATGCCAAGCTGGCGGCGGCGACCGTTCTTTGGCTCGGCTTCGACCATGCGATGGCCTATCTGCTGTGGGCGTCGCTGCTTGGGGGAATTTTGACGATTGCGATCGTCAAGTTCCGGGTGAGACCGCTGCCGCCGGCGCTGGCGGGCCGGGAGTGGGCGCAGCGCCTGCACCGGGTCGACGCCGGCGTACCCTACGGGATCGCGCTCGCGGCGGCCGCGCTCATGGTCTATCCGCAGACGATGTTCATGAAGGCATTTGCCTTCTGAAACGCGCGCCGACCCGCAACAAGAGTTTGTTAACGCGAATTGGATACGCCTCATTAACCATGGATTGACGTTTGGCTGGTGAAATCCAGCATTGAACCGCCGGCCTGGGCGGCGAGTCACCTGGAAAGTGAGCGTATGCGACCGGCGCGGATCATCGTCCTCCTGATTGCTGTCGTGGCAGGCGGCCTTGCCGCGCTGCTCGCGAGTCGATCGAACAATCCCTCGGCACCTGCCCCGGCACCGGTGGCGAAGATCGATACTGTCGAGGTGCTTGTCGCCGCGAAGGACATCAGCTTGGGCCAGGTCGTCGGGCCGCAGGATGTCAAATGGCAGGAGTGGCCGAAATCGGCGGCAAGCGCCGTCTTCGTCCGGCGTGATGCAAAAGCCAACGCCATTCAGGATCTCGCCGGCGCGATTGCACGCACGCCCTTCGTGGCGGGCGAGCCGATCCGCGAGGCGAAGCTCATCAAGGCGAATGGCTCGGGATTCATGGCGGCCATCCTGCCGCCCGGCATGCGGGCGATCTCAACCGAGATTTCGCCGGAGACCGGTGCTGGCGGATTCATCCTGCCGAACGACCATGTCGACGTGATCCTGACGCGCCGACCGACAGATACCGCCCGAACGGGGCGCGGCAACTTGGCCACCAGCGAGACGATTCTCACCAATGTGCGCGTGCTCGCAATCGATCAGACGGTCGAGGAGAAGGACGGTCAGCGCGTGGTTGTCGGCAAGACGGCGACGCTCGAACTGTCGCCGCGCCAGGCTGAGACGCTGGCGCTCGCGCGGCAGCTCGGAACGCTTTCGCTGGCGCTGCGCAGTATTGCCGATATCGAGGGGGCGGCGGCGCAGGCCAATGATCTCGGCCCCGAAGCCCCCGACCGGGAAATCAACATGGTGCGCTTTGGCGTCACCACCACGACCCTGCAGAAGTGACCGTGAGCGGACGCGCATGACGAATGGAAATCTGGCGACCCGCTGCCCCTGGATCCTGGCGGGCTTGATCGCGTCCGGCGTGCTCGCCGGTGAGCCGGTCCTGGCCGCCGATGCCGACGGAACGCCGGCAAGCCGCGTACGCGTGACCACGGCAGAGGCGGGTGCGAAGTTCATTCCGCTCGGGATCGGCAAGTCGGTCGTGATCGATCTGCCGCGCGACGCCAAGGATGTGCTGGTCGCCAACCCGGCGATCGCCAATGCGGTCGTTCGTTCGACGCGCCGCGCCTACCTCATCGGTGTCGGTGTCGGCCAGACCAATGTGTTCTTCTTCGACGAGAATGGCGGCCAGATCGCCGCTTTCGATATTGCCGTCACGCGCGATCTCAACGGACTGCAGGAAGGGCTTCGCAAGATCGCGCCGACCGCGGCCATCCATGTCGAGGGTCTCGGCACCGACGGCGTCGTGCTGACCGGCTCGGCCGCGAGCCCGGAGGAGGCGCAACAGGCGTTCGACCTTGCCGTGCGGCTCGTGGGCGATCCCGCCAAGGTCGTCAACCAGATCGCAATCCGCGATCGCGACCAGGTGATGCTCAAGGTCACGGTCGCCGAGGTGCAGCGCGACGTCATCAAGCAACTCGGCATAAACCTCAACGGCAGCCTCGGCATCGGCTCCAATGTGGTCAATTTCAATACCGATAATCCGTTCACGGCCTATGGTCGCGCGCTCAGCAGCTCGGGCGCGACCGCAGGATTTGTCGACGGCCTGAACCAAAATCCCCTGACGGGCGCGTTCAGGACCACCGACCCGAGCGGTAACAATCCGCTTTTCAAGAATACCCTGCAGGCCACACTGCGCGCCATGGAGCAGGCGGGCGTCATCCGCACGCTCGCCGAACCGAATCTGACGGCGATTTCCGGCGAGAGCGCCACCTTTCTTGCGGGCGGCGAGTTTCCCGTGCCGGGCGGCTACACCTGCGACAGCAGCGTGCCGCCGGTCTGTCAACTCCAGATTCAATGGAAGAAGTTCGGCGTCGGCCTCAACTTCACGCCGGTGGTGCTGGCGGAGGGCCGAATCAGTCTCAAGGTGATGACGGAAGTCTCCGAACTGTCGCCCGAGAACGCGATCGTCCTGCAGCCGACCAGCCAGGCGGCGCCGATCAACATTCCCTCGATCAAGACGCGGCGCGCCGAAACGACCGTGGAAATTCCGTCGGGCGGATCATTGGCGATGGCCGGCATGATTCAGGAACAGACGAAACAGGCGATCAACGGCACGCCCGGCCTGATGCAGGTGCCGATCCTCGGCGCCCTGTTCAAAAGTCGAGACTTTGTGAATCGGCAGACCGAACTGATGGTCCTCGTCACGCCTTACGTCGTCAAATCGGTGGCCCGGAAGAAGCTGTCGCGTCCCGACGACAATTACGCCGATGCCTCCGACCCGCAGGGCAACCTGTTGGGCAAGTTCAACCGGATCTACGGCAAGGTCAGGAAAGTGAACCAGCCCTACCACGGTTCCTACGGCTTCATTTTGGACTGAGGGAGGAAGCCGATGACCCGCGCCGTGCCCGCAACGACCGTCCGCCCCTCGCCTGCCGCGCTCGCGCGCGTGGCCTTCGTGGTCGTGGCGGCGGCCCTTACCTCCGGCTGCCTCGCGAGCGCCAGCCAGGAGATGACCAATACGATCCCGACCGATTATCGCGAACGACACCCGATCTCCATCCGCGAAGGCGAGGAGGCGCTCGAGGTGTTTGTCGGCACCCGGCGTGCACAATTGATGCCGGCGCAGCGGGCGGAAATTGCCGCCTTCGCGCGGACATGGCGGCGTGAGGCGACCGGCGGCATCGCCATCGAACTGCCGGTCGGCACCTCCAATGCGCGCGCGGCCGCAGGCGTCGCCCACGAGATTCGTTCGGTTCTCGCGAGCGCGGGCGTTCCCGGCCAAGCGGTCGTGACGCGGAAATACGAGCCGTCGGATCCGACGAAGCTTGCGACCGTTCGCCTGGTCTACCCGAAGATGGTCGCGGAGGCGGGACCGTGCGGTCTGTGGCCCAATGATCTCGGGCCGACATCAGACCCCTTCTACAATCAGAACGGTACCTACTGGAATCTCGGCTGCGCTCATCAGCGCAATCTGGCAGCGATGGTCGCCAACCCCGCCGATCTCGTCCAGCCGCGCAGCGCCGCGCCGATCTACACGGCGCGCCGCAACACGGTCCTGGATAAGTACCGCAAAGGCGAAAGCACGGCGACCATCGATCAGAACGCCGAGAAGGGCAAGATCAGCGACGTGGGCAAATGATCAAGTTTGCGCTCCAGGCAGAAACCGCGCCGGAATCGGAGCCGGCATCGCGCGATCAATACATCGCGCCGGTACCGCGTGTTTCGATTCAGGTCTTTTGCGAATCGCCCGACACTGCCGCCATGGTGCAGGCCGCGGCAGCCGATCGCCGCATGGTCAAGGCCCATGTGAAGGTGCAGATGGGCGGCGTTGCGGCGGCCGCGGAAGCGTACCGCAACGCGCCAACGCCGAACGTCATTGTCATCGAGTCGGAAAGCCGCAACGAAGATCTGCTGGCCGGCATCGACACTCTGGCGGAAGTGTGCGACGTCGGCACGCGGGTCATCGTCATCGGCCGGATCAACGACATCCAGTTCTACCGCGAGCTGGTCCGGCGACAGGTGAGCGATTATCTTATTGCGCCCGTCGACGTCCTCGATTTCATCCGCTCCGTCTCCGGCCTGTTCGCTGCGCCCGGCACGAAGCCGGTCGGCCGCCTGCTCGCGGTGGTGGGAGCCAAAGGCGGTGTCGGGGCGTCGACCGTCGCGCACAACATCGCGTGGGCAATTGCCCGCGATCTGCGCCTCGACGCCGTGGTCGCCGATCTCGATCTGCCCTTCGGCACCGCCGGCCTCGATTATAACCAGGACCCGCCACAAGGGCTCGCCGACGCGGTCTTCTCCCCGGAGCGCATCGACACCAATTTCGTCGACCGGTTGCTGTCGAAATGCACCGACCATCTTAGCCTGCTCGCCGCGCCCGCGACGCTCGAGCGGGTTTATGATTTCGGCGCGGAGGCATTCGACAGCGTGTTCGATGTGCTGCGTTCGACCGTCCCGTGCACGGTTTTGGACATTCCTCATGTCTGGACGGGGTGGGCGAAGCGCGTCCTCGTCGGTGCCGACGATATTCTCATCGTGGCGGCGCCCGATCTCGCCAACCTCCGCAACGTCAAGAATCTGCTCGATCTGCTCAAGCAGACCCGGCCCAATGATCAGCCGGCGAATTACTGCCTCAACCAGGTGGGCGTGCCGAAGCGGCCGGAGATCAAGCAGGCGGACTTCGCCAAGGCGCTCGAAGCCGAGCCGATTGCGCTCATTCCCTTCGAACCGCAGATTTTCGGCACGGCGGCCAACAACGGACAGATGATTGCGGAAGTTTCGGCCAATCATCGGGCGGCCGAAACCTTCCGTCACCTCGCGCAGGTCATGACCGGGCGCAGCGAACAGAAGCGCATGCGCACCGGTCTGCTCAGCCCGCTCATCGAAAAGCTCAAGCGCCGTCAGGCATGACGGTGCGTCACAGAGTATTGTTCCCGTGTTCGGTAAGCGCAATCCAGAGCTGAAAGATCGGCGCGGCGTCTCCCCATCGCCGCCTTTGCAGCCGACCGCGCCTCCGGCTGCGGTCGCGGAGGTCGAACGGCCGCCGGCCGCGGCGCCGCCTCCCGCGGCGGAAGCGCCCGCAAGGGGCGGCCGCACGCTCGCCCCCGTCGTGCCGGCCGAGGTCAGGCGCTCCGACACCTACTATGAAGTCAAGTCGACCATTTTCAGTGCGCTGATCGAGGCGATCGATCTCGCACAGCTCGCGCGGCTCGATACCGAATCGGCACGCGAGGAAATCCGCGACATCGTCAACGAGATCATCGCGATCAAGAACATCGTGATGTCGATCGCCGAGCAGGAAGAACTGCTCGACGACATCTGCAACGATGTACTGGGCTATGGGCCGCTCGAGCCGCTGCTCGCGCGCGACGACATCGCGGATATCATGGTCAATGGTGCCGCCACGGTCTATATCGAGGTCGGCGGCAAGATCCAGAAGACCGGCATCCGCTTCCGCGACAACCAGCAGCTTCTCAATATCTGCCAGCGCATCGTCAGTCAGATCGGCCGCAGGGTCGACGAATCGTCGCCCATCTGCGATGCGCGCCTTCCGGACGGCTCGCGCGTCAACGTCATCGTGCCGCCGCTCGCGATCGACGGGCCCGCCCTCACGATCCGAAAATTCCGCAAGGACAAGCTCACCCTCGATCAGCTCGTGCGCTTCGGCTCCATTTCGCGCGAGGGCGCGGAGATCCTGCAGATCATCGGGCGCTGCCGCGTCAACACCATCATTTCCGGGGGCACGGGCTCGGGCAAGACCACGCTGCTCAATTGCCTCACGAACTATATCGACGAGGGCGAGCGTATCATCACCTGCGAAGACGCAGCCGAGCTGCAGCTGCAGCAGCCGCACGTCGTGCGGCTCGAAACGCGGCCTCCGAACCTCGAAGGCGAGGGCCAGGTCACGATGCGGGACCTCGTGCGCAACTGCCTGCGCATGCGCCCTGAGCGGATCATCGTCGGCGAGGTGCGCGGACCCGAGGCCTTCGACCTGCTCCAGGCCATGAATACCGGCCATGACGGTTCGATGGGAACGCTGCACGCGAACAACCCCCGCGAGGCGCTGTCGCGTCTCGAATCGATGATCACGATGGGCGGGTTCTCGCTTCCCTCGCGCACGATCCGCGAAATGATCTGCGCCTCGGTGGACGTGATCATCCAGGCTGCGCGCCTGCGCGACGGATCCCGGCGCGTCACCCACATCACCGAAGTGGTGGGGATGGAGGGAGACGTGATCGTCACGCAGGACATTTTCGTCTACGACATTCTCGGAGAGGATGCGCACGGCCGCATGATCGGCCAGCACCGTTCGACGGGCATCGGTCGTCCGCGCTTCTGGGATCGTGCCCGCTACTATGGCGAGGAGCAGCGTCTCGCGGCGGCCCTCGATGCCGCCGAGCGCGCCACCGAAGCCCTGAAGACCTGAGGGTGCCATGCCGCTGCAGACAATGGCCCTCTTCTTCCTGGCCACGGTGGCCGCTGGCGGAATCGCCTGGGTGTTCCTCTATCCGCTGATCTCCGGCGAACGGCAGATCGAAAAGCGCAAGGAGAGTGTTGCCAAGACCGAGCGCGTGCCCCGCAACGCCGCGGCTCGCTCAGGGCCGAAGGTGCGCCGTGAGCAGATCGAGGTGAGTCTGAAAGAGCTCGAGGAGCGACAGAAGAAAGCGAAGAGTCCGCCGCTGTCGGTTCGCATCACACAGGCGGGGCTTGAGATCTCGAAGCAGCAGTTCTTCATCGGGAGTGGGATTCTGGCGGGAGGCGTCCTGCTCATCGGATTGATGGTGGGCGCCGGCCTTCTCGTCTCTCTTGCGCTGGCGCTGGCAGCGGGCCTCGGCCTGCCGCGATGGATTCTCGCCTTCCTCAAGAAGCGCCGCGAGCAGCAGTTCCTGAATGTTTTCCCCGATGCCGTCGACGTCATCGTGCGTGGCATCAAGGCCGGCCTGCCCCTGCTCGAATGCCTCAAAATGATTGCCAACGAGGCGCCCGAGCCGGTGCGCGGCGAGTTTCGCGCCATCGTCGAAACCCAGACCATCGGTCTGCCGCTGGCGGAGGCCTGCGCCAAACTCTACGAGCGGGTGCCTGTGCCCGAGGCAAATTTCTTCGGCATCGTCATCGGCATCCAGCAGCGTGCGGGCGGAAATCTGTCGGAGGCGCTGGGCAATCTTTCCCGCGTGCTGCGCGACCGCAAGAAGATGAAAGCCAAGATCAAGGCGATGTCGATGGAGGCGAAAGCGTCGGCCGCGATCATCGCCGCCCTGCCGATCGCCGTGATGGTGCTCGTCTACATCACGAGCCCGCGCTACATCGAGCTGCTTTGGACGGAGCCGCTCGGGCGCTTGATGCTTGCCTCCTGCGTCGTGTGGATGGCGCTCGGCGTGTTGGTGATGAGACGCATGATCAATTTCGATTTTTGAGCGTAACCGCCGATGAGCAATGTGAGTGACCGGCTTCGCTTGCAACGTGGCGCCCGATCCGCGGCGGTCGCGACGCGGCCGAGCGCCTGAAGAAAGGGGAGTGGCCGGCATGATCGATCTGCTTGTCGACAAACTGCACGATACGCGCTTCCTCGCCATGCTGCTCGCGGCCGTGGCAGCCATGGCGACCGTCATGACACTCGCGGCGCCGCTCCTGTCGGGCGACAATCTCAATCGGCGACTCAGGAGCGTCGCCATCGAACGCGAGAAGATCCGCCAACGCGAACGCGAGCGACTGGCGCGCGGCGAAAGGGTTTCGTTGCGCCAAAGCCCCCGGCAATACATGAAGACGGTCGTTGACCGTTTCAACCTGGCGAAATGGGTGGGTCAGGAACAGGCGCGGGAAAAGCTCGTCCAGGCCGGATATCGGGGACAGGCCCCCTACGTCACCTATCTTTTCTTCCGCATGGTGACGCCGATCGTCACGTTTCTGGCCGCATTGTTCTATATGTTCGTCGTCCTCAAGACGCAGCAGCCGTTGATGATCAAGGTCGGCGTGGCGATCGGTGCCGCCTATGTCGGCATGCAGCTTCCATATGTCTTCCTCAAGAACCAGATCTCGCGCCGCCAGCTTTCCATCAAGCGGGCGTTTCCCGACGCGCTGGACCTGCTGTTGATCTGCGTCGAATCCGG
>DASTKH010000056.1:0-3350 GCA_035716025.1 Xanthobacteraceae bacterium
GGGGCCCTGCATGCACGAAGTGCTGTTCGACGACGATTTCCTCAAGGACACCGGCGTCTCCACCCTCGATTTCGCCAAGGCGATGATCGACGAGGGCTTCCACCCGATGACCATGTACTTCCCGCTCGTCGTGCACGGAGCCCTGTTGATGGAGCCGACGGAAACCGAGAGCAAGGAGTCGCTCGACGGCTTCATCGAGGTCCTGAAGGGGCTCGCCGACCGCGCCAAGGCGAAGGACACCGCCTTCTTCCACGGCGCGCCGCGGCTCACGCCGCGTCGGCGCCTTGACGAGACCACCGCCGCCCGCAAGCCCGTGCTGCGCTGGCGTCCGCCGGAGCCGCAGGGACAAGCGGCCGAGTAACCGGCTTGCTGTCGCGGCCGAGCGGATCAATCTTTCCCGGCCCTCCCTCTTCTAGGGGGAGGGCCGTTTGCCCCGGGTCGTCCGGCATCGCCCCTTTGGCCCGTCGAGCCGGAGGGGCGGGGAAGGGGGGCGGGGCCGTGGATCCGCCGGGATGAACGCCCGGCAGCCCGCGCATCCCGCATCGGGCGCGCCGAGGATCGCACAGAATACGCCGCCGACCGGACGGCTCTGGCCAACGAACGCACCTGCGCGGCCTGGATTCGCACCGGCCTCGCGGCGCTTCTCGGCCTCTGGCTCGGCTGAAAGCAGGCGGAGAGGAGGCAAAAAGAATGGCCGGGCGATGGCCCGGCCATGGATGAGTGATCGAGGATCCGCCGCCGCACCGCGGCAGGGAACGTGCCGCGCCTAATGCAGCTTGCGGCGCAGGTCGTCGATGGACCGGTCGATGAGGGCGTCGGACTGACGCGCGTCGATCGTCTCGGCGAGGAGGCGGCCCGTCGCCGCGATGGCGACGTCGACCGCTCGATTACGGACGTCGGCCAGGGCCTGCGCTTCGGCCTGGGCGATCTTGTCCATCGCCATCCGCTCGCGCCGCGCGAGCGCCGCCTCGAGGTTGGCCGCGGCCTCGCGCCGCAGCCGTTCCGCTTCGTCCTTGGCGTGGGCGAGGATGTCCTCCGCTTCCTTGAGCGCATCGCGCTGCTTGCGCTGGTATTCGGCGAGCAGACTTTGCGCCTCCTCGCGCAGCTTGCGCGCTTCGTCGAGTTCCGCTCTGATGCGCGCGCCGCGGGCATCCAGGCTGCCGCCGATCATGCGGGCGACCGGCCGCCAGGCGAGCGCAACGAAGATGACAAAGGCGACGGCGACCCAAAGCGTTGGGGATTCGAGGACGCTCATCTGCTGCGATCTCCCATCGCCGCGTCGACCGCGGCCTCGATCTGCGCCGGCGGCAACTTCTGATCGCTCAGCTTGGCGATCACGGCACCGGCCACGTCCGTCGCGATCGTCCGCAGGTCGGCCATGGCGGCCGCCTTGGTTGCGGCGATGCGTTCCTCCGCTTCGGCGCTCCGCCGTTCAAGCGTGGCGGCGAAGGCTTGCTCGCGCCGTGCCGCCTCGGCGGAAATCGCCGCGACGGTCTTCTGCAATTCCGCCTGCGCCTGGGCCCGGGCATCGGCCAACGCCTTGTTGTAGCCGGCGAGGACTTCGTCCGCCTCGGCCTTGAGCCGCTCCGCCTTCTCGAGGTCGCCTTGAATCCGCTGCTTGCGGTCCTCCAGCACGCTGGAGATCCGGGGCAGGGCCATCCGCGCCATCGCGAAGTAGAGGATGACGAACGTAATCGCCAGCCAGACGAGCTGCGGGGTGAAGTACTCGGGATTGAGCTGCGGCATCGGTCAACCTGCTGTTCAGGTACGCGCGGCGCCGGCCGAGCCGGCACCGCCCGCATCAAGGATTTTCCCCGCGTCAGACGCCGAAGAGCAGCAGGAAGGCGATGAGCAGGGCAAACAGCGCGATGGCTTCCGTCAAGGCAAAGCCAAGCAGGAGATTGCCGAAAACGCGCGGTGCGGCCGCCGGATTGCGCAAGGCGCCGGCAACGAAGCTGCCGAAGATGTTGCCCATGCCGATGCCGACGCCGGCAAGGGCGAGCGTGGCCAGTCCGGCACCGATGAGTCTAGCGGCTTCTGGTTCCATGATCCTCTTCCTCTCTGCCTAGAATGGAACGTGGGTGAAAGGTTGCGGCGATCACTCCGACATCAGTGATGCGGGTGGAGCGCGTCGTTAAGGTAGATGCAGCTCAGGATGGTGAAGACGTAGGCCTGCAGAAAGGCGATACCGATCTCGAGACCCGTGAGCGCGACGATAAAGGCAAGCGGGGCCCAACCGCCGAGGATGCCCAACGCCACCACGAAGCCGCCGAACACCTTCAGCATCGTGTGGCCGGCCATCATGTTGGCGAAAAGCCGCAGCGAAAGGCTGACCGGGCGGATGAAGTAGGAAAGGACCTCGATCACCACGAGTATCGGGACCAGGACGACCGGTACGCCCGAGGGCGCGAACAGCCTCAAGAAGCCTAAGCCGTGACGCACGAATCCGATGACGGTGACGCCGATGAAGACCACCGCGGCGAGGGCGAAGGTGACGATGATGTGGCTCGTCACCGTAAAGGAGAAGGGAATCATCCCGATCAGATTCGCAAACAGGATGAACATGAAGAGCGTGAAGATGAACGGGAAGTACTTCCGCCCCTCGGTGCCGGCGTTGTCGCGAACCATCGTGGCAATGAACTCGTAAGAGAGCTCCGCCATCGACTGCCATCGCCCGGGCACCAGCGCCCGGCCGCGCATGCTGATCGTCAGGAACAGGGTGACCGCCGCGATCGTGATGATCATGAAGACCGCGGAGTTGGTCAGCGATACGTCCACCCCGCCGATGTTCATGGGTATCAGGCGCTCGATCTCGAACTGTTCGAGAGGGCTGTGACCCGCGCCATGGGCTTCCGCGCCGTGGGCCGCTTCTGCGTCGAGCTCTTCTGCCGCCATGAGGACGTCCTAGACCTTACAATCTCTGCCGCATCGGGCGCCGCCCGAGCCTATGCTCAACCTTTGTCTTCGGGATCGGGCTGATTCATCTGCCGTGCGATCCGGAAGACGTTCGAAATGCCCGCACCGGCGCCGAGGAAGAAGAACAGGACCAGCAGAATCGGCCCGGTTCCCAGCCACGCGTCGAGGAGCCAGCCGATGCCTCCGCCGACCACCAGTCCCGCCACCAGCTCGATGCCGGCGCGCAAGGCAAAGCCGAACGCGCTCTTCGGCATGACAGGCCCGCCGCGGCCGCCGTTCTGAGCTTCGTCGGTCCGTTTGCGCAAAGCGCGCAGCCGGGCCTCGAAGTCGTTCGGCGGAGGATTGCTCTCGGTCATCGGCTTGATTTGCAAGGACCCGGACCGGTCGCGTCACGCCAGCGGCGCAGGCGGCGCGCACCATAAGCGGTGTCGCTG
>DASTKH010000057.1:0-30832 GCA_035716025.1 Xanthobacteraceae bacterium
TTTTGTTCGCGTCGCCGCAGGAGCTCGCTTATTGGCGGCAACGCGTTCGGCTTGGCGGGCCGCGAACTCCACGGCGGCCCGCTCATCAAAGGGCGCAATTCGAAAGTGCTTGCTTGACGAGAGGATACGAAGGAACTCCGGACCTCCCTTTGCGGCGCGTACCAGGACTTCCGCGAGGGCCGGCGTTGGAATGACGATCTTGGCGTTCTGCTGCTGAAGGGATTCGAGGAGGTATGTCACACGATCACGGCAGCGGTCGACCGGCATACCGGTCGCAGGATCGGTCGGCGACTTTGCTTGCTCGTCGATAACGTAGACCAAAATGGTGGCATCGAATGCGACGATCAATGGGCGCCCTCATCGCCATGGCGCTCCGCCAGCAAAGTGCGCACCGGATCGGGGACAGCGCTCCAATCGCTTCCCTTCACCTTGCGAAGCTTGCCAACGACTTCGAGAAGCGGCGCATCGTCCAGAACTTCGAAATCGCTGATCCTGAAACTTCGGAGCTCCCAGACGCCGGCTCCGGTTCGGAACCAAGTACCGGTGCCATGGACTCGCAGCGTCGGCCCATAGAGATGCGGCGCGATCCTGCGCGCGATCTCCGGGGTGCATATGAGGCCCGTATGGATGATGGCGCCATCGCGAAGATGCACCGGGACGGTCTCGTCCTTCCCACCGACCCGGATCAGCTGCCCATCGATAGTTCCGTCCTCTCGCAAGGGCCCGTAGACAAGCGGCTCCGGGCGGCTGCGACCCGGGAAGGGAATGACTACGCCTCCGGCTTCGTCGCTCAGCGTGCCTGTTGCGTTGTCCTTGCGGAGCATTTCGTCCAGATCGCCGTATGCCTTCCGCGCGTCGCTCGGGCCGCCACCGTCACGGACTGCAAGCACCCGTTCGCGGACCTTCGGCTGGGCGGGCTGGTCAATGGTAGCCACGAGCACCGCCGACCCGGCTTCGATGCCGCGAAAATGAACATTGTCCTGTTCACCCAATAGCTTAGCCAGTGCGGCGACGTACTCCGCCAGCCGCTCCATTGGGAGCGTCTCGGGAGTGAAGCTATTTGCAATTGTGAACCGGTATTCCATGGCTGCCTCGACGCTCGAAGATATCTACCTCAAACGTCCTTGACGAGTAGTTGTTTTGGCTCACGCCGCCGCGGTCGCCACGCCATCCAGCCTTACCCGCACGATGGACACGCCGTTTCCGGCGGCCTCGATGGCGGTGCCGATCGGATAGCGGCCGGTGCCGGGCACGTTGACCTCCTTCGCCGTGTCGTCCCAGGCCACCGGGTCGCCGGCGGCGATGACGGCGCTCGCGAGCTTCGGCAGATCGAAGACGCCGGTGGTCGCGATCGTCACCGTCTCGCCGACCGCCGCGGTCTTGCTCGCAACGCCGAACAAGGCGCCGATCACGACGCCGTCGCCCGAGGTGACGCCGCCGGCCGGCGCGGCAACGGTGATCATGCGGTCCCGCCCTCCATTTCCAGCGGCGGTCGGGCGTGATGGGTGAGGACCCAGACCGGCACGCGATAGGGCGGATTGTCGTCCCACCATCCGCGCCAAGAGTCGTCCGGCCACGGTCCGCGCACGGGGCCGAACATGTTGCGGCCGAGAATCCAGGCGCCGAGGCTGTCCAGCCCGCGCGCGCAAAATCGTCATCGACGCCGGTCGTGCCCTCGTCCTTGCCGAACATCTTCTGGAACGTTCGGGTCGGATAGAACCATTGGTGGAGACTCGTTCCGCCTCTGCCCAGCGGATCACCGAGGCTTTGGTCCGGACCCGCCCCATAGCGGTCGAGCGAGACGGCGAAGCAGGCGACGCGCACCTTCGGCATCATCCAGCTCCTTCGACATGTCCCGCGGCGGTGGGCCGCGAAGCGCTCATCTCGACAGGCCGACGCTGTGGCGCGCGCAAGCCCGGAGGATTTCATCGGCCGTTTCGCCCACCGGTCCTGTCGTCGCGATTTCATAATCGGCAGATCGCCGCAGCAAGGGCTCGACCACCGCGATGAGTTCACGCACCTTGCGCCGTTCCTCCTCGGTATTGCCGTAGCCGTCGGACGCCCTGGATTCGAGCCGCTTCATGATCGTTGCGGCCGGTGCGGAAAGAAGAACGATCATATCGATCAGGGGGAAGAGCCGGACCATGTTTTGCGCGCATCCGCTGACGAACAGAGTGCCCTTATCGTGCCCGGCGAGAAGCGCTCTGACTTTGTCCTCCTGCCAGATCCAGTCTTTGCCTTTGCGTGGCGTCAGCGTGTCCGTGGAATCGATGTCAATCCATGCGGACCACTCCGACGTGTCCAGATCCACGGCCCGATGCCCTCGTGCGGCAAGCTCTTCCGTCACGGCCGACTTTCCGGTACCGGACATGCCCGTGATGAGCACGCGCATCACGCTCCTCTCCTCCCTGCCCTTCACGGAAGGCTTTTGCCCGCCGAGCGCTCTTGCGGCGCAACCGGCGGGGACGGCGTTATGTCGAAATGAAGAACGTCTTCGCGCGTGCCGATCTTCGTGTAGAGCGCAACCGCAGGCTCGTCCGAAGGATCGGCCTGAACGAAGACGACATAGGCACCCCGCGCCGCGGCAATCATTCTGAGGTCCTCGATGAGCGCGGTCGCGACGCCTTTGCGACGATGCTGCGCTTCGACGGCCAAGTCGTAGATGTAAATTTCGCTGCGCTCTTGTTCGAATTTGAGAAGCTCGTAGGCCACCAGTCCGCCGATGACGGACTGATCCTCGAGCGCCGCCAGCGCAATGAAATGATCACTTCCCAGGAGCCTGGAAAGATAGGATGTATCCGGCTGTGCGCTCGTGTATGTGGCGATTTCATCGAAGGCTCTTCCGAACACCGCAAGCAATTCCCGGAAGAGGCCGACATCGCCGTCGCGCAATGCTCGGACAACAATATTCTTCGAACGATGCATGGGTAACTCCCGGTGCGTCGCATTCACGAGAAAGCGTGCCATTGCCGAGCGCGTCCAATGGTCGCTGAACCGGGCCGCCTAGGCCCGGCCGGGCGGCAGGAGGATGCCGCTTGCCGGACGCAAACGTCCCCTCACGCGCTCCCGATGAGGATTCCCGCCGCAAACACCAGCGAGCCGCCGAGCACCACCTGCAGCGCGGCGCGCCAGAAGGGCGTCTCCATGTAGCGGTTCTGCACCCAGGCGATCGTCCACAGCTCGGCGAAGACGAACAGCATGGCAAGGCTCGTCGCCGTCCAGAAATCCGGAATGAGATAGGGCAGCGCGTGGCCGAGCCCGCCCACCGTCGTCATGAGGCCGGAGGCGATGCCGCGCTTGATCGGCGAACCGCGGCCGGAGATCGTGCCGTCGTCCGAGGCCGCCTCCGTAAAGCCCATGGAAATCCCCGCGCCCACCGAGGCCGCAAGGCCGACCAGAAAGGTCTCCCATGTCTGGCCGGTGGCAAAAGCGGCGGCGAAAATCGGCGCGAGCGTCGAGACGGACCCGTCCATCAGGCCGGCAAGGCCGGGCTGCACGAAGGTCAGCACGAAGCGGCGGTGCGCCTCGGCATCCTCCCGTGCGCGCGCATCCGGCGGAAGGTGTTCGCGGATGAGCCCCTGCCAAACCGCCTCGTGCCCCGCCTCGCCGGCCGCAAGGCGCCCGAGCAGCTCGCGCGTGCCGGCATCCGTCGTGCGTTGCGCCGCGTGCCGGTAGAACGCCTCTGCCTCCGCCTCCATCCGCGCCGCCTCCTCGCGAATGCGCGCAAGGCCGAGATTCTCCACGAGCCAGACCGGCCGCCGGCTGTAGAAACCCGCCACATGCTCGCGGCGGATCAGGGGAATGACGTCGCCGAAGCGGCGCCGGTGCTCCTCGATGAGGCGGGCGCGGTGCGTGTCCTCCTCGGCCGCCATCTTGTCGAAGGCGGCGGCCGTGTTGGGAAAATCCTGCCGCAGCCGCTGGGCGTACCAGCGGTAGATCATCGCGTCGTCCTCCTCCGAGGAGATCGCGAGCGCGAGGATTTCCTGCTCGTTAAGGTCCTTGAACTGGCGGCGATGCGAAAGGCCGGGAATCATGCGTCTCGTTCCTCTTTCGGCGGGCGGAAACCGCTCCCCGCGCCGGCGGAAGCCGCCCTCAGCCGGTGATTGTCCTCGTGTTTTTTTGGGGCGAAAGCGAAACGGCGCGTCAATAGCGCGCCTGCGGCCGAAATCAAAGCGCATCGCGACGTGGGCCCCGCGCAAAGCCGCACGATCGGCGAAAATTCGCGAAAAAATGCCCCGCAACATGCCGGGGCTTGTCCCGCAAAGACGCCACGGGCCTGTTCGCATGCCCGTCTTCGTCTCGGGCTTAAAGGCCTGACGCGCCCGAGATATTCCGCGCCCTTGCGCGTGCGCCGGCCGCGGCGCGGCGCGGCCGGTCGCCTTCCCCGCAACCGCCTTCACATCGCGGTGACGACACGGCCATGTGACTGAGCGTGCCCGCCGCCCCGGTGCACCATGGACCGACTTACCGCGTGCAAGGCTCAACAAGGAGGAAACGCCATGGCATTACCCGCCTTTCTCGCCGGTGACTCCCTCGTCCGTCTGGTCCAAGGGACGGTGTTCGGCGTCATCGGCACGATGCTGGTCGGCTTCACGTGGGGCGGCTGGACGCTCGGCAGCACTGCCGAGAAGATGGCGCAGGAGCGCGCGACCGCGGCCGTCGTCGACGTGCTCGCGCCGGCCTGCGTTCAGCGCTTTCAGCAGCAGCCCGACCTTGCGGCGCAATGGGCCGCCTTCAAGAAGGTCAACAGCTGGGAGCGCGATTCCTTCATCGTGAAGAGCGGCTTTGCAACGCCGATCGGGTCGAAGACCGCGAACGAGCCCGCAGCCGAGAAATGCGCCGAGCTGCTGACCGACATTATGGAAAAGCAAGCGGCGGCAACCACGAAGAGCTGACCGCCGCCCTTAAGAAAGGATCGGCGAGGCCAAGGCGGGCGCGTCATGCCCTTTGCGACTTCATGAGCGCATCGCGCGCGGCCGCAAGCTCCCGGAAGGCGTGCTCGCTGCCCCCGCCGTCCGGATGCATCAGCTTCGCGGCGCGCTTGTAGGCCTGCTGGATGTCCGCGCCGCGCAGATGGCCGCCGAGCGGCAGGCCCAGCAGGCGCCGGTAGTACGCCTCGGGGTCATTTCCCGAGGAAGAGGTGTCCCGTTTGCCGAAGCGCGGTCCGGTGAGGGCGTGCAGGGCATCCCGGAGGGGCGCGAAACGCCGCCGTGCGAGCGCCTTGGCCTGTTGATCGGCGCGCGGCGCGCAGGCGGCCCGCAGACTCGGCAGCGCGTGCGCGCCCTTCTGCCGAAGCGTCTCGTCTTCGGCCTCGCGGGCGATTGCGGCGGCAAGCTGGGCCGCCGCGCGACAATCCAATTCGGCCGCCGACCAGAGGCGTTCGGCCGCCGCCTTCCAGGCATCGAGTTGCGCAACCATGACAGAATCCCGTGGCTCTTCCCACGGGCCAGCAACGCCGCCGGCGCGCTCCGCGTTGCCGCTTCTTCAAAATCGAATGATTTCTTCTCGCCGCCGGTTTCATTCGGCTGTTGCCGCGCCCGGCCGCGCAGGTTAACCATTGCCTACAAACCCGGCTTATCTCGGCTGCGGCGTGTGTTTGTTTCAATAACCTTTTGAGCCAAATATCGGGTTCGGGCACATATTGGATCTGTTTCTCGACCGCGTCCGACTCTGGGAGACGTCCGTCCGATGCGCAGTGCGAGTCCCGCCCCCCACCCGGCCATTGCGGCTGCTTTCGGCGACTGCCGGCGCGCTTTCGTGAGCGTGGCGGCGTTTTCCGGCCTCGTGAACATTCTGATGCTCGCCGGTCCGCTCTACATGCTGCAGATCTACGACCGTGTGCTCGCGAGCCACAGCGTGCCGACGCTCGTCGCCCTGACGGTCCTGCTTGTCGGCGCCTTCGCCCTCCAGGCGCTGCTCGACGGCGTGCGCGGGCGTATCGTCGTCCGCACCGCCGGGACGCTGGATCAGCATCTCGGAACGGCGGTGCATCGCGCCGTGATCCTGGCCGGCGCGGCCGGACGCGGGGCCGACGCTCAGCAGCCCGTGCGCGATCTCGACCAGCTCCGGGGCTTTCTCACCAGTCCCGGCCCGCTCGCGATCCTCGATCTGCCGTGGATGATCGTGTTTCTCGCGATGTGCTTTCTGATCCATGTCTGGCTTGGCCTGCTCGCGACGTTCGGGGCACTGCTGCTCGTCGCCGTCACGCTCCTGACAGAGCGGGCGAGCCGACTCCCCGCGCGCCGCCTGCAGCAGGGCGCAGCGGCACGCGCCGGCGCGATCGAAGGCACGCGGCGCAACAGCGAAACGATTCTGGCGATGGGCCTCGGACCGGCCGTAACGGCGCGCTGGCGCGCGCTCAACGAGCGTTACCTCGCCGGCATGGAGCGATCCACCGACGTGATCAACGGATTCGGTACGGCGTCGCGGACGCTACGGCTGTTCCTGCAATCTGCGATGCTGGGAACCGGCGCCTATCTGGTCATCCGGCAGGAACTGTCCGCCGGCGCCATGATCGCGGCGTCCATCATGATGGGGCGGGCGCTTGCGCCGGTCGAGGCGGCCATCGCCAACTGGCGGGGCTTCGTCGCCGCGCGCGACAGCCTACACCGCCTCTCCGCCGCGCTGGCCCGTCTCGGTTCGGAACCGGAAAGAACCGCGCTGCCCGCCCCGCAGAGCGGCTTTACGGTCGAACAGCTTGCGGTGGCCGCGCCGGGCAGCCGCCGCCTCATCGTCAACAACATCAATCTTCGCCTGCAGGCCGGGGAGGCGCTCGGCATCGTGGGGCCGAGCGGCTCCGGCAAAACCTCGCTGGTGCGCACTCTTGTGGGAGCCTGGCCGCCGGCGCGCGGCGAGATCCGCATCGACGGCGCGACGCTGGACCAGTGGGTGCCGGAGCAGCTCGGCGCCCGCATCGGTTATGTCGCGCAGACCGTCGAACTCTTCGATGCGACGGTGACCGACAACATCGCCCGCATGCAGGACAAGCCCGACGCGGCGGCGGTGGTCGCGGCCGCCAAGGCGGCCGGCGCGCACGAAATGATCCTGCGCCTGCCGGACGGCTACAACACGCGCGTCGGCGACGGGGGGGCGGCGCTTTCGGCCGGCCAACGGCAGCGAATTGCGCTCGCGCGCGCGCTTTACGGCGACCCGTTCCTCATTGTTCTGGACGAACCGAACGCGAATCTCGACGCCGAGGGCGAGGCGGCCTTGTTTCAGGCCATCCGTGCCGCCAAAGCGCGCCGTGCGATCGTGATCCTCATTGCCCACCGCATCGCGGCGTTGTCCGTCTGCGACAAGCTCCTGGTGCTTCGCGACGGCGCGCAACAGGCCTTCGGGCCGCGCGACGAGGTGATGCGTTACCTGCGTTCCGGAGGGCGGCCGGTGCCGGCACTCGGCGGCTTGACGGTCGTGGGCGCGGAGTAGCGGAACGGGAGGCGAGGCGTGACGTCCGACAGCACTCCGCGCGACCCGCAGCGTGCCATTCGCCGGCTGAACCTCATTGGCGCCGCCGCAGTCGGCGCGGCAATCATCGGGGTCGGAGGCTGGGCAACGGCGACCGACATTGCCGGCGCTGTGATCGCGAGCGGCTCGGTCGTCGTGGAATCGAGTGTCAAGCAGGTGCAGCACCCGACGGGCGGGATCGTTGGGGCCATTTTCGTCAAAGAGGGCCAGGAGGTCGAGGCGGGCCAGGTTCTCCTGCGCCTCGACGACACGCTGACCCGCGCAACGCTCGGCATCGTGCAGGCGCAGCTCGACGGGCTGCAAGCACGGCGCGCACGGCTGATTGCCGAGCGCGACGGCGGCGGCGGCCCGACCTTTCCGCCCGAACTGCTGAAGCGGCAGGGCGAGGCGAGCGCCGCGCTTTCGATCGTCGGAGAGGAGAAGCTGTTCGAGGCGCGCCGCGGCGCGCGCACAGGCCAGCAGGCACAGTTGCGCGAGCGCATCGTGCAGATTGAAAACGAGATCCGCGGGCTCGCGGCGCAACAGCAGGCGAAGGAAAAGGAAATCCGCTTCCTCGAGGAGGAGCTGGGCGGCGTCGCCGACCTTTATCAGAAGCAGCTCGTCACGATCGTTCGCTTCATGGCCCTGCAGCGCGAGCAGGCGAAGCTCAAGGGTGAGCACGGCCAGCTCGTCGCCGAAATCGCCCGCGCCCGCGGCCGCATTGCCGAGACCGAGCTGCAGCTCATCCAGCTCGATCGCGATTTTCGGACCGAGGTGCTGAGAGACCTGCGCGAGACGGAAGCACGGATTGCCGAGCTCGAGGAACGCGCGAACGCCGCGCAGGACGAATTGAAGCGCATCGAGATCCGCGCCCCGCAGACGGGTTTCGTTCACCAGCTCACCGTGCATACGATTGGCGGCGTCATCGGCAAAGGCGAAATCATCATGCAGATCGTGCCGCGGCGCGACGCGCTCGTGGTGGATGCAAAGGTCGCTCCGCAGGATATCGATCAGATCGCGCTCGGCGCGAGCGTGAAAGTGCGGCTGCTCGCCGGCAACAGGCCGACCATGCCGGATCTCGAAGGTCGCGTGCTGCGGGTGGGTGCCGATCTGACGCGGGAGCCGAACGCGGCGGGCGCGTTGCAGACCTATTATCTGGTGCGGGTCGGCCTCCTGCCGGGCGAGACGGCCAAGCTCGGCGATCTTGAG
Source organism: Xanthobacteraceae bacterium (assembly GCA_035716025.1). Taxonomy (GTDB): domain Bacteria; phylum Pseudomonadota; class Alphaproteobacteria; order Rhizobiales; family Xanthobacteraceae; genus JADGHE01. The sequence goes on from DASTKH010000057.1 coordinate 8,653, forward strand.
ATGGTGCCCGGCATGCCGGCCGAGGTGTTCATCCGCACGCAGGACCGCACGCCGCTCGACTATCTCGTCAAGCCGCTGCGCGACCAGATCGCCCGCACGTTCCGGGAGCGCTGAGGCGCGCTGGGTCGGGCCGTCATCAAACGGTCGCGAGACGCTTCTATCCTGCGTCCAGTCACGCCGTTCGGCGCGTAAGGCTTGCGCGCTTGCCACGGATGGACTGGAAGGCGCGGCCGGTGCGGGCGGCGGGAACCCGCCGGGGAGCGATCCCTCGGCGGGTTTCGCGTTGTCTCGGGGCGCGCGCGGCCGAGGGCCGGCGCAAAAGCGTAAACTGCCACGTCGCGCATTAACCGAACGGTCGCTCGGGACCCCTAGAATACCGTCCGATTTGAGCGGGATCCCGGCGCTTGGCGGCGCCCATTCACCATTCTTTCGAGGCCCGGCTTTGCAGCAGCAGACACGCGAAATCGCGGAGGCGAGCGGTGCCGTTTCGGGCGTCTCCGGCGCGCAGGCGAGCATCCGGCTGCGTCTTTCTGGCCTTCCCCTGCGGGACGACGCGGCACGCGCCACCGTCGGCCGCTTCCTCGCGATCGACACCGGCCGCTCGCAGCTCGTTGCCGTGATCACCGACGTCGCGGCTCCGGCTGCCGAAGCGGTGGAGAAAACCGATCATGCCGTGGCGCGAGTGGACCTGCTGGGCGAGATCAAGTCGGATCCCGCCCCTCGCTTCCAGCGCGGCGTTACGCACTATCCGATGATCGGCGATCCCGTCCGGCTCGTGACGCCCGAAGAGCTGCACCTCATTTTCGACATGGCGGGGCCCGCGACGATCGACATCGGGCATTTGCAGCAGGACGCGGCGATCGACGCCTGCGTGAATGCCGACGAGATGTTGCGCAAGCATTTCGCGATCTTCGGCACCACCGGCGTCGGCAAATCGAGCGGCGTCGCCCTCATCCTGCGCAAGCTTCTTGAAGTGCGGCCGGACCAGCGCATTTTCATGATCGATCCGCACAACGAATATGCCCGTTCGTTTGCGGATGTCTCGCTGGTGCTCAACCCGCGCAATCTGAAGCTGCCGTTCTGGCTGTTCAATTTCGAGGAGATCGTCGACGTCTTCTTTCGCGGGCGCCCCGGCGTCGAGGAGGAGGTCGCGATCCTCTCCGAAACGATCCCGCAGGCGAAGCGCCTGTTCGCGATGAGCCGCGCCGCCGGCGACCGCGCGAGCATCCGCAAGGACGACCCCAAGGGACGCGGCTTCACGGTCGACACGCCGGTGCCTTATCGGCTTGCCGACCTCGTGGGCCTGATCGACGAACGGATGGGCAAGCTCGAGAACCGCTCCGGCTGGACGAAATACCACCGACTCATCACGCGCATCGAAACCGTGCGCAACGATCCGCGCTACGCCTTCATGTTCGATAACGCCAATGTCGGCGGCGACACGATGGTGGACGTGCTGAGCCAGCTCTTCCGCCTTCCCGCCGACGGCAAGCCGATGACCATCATGCAGCTCGCCGGCTTCCCGGCGGAGGTGGTCGACTCGGTCGTATCGGTGTTGTGCCGCATGGCCTTCGACTTCGGGCTGTGGAGCGACGGCGCCTTGCCGCTCCTGTTCGTGTGCGAGGAGGCGCACCGTTATGCGCCGGCTGACCGCACCATCGGCTTCGGCCCCACGCGCAAGGCAATCTCCCGGATCGCCAAGGAGGGGCGCAAATACGGCGTCTATCTCGGCCTCGTGACGCAGCGCCCGGCCGAGCTCGACGCGACCATCATCTCCCAGTGCTCGACGCTCTTCGCCATGCGCATGGCGAACGACCGCGACCAGGCGATCGTGCGCGCCGCGGTGTCGGATGCCGCCGCGAGCCTGCTCGCCTTCGTGCCGTCTCTCGGCACGCGCGAGGTCTTCGCCTTCGGCGAAGGCGTGGCGCTGCCGACGCGCATGCACTTCAAGGAACTTCCTGCCCATCTCGTCCCGAAGGGGGAGGCGCTGTCGCGCGGCCGCCTCGAGGCGGGCGACTCGGTCGATCACGAATTCATCGCCACGGTGGTGGAGCGCTGGCGCGGCGCTACCATGACGCAGAAACTGCGGCTCGACGATCGGCCGGACGATGCGGACGATCTCTACGCCGCCGCCGCAGCGGAATTCGGAATCGTTTCCCCGACCTCCGCCGCCATCGACCCGCTTCCCGCCGGGCCGGCTCAGTTCAGCGAGGCGCTCGAGACAGCGACGAAGCTCGTCGAGGCGCATGTTGCGGCGCGGCCGCCCGTGCCCGAAGACACAGCCCCGCCGCGGCCGGATCCGGCGCCGCGCGCGTCCGGCCTGTCTCCCGACCTGAGCGAATTGCGGAAGCGCCTTCGCAGTCGCGGCAGCTTCCTGAGCTAAACGCCCTCTCAACCTTGTTGCGTGGCCGCACCCGCGGAACCGGCGTGCTTCATTGACATTGATCATGTTGCGCCCGAATGTCACGGCGTAGCTTCATGCCCGTCGATTTCTCGCGGGCCGGTCTGGGAGACGACCATGCGGAAAATGAGTTTTGCGCTGGCCCTGCTGGCGTCCGTTTCGATGACGTTTATTCCCGTTGCTCCTTCCTACGCCGCAGCGCCGGCCCGCGCCTCGTCGGCCAACGAGCTCGTCGTCAAGCACGCCGCGAAGGGCAACCTCGCGGTGCTGTCGCAGGCACAGATGAACGCGCTCGCCCGCACGCATCCGAGCCTGCATGCGCGGTTGGCGAAGGCCGCGGCCAACGGCACCGTGCCAAAGCTCAGCAAGGCCGAGCGCAGGTTGCTCAACAACCTGACGGCGCAGAACATGGACGACATCAAGGCCGGCGTGAACGGCTGGGTCGTGGTGGCGATCGTCGCCGGCGCGCTGTTCGTGCTCTTCTTCCTCACGCCCATCGGCTGCGCCATTCTGCCCTTCATGCCGTTCTGCGCACCGCCGCCGCCCGTCATGGCGCGGGGCTAAGCGGGGTCGAACCGTCATGCGGGGGCGCGCTTTGCAAAAGGCGCGCCCTTCGCCTTTTTCGCTGCAGCGCAAACGCAGGGACGCCACAACCGCTGTTCCATGACGGAAGCCCCCCCGATCCCGTCGGCCCGCAAGATCGGCGCTGCCTTGCTCACGCGCCGCGCCGCGTTGTTCGGCCTCGGCGCGCTCATCGTATGCGGGAAAGACGCGTTTGCCCGCACCCTTGCGGTGCCGTGGATGGCGCAGAAAAGCGCAAGCGACTGCGGACGCGCCGTGCTGGCTTCACTCGCGGCGCGCCGCGGCGGCCAACCCGAAGCCTATTATCGGCGCCTGCCCGAGCCGCCCGACCCTGTCCGCGGCTACTCGATCAACGACATGCGGCGCTTCGGCGCCCGGGTCGGCGTGCATCTTGCGGTGAGTGCGCCGGCCGGCGTGGTGATCGCGGGCGACTGCTCGGCGCGGCCCGCGGTCGAGGCGCATCTGCGAAGGCTCGCGCGGGCCGTGGCGGCGGGACGCCCCGTCGTGGTGCCGGTCGCGGCCGGTTTCGGCGCGGGGCACTATCTCGTGCTGGTCGGCGCCGACGGCGAGGGTTTCACGGTGATGGACCCGGCACGCGCCGGCCTGCGGCCGATGGCCGCTGCGCAACTCGCCTCCGCGATGTGCGGCTTCGGCTACGTGGCGCTGATCGCGCGCTAAAGCGTCGTCGCGGTCCCCGGCATTGGCCGTGCCGTGACACGGCGCGCCGCCGTTGCTAGAGCAAGGCGGGGGGACCAGGGCCGACCTTCCTTCCTCGAAAATCACGCCGCCCGGTCCTGCGGCCGGCGCGGACGCCTCTGCGGGAGCCGAAACGCCATGTTGAAAAAGCCGAACTGTCCGATCATCGCACTCGAAGAGCATTATTGGGACGAGGAATTGTCGGCACACTTTTCCGGTCGCGACGGCAACCGCAACGCCGCGTTGACCAAGCTGCTCCTCGAGGTCGGCGAGCAGCGTCTCAAGTCCATGGACGAGGCCGGCATCGACGTGCAAGTGCTCTCGCACGCCGCCCCCTCGGCGCAGAAGCTCCCGCGCGACATCGCCGCGCCGCTCACGCGGCGCGTCAACGACCGGCTTGCCGAACTCATCAAGCGTCACCCGACGCGCTTTGCCGGATTCGCCGCGCTGCCGACCGCGGATCCGGAGGCCGCGGCCGACGAGCTTGCGCGCACGGTCGAAAGCCTCGGCTTCAAGGGCGCAATGCTGCACGGGCTCGGCGATGGCATCTGGCTCGACGACCGCCGCTTCTGGCCGATCTATGCGCGCGCCGAGGCGCTTGACGTGCCGCTCTATCTGCACCCGTCCGTCCCGCTGCCCGCCGTCATCGACGCCTATTACAAAGATTACGAGCATGACTTTCCGGTGCTGCTGCGCGCCGGCTGGGGTTACACGGTCGAGGCCGCGACGGCCGCCATCCGGATGATCCTGAGCGGCGTTTTCGAGGTGCACCCTAATCTCAAGATCATCCTGGGGCATCTCGGGGAAGGGCTGCCGTTCCTCGTCTGGCGCATCGACAGCGCGCTGGCGCGCCCGGGGCAGAGGCCGGTGCGTTTTCGCGACGTCTTCTGCCGAAACTTCTACGTGACGACGAGCGGCTTCTTCTCCGATCCGGCGCTGTTGTGCTGCGTGCAGGAAATCGGCATCGACCATATTCTGTTCGCCGTGGACTATCCGTTCGAGCACAATGCGCCGGGCCCGCAATGGCTCGAGACCGTGCCGTTGTGTGACGACGACAAGGCAAGGATCGCAGGCGGCAATGCCAGGCGCCTGCTGCGGATGTGACTTTCGTTCTCCCGCGCGTCCCCGCGCAAGCGGGCATCCCGTTCTGCTGATTGCTCGTCTGCACGGGCATGAGCGGAGAGCATTCGTCTGCCTCGTCGCAGAATAGGCGCACCGCGATGGCCGTTTCCGCCAATTCCGTCCGTGACGACCCGCTCACCCATGCCGAGCGGCGGCGGATCATATTCGGCGTGCTGTTGCCGCTTTTTCTCGGCTCGCTCGACCAGACCAATCTGGCGAACGCGCTGCCGACGATCGGCGCCGCTATCGGCCATGTGCAGGCCCTGCCGTGGCTCATCACCATCTATCTCCTTGCCGGCACGGCGATGACGCCGCTCTACGGCAAGATCAGCGACATCCACGGCCGCCGCGTGACGCTGCGGGCGGCGTTGATGCTCTATGTTCTCGGCTCGCTCGTCTGTGCGCTCTCTCCGAACTTCTACGTGCTGCTTGCGGGCCGCGCCGTGCAGGGCCTCGGCGGCGGCGGCCTGACCGCGCTCGCGATGGTGGTGCTGGGCGACATCGCGGCGCCGAAGGATCGCGGGCGTTACTATGCCTATTTCTCGATCGTGTTCACGACCTCCGGCGCCGCCGGGCCGGTGCTCGGGGGATTTCTCGCACAATATGTCCACTGGACGGCGATTTTCTGGGTCAACGTGCCGGCGGGCCTGCTGGCGATCGTGCTCATGACCGTACTGCTGCGCCGTCTGCCGCGCCACGAGCGGCCGCACCGGCTCGACCTCATGGGTTCGGCGCTGATCGTGATTGCCTCGGTGCCGTTCATGCTGATGCTCAATGTCGGCGGCAAGGTCTATCCGTGGCTCTCGCCTCCGGTGCTCGCGCTCGGCGGCTTGGCGCTCCTCGCGGGCCTGGGCTTCGTGGCGCGACTCCTCACCGCGCCGGAACCGCTGATCCCGCTGCCGATTCTCGCCGATCCGGTGGTCCGCGCCGCGCTCGGCGCGAACGCGCTCGGCTGGGGCGCGATCTTCGCCCTCAACATCTTCCTGCCGATCTTTCTCCAGGAGGGGTTGGGCATGACGGCCTCGGCGGCCGGCTTGAGCCTTATGATCCTGATGGTCTCGGTGAATGTCGGGGCCGGCATCGCCGGACAGGTCATCGCTCGCGTCACGCACTACAAGCGGTTGCCGCTCGCCGGCGTCGTCCTGGCCATCGCGGCGATGACCGTGCTCCTTTGGGCAGGCGAGGCGCTGACGCCGCTCGCGTTTCAGCTCGTCATCGGCACCATCGGCCTCGGCTTCGGGCCGCTCGCGCCCGTCTCCACCGTGGCGTTGCAGAATGCCGTGCTGCCGCACCAGTTCGGCATCACGATCGGTGCCATGAATTTCACGCGAAGCCTCTTCACGACGATGCTGATCGCCGCCTGCGGCGCACTGGTTTTAAGCGGCGGGCCGCATCCGGCATCCGGCTTTCGCTGGGTGTTCGCGGCCGCGGGCGCCAGCATGGTTCTGGCGTTGATCTGCCTGCTTCTGCTCGAAGAAAAGCCGCTGCAGACGGACGCCGTGCGCCGTGAGGGGCGCTGACGCGAGCGCTTTACAAAACTTTACACGGGCGAGAAACGCCGGAAATCGCCGTCTCCCAGATTGGGCGGGCGCGGCGGACCCGTGCTTCCTCGGCCGTTTAGAAACAGCGGGCGGGAACCGGGCCGCCGCCGGCGAATCCATCGACGGAGATGATGATGAGCGAATCCATGCAACCGATTCCCACCGACACCCAAGCTCCGCGTCGCGGGCGCGGCCGCGCGGCCTTCTTTCTCCTTGCCCTCACCCTTGTCGCGGGTCTGACCGGGGCACTGGTGACACATGCGTTCAGTGAGGGCATGGGGCCGATTCCCGCGCATTGGCGGCACGGCGGCTTTATGGAAAGGTCGTTTGACCCGGCGCGCGCCGCAGAGCGGCTGGACCGCATGGTGCGCCACCTCGCCGTCGAGGTGGACGCCAGCGCCGAACAGCAGGAGAAGCTGCGCGCGGTCGCCCGGGCGGCCGTGAAGGAGCTCTTGCCGATGCGCGACAAGATGCGCGAGGCCCGTGAGCGCGCGCGCGAACTGCTCACGCAGACAACGATCGATCGCGCGGCGATCGAAAAGTTGCGCGCCGATCACCTCGCGCTGATCGACAACGTCAGCCGACGGGTCGTGCAGGCCGTGGCGGATGCGGCCGAAATCCTGACGCCCGAACAGCGTCGAAAGCTGAGCGAACGCTTTCCGGCGGGCGGCGGATTCTGGCGCGGCTGGCATCGCGGCTAAGATTTCTCGACATCTGGCGGCCGCTCCGGACAGGCGGCGCCGTTTCTTTTCAGCCCTGCCTCCTGGAAAAGGGGGGAGGGCTGGAAGCGGGCGTCCTCGTCCCGGTGCGACGTGGCGCGGAGCGCGGGGTTCGGAATTCCTCGACATCCTTGTAGAGTCTCTTGCGTGACGAACCGGATCCTGCTGATCGAAGACGACGAACGGCTGGCCGAGATGGTGCGGAGCTATCTCGATCAGGCGGGCTTTCATGCCACCGTCGCCGGGCGCGGCGGCGAAGGGATCGCACTGCAGGCCCGCGGCGCATTCGACGCCGTGATCCTCGACCTGATGCTGCCCGACATGGACGGGCTCGACGTCTGCCGCGCGCTGCGCCAGCGCGGCGACATTCCGATTCTGATGCTGACCGCGCGCGGGGACGCGATGGACCGCGTGGTCGGCCTCGAAATCGGCGCCGACGATTATCTGCCGAAGCCGTTCGAACCGCGCGAGCTCCTGGCGCGGCTCAAGGCGATCCTGCGCCGAACCGGCAGAGGACAGAACGCGGAAGTCCTGCGCTTCGGACGCCTCGAAATCGACGTCGGCGCGCGGCAGGTGCGGCTCGACGGCGACCTGCGGCCAGTCACCGGCTATCAGTTCTCGCTGCTCGCTGCGCTCGCGCGCCATGCGGGCCGCGTCCTCTCGCGCGAGACCCTCATGGACATGCTCAAGAATGAACGGTTCGACGCGTTCGACCGTTCGATCGATGTGCACGTGTCGCGGCTGCGCGCGGCGATCGAAGACGATCCCAGGAAGCCGCGCCGCATCATCACGGTGCGGGGAGCGGGCTACGTGTTCGCAAAGGTGCAGGATTGATGGGCGCCGCTCGGCGGTCGCGCCGAAAGCCGAACAATGGTTCAATCCGGCAACGAAAGCCCCGTCCATGCGCCGGCTCTATCGCAAAATCTACCTGACCATCGTCGCGAGCCTCGTGCTGGTCGTGGCTTTCGCCGGCGCGTTCTGGCGCTTCACGGCCGGCGGCCCCTCGGCCGCGCAGGTGTTCGACGTCGCAGGCGAACTGGTGACGACGGCGCTGCCGCCCGCGGACGAACCGGACGCGGCACAGCAGCAGGCGCTCGAACGGCTGGGTGAGCGTCTCGGCATGAGCCTCGCGTTGTTCGATCCCGGCCGCCACCGCATCGCCGCCTTCGGGCGGCCGCTTCCTGCGCCGCCACGCTGGCGCGAGGATGGCGGCTGGCTGCCCGGGGCGGGCGGGCCCGCCTGGAGCATTCCACTGCCCGACGGACGCTGGCTCGTCGCCGGCGCCGCGGGGCGGCACCGCCACCCCGCCCTCGGCCTCGTCCTGCTTCTCGGCATGGTCGCGCTCGTGGTCGCAGTGTGCGCCTTTCCGGTCGTGCGCGGCCTCACCCGCAGGCTCGAGCGCTTGCAGGCCGGCGTCGAAACGCTCGGCGCCGGCAACCTGTCGGCCCGCGTGAAAGTGGAAGGACGCGACGAGGTGGCGCAGCTTGCCGCGAGCTTCAACCGCGCCGCACAACGCATCGAAGAACTCGTCACAGCGCACCGGCTGCTGCTCGCCAACGCCTCGCACGAATTGCGCACGCCGCTCGCGCGCCTGCGCCTCGGCATCGAGCTGATGCAGAGCCGAGGGGAGGCGAAATACAAGGCCGATGTCGAGCGCGACATCGCCGAACTCGACTCACTCATCGACGAAATCCTGCTCGCGAGCCGCCTCGAAGCCTCTCCCGTGCTCGCCGCCCGCGAGAACGTGGACCTCCTCGCGCTGGTCGCGGAGGAATGCGCGCACTATGACGCGTGCACGCTCGACGGCGAACCGCTGACGCTTGCGGGCGATCCGCGGCTTCTCAGGCGGCTCGTGCGCAATCTCCTCGAGAACGCCCGGCGGCACGGCCGCCCGCCCATCGTCGTATCGCTGCGGCGCGACGGCGCGCAGGCCGTGCTCAGCGTGAGCGATGCCGGACCCGGCGTTCCGCCCGAGGAGCGCGAGCGCGTCTTTGCGCCGTTTCACCGCCTTGCGGGCGAGACCAGGGGCGCAGGCCTCGGGCTTGCGCTCGTGCGCCAGATTGCGCGGTTGCACGGCGGCGAGGCGCAGCTTGCGCCCGCGCCGGGCCGGCCCAGCACCTTCCGCGTCGCGCTCCCGCTCGGCCGCGAATCCTGAAGCTGCGTCACGGCTCGGCCGCGAGCACGCGGTCCACCATCTCGCCGGCGAGGCCGAGATAGCCGGCCGGATCGCACAGCCGTTCGAGCGCCTCACGCGAGAGATGCGCGGTGATCTCGCTCCGGCGCGCCAGCGCATCGACGAGGCTTTCGCCCGTTCGCGCGACCTCCTGGCAGATGTCGTAGACGAGATCGTGCGCGCGCTGGCGCCCGAGATAGGGCCCGAGCCCCATCATCACGGCCTCCGACACAATCGCCCCGTTGGTGAGATCGAGGTTCTGCCGCATGCGCCGTTCGTCCACTTCGAGACCTTCCAGCATGTCGCGGGTCTGGGCGAGCGCGCCGGAAGACAAGAGGAAGATTTCCGGCAACGCGATCCATTCGATCTCCCAGGGCCCCGTCGAGCGCTCATGGTCGGCCACCGCCGCTTCGAGCAGCGCCGCAACGTGTTGGCGCACGAGCGCGCTCGTTGCGTGGATGTAGAGACTGGCGACCGGATTGCGCTTCTGCGGCATGGTGCTCGAGGAGCCGCGCCCCTGGTGGAACGGCTCGAAAACCTCGCCGACCTCGGTCTGCATCAGGAGCTTCACGTCCATCGAGATCTTGCCGAGCGTACCGGTGAGAAGGCCGAGGAAGCAGGCCGCCTCGCCGATGCGGTCGCGCACCGTGTGCCAGGCGATCTCCGGCTGGCCGAGGCCGAGCTCGGCCATCAGCGCGGCCTGCACCTTCAGCCCGTCCTGCCCGAGTGAGGCGAGCGTGCCGACGGCGCCGGCGAATTCGCCGACGAGCACCCGCGGCCGCAGCTCTTCGAGCCGCCGCCGATGGCGTTGCATCGCAGCGAGCAGCGCCGCGCATTTGAATCCGAACGTCAACGGCACCGCCTGCTGGAGATTGCTGCGCCCGGCCATGGGCGTGTCGCGGTGGCGGCGCGCAAGATCGGCGAGCGCGGCGGCAATCCGCTCCATGTCGCGCGCGACGAGATCGAGCGCGGCGCGGATCTGCATCACGGTCGCGGTGTCGGTGATGTCCTGCGTGGTCGCGCCCCAGTGGCACCATTCGCCGAGGCCGTCGCGGCAGAGCGCGACGATCTGCTGCACTACGCCGAGGATCGGATAGCCGATCCGCTCCGTCTGCGTCTTGAGCCGCGCGAAATCGATATTCTCGATCCGGCAGCGGCTTTCGATCTCGCGCGCCGCCGCCTCCGGAATGATTCCGAGCCGCCCCTGCACGCGGGCGAGCGCAGCTTCGATGTCGAGATAGCAGCGCGTGCGAAATTCGTCGGAAAACACGTTCCGCATTTCCGGCGTCGAGAAGATGTCGCGGAAGATCGCGGAATCGAGCGCGGTGGCAGGCATGGGGGCTGGTCTCTCCGGTCGCGGCCGCCGCAAGCGCGCGGCGTGCCGCTTATAGCATCGGCAACCGGCATGCGGGGCGCGGGCGTCGTCCGCGCAACGCGCAAAAGAAAATGGCCGGCAAGAGGCCGGCCATTCCCCTGACGGACGTGCGGCACGCCTCAGCGGGAGCCGGTGTTCTCCTGCGCCGGAGGCGTGGCTTGGTTGCGGTTCGTCGTCGCCGGCGGCGATGCGGGCTGGTTGGTCTGCCCCGTTACCACGCCCGACGATGTCGAATTCGTTGCCGTCTGGTTGTCGCCGCCGAAGCTGAACAGCAGCAAGAGAACGACCACGATTGCCGCCAGACCGCCCAGTATCCAGCCCCAATTTGCCGATGTGCCGGTCCGCCGGACGGTCGGCTCCACCGGAGCGCCCGCAGGGTCCCGCGGGTACAGTGGATCGCGCATGTCGCTCATCACGACCTCCTTCGCTTGACCGGGTTCAACGGCCGAGCGGAGGGAGGGTTCCCGCCGACCCGGCCGCTCCGGCGCGGGCCGACCCCATGTGCAAGCGGGCGACCAGGATCGCCACAACCGCGAAATTCGCGAGGTTGAAGGCGATTCCGGTCGCGAAGGAGGGTCCGTAAAATCCGAACCGATCGTAGAGGAAGCCGGCGAGCCACCCTCCGGTCGCCATACCGCTGCCGCTGCAGAGAAGGATCACGGGGATGCGCCAGGAGGCCTCGGCGGAGGGAAAAAGCTCCCGCGTTGCCAGCACATAGGCCGGAATGAGACCGCTGAAGCCAAGCCCGAAGGCGGCCGACACGATAAACAGCGCCCCCTCCCCTTGCGTCACCAGGAACGCCGTCATGGCGGCAGCCTGGCAGGCGGAGCAGATGATGACCGTGTGAAGCCCGCCGATGCGGTCCGAAATCAGGCCCCAGATTTGCCGGCTGACGAACGCCGTGCCGAGCAGGAGCGAGAGCATGGCCGCGCCGTGCGTCGCGCTGATGCCGAGATCGCTGCAGAAGGCGACAAGATGGCTCTGCGGCATCGACATGGTGACGCAGCACATGAAGATCGCCGCCGCCAGCATGCCGAACACGAGGTTGGGCGGCCAGCCGAGAACCGCGCCGGCCTTTGCGACGCGCGCCGCGCCCGCGGGCGCGGCCAGCGGATCTTCGGGTGCGGGCCTGAGAAAGAGGAGCGCGAGCGTCACGATCGCGGCGGCCGCGGCGAGGCCGTAGCCCAGCATGGTCGCCCGCCAGCCGAACGCCGCGATCGATCGTTCGAACACCGGCGGCCACAGCGCGCCCGCCACATAGGTGCCGCTCGAAATGAGCGCGAGCGCCGAGCCCCGTCGCCGATCGAACCAGCGACTCACATAGATGTAGAGCGGCGCATTGAGTCCGGCGAGGCCGATCAGGCCGATGAACAGGCCGTGTCCGAGATAAAGCGGCCAACCCGGCCCGAAGGTCGAGACCGCAAGCCCCGCCGCGATCATCGTGGCGCCGAAGATGACGGTGGAGCGCACGCCGAGCTTGTCGGCGATGCGGCCCATCGCGATTCCACCGACGCCGGAGCCGAACCAGGCGAGCGACACAGCAAGCGATGGGCCGGAGCGCGCGCCGCCCGCTTCCGCCGCCACGTGCTTGAGGGCCACCACCATGATCCACGGGGCGCCGAAGGACAGTCCGAGCAGCACCACCGAGACGCCCGCCACCACCCAGGACGTTTGGGATTCGATGGATTTCATGGGCGGCTGAAGCATCAAGGTCGGCCCCTCGGCCGCGCGCGGGCGGCGGCGGGAAGACCGTCAGCCCGTCCGCTGCGGATTCCCTTCGCGGTTGCGACTGTGCAGAGCCTGACCTCCAGGTCAAGAACAAGCCTGCGCGCGCCCGCGCGGGTCTGCATTCCTTCGCCTGCATGGGCACGCGGCGGCCTGTTGGTTCCGGCGGCGAATGATGCTGCAATGCGCGCAGGTGAAGAGCACGGAGGCGAGGAGACTATGACCATTGCGCGCGTCGACGCCGGACCCGACACGGTCCATTGGGGGTTTTTCGAGGCGAGCCTCCCGCCGGTCGCGACCATCGCGTCGGGCGAACGCGTCATCCTCTCGACGGTTTCGGGAACCCCCGACCAGATGCCGCCGCCGCCGATGCGGATTCCGCCCGCCCTGCCCGCCCTGCATGCCGGGGCGAAGCGCCGCGCGATCCCGGGGCACATGTGCACCGGGCCGGTGGCCGTCCAAGGCGCGCGACCGGGCGGCGTGCTGCAGGTCGATATCGAGGCGATCGACCTCAACTACGACTGGGGCTACAACGTCGTGCGGCCGCTTGCCGGCGCCCTTCCCTATGATTTCGACGAGCAGCATTTGGTGCATATCCCGCTCGACCGCACGCGCATGGTCGGCCGGTTGCCCTGGGGATTGGAAATTCCGCTGCGGCCCTTTTTCGGCGTGATGGCGGTCGCGCCGCCTCCGGCCTGGGGCACGATCTCCACCCTGCCGCCGCGCCCGAACGGCGGCAATCTCGACAACAAGGAACTTGTCGCCGGCACCACGCTCTATCTGCCGGTCTTCGTCGAGGGTGCGCTGTTTTCCGCCGGCGACGGGCATGGGGCGCAGGGCGACGGCGAGGTCTGCATCACCGCGATCGAGACCGGACTGGTCGGCACCTTCCGCCTCACGGCGCGCAACGACATGAGTCTCAAATGGCCGATGGCCGAGACGCCGACCCATGTGATGACCATGGCGTTCGATCCCGACCTCGACGATTGCGTGGTGATCGCGCTGCGCAACATGCTGGACCTCATCGTCGCCCGCACCGGAATCACGCGGGCCGAGGCCCACATGCTGTGCAGCCTCGCGGCCGACCTGCGCGTCACCCAGGTCGTCAACGGCTCGAAGGGCATCCATGTGATGCTGGAGAAGCGTTATCTCGCCAAAGGGTGAGCGGGCGCGACCCGCACCTCTCCCGACATTTCGACGGCGAAGCCGCGCGGCCTTGTGCAGCCCGTTCGGGGGCACCGGCCGCGCACCGTCGACGTCTCAGGCCCGCCAGCGCGCGGGGTAGAACATGCGCGTGAGAAAGATGAGCAGGCTGGCGCCGACGAGCCCCGAAATCAGATAGCCGAGCCAGCCGGGGGACATCCGCACCCCGATAAGCCCGAACAGCCAGCCGGCAATCCCTGCCCCCACCACCCCCAGGATGACGTTTGCGAGAAGCCCCATGGTGCTGCCGGTGATCTTCTCGGCGAGCCAGCCCGCGAGGCCGCCGATCACCAGGGCGGCGATCCAGCCGATCCCTTCCTCTTCCATCGGTCTCTCCGCTTGCTGCGCCCGTCCGAGTCAAAGCCGCCGCCCGCGAAAGGTTGCGGAAAATTCGATCGCCGCGCGGCGCCCTGCCGCGCGGCGCGAAATGAAATCAAGCCTTTGAAGACGAGGCGACGCGTCGGGCGCCGGAGCGCCCGGCTAAAGGGCCGGGCTGCCGTCCTGCCGATCGAGGGCGCGCGCGGCGACCACGGCCGCCACATCGGCACCTCGTTCGGGAGGGCGCTGCATCTCCCAACGCTCCAATTCCGCCCGCTCCTGCGCGATGCGCTTGTGGAGATAGTCGCGCTCGCTTTCGGTGAGATCGGTCGCCAGAAGCTGGCAATAGCGCGCAATATTGTTCTGGTGGGCGCGGATCATCGAGGTGCGCAAATCCTCCATCGTCCTTCCCCTTAAGAGACGCTCAACCCTTCCTTCCGATTCGAGATGATTGGCGGAAGCTGCCGGCCGCCGAGATAGGTCGCGGACGCGCTTCGTCAAGGGCGGGCCTTCGGCGCGGACCCGAGGGGTTGCAGGTTCCGAGGTGGCGAGACCCGGCACCCCGTGCGGTGCGTTTATGTGAACGGATGGCTGGTTGACTTGGATGTCACCGCCTGCCCTTTCCGTCGCCCTCGGGCGTCCTATTCATTCTCTCGTCACCCCGCGCCCAGCCTCTTCAGCACGTCTTCGAGCTGTTCGAGGTTGCGGTAATGGATGTGCAGCGTGCCGGAGCCGCCGGGCTTGTGTTCCACGCTCACCTGCAGGCCCAGCACGTCGGAAACGCGCTTTTCGAGCGCCAACGTATCGGCGTCCTTCTTCGGCGCGCCGTAGGTCTGGCGCACGCGGCGCGCCTGCGCGGCGCCGTCGGCCCGCGCCATCGCCTCCACCTGCCGCACATTGAGGCCGCGGTCGATGATCTCCTGGGCGATTTCGAGTGCGTTCGGTTGACCGACGAGAAGGCGCGCGTGTCCGGCCGTAAGCGCGCCGGAGCGCACGAGCTGCTTCACGGGATCGGAGAGTTTGAGCAGGCGCATCGTGTTGGCGACATGCGGGCGGCTCTTGCCGACGAGCTTGGCGATCTCGTCCGCCGAATAGCCGAACTGCTCGCCGAGGGCGGCGTAGCCCTCCGCCTCCTCGATCGGGTTGAGGTCCTCCCGCTGCACATTCTCGATGATCGCGTATTCGAGCGACTGCTTGTCGGTCGCCTCCAGCACGACAACCGGCACTTCGTGCAGGCCCGCCGCCTGCGCGGCGCGCCAGCGCCGCTCACCCGCGATAATTTCGTAGCAATCGGCCGCCTCCTTCGCGGTGCGCACGAGGATGGGCTGCAGCACGCCGCGCTGCCGGATCGACTCGGCAAGCTCGTCGAGCTCGGCCTGCGCAAAATGGCGGCGGGGATTGCGGGGGTTGGGCTTGAGGAGCTCGATCGGCACGCGGCGCGGGCTGCGCCCGGCCGGCGCCTCACGCTCGCGCGCCGGCCGCTCTTCGCCGACGTCGCCGATCAACGCCGCCAAACCGCGCCCCAGACGGGGCCGCCCCGCTTCTTCAGCCATCAGTCAGTTTCCGTTTCCGTCAACTGCCAACATTTGGGTTTGCTCCCCGACGCGGCCCCGGTCCTTGGCGGCGGGCCTCAATCGCTGCGCAGATTTCCCGACCTCGCGCATTTTCCCCGAGTTCGACCGCTAGGCCGCGCGAAGCGCCTTTTCCCGCTGGATGATTTCGGAGGCAAGCCGCAGATAGGCTTGGCTTCCGACGCATTTGAGATCGTAAAGCAGCACCGGCTTGCCGTGCGAGGGCGCCTCCGAAACCCGCACGTTACGGGGAATGACCGTCTGATAGACTTTGTCGCCCATGAAGCCGCGAACATCCGCGACCACCTGGCTCGAGAGATTGTTGCGCGCGTCGTACATGGTGAGCACGATGCCGTGAATCTCCAGCGCGGGATTGAGCGTCGCCTTCACCTGTTCGAACGTCTTGAGCAGTTGCGACAACCCTTCAAGCGCGAAGAACTCGCATTGGAGCGGCACCAGGATCGCATCCGCGGCCGCCATCGCGTTGACGGTGACGAGATTGAGCGACGGCGGGCAGTCGATCAGCACATAGGTGAAGCCGGCATCGGCCGGCACCCCGGCGTTGAGATCGGCGAGCGCGCGGCGCAGTTTGAAGGCGCGATCCCGCTCCGTTGCGACCTCAAGCTCGAATCCCGAGAGGTCCACGGTCGCCGGCACGATGTGCAGGCGCGGCACCGCGGTTTCGCGCACGGCCTCGCGCAGCGCGACGTCCCCGAGCAGCACGTCGTAGGTCGAGCGCGCGCGGTCGCGCTGGCCGATACCGAGGCCGGTCGAGGCGTTGCCCTGGGGATCGAGATCGACGATCAGCACCCGCTCGCCGATTGCCGCGAGCGCGGTGCCGAGATTGATTGCCGTGGTGGTCTTGCCGACGCCGCCCTTCTGATTGGCAAGGGCGAGGACGCGCGGGCGGACAGTCGCTGTCATTCTCAGAGGCCGGACATCTTTCGGCTTTTCCGTATCAATCGAAAAACCGCGATGACTCAAGGGGTTGGGCTTTGCGAACCCGGACGATCCGGGCGCGGGACTCGGTGACGCTGGGGACGATCTCGACGTCGAGTCTCCAATGTTTTGCAGATTCGGTCAATTCGGCCTCTACATCTTGTCCCTTCAAAAACAGTCCGCACGCCCCTTTTGCGAGCAGCGGTGCCGCGTAGCCGAGGAGACGCGGCAGCGGCGCGAGCGCGCGCGCCGTCACCACATCCGCCTGTTCCGTGAAGGTGCGCACGAAGGTCTCAATCCGCTCCGCATGGACGACGGCGGGCGCCCCCGTTTCCCGCGCCGCGTCGCGCAGAAAAGCGGCCTTCCGGCCGTTGCTCTCCACGAGATGAACGGCGGCGCCCGACCGATCCTTAAGCGCGCAGGCGATCGGCAGGCCCGGAAACCCTGCCCCGCTGCCGAGGTCGACCCAGACCCGCGCCTCGGGCGCGAGCGTGAGGAGTTGCAGGGAATCGGCGATGTGGCGGGTCCACACATGCGGCAGGGTCGAGGGGGCGACGAGGTTCATGCGGCCCTGCCACTGCAGGAGGCGGGCGACCAACCGGTCGAGCCGCCGTTCTGTTTCACGTGAAACAGGCGTCAGCGCAAGGGCCGCCGCCTTGTCGGCCGCGAGGTCGGGGTCCGGCGTCACGGGGCTCACGAGGCGGCGCGCGCGGCGCTCTTCCCGCCCCGGCGGGCGCGCGCGGCGAGCAGCGTGAGCGCGGCCGGCGTCATGCCGTCGATCCGTGCCGCCTGTCCGATCGTCTCGGGCCGGTGCGCCTGCAGCTTCTGCCGCAGCTCGATTGAAAGGCCACGAATCGCATCATAATCGAGATCCGGGGCGAGCCGCAGGGACTCGTCCCGCCGGTAGGCCGCCACGTCCGCGGCCTGGCGGTCGAGATAGACTGCGTAGCGGGCGTCGATCTCCACCTGCGCGCGGATCGCCGGCGGAAACGTCGCGAGCTCCGGCCAGATGCGGGCCAGCGCGGCGAAACCGATCCCCGGATAGGACAACAGGTCGAAGGCGGTCCGCCGCTGCCCGTCCTGATTGATGGCGAGGCCGTGGCGCGCGGCCTCGTTCGGGGTCACGGCGAGGGCCCGGGTGAGCGCCCGCAAGGCGTCCAACGCCGCCATTTTGGCCTCGTGCCGCCGCCGGCGCTCCGGTCCAACGCAGCCGAGCGCGATTCCGCGACCGGTGAGCCGCTGGTCGGCATTGTCGGCGCGCAGCGAGAGCCGATATTCCGCGCGCGAGGTAAACATCCGGTAGGGCTCGGTGACGCCTCGGGTCACCAGATCGTCGATCATGACGCCGAGATAGGCTTCCGCGCGGTCGATCCGGATCGGTTCTCCCCCGCCGGCCCGCGCCGCGGCATTGAGCCCCGCGAACAGGCCCTGCGCACCCGCCTCCTCGTATCCGGTCGTGCCGTTGATCTGCCCGGCGAGAAACAGGCGCGGTACCCGCTTGCATTCGAGCGCATGGGTGAGCTCGCGCGGGTCGACATGGTCGTATTCAATGGCATAGCCGGGGCGCAGGATGCGGGCCCGTTCGAGACCCGGAATGCTGGCGACGAGCGCCGCCTGAACCTCCGCCGGCAAGGCGGTGGAAATGCCGTTCGGGTAAACGGTATCGTCGTCGAGCCCCTCCGGCTCCAGGAAGATCTGGTGGCTCTCGCGGTCCGCGAAGCGGACGATCTTGTCTTCAATGGAGGGGCAATAGCGCGGCCCGCGGCTTTTGATCTGCCCCGAATACATCGGCGAGCGGCGCACATTGGCCCGGATGATGGCGTGGGTCTCGGCGGCGGTGCGGGTGATGCCGCAGCAGATTTGCCGGTTCGGCAGGCACTCGGTCAAGACCGAGAACGGCTCCGGCGGCTCGTCGCCCGGCTGCATTTCCACCGCCGCCCAGTCGATGGTGCGCCCGTCGAGCCGCGGCGGCGTCCCGGTCTTCAGACGGCCGAGGCCAAGCCCAAGGCGCGCGAGCGTCTGGGCAAGGCCGATGGAAGGCGCCTCCCCCACCCGGCCGGCCGGCATTTGTTGCTCGCCGATATGGATGAGGCCGCGGAGAAAGGTTCCGGTCGTGAGCACGACGGCCCCTGCCCTCAGCGCGCGGCCATCGCCCAGCCGAATGCCGCCGACGGCCGCTCCGTCGAGGATCAGATCGTCCACCTCCCCTTCGATCACCGCGAGATTGTTCGTGGCACGGATCGCCGCCTGCATCGCCGCCGCATAGAGCTTGCGGTCGGCCTGGGCGCGCGGCCCGCGCACGGCGGGTCCCTTGCGGCGGTTCAGCACGCGGAACTGGATGCCGGCCGCGTCGGCGCAACGGCCCATGAGCCCGTCGAGCGCGTCGATCTCGCGCACGAGATGCCCCTTCCCCAGGCCGCCGAAGGCCGGATTGCAGGACATCGCCCCGACGGTGGCGAAGCGATGCGTCACGAGCGCTGTCCGGGCGCCGCAGCGGGCGGCGGCCGCAGCCGCCTCGCAGCCCGCATGGCCGCCCCCGACCACGATGACGTCAAAGCTGTTCATACACCCTCTTTTAGCAGAACCCTTCGCGGGCCGCACCGGACGCGTTGTTTCACGTGAAACAGCAAAGGCCTCCCGTCCCGCCGATCCGCTATTTGCCGATACAGAAATCGCGGAAGATTGCGTCCAGCACATCCTCCACGTCGATCCGCCCCACCAACCGCCCAAGCGCCGTCGCGGCGATCCGCAAATCTTCCGCCAAAAGATCTTCTTGTTGCGAATGTTTATTCATTTCTTCTAGTGCATTCACAGTTTGATTCAGAGCATGGCGATGACGCGCGCGGGTGATCAAAGCCCCCTCGCCCGCCGCGAGATGCTCGGCCGCGAAAGCCGTCAGTGCCGCGAGAAGCTGCGGAAGATTCTTTTCGGTCAGCGCGGAGACCACAAAGCCCGGTGTCCCGGCCGGGGCGGGCGCCGCAAGCGCGGCATCGCTCAGCAGGTCGGCCTTGTTCAGGATGCGCCAGACGGGCGCTTCACCCGCGGGCGGCTTGCCCGCAGCGTCCGTCGGGGGGTCCGCCACGGAAACGTCCTCCACCCACAACACGAGGTCCGCGGCCTGCGCCCGCGCCCGCGCCCGCGCGATCCCCTCGCGCTCCACCGGATCGCCGCTCTCCCGCATTCCGGCCGTGTCCAGCACCGTGACCGGATAGCCGCCGAGCGAAAGATGAACTTCGAGAACGTCCCGCGTCGTGCCGGGGTAGGGCGACACGATGGCCGCCTCCCGCCCGGCAAGCCAGTTGAACAAGGTCGATTTGCCGGCGTTCGGCGGCCCGGCGATGGCGATCGTGAGCCCCTCCCGCAGACGCTCGCCGCCGCGCGCATCCCCCAGCACGGCGCGAATGTCCTCGCGCAGCGCCGCGGCCTCGCGCAGCACCGCCGGCACGAGGTCCGCCGGCACGTCGCTTTCGTCGGAGAAGTCGAGCCCGGCCTCGATGCGGGCCTGCAGGGAGACGAGCTGCGCCCGCCAGCCTTCCGCGCGCTTGCCCAAGGCGCCGCGCAGTTGCCGCACCGCTTGGCGGCGTTGCGCCTCGGTCTCGGCGCCGATCAGATCGGCGAGCCCTTCCACCGCGGTGAGATCAAGGCGGCCATTGAGAAAGGCCCGGCGCGTGAACTCGCCGGCTTCCGCCGGGCGAAAGCCGGGCAGGCGGCCGAGCGCTTCGAGGGCGGCAGCAATCACCGCGCGGCCGCCGTGAAGTTGCAGCTCCGCCATGTCTTCGCCGGTCTCGCTCGCCGGGCCGGGGAACCACAGGCTCAAGGCCTGGTCGATGGCTTCGCCGCGTTCCGGGTCACGCACGAGCGCGAGCGCGGCCCGCCGCGGCTCCGGCACGCGGCCCGTCAGTCTTTCAAGCGCCTCGCGGGCGCGGGGCCCCGACACCCGCACGACCGCGATCGCGGCCGGCGGCCGGCCCGACGAAAGCGCAAAAATCGTGTCCTGACGTTCGTTCACGATGACTTCCAAGCGGCAGGGCGGCCCGCCGCATCCGGCGGCGCCGGTGCCGTGCCCCGGCGCGTCGACCGGCGATCATTTCGGCCGATCGCCGCCGCATTCCGGTGCGCATCGGACGCCGATATCCGCTAGCAGCCGATCGATCGTCTGCGCAAGGCGGACGGCATCGCCATGCGAGCGCGCGATCAGAAGCGCGCCTTCGAGGGCGGAGACGAGCAGGTGGGCGCGAGAGACCGGATCGCCCGCGAAGCTCAACGAGCCCTCGTTGCGGCCGTCCGCCAGCGCACGGGACAGCCAGGCTTCGTTCGCTGCGAAGAATCGTCCCACATGCCGTCTCATGGACTCGGGCAGCGTGGCGTGTTCGGCCGCCAGCATTCCGCACAGGCACATCCGGTCGTTCCGAAACACGTCGAGATAAATGCCCGCGTAGCAGCGAACCTTTTCGGCGCTGTCGGCTGCGTCCCGGTCGATCGCCTGCAGGAGCGTTTCAAACCGCTCGTGATAGCGCTCGATCAGCCGCGCCCCGAGATCCGCCTTGGCCGGAAAGTGGTAATGCAGACTCGCCTTGGTCAATCCGATCTCGGCGGCGATGTCGGCGTAACTGAAGCCGTTGAAGCCGCGGGTCTGAACGAAGCGCTCGGCGACGTCGAGAATCTGGTCAGCCGTCTCGGCGCCCGCGTGTCTCGCACGATCCGTTTTCAACCGGCCCACTCCTTTCTTCCCGACGGCCTCGCGATCGCCGTCCCGAGCCCGGCAACATACTGCCGGGATCGCCGCCGCGTCACGAAATCCCGTGGGGATTGTGTACTTGACAAACACGACCATTGACTCTATAAATAGAGTCAGGGAGTTAAGTACATGAGCATCTTGTCTGAAAAGCACTTCCATAACGAGGCGGCGGCCATCGCTAGGCTTGAATCCCTAATCTGGGAGAACGGCCCGGTTTGCCCGCGATGCAAGGGTGAGGATCGCATTACGAGGGTCAATGGTGGCCGCGCCGGCCTTTGGCGCTGCGGGCCATGTAAGCGGCAATTCACGGTCAAGGTCGGGACTGTTTTTGAGAGCAGCCACGTCCCGCTGCACAAGTGGTTTCAGGCCGCCCATCTGATGGCGTCCAGCAAGAAGGGCATCAGCGCCCATCAGCTGCACCGCACCCTCAAGGTCACGTACAAGACCGCCTGGTTCATGGAGCATAGGCTCCGGGAGGCCATGAGGGCGGGTAGTCTCGTCCCGCCTCTTGGAGGCGAAGGGAAGGCTGTCGAGGCTGACGAGACGTTCCTGAGTCATATGGAGGGCCGCCCCAAGGGGCGGACTGGCACGTATGACCGCCGCAAGGTCTTGACGCTGGTGGAGCGCGGCGGTGAGGCCCGTTCCTTCCACATTCAAGATCTGCGGAATGACATCATTTGGCCGATCGTGCGCAAAAACATCGCGCGCGAAAGCGCGCTAATGACCGACGAAGCGCGCCACTATCACAAGCTGGGCAAGACATTCGCCCGCCATGAGGCGGTTGAGCACAACGAGAAGGAATATGTCCGGGGTGATGCCCACATAAACACGGCGGAAAGCTTCTTTGCGCTATTCAAGCGCGGCATGCGCGGGGTGTATCAGCACTGCTCCGAGAAGCATCTGCACCGCTATCTCGCGGAGTTTGATTTCCGCTACAACAATCGGGTGGCATTGGGCGTGGGCGATGAGGCTCGCGCAGAGAGGGCGCTTGGTGGTATCGTAGGCAAGCGTTTGATGTACCGGGACTCATGAGTATGGTCGACGTCCCCGTAAACAAGGACGTCCTCGTTTG
Organism: Xanthobacteraceae bacterium; assembly: GCA_035716025.1. GTDB lineage: Bacteria > Pseudomonadota > Alphaproteobacteria > Rhizobiales > Xanthobacteraceae > JADGHE01. The sequence continues at coordinate 30,828 of DASTKH010000057.1, forward strand.
GGCAC
>DASTKH010000058.1:0-20525 GCA_035716025.1 Xanthobacteraceae bacterium
ACTGACCCAAGGATTGCCGCCGGCGCTGATGGTGCCGATCGGACCGGCCTTCTATCCGCGGGTCGTGCTCTCGATCATGGCGATTCTGAGCGCCATCCTCGTCGTCAGCGACCTTCTCGCCGGGCGGGCCTCTGCTGCACGGTCGGCCGCCGCGGCGGCCGCCTCCTCTGCCGACGCGCCGCAGGCTCGGCCAAATTACCCACTCGTCCTCGCGACCTTCGTGGCGTTCGGCCTCTATGTCCTGCTGCTGCCGAAGCTCGGCTTTCTCATCGCGACGACGCTGTTCGTCGGCGCCCTGCAGATTCTCCTGGAGCGGCCTCGATCATGGGCGCGCTGGGCGCGCGTCATCCTCGTCGCGCTCGGCACCGCGCTTGCCTGCCACCTGATCTTCGAGAGCTATCTTTTGGTGCTGCTGCCGCGCGGCGACTGGAGCGGAATGTGATCGCCAAGACGCGGGGCGCGCATCCGTCGCAGCGGGGGGTCGCGCGATGAACCATTACGAGCTCCTGCTCCAGCATATCGGCCTCATCCTGCATTCCGCCTATCTCGTACCGCTGATCGCCGGAACCGCAATCGGCGTGATCGGCGGCGCGCTGCCCGGCGTGACCATCACCATGACGGTGATCATGGTTCTGCCGTTCACCTTCGGCCTCGACCCTCTGCAGGGGCTTGCGGCCATGACGGGAGTCTATGTCGGGGGCTCGGCGGGCGGGTCGATCACCGCGAGTCTCATCGGCATTCCGGGCACACCCTCGGCCGTCGCCACGACCTTCGACGGATTCCCGATGACCCGGAAGGGCGAACCCGGCCGCGCCGTCTGGGTCGGCGTTTTCGCCGCGCTGCTCGGCGGCGTGCTGGGCGGCATCTGCCTCATCGAGCTCACCGGCCCGTTCGCCTCGATCGCGCTCGTGTTCGGCCCGTGGGAGTTCTTCTCGCTGTTCGTGTTCGCGCTGTCGATGGTGGCCGGCCTCGTCGGCAAGTCGGTGACCAAGGGCCTGCTGTCCGGCGCGATCGGGCTTGCCGTCACGGTCGTGGGTCCCGACCCGATTCTCGGCACGCAACGTCTCACCATGGGGATCCATTTTCTCCAAGGCGGCCTGCCCTTCCTGCCGGTGCTCATCGGCATTTTCGCTTTCGCGCAGCTCATGCCGGACGTTGAGCAGATCCGGCGCGCCGGCGACGGCCGGCCCGCCGCGCCGCGGCGCATGAACCTCAATGTCTCGCTGCTCTCGGCGCTCTGGGAGGTGCTGAGCCGCCCCTTCCTGCTGCTCTGGTCGACCCTCATCGGCGTGGTGATCGGCGTGCTGCCGGCGATTGGCGGCAGCGCCGCCAACATCATGGCCTACGACCAGGCGAAAAAATTCTCGCGGCGTCCGGAGAAGTTCGGCACCGGCATTCCCGAAGGCATCATCGCCTCGGAATCCTCCAACAATGCCAATGTCGCAGGCTCGCTCATGATGATCATGGCGTTCGGAATCCCCGGCGACGCGGTGACCGCCGTCATGATGGGTGCGCTCACGATCCACGGCATCCAGCCCGGACCGCTGTTCATTTCACAGCACCCGAAGGAAGCCTACGGCATCTACGCCGCCTATATCGTCGCGCTGCCGCTGATGGTGCTCGTGATCTGGATCGGCGCGCGCGCCTGGCTGCGCATCATCATGATGCCGAAGTCGATCCTGATCCCGATCGTGCTCGTCCTCTGCGTCATCGGCGCCTACGCGCTCTCCAACACGATGAACGACGTTTACGTGCTGGCGATGTTCTGCGTCATCGGCTACGCGATGGTGAAGGCGCGCATCCCGCTCGCGCCACTCATTCTCGGGGTCGTGCTGGGGGACCAGATCGAAGCCAACCTCATTCGCGCGCTTGCGACGGAGCCGGACGCCTGGCTGTTCCTGACGCGGCCGATTTCCGGGTTCCTGATCGCGGCCTCGGTCGCCTCCGTCGCCTTCGCGCTGTGGCAGCATCGGCGCGAGCGCGAGCGCGCCGCCGGCCCGGAGGAGCTGGAGACGGATTTTTGAACGTTCCGCTGCTGCAGACGCAGGGGGCCGAGCGCAGCGGCGCCGGGCCGAAGCAAAGCCCACGCGATGTTCTTGGCTGCAACCGCGGGTACGGCGTGCGGCGTCCGCCCGCCCCGCTTTGCGGCCGCCAAGTCAACCAAAACCCCACGTCTGCGATGCACCGCCGCCCGAGGCTTCTCCTGCGGCATTGCGTGGGGGGAAGCGCGCTGGAAGCAGGCAAGCCCGCCACGATCGGTGGCCGATGCGGCCCCTTTGCGGTTTCTTCCGCACAGGGGCGCGGCCTCCCCCGCCGCCCCTGCCGTCCGAGGATTGCGCAAGCCGCCGGGCGGTGCCGCAAGAGGCTGCGCGCACTTCCCGCTTGCGCCGGCCCGGAGGGCGGCTAGGAATGGCGCAAGAGCACGGGCCCCTCGCCCGCCCCGCCTGCCAACCAAGGAGACCTCATGCCGGCGCCGTTGCGCATTGGACTGGCCGGCTTCGGCGCCGTCTGCCGCGAAGTCGCGCTGCGGCTCGAAGCCGGAATTCCCGGACTTATGCTCGCCGCGGTTGCCGTGCGCGACGTCGAGAAGGCGCAAAGGCACCTTCCGCGACTCGGCTCCGCGATTCCCGTCCTGCCCCTGGCCGCGCTCGCCGAGCGCTGTGACGTCGTGGTGGAGGGCCTGCCGAAGGAGGCTTTCCTTGCCGTGGCGCGCGCGACCGTCGAGGCCGGCCGCATGTTCATGCCGCTCAGCGTCGGCCAACTGCTGGACCACTGGGACCTCGTCGCACGGGCGCGGGAAACCGGCGCCCGCATCCTCGTCCCCACCGGCGCGCTGATCGGGCTCGACGCCGTGCGGGCCGCAGCCGAGGGAGACATCCGCTCCGTCACGATGGTGAGCCGAAAGCCGCCGGCGGGGCTCGAGGGCGCGCCCTATTTGCGCGAGCGGGGCCTTTCCGTGCTCGGCCTTAAGGAGCCGATGAAGGTGTTCGACGGTTCCGCGCGCGAAGGCGCGCGCGGCTTTCCCGCAAACCTGAACGTCGCGGCGGCGCTGAGCCTCGCCGGAATCGGGCCGGACCGCACCCGGCTTGAAATCTGGGCGGACCCGACGGTCGAACGTAACACGCATCGCATCGAGGTCGATGCCGACACCGCGCGATTCTCGATGACCATCGAGAACGTCCCGTCGCCGGACAATCCGCGCACCGGCCGCATCACGGCGCTGAGCGCGGTCGCGGCCCTGCGCGGGCTCGTGTCCACCCTGAAGGTGGGGACCTGAGGGCGCATCGGCTTGGGAGGGCGCACGCGCGAATCGCACACCGTCCGCCCCCAGGCGCGAGGGTTGCCATTCCCGGAAGAACGGGCGTATGGATTTGCGCCGCGTGCCGCGAAGACGGCCTGCGCGGCCGCATGAGGGGTGACGTCATGCCCACCATCGCCCGGACGGTCGACGAGGCGCTTGCCCCGATCACGGACGGCGCGGTGCTGCTCGTGCCGCGCGAGAGCACCGGCGTGCCGATGGAGGCAACGCGGGCGCTGATCCGGCGCGGCGTGAAACGGCTGCATCTCGTGGCTTTGCCGACCTCCAGCCTGCAGGCCGAGATGCTGATCGGCGCGGGGGCGATCGAAACGCTCGAGACTTCGGCGGTGAGCCTCAACGAGCATGGACCCGCGCCGCGCTTTTCCGCCGCCGCGCGCGACGGCACGATCCGCATCAAGGACGCCACCTGCCCGGCCCTGCATGCGTCCGTCCAGGCGGCCGAGCGCGGCGTGCCGTTCATGCCGCTACGCGGCATTCTCGGTTCGGACCTGCTCGCCCGCCGGCCCGACTGGAAGGTGATCGACAACCCCTTCGGCGCCGACGATCCGATCGTGCTGCTGCCGGCGATTCACGCGGACGTGGCGCTGTTCCACGCCCCGATGGCCGACCGCTTCGGCAATGTCTGGATCGGGCGCCAGCGCGAACTCGCCACCATGGCGCATGCCGCGAAGAAGACGGTGGTGACGGTCGAAAGGATCGTCGATGAGAACCTGTTCGACGACCCCGTCGCCGCTGCTGGCGCCCTCGCCGGCTTCTATGTCGAGAGCATCGCGGTCGCGCCGCGCGGCGCCTGGCCGCTGCCGCTGCCCGACCATTACCCGGCCGACGATGAACATCTTGCCGAATATGCGCGGCTTGCCGCGACCGCGGAGGGATTTGCGGCTTATCTCGATCGATACGTCTACGAGAAGCGCGCGGCGTGAACGGCGAACCCGAATTGGCGACGCAACGGCCGTGTTCCGACGAGGAACTGCTGGCCGACGTGATCGCGCGGCTGATCGGCGAGGTGCGGCACGTCGCCGTCGGCAATGCCTCGCCGATTCCCGCAACCGCCGCCCTGCTCGCGCGCGAACGCGGCGGCGGCACGCCCTATGTCTCGCTCCTGCAGAGCCGCAAGCATAATTTTTTCACCGACGGCGGACGCGAACTGTTCGACTGCGCCGCGCAGGGACGCATCGACGTGTTCTTCCTCTCCGGCGGGCAGATCGACGGCGCGGGCAACGTCAATCTCGTCGAGGTCCGCGAGGGCGATCGACCGAAAGTGCGCTTTCCCGGCTCGTTCGGCTCCGCCCATCTCTATTTCGTCGTCCCGAAGGTGATCCTGTTCCGCACCGAGCATTCGCGGCGCACGCTCGTGCCGCGGGTGGATTTCATCAGCGCGCCGGGCACCTCTCCCGCGAACGTCTATCGTCCCGGCGGACCGATCGCGCTCGTGACCAATCGCTGCGTCTTTTCCTTCGATCGCGACCGAGGCGGTTTCCGGCTCGAAAGCGTGCATCCGGGCCATACCGTCGCGGAGGTGCGCGAACAGACGGGCTTTGCCTTCGCGTGCCCCGAAGACGTGCCGGTCACGCCCTCGCCCTCGGCGGAGACGCTCGCGCTGATGCGCGGGCCAGTGGCGCGCCAGCTCGCGGAGGTCTATCCCCAGTTCGCCGCCCGCGTCTTCGGCGTCTCGCGCGCGGCTTTCACGCAATAATCCGGCACGGCCGCCGAGCGCGGATCGCCGCCGCGCTACAACGCCTCCTCCTGGAAGGCTTCTTCCCGCTTCGAGCGGATCGCCGGCAATGCGACGAGCAGCAGCAGCGCCACGGCGGCGATGAGAAGACCCAGGCTGATCGGCCGTTCGACGAAGATCATCGGATCGCCCGAGGAAATCCGCATCGCGCGGCGCAGATTTTCCTCCATCAGCGGCCCCAGCACGAAGCCGAGCAGCATGGGAGCCGGCTCGCAGCGCAGGCGGATGAACACATAGCCCATCACGCCGAACACCGCCGTCATCAGCACTTCGTTCGGGTTGTTGTTCGTCGTGTAGACGCCGATGGCGCAAAACATCAGGATGCCGAGATAGAGCAGCCGGTAGGGAACGCGCAGCAGCTGCACCCACAGGCCGATCATCGGCAGGTTGATGATGACCAGCATCAGATTGCCGATCCACATCGAGGCAATGAGGCCCCAGAAGAGCGTCGGCCGCTCGTTCATGACCTGCGGGCCCGGCTGGATGCCGTGGATCGTGAGCGCGCCCACCATCAGCGCCATCACGGCGTTGCCCGGAATGCCGAGCGTGAGCATCGGGATGAAGGACGTCTGCGCGCCGGCATTGTTGGCCGATTCCGGCGCCGCCACGCCCTCGATTGCGCCCTTGCCGAAGCGGCTCGGATCCTTTGCGCTCTTCTTCTCGAGCGCATAGGCGGCAAAGGAGCTGAGCGTCGCCCCGCCGCCCGGCAGGATGCCGAGAAGCGAGCCGAGCGCCGTGCCGCGTAGCACGGCCGGCCAGGCGCGCCGGAAATCCTCGCGCGAGGGCCACAGATCGCGGAGATTTTGGGTGATGACAATGCGGCCGCGCTCCGGCTGAAGCAGATTGGCGATCACCTCGCCGATGCCGAACACCCCGATCGCGAGCGGCACGAAGCCGATGCCGTCGATCAGCATGGTGGTGCCGAAGGTGAAGCGTGTGCCGCCGGTGTTGCCGTCCGTCCCGACCATGCCGAGCACGAGGCCGAGAATGATCATCGCCACGGCCTTGATGACGGAGCCGTGCGCCAGGACCACGGCGGCGATGAGGCCGAGCACGAGCAGCGAGAAATATTCCGGCGCACCGAAGGAGAGGCCGACCTTGGCGAGCGGAGGCGCCGCAGCCGCGATGATTGCCGTGGAGACGGTTCCGGCGAAGAGCGAGCCGAGCGCCGCGACGGCGAGCGCCGGGCCGGCGCGTCCCTGCCGCGCCATCTGGTGGCCGTCGATGCAGGTGACGACGGCCGAGGTTTCACCCGGCATGTTGACGAGAATCGACGTCGTGGAGCCGCCATACTGGGCACCATAGAAGATGCCGGCCAGCATGATGAGGCCGGACACGGGGTCGAGATAGAAGGTGAGCGGCAGAAGAATCGCCACGGTCGGCACCGGGCCGATGCCGGGCAAAACGCCGACCAGCGAGCCCACAAGGCAACCGAGCAGTGCGAAACCGAGATTGGCCGGCGTCAGCGCGACCGAGAACCCGATCGCGAGGTGATTGAAAATTTCCACGTCAACCTCCCGGCCAAACCGGAATGACGAGCCCGAGCGCCCACACGAAGATCACCCAGACGAAGAAGACGAGCGCCACCGCCGAGATCACGACCTCGTGCCAGCGCGACTCGCGATTGGCTATCCCGCCCACCAGGATCATCAGAACGCCGGCGATGACGATGCCGAGACGATCGATCGTGAGGGCGAAAAGAAGCTGCGAGGCCGGAATCAGGACCAGAGGGCGCCATTGCAGCGGGGGATCGTCGGCTCCCTCCTCGCCGCTCCCTTGGAGGCCGAGCACCATCACCACCAGGCCGAGACCGAACAGGATCCAGAGAAAGAGCCGCGGCACGTAGCCGGTGCCCATCCGCACCGCCGTGCCGATCGGATAATCCCAGGACACGGCCAGGCCGAGCACGGCGATGCCCATGAACATGAGCCCGGCCAGAACGTCCGGTCGAAACAGGACACTGGGCCGCGAACTGCGCGCGGACGACGCGTCTGAACGATGTGAACTCATGGATTGCCCACGATGAACCTGACGCTCCAAACCGGCACGGGAAGAAGGCGTGCAGGTGGCCTGGATGCGCGCTGCCCCGATCTCCGCCGTGTTGGTCCGGCGTTGGCGGCAGCGTCGACGCCGCCGCGTCGACGGCTATAACGTCGCGGCGCGAAATGTCCAACCAAAATCCGTGCGCAGGGCGGATCGCCCCGCACGCGGCGCCGTCCGCGATGCGGCCCGTCCCAAGTGCCGGCCGCGGTAGCGGCCGACGCCGGTGCCTGTGAGCGAAACCCTATTCGAGGTCGATCTTCACTTCGCTCATCGTCTTGCCCCACTTCGCCATCTGCTTGGCGAGCCACGCCTTCGCTTCGGCGACGGACGCGCTCGGAGTGGGATAGATGAGCTGTTTGGCATAGGCTTCTTTGAGCGCCGGCGAGGCGAGCGCCTTGCTGACCGCGTCCTGCAGCTTTTCCTGAACCGCCGCGGGGGTCGCCGCGGGCACGAACATCATCGACCAGTTCGGCTCGCCAATACCAGGATACCCGAGCTCCGCCATGGTGGGAATGTCGGGATATTCGGCAACGCGCTCGTCGGTGTTGACGGCGAGCGCCCGCAACTCGCCCGCCTTGATGAGACCGGCCGCGGTCGCCATGGTCATCTCCGCCGCCTGGATGTCTCCCGTCATGATGTCGCGCACCATCGCGGGCGGGCCCTCCTTCATGGGGATGTGAACCATGCGGATGCCGGCCCGCTTCTGCAGCATCTCGCCGGCATAGTGGGTGAAGGCGCCGACGCCGGTGGTCGAATATTTCACCTTGCCGGGATTGGCTTTCGCATAGGCGATGAATTCGGCGAAGGTCTTCGCCGGCATGTGCTTCGCGCTGACGATCCAGAACCCCGGCAACACCGAGACGCGGCTGATCGGCGTGATGTCCTTGTCGGGGTCGATGGTGAAGCGCTTGCGATAGAGGCGCGGCGTCAAAGCGCTCGTCGACACGTTGCCGATCATGACGGTGTGGCCGTCCGGCTTGGAGCGCGCCATTTCCTCGATCGCGATGATGCCGAAGGCGCCCGGCCGGTTTTCCACGACGACGTTCTGGCCGAGGATCGGCCGCATCGCTTCGGCGAGCACGCGGGCGGTCGCATCCGTCGCGCTGCCCGGCGCGAAGGCAACGATGATCTTGATCGGCCGGTTCGGAAAGGCGTCGTCGGCCCGCGCGCCGGACAATCCGGCGAGCAACGCCGCCGCCCCAATGAGCAGCCCAAACGCATGTTTCATCTCTTCCCTCCCCCACGGTGCCCCGTTGGCCGTGTTGCGACCGCACCGGCGATGCGCCCGCAAGCCGGCGATTCATGACAGAAGCGCCGCCAAAATGATACCGCTCCGCCAGTCCATCGCGCCCCGCGAACATGCGAACCGCGCGCTCTTTGCCCTCTCCCCTGGCGGGAGAGGGCAGCGCGCCGGAGCGATTAGCGAAGGCGCGCGGGTGAGGGGGCGTGCGCGCAGAGAGGCTTCGGAGGACGGCCCTCCGGCGCCCGCGCGTTCCTTGCCCTCTCCCCTTGCGGGAGAGGGCAGCGCGCCGGAGCGGCAGCGAAGGCGCGCGGGTGAGGGGGCGCACGCCGAACGCGACGAGAGCCTCGGGCGCTTTCTGCTTCTCTTTCCCCCCTCACCCGGCTCGCCACGTTGCGGCTCGCCACCCTCTCCCGCAAGGGGAGAGGGTTTTCCGTGCCGCCCGCTTGCGCCGTCCCTATGTCCAATTGCCCTCGGCATGGAGACTTCGCCAGGACCGGGGGGCCGGCCGGTAACGGAGTGCTTGACCGGGCGGCCGCGCGTCCTTCATTGACGTGGCGGGAACAGCGCGGGGAATCGGTCCGGCCGGCCCGGCCGCAGGCAAGGACCGGCCGGGCGGGTGCGGTTCACCCTCCCACCGGCAAGCTTGACGCCGGCCGGTCCGCCGTTCGGGGCCGCCCGCGCAATTTTGTGCCACGATGCCTATCTAGACTCGGTCGGTTCTGCCCTCGGGATTTCAGGCCTTGCGCGACCTCTACCCCTCGGACTGGAAGGCGAAGCTCGGCCGGCTCCTGCTCGACATCGATTCGCGCATCGATTTCGCAATCTTCCAGAGCGGCCGGCGATTGCGCGAGGGTTTCGAGCGTTTCGCGGCCTTCATGGACCGGTTCCATGTGGGCGGCGTGAAGCGCTTTCTGGTCGAACTCGCCTCCGAAGGCGCGACGCTCGGCCTCGGCGGCCTCATCGTCATGCTGGCGCTCGCCGTTCCCGCCTTTCACGAGACGAGCGACGACGACTGGCTGAAGAGCTCCGAACTCGCCGTCACCTTCCTCGACCGCTACGGCCATGAGGTGGGCAGCCGCGGCATCCGCCACAACGATTCGATCCCGCTCGAGGACTTCCCCGATCACCTCATCAAAGCCGTGCTCGCAACCGAGGACCGGCGCTTCTACGAGCATTTCGGCATCGACATCGCCGGCACGTTCCGCGCGCTCGTTGCCAACACGCGGGCGGGCGGCGTCGTGCAGGGCGGCTCTTCCATCACACAGCAGCTCGCCAAGAACCTTTTCCTCAACAACGAGCGGACGATCGAGCGCAAGGTTAAGGAGGCGTTTCTTGCGATCTGGCTCGAGGCGCGGCTCTCCAAGAACGAGATTCTCAAGCTCTATCTCGACCGCGCCTATATGGGCGGAGGCGCATTCGGGGTGGACGCCGCGGCGCAGTATTATTTCGGAAAGTCCGTGCGCGATGTAAATCTCTCCGAAGCCGCGATGCTCGCGGGCCTGTTCAAGGCGCCGACGCGGTTTGCCCCGCACATCAACCTGCCGGCGGCGCGCGCGCGGGCGAATGTCGTGCTCGACAATCTGGTCGAAGCGGGCTTCATGACCGAAGGCCAGGTCTTCGGCGCGCGGCGCCATCCGGCGAACGTCGTCGACCGGCGCGACGAGAATGCGCCCAACTACTATCTCGACTGGGCCTTCGAGGAGGTGAAGCGCATCGTCGCCACGCTGCCGCGGTCGCTCAACGAGCGGGTCTTCGTCGTCCGCACCGGACTTGATCCCTCGATCCAGCGTGAGGCCGAGAATGCGGTCGAGAATTCGCTCCGCCAATACGGGAAGGAATATCACGCGAGCCAATCCGCGCTGGTGCTGGCCGATCTCGACGGAACCGTGCGGGCGATGGTCGGCGGGCGCGACTACGGGGAAAGCCAGTTCAACCGCGCAACCGACGCCTTCCGCCAGCCCGGGTCCTCGTTCAAGCCCTACGTCTATGCGACCGCGCTGATGAACGGCATGAAGCCGACGACCGTCGTGCAGGACGCGCCGATCTGCCTCGGCAACTGGTGCCCACAGAACTACAGCCATTCCTTCTCGGGCCGGGTGACGCTGCTGCAGGCGCTCACCCGTTCGATCAATGTCGTTCCGGTGCGGCTTTCCGTGATGCTCGGCGACGGCAAGGGCGCAAAGGCCGGCCGCGCCAAGATCATCGCGACGGCGAAGGCCATGGGCATCACCACGCCGCTTCCCGACACGCCTTCCCTGCCGATCGGGGCCGACGCCGTGACCGTGCTCGAGCATACGGTCGCCTACGCAACCTTCGCCAATCACGGCAAAGCCGTGACCCCGCACGCGATCCTGGAACTGCGCACCGCGGACGGGCGGACGGTCTGGCGCTTCGACCGCGACGGACAGAAGCCGCGCCAGGTTCTGCCGCCGCAGGTGGCCGAGGACATGGTGATGATGATGAACAGCGTCGTCGAACACGGCACCGCGCGCCGCGCGCAGCTGCCCGGAATCCGCGCGGCCGGAAAAACCGGAACGACGAACGCCTATCGCGACGCCTGGTTCGTCGGCTTTACCGGGAATTATGTCTGCGGCGTGTGGTTCGGCAATGACGACTACAGTCCAACCAACCGCATGACCGGAGGCTCCTTGCCGGCGATGACGTGGCGTCAGGTGATGGCTTATGCCCACCAGGGCGTCGATCTGAAGACCGTTCCCGGCATGCCGGCCGGCCCGGCGCCGACCCCGCCGCAGGTCGCGAGTACGAATTCCGAGCCGGCTCCCCAAGCCGCCGTCCGCCCGGCGGTCCTGTCAAAGCGCGCGGCCGACGCGCTCCTGCGCATCGAACGGCTGTTGGAGCAGGCGGCGCGCCCCGCCGATGCCGCCGCGGAAAGCTCCGCGCCGCGTGTTCCGAGGGGCAGCAGCCTGCATGAGGCGCGCGAGAGCGTCGCCGTCGCCCGCGAGGGACGGTAAGCGTACGCGATCGCTGGCCCAAGCTTTGCGCCTGCCGGCAACGCCATGCTAAAGCCTGAGCTTCGGCCTCCCCCCAACTGCGCGGAACGGTGACGTGCAACTGCTCGGCGGATTGTTCATCACCATCGTCATCGCCATCTTTCTCGGGCTCGGGGCGACCTGGTACACGACCGTACGCGGAGTCAGCTTCGGCGGAGTGACGAGCGGCGCCTGGACCGCGTGGCCGAAATCCGGAACACAGGACATCGAACCCTATGCCCGCGCGGCCATGGCGCGCAGCGGCGAGTTGCCGCTCGGTTCGGGCGACGGGGTCGCCTTTCGCGCCTCGGGCGACGATTCCGGCCGCCCGTTCGACGGCCGTTGCGTCGTGACGCTCGCCGGGACCACGCCGCTCGCCCGCTATTGGACGCTCACCCTTTACGATCGCGACGGCAATCTCGTGCCCAACGCGGTCGGCCGACACGGTTTCACGAGCCTCGAGATCGTGCGGGCAAGCGACGGCACCTTCGCGATCACCGTTTCCCCCCAGGCGCGGCCGGGCAACTGGCTGCCGAGCGGCGGTATCGACCGGTACCAATTGGTGCTGCGCCTCTATGACACGGCCGTCGGCGTCGCCACGCGCGCCGGGCGCGAAACACCCATGCCTTCCGTCCGCACGGAGGGTTGCCCGTGATTCGCTGGCTGGGCTGGGTTTTCGCCGGCATCGTGCTGGGCGGCATCGTGCATCTGTCGACCGTGCTGATTCTGCCTCTGACGGCGACCCGAAACGGCTATTCGCGGCTCGAGCCGTTCGCTCCAGTCAACACCATGACGCTGCTGCCGCAGCCCACGCCCGCTTCCGCCGTGTTGCCGTTTCTCGATCCCGCTTTCGCGACGGCCGTCTGCCGCTACGACTTGACGGTCGCACCGTTGAAGGTCGTGGTCACGGCAAGCCAAGCCTATACTTCGCTGTCGTTTTATACGCCGCGCGGCATCGCATTTTATGCGATCAACGATCGCGCGGCCGTGCGGCGTACCATTGAGCTCGATCTCATGACTTCCGAGCAGCGCGCCCAGATCCAGGAGGACGAGGAGGTGACGGCGGCCGACCGGCTGATCGTGGAATCGCCCACGCCCGGCGGGCTTCTCGTGGTGCGCGGATTTGCGCCCGAACCGGGCGACATGCCGGTCGTGCGCGGCGTGCTTTCGCAAGCTCAGTGTCGCCCGCAGCCGTTACAATGATCGCGCTGCGGCTTCGGATGCGTTATTGCGCGGGCGCGCCTGCCGCCGCGAGCGCCGGCCGTGGAGCGGCAAACACGCGAATTTCGCGGAGCCTTCGTTCGAGTTCGTGGCGTTGGCGCTCGGCCTCGACCGCAAGCGGCGACGGCAGCGCGACGACAAGCCGCTCCAGCGCCGTGCGGTACATGGCAGCGCGTTCCGACATCACGCGATGCACTTCGGCGATGAGCATCATGTTTTCGCGTAGGCGGCGCTCGGCGGCACGCTCCTCCGCCGCCGTCAAGCCGGTGACATAGGGAACGGCCCGCCGGCGTCGCATGTCGAGGTCGGCAACGCGCCGCGCGACGAGAAAGAAGGGCTCGATCCGCACGATGTCGTTGCGGGTGTCGTCGATCAACCGCGAATAGCGGGCGACCGACGAACGAAACGGTCCTTGCACGAGATGTTGCACGTAACGCCCGGAGGCGTGCGCGTCCTGCGCCGACGGCGCCGGACCGAGCAGTGAGCGGCTCTGCTCGCCGGGGCTCGCCAGCAGATTGCGCGCGAGGTCGCGCAGATGCCGTTCGTCGTCGGTCAACGGAGAGGCGGAGCCGTTTGTCCCCGGTGCGCTCTCCTCCGCATAGGAAACGGCGCTCGGGTCGCGACCGAAATCGGCCGTGCGCGCGCAGCCGGCAAGCCCCGCAGCCACACTCAGAAGAAGAAGCGATCGGAGGATGAAGGGGCGGCCCGCGAAGGCGCCGGGATGCGCGCGCATCGTGGACGGGCGCCTCGGCTGCTTGTCAGGAACGCCGGCCGCGGCGGCGGCGTCCGTTGCCTTGCGGAGCGCCGGCCCCCGGAGCGAGGGACGTCGTGTTTTCCTCGATATGCCTTTCGATCCGGACGACCGGGAGAATGATGATCGAACCGGGCTCGGAAGAGACCGTCGAACCCGCATTCCAGCCGGTGCGGCGCTCGTCCGGAAACCTGATGACAGTGCCCATGGCACCCTCCCCTTCCGCCCCATTGCGAGGCGCGGCGACAGCGTCCCAATCCGCCGCTTACGGATTAGGGACTTACAAGGTTAACGGTCTGCTAACGGACCCCTTCTAGGATCGGATCGGGCATTGACCCGTCGTGCTTTTCTCGGACCGTCGCAGATTAGTCGCACCAGGGTATGGGGTCGGTTCGATCGGTCGCGCGCCCCGCCGAATCATGCCTAAGGGAGCCTTAAGTCGCATGTCCCGCGCCTTCGCCAATCTCGACGGGCTCTTGCGTCTGTCGCGCGCGGACGGGATCGATATCCGCCCCGCCCTGTTGCGTGTCATCACGGATCTGTTCGTGCAGGAGGCGACCCATACACGGGAAGAGATCCAGCAATATGCCGAACTCTCGTTGCGGCTGCTGCCGGTCGTCGATCCGCAGACGCGATCTGCCGTCGTCGCCAAGCTGACGGCATGTGCCGGCACACCGGCGTGGCTCCTGCAGGAAATCCAGCGCCTTCCCACCGCGGGAAACGCCCGCCGGTCCGACCCATCGATCGACACCGTCGCACAGGCCATCGCGGCGCAAAGTCCCGCGGGCCCGGGAACGAAGCCCGCCGCAGTGACGTTTTCGCAAGTCCATGGCGGTGCGGCCCCGGAGGCCGGCGAGCCCATCGGCGAGCAATTTCTCCGCGCCGCGCCGCCCGAACGTCAGGCGCTGCTGCTGCACCTGCAGGAGACCCAGCCTCGGGGCGTGGACTTCGCCCGACTGCGGAACCGGCTGGCCACGATCGAACGCCTTCGCGCCGCGGCGGAGACGCGCCATCAGCGCGAATTCGCCCGCGAACTCCAGCACGCCTTCGACCTCTCGAACCGCATCGCCGGCGAGATCGCCTACGATGATTGGGGCGAACCGCTGCTCGTCATCGCCCGCGCGGCTGACATGCCGGAAGATGTGTTCTTGCGCATTCTGCTTCTGCTCAATCCGGCAATCGGCGAATCCGTCGAACGGGTGTTCAGCCTCTACCGGCTGTACGGCCGCGTGGACCTGGCCGCCGCAACCCCCATTCTGGCGAGTTGGCAGGAGGAGTCGCGGGGCCGGGGAAAGCCGCGATACCAATCGTTGCACGCACCGGACGGCGCAGCCGTGCGACCAGGCACGCGGGATGCGGTCAAAACCGCGACGGAACTGCAGCGCGAGGTTGCCGCTCGGCCGGCGACACCGCTCAGGCGTCAGGGAACGACCTGATCGAGGAAGTGGCGCCCGGCCGGGTCCTCGACCTCGACGATCCACAGGTCGGGATCGAACCGCAGCTCACGCTGCAACATCGCCTCGACATCTGCGTCCGGCTTGGCCGCGTGCTTCGTCAACGGTGCGAAGGCGCGGTCCGCAGGATGTGCCTCTTCGAATACGGACTGCGGCGCAGGGCCGTAGAGATCAGCGGTTCCGTCGAGCCGGCTCACCTTGATGAAGATGGCGCCCGCCTCGGCGGCGCCGCGTCGGCGCAGGACGGCGTAGGCGCCTCGCACCTGGCAGCGACGAAGATAGGCGGCAACCCACAGGTCCGATTTCAGTCGCATGACGCATCCCTGCTCGGACTTATGCCACGGTCGGGCGGCGCCCGTCCCGGCGGGCTTCTTGCGACCCGGACTGCCCGATCCGAAGCCGAGCGCCCCGCGCGAGCGGCCGGCGGATAAAAGCAAGGACGCGAAGCTGCGCCGGCTATTCCAGCGGACGGCCGGTGACCGCCGCGAGCTCGCGCATGAGGCGGTCCGTGAGCTTGCCGGTGACGGGAAGTCTGCGCTCGCGCTCGAAGCGTTCGATGGCTGAGCGCGTCGCGGGGTCGAACACGCCCGTGACCTTGATCTGCCCGTAGCCGAACTCCGCGAGCGCGCGCTGCACCGCGACGACCCGCGCCCGCGGCGGCTCCGCCGGTGCCGGTTGCGAAGGGGCGGCCGGACTTGCGGGTTTCGGCTGCTCCGCGGACGTTCTCGCCTGCACGATGACGGCGAGCAGGTCTTCATCCGGTGCGGCCCCTGGCTTCAGTCCCGCCGCCTGTTCGAACCGGCGGATGGCACCCTCAACGCGCGGCCCGTACACGCCGTCCACGGGACCGTCGTAGAACCCCTTGCGGGCAAGCTGCCTCTGGATTTCGGTGATCACCTCAGACGGCCCATGTCCGGCGGGCGCGTCGCGGTTTGCCTGTTCGACCGCCTCTGCGGGTCGCGGCCGCGGCATCACGACGAGGCTGCCCGTCGTATCCGCGGTGGCGGCAGCGATCGCCCGCATCGGAGCCGGATGCTTGCCCGACTGCAGAAAGAGCGCATTGACGACGACCGCAAGCGCGAGCGCGAACATCAGCAACAGGCCGAACGAGTCGACCGGATGCCGGCACATCGGGGCGACGATCCATTTGCGCAGCAGGCGACGGACCGCTTCCGCGAGCGTGAGATCGTCGAGCGCCGCGGTGGCGGTGCTTCTGGAATGGGAGGCGTGGCTACGCACGTTTCTTCACCTGGCGTTCCGGCCGCGGACTCGGCGCGCCCTCCCCGTCGGACGACTCGCGTCGTCCCTCCGCGTTGAAGCGCACGACATCGGCGCTCGCAGGCGGAGCGGACTTTTCGCAGTCGAGCGGCAGACGGACCGTCATGCGCGTGCCGACGCCGGGCTTGCTGTCGATTTCGAGAGCGCCCCCGTGCAAGCCGGCCAGTCCTTTGACAATCGAAAGGCCGAGGCCCGTTCCATCATAGGGACGATCGTAGGCGCCGCGCGCCTGAAAAAAGGGATTGCCGATCTGCTGCAGATCTTCCGGCGCGATGCCGACGCCGGTGTCCTCCACGACGATTTCGAGAAAGGACCCCGCGGCGGCCGCCGCAACCGTGACTCTCCCGCCTGCTGCCGTGAATTTGACGGCGTTCGAAAGAAGATTGAGCAGCATCTGCTTAAGCGCGCGCTTGTCGGCAACGATCTCCGGCAAGGTGTCCGGTACCTGCACGACGATCTCGAGACCCGCTTGACGAACCTTCAGCGCGAGCAGATCGCAACACGTCCTGATCACCGGCGCGGGCGCGAAAGGCTCCGGCGTGATCACGAATTTGCCGCTCTCGATTTTCGACATGTCGAGAACGAGATTGACGACCGAGAGCAGGTGCTGTCCGGAATCGTGGATGAGCTTTGCGTATTCGCGCCGGTGGGCCGCATCGAGCTGCAGCGACGCTTCGCCCATCAGCATTTCGGAGAAGCCGATCACCGCGTTGAGGGGCGTGCGCAGTTCGTGGCTCATGGTCGCGAGGAAGCGGCCCTTGGCGGCGTTGGCACGCTCGGCCTCGCGGCGCGCCTCCTCGACCGCACGCTCCTGATCCTTGCGGCGCGTGACGTCGCGCATGACCGCGACGACCTCGCGTCCCTCCCCCGTGGCGGTCGCGGGCCCGAGCGGCTGGCAACGCATTTCGACCCAGATGAATCGGGGCGTCTCGCCCGGATCTCCGATCGCGCCGTTGCACCGCACGCGGAATTCGACGGATCGCTCCGACGCGCCGGCGGAGGCATCCGCGAGTGCCGTCAGATAGGCAGGCCTGTCGGCGACGTGCACGCGATCGAACAGCCCGTGGCCTATCAATTCGTCGAGGTGCGCGCCGAACATCGCTTCCGCCGCCGGCGAGATGAACAGCACCGCCCCGCGGCTGCCATGGCGGCTGATCACGTCCGTCATGTTGAGCGCGAGCAGCCGGTAGCGCTGCTCCTCGGCGTCGAGCCGCGCCTCGCTGCCGCGCGCCCAGGCCTCGACCCGGAGCGCAAGAAAGCCGGCATAGGCGACGGCCCCCGCGATGCTGCAACCGCCCGCGAAAAGCGCCGGCGCCGTTTCACCGGCGGGAAGGCTGCCGCTGTCCGCAAGCGCAAGAAGCAGCGCGGCGGCGAGCGCCATGGCCATCGCCGCGAGAACGACGCGGCGCGACATCGCAAGCGCCGCTTCGAGGGGCGCCAGGACGAGCCAGGGGGCCGCCGGCGAGGAGAGCCCGCCGGACATCAGCGCGAGATTGCTGACGGCCGCGGTGAGCGCCAGCGCCGAGAGCAGATGTGCGCAGGCGTAGCGACCGGTAAAGGAGAGAAAATACGCAACGGCGATCGGCGCAAGCAGCCAGCCGAACGCGACCATTTCAAGCGGCCCCGGGGCGCCGCGCAGCGCA
Source organism: Xanthobacteraceae bacterium (assembly GCA_035716025.1). Taxonomy (GTDB): domain Bacteria; phylum Pseudomonadota; class Alphaproteobacteria; order Rhizobiales; family Xanthobacteraceae; genus JADGHE01. The sequence continues at coordinate 17,678 of DASTKH010000058.1, forward strand.
AGATAGGGCGGCAGCGCCGCGAGCGCGAGCAAACCGCCGAGCAGGCGCGACGCGATGAACGCGCGGTGTCGCGCGGCCAGCAACGGATCGTGCCGCACGGACGCATGCACCAGGCTGGAGACATATTCGCGAACCGGAACGACAAGGTTCACGTCGCCCACGCACGGCCGATCAGGACGCGCTCCCTTTGTTGAACGGCGGCGATCGTGTCAGAGGCCGCTTAAGCGAAAGCTAAGGGCGGGGCGCTGCCGCCGGGCGGAGGGGGTCTGGAGCACGTCCGGCGCGAAGATTCGAGGCAAATCTTCCGCAAATGGTGAATGGGCGGTTGCCGGCGGTCGGGGCCGACACGCCGCTTTCCTTGCGGCCCAGGCACTTGCGCGCCGACGATTCAAATTTTCGGAAAAGACGCCGCGCATTTGTGCGAAATGCACTGAAAATGCCGCCGAGCCGGCACACGCCGCTTTCAGCCGCACGCCATAGGCTCCCGGCGATCGCGGCAAAGACGATCGGCCGCAACAAGATCAGGGGCAGGCGATGTTTTTTCTGCTTCGCGTGGCATTTTGGCTCGCCATTGTCGTGATGCTCCTGCCGACCGGGCAGTCGCAGCAGCAGGACAAGGCGACGTCCTCGCTCGGCGCGGCGGAGGCGATCGGTGCGGCGGCCGCCGCGGTCGCCGACCTGCGTCAGTTCTGCTCGCGGCAGCCGGAGGCCTGTGCCGTCGGTGCGCAGGCGGCGCACGCCTTCGGACACAAGGCGCAGGCCGGTGCCAAGATGCTGTATGATTTCCTCGCTGCGCGTGTTGCCGAAACCAATGCCGGCGCCGATCCGGCGGGCCGGCAGGATGCCGAGGCCGCGCGCACCCGGGACACGCTGACGGATCACGACCGCGCGCCTGCCTGGCGGGGTCCCGCGCCGCAGCCCGCGCGCCTCGCCGCGGGCCCCGCCTGACACCTACCCTCCGCCCTGGCAATAATGGCGCCATGCGCTGGACGCCGCGGCTGTACGCCTCCGCGGCGCCGGCCTATATGAAGGGGAGGACGGCGGAGGCACGCTTGCCGAGCATCGACGAAATCATTGAGAACTTTTCCCTGCTGGATGAGTGGGAGGACCGCTACCGGTACCTCATCGAGCTCGGCCGCATGCTCGAACCTCTGCCCGATTCCCTTCGTGACGAAGCGCACAAGGTCCAAGGCTGCGCGAGCCAGGTCTGGCTCGGCACGACGGTGGTGCCGGACGGAGACGGCGGGCCGGTGCTCCTTTTCCAAGGCGACAGCGATGCGCATATCGTGCGCGGGCTGATCGCCGTGCTGTTTGCGCTCTATTCCGGCAAGCGCGCGTGCGACATTCTCGCAATCGACGCGCTCGCGCTGTTCGATCGCCTCGCGCTGCGCGAGCATCTCACGCCGCAACGCTCAAACGGCCTGCGTGCGATGGTCGAGCGCATCCGCGCCGAGGCGGCGGGCGCCCTCGCCGAAGCCGCCTAACCGCTCGCCGCATCCAGCCGGTCCGGCGGCGCCGACCACGCCCGCATGGGCACGCGATCGCGCCCGCGCGCGGCGCGCGCGAGACCGTAATGTCGTGCGAGCCGGTCGAGACCGAGCTGCAGCACCACCTTGGCCGCACGCGCCGGCCAGCCGCGCTCGCGCTCGATGGTCTCGAGCGGCTTCAAAAAGCAGCACACGTCGAGCAGAAGACCGGCAAATTCCGGTCCCGCGGCATCGAGCGCGCGGTGCACCTGCTCGCGCGCCGCAATGACCGCATCGGAGGGATCGAGCGCGCCGGGACCGCGCCGGCTCTGCGCGACGGGCGCGCTCCAGTTCGCGGTGACCCGCGGCATCATCTGGGCGCGCGTGAAATCGGCGCGCAGGCGTTCGCCGGCCTGGAGCTGCTCCGGGCCGATCAGCGGGGCGCCGTCCCGGCCCTTGCGCCGCGCGAGCCAGACAAGCGGGCTTTCCGCCAGGTTCAACCGCGCCCCGCGCCCACAGGCTTCCGCATCCGGCGGCGGCGCGAGAGCAAGATGCTGAAGGGCGTAGGGGCTGAGATCGAGCCGCTCGGCTGGGCATGGAGGCGTCTTGGTTCGCAATCTTTTCATGCACACAATCCTATTCGATAGCATATATTCCTAGCACCAGCGTTCCCGCTTTGCAAGAGCGCAAAGGGGCGCGGCACGCTTTTCCCGGCTTGCTTGCGCGCAGCTCGCCACCCCCTGTGGATGACGGGACTTCCGCGACCCCGCGCGGGCACGGCCGGGACATGCGCCGGCTTGCCTGCCAGAATGGCGCGCGGAGGCCATTATGGAACGCAGCGCCGAGGCGCCAAGGAACTCCGGCCGCGCCATGGGCAAATCCTTGACCGTCCTCATCACCGGATTCGGCCCATTTCCCGGGGCGCGGTTCAACCCGTCCGGGCCGCTGGTGCGGGCGCTTGCGCGGCGGCGACGGCCGGCTTTCGCCGACTTGCGCCGCATTGGGCACGTCTTCGCGACGCGCTACGAGGCCGTGGACCGTGAACTGCCGGCGTTGATCGCCCGCCATCGGCCGGCCGCGGTGCTGATGTTCGGCCTCGCGACCCGCACGCCCGTCCTGCGGATCGAGACGCGGGCGCGCAATGTCCGCTCCGCGGTCCTGCCGGACGCGGGCGGATCCCTCCCGTTGCACCGAAGCATCACGGCCGACGGGGGACCGGAAAAGCGCGGGCGTGCCCCCTTCGCCCGGCTCGTGCGCGCGGCAAGGCGCGCGCGAATGCCGGCGCGGCTTTCGCACGATGCCGGACAATATCTCTGCAATTACACCTATTGGCGCGCCCTGGAGGGCCTGGAGTCTCGTTCGCCGGACGCGCTCGCCGTCTT
>DASTKH010000059.1:0-100503 GCA_035716025.1 Xanthobacteraceae bacterium
CGCGCGGAGCCACCCTCTCCCGCAAGGGGAGAGGGTTTCCGTGCCGCGCCGCCCGTGTGTCTGCTTCCCCTCCGGATGGAGGCTGCGGCGGATGGCATTCCGGCGCCCGCGCGCTCCCTGCCCTCTCTCCGACCCCTCACCCGGCTCGCCGCGTTGCGGCTCGCCACCCTCTCCCGCAAGGGGAGAGGGTTTTCGCGGCGCCCGCTTGCGTCACGTTCTCGCGCCGCGCTTTGGGACGCCGGACCCTCCCATCGACGCCCTTGTACCCCTCACCCGGCTCGCCGCGTTGCGGCTCGCCACCCTCTCCCGCAGGGGGAGAGGGTTCTTTTCGGCGTCGAAAATCCCCGCCTCTCCGATCCGTCCCGGCGCGCTTGGCCGGGAAAGGCGCCCAGCACGGGCCGGGCGCGACGATGCGCCGCTTGAGCGTTCCGCCGCGAAATTGCGCTTGATCTCGGAAGCGGAATCCCGGGGAATGGGTTTCCTGAGGGCGATCAGGCGGGGCGTGCCCATGGAAGTCTTCGTCCAGCAGCTCATCAACGGGCTCACTCTCGGCTCGATCTACGGGCTCATCGCCATCGGCTACACGATGGTGTTCGGCATCATCGGCATGGTGAATTTCGCGCACGGCGATGTTTTCATGGTGTCGGCCTTCGTGGCGCTGATCACCTTCCTGATTCTCACCCTCTGGGCGGGCGTCTCGTCGGTGTTTCTTGCGCTGATCATCGTGCTTCTCGCGGGCATGGCGTTCACCTCGCTCACGGCCTGGGCGATCGAGCGGGTCGCTTATCGCCCGCTGCGCGGCTCGTTCCGCCTCGCCCCGCTGATCTCGGCGATCGGCATGTCGATCTTTCTCATGAATTTCGTGCAAGTGACGCAGGGCCCGCGCAACAAATCCGTGCCGCCGCTCGTGCGCGGAGAGGTGGTGCTGATTCCTTCCGACACTTTTCCCGTCACCATCTCCTACAAGCAGCTCATCATCTGGGCCGTGACGGTCGCGCTGCTCGCGGTGTTCTGGTACGTCGTGGCGAAGACGCCGCTCGGGCGCGCGCAGCGGGCGTGCGAACAGGACCGGACGATGGCCGCGCTGCTCGGCGTCGACGTGGACCGCACCATCTCTTTCACCTTCGTCATCGGCGCGGCGCTCGCGGCGGTCGCCGGCACGCTCTACCTCATGCATTACGGCGTGGTGAGCTTCGCCGACGGCTTCGTTCCGGGGGTGAAGGCGTTTACGGCAGCGGTGCTGGGCGGCATCGGCTCCCTGCCCGGTGCCGTGCTCGGAGGCCTCCTCATCGGGCTCATCGAAACCTTGTGGTCGGCCTATTTCTCGATCGACTACAAGGACGTCGCCGCCTTCTGCATCCTCGTCATCACGCTGATCTTCCTGCCGCAAGGCATTCTCGGCCGGCCCGACATCGAGAAGGTGTGAGGCATGGCGGCGCGGCCGAAGGTGTCCGGCAGCCTTCACCCGGCGGGCTCACCGCGCGCCCACCGCAGGCCGACCTCTCGCTGCAAGCGGGCAGAGGTCGGAGAAGGCTTGACCGCCCGCACTTCTCCCGGGAGGCAATGCGCTGTCTTCCTCTCTTGCCGCTGCGCGGAGAGGCATACTCTCCCCTCCCGTCGGCGGGGGGCCGCGCGCTCTTTTCTCCCACTCCCCGCTGCGCGGGGACAGGGTCGCGGTGAGGGGATGAGGGGATGAAGGAGGTGCGCTGAGACGGCCCCCCGCGAAGGCAAATGTTGCGTCAATGACGGAGTCCGTGCTTGCCCTTCCCGTGCCGGGGGGCAAGCCGGTAGGGGGTGTCGGGGCGCGCGCAAGAACCACGGGCGGAACGTGCCGAAGGTGATGGGGGAGGCATGGCAAAGACCGGAAAGGGAAGCGGCAAGGTCGCCGGCGCGCGGGCCGTCGCGGCGATGAAGGACGCGGGCGCGGTGGCGCTGCTCGCGGCCGGTCTGTTCCTGCCGCTCGTCGCCTTCCGCACCGAGCAGAACATCCGCAATGAGCTCACGCTCGAGACACGCTTTCCGCTCTTCTTCGCCCTCGTGGCCGCGGTGGCGGCCGGGCGGCTTGCCTTTTCGCTCGTCCTCGAACCGTGGCTTGCCGCCCGCGCGCGCCGTGCTGCGCCGTCCCGCGCCGGCCGCGCCGGCGCGCAGCTTCTCGCCTGGTTCGCCCCTTTCGCGGTCGGCTTTGCCGTCGCGTATCCGATGCTGGTGCTGGCGACGGGGGGCGCGCAGGGTGCGCTCAAATGGATCGACAATTTCGGCATCCAGATCCTGATTTATGTGATGCTCGGGCTCGGCCTCAACATCGTGGTGGGGCTCGCCGGCCTGCTCGACCTCGGCTATGTCGCCTTCTATGCCGTCGGCGCCTATTCCTACGCCCTGCTCGCCAAGACCTTCGGCCTGTCCTTCTGGCTGCTGCTCCCGCTTGCCGGCATCCTCGCCGCGTTCTGGGGCATCCTGCTCGGCTTTCCGGTGCTGCGTCTGCGCGGCGACTATCTCGCGATCGTGACGCTCGCCTTCGGCGAGATCATCCGCCTCGTGCTGATCAATTGGGTGCCGGTGACGAACGGCTATGCCGGAATCAGCGGGATCCCGCGGCCGACCTTCTTCGGCCTGCCGTTCAACGCCAGCGATGAGGGCTTTGCGGCGACGTTCGGCCTCGCATTCACACCGCTCCACCGCACGCTGTTTCTCTACTACCTCATTCTGGGCCTGGTGTTTTTCACCGCCTTCGTGACGATGCGGCTGCGGCGGCTCCCGGTCGGGCGCGCCTGGGAGGCGCTGCGCGAGGACGAGATCGCCTGCCGCGCGCTCGGCGTGAACACGACCAACACCAAGCTCACCGCCTTTGCGATGGGAGCGATGTTCGGCGGCTTTGGTGGCGCTTTCTTCGCCGCACGGCAAGGATTCATCTCGCCGGAGTCGTTCACCTTCACCGAGTCGGCAATGATCCTCGCGATCGTCGTGCTCGGCGGGATGGGCAGCCAGGTCGGCGTCGCGATCGCCGCCGTGGCGATGATCGGCGGCACGGAAGTGCTGCGCGAGCTCGAATTCCTTAAGCTCGTCTTCGGCACCGACTTCGACCCGACGCAATACCGCATGCTGCTGTTCGGCTTCGCCATGGTGCTGATCATGATCTGGCGCCCGCGCGGGCTGATCGCGACGCGCGAGCCCTCGGTGTATCTGCGCGAAGCGAAATCGGTTTCCGGGACGCTGGTGCGGGAGGGGCACGGATGAGCGGCGACGCGATTTTGAGCGTCGAACATCTCACCATGCGCTTCGGCGGCCTGACGGCCGTGGACGACCTCTCGTTCACGGCGCGGCGGGGGCACATCACCGCCCTCATCGGCCCGAACGGCGCCGGCAAGACCACCGTATTCAATTGCATCACCGGTTTCTACAAACCGACCCAGGGGCGTATTGCTCTTTGCCACGGCGATCCGGCCCTCTGGGGAGAGGTGGATCGGCTGACCCGCACGGGCGCCCGCAGCCTCGTGCGCGAGGACGGCGCGCTGTTCCTGCTTGAACGATTGCCGGACTATCTTGTGACGCAAAAGGCGAAGGTTGCCCGCACGTTCCAGAACATTCGGCTTTTCCCGGGCATGACCGTGCTGGAAAACCTTCTCGTCGCCCAGCACAACCGGTTGATGCGCGCCTCCGGCTTCACCTTTCTGGGCATCTTCGGATATGCCGGTTATGCTCGGACGGAGCGCGCGGCGATCGAGCGGGCGACATTTTGGCTCGAAACGATCGGCCTCCTCGACCGCGCCGACGACCCGGCCGGCGCACTCCCCTACGGCGCGCAGCGGCGGCTCGAGATCGCGCGTGCAATGTGCACCGAGCCCGTTCTCCTCTGCCTCGACGAGCCGGCCGCCGGGCTTAATCCGCGCGAAAGCGCCGAGCTCAACGCCCTCCTTGCAAAAATTCGCGATACGCACGGTACTTCCGTGCTCCTCATCGAACACGACATGTCGGTGGTGATGGAGACGTCCGATCACATCATCGTGCTCGAATACGGCATCAAGATCGCGGACGGCACGCCACGTCAGATCCGCGACGACCAGCGCGTGATCGCAGCCTATCTCGGCGTCGAGGACGAGGAGGTCACGCAAGCCGAGGCGGAGGTCGGGCTGTGAGCGCAGCTTCGCGCGACGCGCCACGACAGGCACCCGCACGATTTCCGTGCTCGGGAGCAATGCCGGCCCGCGCGCGGAATCTCCGGCGCGGGCCGGCCGACGCGATCGCAAGCCGCCTTTCTCGTTCGGGCGAAGACGGCGAAATCGTCCCATGACCGACCCCCTGCTCTCCGTCCGTGGCGTCTATACCTATTACGGCAACATTGCCGCGCTGCGGGGCGTGGATCTTGACGTGCACCCGGGCGAGATCGTCACGCTGATCGGCGCGAACGGCGCCGGCAAGTCGACGCTCATGATGACGATTTTCGGCAATCCGCGGGCGCGCGCGGGCCGCATCGTCTTCGACGGATGCGACATCGCGCATCTGCCCACGCACGAGATCGCGCGCCTCAATATCGCGCAGGCGCCCGAAGGCCGGCGCATCTTCTCGCGCATGACGGTGCTGGAAAACCTGCAGATGGGCGCCGCCGTGTCGGACCCTGCGCATTTCGAGGCGGACCTCGCGCGCGTCTTTGCACTGTTTCCGCGCCTCAAGGAACGCTTGAAGCAGCGCGGCGGCACGCTCTCGGGCGGCGAGCAGCAGATGCTCGCGATCGGCCGCGCGCTGATGAGCCGGCCGCGCCTCCTGCTCCTCGACGAGCCCTCGCTCGGCCTTGCACCGCTCGTCGTGCGGCAGATTTTCGAGGCCATTCGCAAGCTCAATGTCGAGGAAGGGCTCACGGTGTTTCTGGTCGAGCAGAACGCCTTCCATGCGCTCAAGCTCGCGCATCGCGGCTATGTGCTGGTCAACGGCGAGATCACCATGGCCGGCTCGGGACGCGAACTGCTCGAAAGGCCGGAGGTCCGCGCCGCCTATCTCGAAGGCGGCAGACATTAGAGGCTTGCCGCTGCCCTGCGCGGCGCACGCCACCGAAAGTGAGATGGGCCGATGGATTTCGACATTCCCGCCCTCTTTTCCGAGGAAGACAGCTTCGGGGTATTCCTGCTCGTCACCGTCGTGCTGGGCGGAGGCGCGGCCTGGCTCGCCGGGCGTGCGATCGCCGGCACGTGGCGGCCGTTCTGGCAGCTTCCCTTCTACATGCTGGTCCTTGCGGCGAGCGTCCGATTTATCCATTTCGCGCTGTTCGGCGGCACCTTCCTGTCCGCCTATTACTATACGGTCGATGCGCTGGCCTGCCTGGTTTTCGGGACGTTCGGCTATCGCGTCACGCGCGCGCAGCAGATGGCGACACAATACGGCTGGCGGTTCATGCGTCGCGGCCTGCTGGGCTGGCGGGACCGCGGCGGCGATTCGCTGGAGAATGGCCCGCGTTCCGGGTGACTTTTGCCGGATTTGGCGATTGAATGGCCGCGATGAAGCGCAAAACCCGGCGGCCCGCTCCGGCGGTCCGCTCTTGGGCGTTGCGCCCGACCAAGAGGGAGAGCCGCATGAAGGCGCTAACCACGTTGACCCTTGCGCTCGGCCTCGGCTTTGCGGCCGCCGGCGGCGCGCAGGCCGAGGTCAGATTGGCGATGACCGGACCGATCACCGGCCCCAACGCCGCCTTCGGCGCACAGATCAAGAACGGGGTCGAGCAGGCGGTCGAGGACATCAATGCCGCAGGAGGCATTCTCGGACAGAAGATCGCGACCCCGGTGCCGATCGGCGACGACGTCTCGGACCCCAAGCAGGGCGTCTCCGTCGCCAACAAGTTCGCGGGCGACGGCATCAAATTCGTGGTCGGCCCGTTCAATTCCGGCGTCACGATGCCGTCGTCGGAGGTGTATCAGGAAAACGGCATCCTGGAGATCACGCCCGCCGCCACCAACCCGAAGATCACCGAGCGCGGCATGTGGAACATCTTCCGCACCTGCGGGCGCGACGACCAGCAGGGAGCGGTGGCCGGCGCGTATATCGCCAAGCATTTCAAGGGCAAGAAGGTCGCCATTGTCCATGACAAGACGACCTACGGACAAGGCCTGGCCGACGAGACCCGCAAGGCGATGCATGCGAATGGCCTCAAGGAAGTGCTCTACGAAGGGGTCAATACGGGCGAGAAGGACTTCTCCGCGCTCGTTTCGAAGATCAAGGCGTCCGGTGCCGACCTCGTCTATTGGGGCGGTCTGCACACCGAGGGCGGGCTCATCGTGCGGCAGATGCGCGACCAAGGCGTCAAGGCGCCGCTGATGGGCGGCGACGGGATCACCTCGGACGAGTTCGCGGCGATCGGCGGCCCCGGCGTCGAGGGCACGCTGATGACCTACGGCCCCGACCCGCGCAAGCGACCCGAGGCCAAGGAGGTGGTCGAGCGCTTTCGCAAGAAGAATTTCGAGCCGGAATCCTACACCCTTTACAGCTACGCGGCGGTGCAGATCATCAAGCAGGCCGCCGAGGCCGCCAAGTCGCTGGACCCGAAAAAGGTCGCCGAGCAGATGCGCTCCGGCATGACCTTCAAGACCGTGATCGGCGACGTCTCCTACGACAAGAAGGGGGACGTCACCCGTCTCGACTACGTAATGTACATCTGGAAGAAGAACGCGCAGGGCAAGATCACCTACGTCGAGTGCCCGAACTCCGACTGTACCAAGATGTGAAGCCGGCACGGCGCAGCACCGGCCCCCTCCCCGAAAAAAGGGGGGGGGGTCGGCGCGACTTGGGCGGCACGCGCCGTCGCCCCTTTCAGGGGCGATCCCGGCCGGGCCGATGCGGGTTCAGCCGATCCGGCCGAGCGCCGGAAAGGCTTCCAGCAGCCAGAAGCTCGCGGTCGAAAGCCAACCCGTGAGAAAGGCGATGCCGGTGAGCACGAGCAGCGCGCCCATTGCCTTCTCGACCTTGGCGAGATGTGCGCGAAAGCGCGCCACGAATTCCGCGAACGGTTCAGCCGCGAAGGCGGCGATCACGAACGGGATGCCGAGGCCCGCGGAATAGACGGCGAGCAGGCCCGCCCCCTTTCCGACCGTCGTCTCGGAGGCGGCGACCGCAAGGATCGCGGCCAGCACCGGACCGATGCAGGGCGTCCAGCCGAACGCGAAGGCAAGCCCCATCACATAGGCACCCCACAAGCCGACCGGCGCGGCGAGCGCAGCCCGCTTCTGCCGGTAGAGCAACGCCAGCGGCGTGAGTCCCAGGAAGTGGAGGCCCATCGCCAGAATGGCAATCCCGGCGACGATCGACAGCACATGCGAATAGGCGCGCAGGAGCCCGCCGATGGCGCTCGCGCTCGCGCCAAGCGCGACGAACACCGTGGAAAACCCGGCGACGAACAAAAGCGCGGCGAGCACCGTCTCCCGCGTCGAGCCGGTCTTCGGATCGTCGTCCGTCAGCCGTTCGAGCGAGGCGCCGGTGAGATAGACGAGATAGGGCGGCACGAGCGGCAGCACGCAGGGCGACAGGAAGCTTAGGGCCCCGGCCAGGAGCGCCGCCGGGATCGAAACGTCCGCTATCATGGCGCCTAAATGCGCCGCACCGGCCCCGCCGCGCAAGCCCGGCGGCCCGCTCGACCCAGGCACCTCTCCGCGCGCGCGCCGCGCACGCGGCGCCCGCGCACCTTTTTGTCCCACCGCGGCTCCGGGAAGGGCGAAAGGACAGCCGGGCTGGACAGAGCGCGGAACGGCTGCGATGGGTCAGGGCATGCCAGGAGGGGCCGAACGGCCATCGCCTCATGTCGACGATGCGCAACCTCATCACCGATGTCGCCGGCGTCCGCGTCGGCCACGCAACCGATCTGCGGCTCGGCTCCGGGGTCACCGCCATCGTGTTCGATGCGCCGGCCGTCGCGGCGGTCGACGTGCGCGGTGGCGGCCCCGGCACGCGCGAGACCGACCTGCTCGACCCGGCGATGACGGTGGAGCGCATCGACGCGATCGCACTCTCGGGAGGCTCCGCCTTCGGGCTCGATGCCGCGGGCGGCGTGCAGGCTTACCTGCGCGCACAGGGCCGCGGCTTCGCGGTACGGGAAGCATGCATCCCCCTCGTGCCGGGCGCGATCCTTTTCGACATCCTCAACGGCGGCGACAAGGCCTGGGGCCGCTTTTCACCCTACCGCGAACTCGGCCATGTGGCGGCGGAGGCGGCATCTGCCGATTTCGCGCTCGGCACCGTCGGGGCCGGCACCGGCGCCACCACCGCGACGCTTAAGGGCGGCCTCGGCTCGGCCTCCGCGAAAACCGCCGAGGGAGTGACCGTCGGCGCGCTCGCCGCGGTCAATGCGGCGGGAAGTGCGACCGTCGGCGCGGGCCCGCATTTCTGGGCGGCGCCGTTCGAGGAGGGCGCCGAGTTCGGCGGGCGCGGTCTTCCAGCTCCGTTTCCGCCCGACGCCCTTGCCTTCCGCAGCAAGGGAAGCCCACTGACCGCAACCACGCTCGCCGTCGTCGCCACGGATGCCGCCCTCACCAAGGCCCAGGCGAAGCGCCTTGCCGTGATGGCGCAGGACGGACTTGCGCGCGCGCTCTATCCGGTTCACACGCCGCTTGACGGCGACGTCGTCTTCGCGGTCGCAACCGGCGCCCGGCCGTTCGGTGACCCCGTGTTCGGCCTTGCCTCGCTCGGCACCATCGCGGCGAACGTGCTCGCGCGGGCAATCGCCCGGGGCGTCTATGAGGCGACCGCCCTGCCCTTCCCCGACGCGCAGCCGAGCTGGAAGGGGAAGTTCGGCGGATCGCGGCGGTAGGACCCGCGACCGACCCCGGCCCGGTCTGTCCCACCCCGCCCGCGACAGATTCCCCGTCTGCATTTGCGTCCAACTTGCTTTTCCGCCGCCCTCTTGTTCGCCTGTGCAAGAGGAGCGCCGCCTTCAGCCGAACCGCTCGGCCGCGAACGGGGCCGGGTCGCAGAACGGAATTGCGCCGGTGACAAGGTCGGCGATCAGCCGCCCGCTCACCGGGCCAAGCGTGAGTCCGAAATGGTTGTGGGCCGTGTCGAGCCAGAGCCCGGGCTGCCCCGGCGCGGCCCCGAGCACCGGCCGCATGTCGGGCAGGCAGGGCCGCGCCCCCATCCAAGGCACGTCCTCAATCGCCTCCCCGAGGGGGAAGAGCTGCCGCGCATAGGGCAGCACCCGGCCGAACTGAACGGGGCTTGCCGGCGCATCGCGGCGCGCGAATTCCGCGCCGGTGGTCAACCGCGTGCCCTGCTCCATCGGCGCGAGCACGTAACCGACTTCGGAATCCACCACGGGACGCTTGAGCGAGGCATTGCCGCGGGCGCGGTAATGCCGGTGATAGCCGCGCTTCACCGCGAAGGGCAGGCGGATCCCGAGGGAACCGAGCACGTCGGGCGACCATGGCCCGAGCGCGATCACCGCTTGCGGCGCGTCGACGGGCCCCTCGGCCGTATCGACGCGCCAGTTGCGACCGTTGCGATGCAAAGAGCGGGCATCGCCCTTGATGAGCACGCCGCCGAGCGCGGAAAACCGCGCCGCGTAAGCGCGCGTGAGCGCCAGCGGATTTGACACCGAGGCGATGTCAGGCCAGTGCACGGCGTGGCGGAACACCGGCGCGAGCGACGGTTCGAGCGCCGTCGCACCGTCGGGATCGAGCGGTGTTGCCCGCACGCCGAGCGCCGCGCCGAGTTCGAGCTGAGGCGCCAGATCGGCAAAGCCCCGTGCGGAGCGATAGAGCGAAATCCAGCCGTCTTTGCGAATGAGGTTGAGCGCGCCGGCCTCCGCCGCAAGACGCTCATGTTCGCCAACCGACCGCGCCATCAGCGGGCGCAGCGCCCGCCCCGTCGCTTCAAGGCGCCGCGGCGCGGAGGCGCGGAAATAAGCGAGAAGCCACGGGGCGAGCGCGGGCAAAGCTGTCCAATGAAAGTTCGCCTCGGGGGCCCGCTTGAGCGCGACTTCGAGAAGCTTGCCGAACCGGCGCGGAAAGGGCGTGGGGTACACACCCGCCCCGCCGATCACCCCGGCATTGCCATAGGAGGTCTCTTCGCCCGGCCCGCGGCGGTCCACGAGCACCACCGCAAGACCCCGACGGGCGAGTTGCAAGGCCGCCGACGTGCCGACAATTCCCGCGCCCAAGACGATCACGTCGCTGCGTGCCATGCCGAATACCTTTGTTGCCGAGACGGGATTTTGCCAGAAGGCTGCGACCCACGTCCCCTCATGGTTCGGGACTTAAGGCTGCCGTTGTGGCATGCCTCGCAACGGTGCGCCGGTTCGGGACGGCGCGCGACGAAGAACGCCGGGGAGTTTCTTGCAGAGCCTTCTGACTTTTCCAGCCTCGGCGCTCGCCTGGCTCGGCCGGCACGGGACCCGGGCGGTCGCGGTCTCGATCTTTCTCGGCCTGGCGCTGCCGCCGCTTGCCGCAACTTTCAAGCCGTTCGTGCCTGAGGCGATCTTCGTGCTGCTGGTGCTCGCCTTTCTGCGCGTCGAGCCGCGCGCGCTCGCCGCCTATTTCACCCGGCCGGGGCTCATCCTCGCGGCGACGGCCTGGACGATGCTCGCAACACCGGCCGCTCTCGGCGCGCTGTTTCTCATGGTCGGCGTCGATCGGACCCTTCCGGGGCTGCATATTGCGCTGGTGCTGCAGGCGTCGGCAGCGCCGATCATGTCGGCGCCCGCCTTTGCGGCACTGATGGGGCTCGATGCCGCGCTCTCGCTTGCAACGCTGATGCTGTGCATTCTGGCGACGCCGCTCACCGCGCCGCTTTTCGTGCATGTCTTTGCCGGCGGGGCGCTCACGGTGTCCCCGTTCGCGCTTGGAATGAAGCTGTTCGCGTTGCTCGGCGGCTCGGCCGCGCTCGCCTGGGTCGTCCGCCGTGCTTTGGGCCACCGCTGGGTCGAACGCCAGCGTGAGCGCATCGACGGGCTGAGCGTCGTCACGCTCTTCGTCTTCGCGGTTGCGGTGATGGACGGGGTCGGCGCGCTCTTTCTTGCGCGGCCCGGGTTCGTGCTCGGCCTCGTCGCGCTCTGCTTCGTGATCGCCTTCGGGATGATGGCGGCGACTGCCTTGGTATTCCTGCGTGCCGGCCGCGCGCGCGCCTTCGCGCTCGGGCTTTCGGCCGCGAACCGCAATATGGGGCTGATGCTTGCGGCGATGGGCGGCGCCCTGCCGGCGCTCACCTGGCTCTACATGGGCCTCGCCCAGTTCCCCATCTACCTGATGCCGCAGCTCCTGCTGCCGCTCGCCCGCCGAATCGCCAACGCCGAGGGCGGCCGCGGAACCACCGAACCTACGGCGCCGACCGTCGAGGGGGGAAAGACCGCGCAGACCGCACAGCGCCCGGACGCTTAAGGCGATTCGCGACCCGTCGGGCTTTGTTCGCCCCGGTACCGCCACCGCATTCCTGCAGAAGGCCGACCATCGCGCCGGCCGCGTTGCCCCAGCGGCGGGGCCGTGTTACCCGCAGGCCGATCCGGAGACCGTCATGGACCGCCCGCTTCTCATTGCGCCCTCGCTGCTTGCGGCCGACTTCGCGCGGCTCGGCGAGGAAGTCCGCGCGGTCGATGCCGCCGGAGCCGACTGGATTCACATCGACGTCATGGACGGCCATTTCGTGCCCAACATCACGATTGGGCCGGACGTCGTGAAGGCGCTGCGGCCACACACGCGGAAGCCGTTCGACGTGCATCTCATGATCGCTCCCTGCGACCCCTATCTGGAGGCCTTCGCGAAGGCCGGCGCCGACCTCATCACCGTTCATGTCGAATCCGGCCCGCATGTGCACCGCTCGCTGCAGGCGATTCGCGCCCTCGGCCGCAAGGCCGGCGTCACGCTGAACCCCGGCACGCCGGTCGAGACCCTCGAGAACGTGATCGACCTCGTCGATCTCGTCCTCGTCATGTCGGTCAATCCCGGTTTCGGGGGGCAGGCCTTTATCCCGGGGGCGGTCGACAAGGTGCGGCGCCTGCGCGCGCTCGCGGGCGGTCGCCCGATCGACATCGAGGTGGACGGCGGGGTGACCGCAGAGACCGCGCCCGCCGTCGCGAAGGCGGGCGCCAACGTGCTGGTCGCGGGCTCGGCGGTCTTCCGGGGCGGCGCCGCGGAGACCTATCGTGCGAACATCACGGCAATCCGCAATGCGGCGTCGCTTGCCCGCGGGGAAGCGGCATGACCATACCGCGCTACACCCGGCCCGAGATGGCGGCGATCTGGTCGCCGGAAACGCGCTATCGCATCTGGTTCGAGATCGAGGCCCACGCGGCGGACGCGATGGCGGCGCTCGGTCTCATTCCGCAGGAGGCGGCCAAGGCCATCTGGGAAAAGGGCCGCAACGCGGCCTTCGACACCGCGCGCATCGAGGCGATCGAGCGCGAGGTCAAGCACGATGTCATCGCCTTCCTCACGCATCTCGCAGAGATTGTCGGACCGGAGGCGCGCTTCGTGCACCAGGGCATGACCTCCTCGGACGTGCTCGACACCTGCTTTGCCGTGCAGCTCGTGCGCGCGTCCGACATTCTGATTGCCGATATCGACGCCCTGCTCGCGGCCCTCAAGCGCCGCGCCTACGAGCACAAGCTCACCCCGACCGTGGGCCGCTCCCACGGAATCCACGCCGAACCCACGACCTTCGGTCTCAAGCTCGCGGTGGCCTATGCGGAGTTCTCCCGCGCACGGGAGCGGCTCACGCGCGCGCGCGCGGAGGTCGCAACCTGCGCGATTTCCGGCGCGGTCGGCACCTTCGCGCAGGTCGATCCGCGCATCGAGGCGCATGTCGCGGAGAAGCTCGGACTGAGGCCGGAGCCGGTCTCGACGCAGGTCATCCCGCGCGACCGGCACGCGATGTATTTCGCGACCCTCGGGGTCGTCGCCTCGTCCATCGAGCGCCTTGCGGTCGAAATCCGTCATCTGCAGCGCACCGAAGTGCTGGAGGCCGAAGAGTTTTTTTCCGAGGGGCAGAAGGGCTCCTCAGCCATGCCCCACAAGCGCAATCCCGTGCTGTCAGAGAACCTTACGGGTCTCGCCCGCATGGTCCGCGCCTATGTGACGCCCGCGCTCGAAAATGTCGCGCTCTGGCACGAGCGCGACATTTCCCATTCATCCGTCGAGCGCATGATCGGTCCAGATGCGACCGTAACCCTCGATTTCGCGCTCGCGCGGCTCACCGGTCTCATCGACAAGCTGGTCGTCTACCCGGAAAATATGCGCCGCAACCTCGAAAGGCTGGGCGGGCTCGTGCACTCGCAGCGCGTCCTGCTCGCGTTGACGCAGAAGGGCGTCTCGCGCGAAGAGGCCTACGCGCTCGTGCAGCGCAACGCCATGCGGGCATGGCGGGGCGACGGCGACTTCCTCGCGCTGCTCAAGGCCGATCCCGACGTGCGGTCAAGGCTCTCGGAGGCCGAACTGACCAGGCTGTTCGACCTCGCCTATCATCTCAAACACGTCGACACGATCTTCTCGCGCGTGTTCGGCGCAAGCGGAGGGGGCCTCCCCGGTTGAGCCGGGGTGCTGCACCGAGTCCGAGCTGCGGCAAGCCGATTGCCTAACCTGTCCCGCGCACGGCAGTACGGAAGTGGCGCGCTGCAGACGCGAGACCCGGTTGCCCTCACCCGGCGCGCTGTCGCGCGCCGACCTCTCCCCGGGGACAGGTCGAGCGCTTGGCGCGGACCGCCTTTTCCCTCTTCCCTGGCCTACTCCCTTGCCCCGCAAGCGGGAGAAGGTCGCCGATCAGCGACCCTCGCCGCTTCGCATTCCGCCGCCCCCGCCGCCTCCGCCGCGCATGGCGGCGCCGCCGCCGCGCGCCGAACCCATTCCTCCGACATTGCCACGGATCGCCGGGGCGCCGCCAAGACGCGCGGTCCCACCGCCCGAAAAGGCCGGACGGCTGATCATCCCCCGGCTCGGGGCCGGGCGACTCGGCACGGCGAAGCGCGAGCGATCTACGGGCGGGCTCACGACTCGGCCGCGCCAGTCGCCGCGCCGGCCGACCCAATGCCGCCGGT
Organism: Xanthobacteraceae bacterium; assembly: GCA_035716025.1. Taxonomy (GTDB): domain Bacteria; phylum Pseudomonadota; class Alphaproteobacteria; order Rhizobiales; family Xanthobacteraceae; genus JADGHE01. The sequence goes on from DASTKH010000059.1 coordinate 13,991, forward strand.
CCCCGCGCCGCCAGTGGTAATGCCGGTGACGGAATGCCGGGGCCACGAAGCCAACCCCGAAGCTCGGGCCGTAATAATAGAAGTCGTCGTAGTAGGGGTAGTCGTCATAGACGACCGCAGGCGGGGGAGCCGCGTAACCCACCGCTCCGCCGAACTGCAGGTAGCGCGCGCTGGCCCAACCCGAGCCGCCGGAGGAGGCCACGCGGCACCAGCTGCGGGTGCAGGGACCGGCATCCACGGTTTCGCCGGCTTGTAGCACGCCGACGACGGGATATTGCGTTCCGGGGCCGCTCCGCACGTTCAAGCTGGTCTCCGAAACGGCGGGGCGCGCGAGCGCGGTGCCCGCCGTGAGACCCAGAACCGCCGCCGCAAGGGCAAGGCGCTTTGCGAACAACATGGACTTGCTCCAACTGGAAAATGCCGCCCCGTCTGCAAGATAAACCCCGCTTGGCGGCTCTCGTTCCGGTCGGGCGGAACGGTCTGCGCCTCCGGCGACCGATGCTTAACCGATTCCGGGCAAAATGCCGCAGATTCGCCGCGGACGGATTTCATGCACAGCGAAATGCCGCAAGACAGGGTTCCGGCCGGACTGCCCTACACCCTGTCCCCTCCGATGCAGCCCGCCACATGTGACGCCGAGCGCGCCGCCATGCCTCTTCACGGTCCCACCGTCGCGCCGCGCCGTCTCGTCGCACCGAAGATCCTCGTTTTCGACTCGGGGCTCGGCGGGCTGACCGTGTTTCGCGCGCTCGCGCAGGCGCGTCCCGACGCCTCCTTCGTCTATGTTGCCGACGACGCCCTGTTTCCGTACGGCCGCGTCCCCGAAGATGCGCTCGTCTTACGCGTCGTGGCGCTGATGGGCGATCTTATCGCGACGCAGGCGCCCGATCTCGTCGTCATCGCCTGCAACACGGCGTCCACGCTCGTCCTGCCGGAGCTGCGGCGCCATTTCGCAGTGCCCTTTGTCGGCACCGTCCCCGCGATCAAGCCGGCCTGCGCGGCCTCCCGCAGCAAGATCGTCGCCGTGCTGGGCACGGAAGCGACCGTGCGGCGGGAATACACGCAGGCGCTGATCCGCCAATACGGTCAGGGCTGCCTGGTGCTGCCGATCGGCTCTACGTGCCTTGCGGCCTATGCGGAAAGCGAGCTTGCAGGCGAGCCGGTTGCCGATGCGCGGCTCGCCGCAGAGATCGCGCCCTGCTTCATCACGCGCGAGAGCGCCCGCACGGACACGGTGGTGCTGGCCTGCACGCATTACCCGCTTCTGTCGCCGCGCCTGGCGCGGCTTGCGCCATGGCCGGTGCAGTGGATCGACCCCGCGCCCGCCATCGCGCGCCGGGTGGTCGACCTCGTCGGCCCGCCGCAAAGCGCGCCGGCCGCCCTTTGCGCGCACGCGCTCTTCACCTCAGGCAAGCGGCCTTCCGGCGCGCTTGCTTCGGCCCTGGCCCGCTTCGGCATCGGCGAGGCCGCGCCGGCGCCGGTCTGACGTGCCGGCCGCCTTGCCCGACCTTGCTGTCCCGACCTTGATTGACAGGCCGCGCGCCGCCCCCTAGAAACGCGGCCGTCATGCGCGCCTGGCAAGGCGCGCGCGGCGTTTCGCGACCCGCGGTCGGAGCCGGCGCTTCGGCTTCGACCTGTCGGTTCCGGCCCCGGGGCCGGAGCAAAGGAGGGCGCGCTTCCGATAGAACCCGAACCTTTCAAGGAACGCGATGACCAAGCGCACCGAGGCGAAGTACAAGCTTGACCGCCGCATGGGCGAAAACATCTGGGGCCGCCCGAAGAGCCCCGTGAACCGCCGCGAATACGGGCCCGGCCAGCACGGCCAGCGCCGCAAGGGCAAGCTCTCCGACTACGGCGTGCAATTGCGCGCCAAACAGAAGCTGCGCGGCTATTACGGCAACATTTCCGAGAAGCAATTCCGCCGCCTGTACGAGGAGGCAATCCGGCGCCGCGGCGATTCCGGCGCCAACCTCATCGGGCTTCTCGAATCCCGGCTCGACGCCCTTGTCTACCGCGCGAAATTCGTTGCCACGGTGTTCGCGGCGCGGCAATTCGTCAGCCACGGCCACGTCAAGGTCAACGGCCGGCGGGTGACGATCCCGAGCTACCGGCTCAAGGTTGGCGACGTGGTCGAAGTGAAGGAATCCTCGAAGCAGCTTGCGATGGTGCTCGAAGCGACCCAACTCGCCGAGCGCGACGTGCCCGATTACATCGAAGTCGATCACACCAAGATGACCGCCAAGCTCACCCGCACTCCCGAGCTTAGCGAGGTGCCCTATCCGGTGATGATGGAGCCGCACCTCGTGGTCGAGTTCTATTCGCGCTGAGCCCCTGCTGTCTGCCGATCCGGGCTGCCCCTTGAGCCGCGCCTGTCCGCCTCCTCTCTCCGGGCCGGCGCCGAAGGGGTGACGCCTCACCCCCGGCCTTTCGTCGCTTGCGGGGAAAGGGAGAAGAGCGTCGCGGCCGGTGCGCCTCGGGCCGCGCGCAGTCCCCGCCTCGCGGCGCTTTCCTTCGCCGCACAGCCCCTCACCTCTCCCCCGCACGGAGAGGCAGACGATCCCGATCTACGGCATCTACGGCACGCCCGGGCGGCGGACGAAGCCGGGCGGCAGCGCCGCCTCGGCTTTGCCCTGGAAGATGCAACTCAGCTTGGGCGCTTTCGGCGTCTGCTCCTCAACGCCGGCGAGAAGCGCCGGCGTGGTCGGGACGCAGGTCGCGCAGGCCGCCTTCATGGTTGCGAGCGGCGGCTCGCCCTTGATGGCCTCGACGGCCGCGATCGCGCGGTCGAGCGCGGCCTTCTCCCCCGTCGCCACCACAACGACGGTGCCTTCCGAGCCCGACACCCCGCCGCCGCCGACATGCACGGCCTCGAGCCCGAAGAGGATGTGCAAGGCGGTGATTTCCGTTACCACTTTCGCATTCACGAGCGGCATCATGCCGATCTGGAAGCCCGTCTGGTAATAGAGGTTGTCGTGCCCGAGCGCGCGCGAGGCGCGCGGCACGGAGGGGACGAGCTTTTCGAGTCCGACCGGCACGATGAGCTTGACGCCGCGGCCGGAAATGAAACCGTAGGCGAAGCCGATCGTGCCGCAGCCCGGATGCGCGCAGAAAACGCCGGCATGGCCGTCTGGATCGACGGCATTCGCGCCCTTGATGACGACGGCATGCGGCCCGCCGGCCTCCAGCACTTCGCCCATGGTGGGCTTCGGCGGAATGCGCTTGCCGCGGTCGAGCACCAGCATCGGTCCTTTCTCGGAGGGCTCGGTCTGGCACATCACCCCGTTGAAGATCTGCCCCGACAGGAAGGTGCCGCGCGGCCGCGGCAGCGCGCCGCCCAGGATTTCCTCGGCGACATAGACGTTGGTCGAGCCATGCGCGATGACGATGAGGTCGTCGGCCAGCGCCGTGCGCACCTCCTCCATCGCCGCGACGGCGCGGCCGATCAGGCGCTTGGATTCGGCTGGGGTGAAGGCGAAGGCTGCGCGCAGCGGCATCGAACAACTCCGCCGCCCGGCCGGATCACGGCGGGGCGTTCAGAAAACGCCTCCCGGCACGGGAGGCGGACAGCAGGCAGACAAGACCGTTCGGCGCCCTGCTTTGCAGAGCGTCTTCGGCATTTCAAGGGGAAGCGGAGATGGCCGCGGAAGCTCCGGGCGTCACGCCGTCGCGCGATTGTTGACGGGGATGCCCTTCTCCTTAAGAAGAGCCTGCAGCTCACCGGCCTGATACATCTCGCGCACGATATCGCACCCGCCGATGAACTCGCCCTTGATGTAGACCTGCGGAATCGTCGGCCAGTTGGAATATTGCTTGATGCCCTGCCGCAGCTCGTCGGATTCCAGCACGTTGATGCCCTTCCACGGCACGCCGAGCAGATCGAGGATCTGCGCCACCTGGCCGGAGAAACCGCACATCGGAAACTGCGGCGTCCCCTTCATGAACACCACCACGTCGCCCGACTTCACTTCATTGTCGATGAACTGCTCGATGGACATCGATCTCGTTCCTGTTGTGCCCGGTCACGGCCGGGCCCCTGGTCAGCCGATAGATATATAGCCCAAACCGCCGAACCAACCCACCCGGGCCGAGCCTATTTCGGCAAAGGCGCGTAGAAGGTGCCGTCGACCTCGAAAATATCGTCCTGCGCGAGGCGGTCGATCTCCATGACGGTGCGCGGCGGAAAGGGCCCATCGCCCCACAGTTCCTTCGTGACCGCCTCGACGATGCCGCGGTAGCGGAAGAGGTCGGTCATGTAACACACAAGCCGCACGCAGTCGTGGAGCGTCGCGCCCTCCGATTCGGCGATGAGCTTCATGTTCAGATAGGCCTGCCGGATGCGTCCCTCCGCGCCCTCGACCAGCGTGTTGGTCCTGGGATCCACCCCGCGCATGCCCGCCACGAACACGAAATCCCCGGCCCGCGCACCGAGACTCCAGGCACCGGTCGGCTTCGGGCCGCCGGCGGGCGACAGGATCTTCACCCCGTGCTTGGATTGCGCCATTTGCGTGTTTCCTCCCTCGTATTGATCCCTTGCAGCTGCGGGGGCCCGGGGCGGCCGCCGGCGCTCAGGTCCCTCCCGGAACGCCGGTCGTGAGCTGCAGCGCATGCAGCGCGCCGCCCATTTCCCCCCGGAGCGCCGCATAGACGATCTGATGCTGCTGGATGCGCGACTTGCCGCGGAACGACTCCGCAATCACGGTCGCCGCGTAATGGTCGCCGTCGCCCGCAAGATCGCGGATCGTCACCTCGGCGTCGGGGATATGCGCCCGGATCAGGCGTTCGATGTCGGTGGCCTTCATCGGCATGGCGAAACGTCTCCGAATGCGCCGGCAAGATGCGTCGCGGCGAAAAGCCGGTCAACAGCGCCCGGGCCTCACGTGGGCAGCCCCGCCATATAGGCAGGGAACCAGCGCTCGAAGCGGTCGGACAGGACCTGCACCAGGAGCGGCCGCTCGCCCGGCAAATTGAGAGAATCCCCGTTGGTGACGCCGAGCCGTCGCACGGTGACGCCGACGGCGCGCGCCCGCGCGATCACCTCCTCGGCCGCCTCCGCCGCAATGGTGACGACGTAGCGGGCCTGATCCTCTCCGAACCAGAAGGCGTGCGGCGGCACCATCACGGGCGCGCCGTAGAGACGCGCGCCGATACCGGAGGCGATCGCCATTTCCGCCAACGCGACAAGCAGCCCGCCGTCCGCGACGTCGTGGACCGCCGTCGCTGCCCCCTCCCCGATCAGCGCACGCACGAAGTCGCCGTTGCGTTTCTCCGCGGCGAGATCGACCGGCGGCGGGGCGCCCTCCTCGCGCCCGCAGACGTCGCGCAGATAGGCCGACTGGCCGAGCCAGCCCTGGGTCTCGCCGACGAGCAGAATCGCCTCGCCCTCGCTCTTGAAGGCGAGCGTCACGGTTTGCGCGATGTCCTCGACGAGCCCCACGCCGCCGATGGTCGGCGTCGGCAGGATGGCGCGGCCTTCTGTCTCGTTGTAGAGGCTGACATTGCCGGACACGACCGGGAAATCGAGCGCCCGGCAGGCGGCGGTGATGCCGCGCACGCAGCCCACGAACTGGCCCATGATCTCCGGTTTTTCCGGATTGCCGAAGTTGAGGTTATCGGTGACGGCGAGCGGCCGGGCGCCGACGGCGACGAGGTTGCGCCAGGCTTCGGCAACGGCCTGCTTGCCGCCCTCGAAGGGATCGGCCTCGCAATAGCGCGGCGTGACATCGCAGGTGAGCGCGAGCCCGCGGGGGCCCTCGCCGATGCGCACCACCGCGGCGTCCCCACCCGGCCGTTGCACGGTGTTGCCGAGAATGAGGTGATCATACTGCTCATAAACCCAACGCTTCGAGCACAGGTCGGGCGAGCCGAGCAGAGTCTCGAGCGCGTCCGAGAGGGTCATCGGTGGCTGAACCGACTCGGGCGGAAGGAGCGGCGGAGGCGCGGCCTCGGTGAAAGGCCGGTGGTAGACCGGCGCCTCGTCGCCCAGCTCCTTGATCGGCAGGTCGGCGACGATGTCGCCGCCGTGCCGCACCACGAAGCGCCGGGTCGGCGTGGTCTCGCCCACGACGGCGAAATCGAGCCCCCATTTGCGGAAGATCGCCTCCGCCTCCTTCTCCTTCTCCGGGCGGAGCACCATGAGCATCCGTTCCTGGCTCTCCGAAAGCATCATCTCGTAGGCCGACATGCCGCTCTCGCGCGTCGGCACCCGGTCGAGATCGAGCGTGATGCCGAGATCGCCCTTGGCGCCCATTTCGACCGCCGAGCAGGTGAGACCTGCCGCGCCCATGTCCTGGATTGCGATCACGCAGTCCTTGGCCATGATTTCCAGGCAGGCTTCGAGCAGGAGCTTTTCCGCAAAGGGATCGCCGACCTGCACGGTCGGCCGCTTTTCCTCGGCATTGCCGCCGAATTCGGCAGACGCCATGGTCGCGCCGTGGATGCCGTCGCGGCCGGTCTTCGAGCCGAGATAGACGACAGGGTTCCCCACGCCCGTCGCCTTGGCGTAGAAGATTTTGCTCGTTTCGACGATGCCGACCGCCATCGCGTTGACGAGGCAATTGCCGTCATAGCGCGTGTGGAAACGCACCTGCCCACCGACCGTCGGCACGCCGAAGGAATTGCCGTACCCGCCGATGCCGGCCACCACGCCGGCAACGAGGTGACGCGTCTTCGGATGGGCGGGGTCTCCGAAGGAGAGCGCGTTGAGGCAGGCCACCGGGCGCGCCCCCATGGTGAAGACATCCCGCAGGATTCCGCCGACACCCGTTGCCGCCCCCTGATAGGGCTCGATGTAGCTCGGGTGGTTGTGGCTCTCCATCTTGAAGACGACCGCAAGTCCGTCGCCGATCGAGACCACGCCCGCGTTCTCGCCGGGCCCTTGGATGACCCAGGGCGCGCGCGTGTACAGGTTGCGCAGATGCACACGAGACGACTTGTACGAGCAATGCTCGTTCCACATGGCGGAGAAGATGCCGAGCTCGGTGTAGCTCGGCTCGCGGCCGATAAGGTCCAGAATGCGCTGGTATTCGTCCGGCGTGAGGCCGTGCTCGGCCACGAGTTCCGGCGTGATCGGCGGTTCGTTTGGGATCATTCTGGCGCGGACGGTCCACCCGGCATGGCGAAGTCGTGGCAACAATCGGATTGCAACCTAATCGTTCCGCAGTTGCGCCGCCACTCTCGGCCATGCCTGTAGCGTCGAACCGCGGGCTTCGCCAGCCCCAACGGACGAGAATCCGATCGCGGAGGCCGAGAAGGCCGCTTGGCTGTCGGCTTCCACGGTGGCGCCGGCCGATCGCTTCGCCTCCCGGAGGCATCGTTCTCGGAGAAACCGGCGCGTGGTCGCTCGGACCTAGGCCGCCATCCTCCTGGCCGCGACATATTCCACAAGGCCGGCGAAGAGACCGCGCCCGTCGGTTCCGCCGAGCGCCGCTTCGATGTGGTTTTCCGGGTGCGGCATAAGCCCCAGCACATTGCGCCCGGCATTGACGATACCGGCAATCGCCCCCGTCGACCCGTTGATGTTCGCCTTGGGGTCGAGCGTTCCGTCCGGCGCGCAATAGCGGAAAACGATTCGGCCCTCCCCTTCGAGCGCAGCCAGCGTTTCGGCGTCGGCGACGTAATTGCCCTCCCCGTGCGCAATCGGGATGCGGATCACCTGGCCGGCATTGTAGCCGCGCGAGAACGGCGTGTCGGACCGTTCCACCCGCAGATGGACGTTCCTGCAGACGAACCGCAATTCGGCATTGCGCGCGAGCACGCCGGGCAACAGCCCCGCCTCGCAGAGGATCTGGAAACCGTTGCAGATGCCGAGCACCAGACCACCGGCCGCGGCGTGCGCGCGCACGGCATCCATGATCGGGGCGCGCGCCGCGATCGCCCCACAACGCAGATAGTCGCCGTAGGAAAAGCCCCCCGGAAGAACCACGAGGTCCGTACCCTCCGGCAGGCTCGTGTCGGCGTGCCAAGTCATGTGCGGCTCGCAGCCACAGACGAGGCGCAGGGCGCGGGCGGCATCGCGCTCGCGGTTCGATCCTGGGAAGACGATGACGGAGGCACGCATGGCTTTCGGGCTCAACCCAGAACCTCCACGCGATAGTTTTCGATCACGGTATTGGCGAGGAGCCTGTCGGCGGCTTCCTTGAGGCGCGCCTCGGCAAGCGCGCGATCCTCGCCGTCGACCTCGATGTCGAACACCTTGCCCTGCCGCACGCTGGCAATGCCGGCAATCCCGAGCGCCTTGAGCGCACCCTCGATCGCCTTGCCCTGCGGGTCGAGCACGCTAGGCTTCAGGGTGACGGTAATGCGGGCTTTCATGGGCTAGAGCAGTCCGGTGTCGCGATAGATTTCGGCGAGCGGCAGGGAAAGGCCGAGCGCGGGCAGTTCGATGGCCTCTTCGGCGCGACAAAGCCGCCGCTCTGCAAACCCCTCTTCCCGCGCGAAGACAACCGCTTCGGGCGTGTCCTGGGCGATCGCGACGTAATAAGCGAGCTTCGCCATCCCGGTATAGGCCGCGCGCTTCCATTTGAGGTCGCGGTCGGCGGTCGAGGGCGACATGATCTCGAAGACGGCGAGCGCCTCCGTCGTGTCGCGGCGCGCGGGATCGCTGCCGCGCGGCAGGATCATGACGTCCGGTTCCGGCCGGCTCGTGTCGGAGACCCGCACGCCGATGCCCGGCACGGCCTCCCAGCCGGCGCCGGTCTGCAATTCGAGATTGGCCAGGACCCGGATCAAGTTCTTGAGAATGCGTTGATGAAACAAGCTCGGCGAGGCATTCAAGATCAGCTCCCCGTCGATGAGCTCCCACTTCTCGTCGTCGGGGCGGTGGTCGGTAAAGGCATAGAACTCCTCCACCGTGAACGGGCCGGTATCGATGACGGGGATGCCCATCGCCCCTCCGCGGCCTAGCCCTTCACCAGGACGGGACCGGTGCCACGCGGTGGCTCGCCCTCGTTCATGATGCCGAGGCGCTTCGCCACCTCGGTGTAGGCCTCGAGCAGGCCCCCGAGATCGCGGCGGAAGCGATCCTTGTCCATCTTGTCGTTGGTCTTGATGTCCCACAGTCGGCAGGAGTCGGGCGAAATCTCATCCGCCACGACGATGCGCATGAGGTCGTTCTCCCACAGCCGGCCACACTCCATCTTGAAGTCGACGAGGCGGATACCGACCCCGAGGAACAGGCCGCACAGGAAGTCGTTGACGCGGATGGCAAGGGCCATGATGTCGTCGAGCTCCTGGGGGGTCGCCCAGCCAAAGGCGGTGATGTGCTCCTCCGAGACCATCGGATCGCCCAGCGCATCGTTCTTGTAGTAGAATTCGATGATTGAACGGGGCAGCTGCGTCCCCTCTTCGATGCCGAGGCGCTGCGAGAGCGAGCCGGCGGCGACGTTGCGCACCACGACCTCGAGCGGAATGATTTCCACCTCGCGGATCAACTGCTCGCGCATATTGAGGCGGCGGATGAAGTGGGTCGGGACGCCGATCTCGTTGAGGTGCTGGAAGACATACTCGGAGATGCGGTTGTTGAGCACGCCCTTGCCTTCGATCACCTGATGTTTCTTGGCGTTGAAGGCGGTCGCGTCGTCCTTGAAGTGCTGGATCAGCGTTCCGGGCTCGGGGCCCTCGTAGAGCACCTTGGCCTTGCCTTCATAGATGCGCCGGCGGCGACTCATCGGGATATACCGTGGCTTGAGGAAATCCATATAACGCCGTGACTCCTAAGAGAAATCTTGGGTCCGCGGCTTGCGGCGGAGGGCCTTGTACCAGAAGGACTCGAAACGCCACTGCCGCCCGCCCGCAGAGGTGAACCTAGCCGATCGGGGGGAGGAGTACAAATGCCGCACGCGGGTCTGCAACGGGCAGCCTAAGCCTTTGTTGATTTGGTGATTCCGTTCCCGTATGCAAGGCCGCTCCGGCGCTCCCCGCGCCCGCCGCGGCCCGCGCGACCCGCGAAGGGGCCGCACAAAGCCGCAACACTCAAGCGAGGCCGCCCGATGACGACGTTCGACAAGCGCGAAGAGGGATTCGAAAAGAAGTTCGCGCACGACGAAGAGCTGCGATTCAAGGCCACCGCCCGGCGCAACCGGCTGCTTGGCGAGTGGGCTGCGCAGAAGCTGGGGCTCACCGGCGACGCCGCCACCGCCTATGCGAAAGAGGTCGTGATGGCCGACTTCGAGGAGGGCGGGGACGACGACGTTTTCCGGAAGATCCGCAAGGATTTCGACGCCAAGGGCGTCGCCCAGTCGGACCATCAGATCCGCCGCACCATGGAAGAGCTGATGGAAAAGGCGATCGCCGAGGTCAAGGGAAGCTGAACCCGATCGTCCGGCCGCGGCCCCGCGCCGCCGCGGCGGCGCGGGGCTGCGTGCGCCGAACACAGTTTACCGCAATTGAGCCGAACCGGTTTCAGGACATGGGGGCGTTATGTTGAAGATCGGCATCCTGCTCGGCGACGATATCGGGCTCGAGGTCGTACCGGAATGCGTGAAGGTCATGAAGGCGGCGGCGGCGCGGGCAGGCCTTGCGATCGAATGGCAGGACCTGCCGATCGGTAAAGCCGGCCATGAGCAGCACGGCAACACGCTTCCCGCCGTGACCGAAGAGGCCCTCCATCACCTGCACGGCTGGATCATGGGGCCGATCGGTCACGCCGCTTATCCCCGGGGGGATGCGACCTGGGTCATGCCGCCCGTGCGCAAGAAATACGAACTGTTCGCCGCCGTGCGTCCCTCGAAATCGCGGCCGAACATCGCCTCCGTCCACAAGGATGTGGACATCGTGTTCCTGCGCGAGATCACCGAGGGCATGCTCTATTCGGAGACCGTGGTGGCCGGCGCCCCGGAATTCCGCCCGAACGACGACATCACGGTGGCGATGCGGGTCATCACCCGCAAAGGCTCGAACCGTGTGGCGCGCGAAGCCTTCGAGATCGCCCGCACCCGCCCGCGCAAGAAAGTCACCGCCGCCCACAAGGAGCCGGTCTATCGGCTGGCCTGCGGCATGTTCGCGGAAGAATGCCGCAAGGTCGCCAAGGAGTATCCGGACGTCGCATTCGAAGAATCGATGATCGACACGATCTCGATGAAGCTTGTGATGAACCCGCAACAGTACGACGTCGTCGTCACGACCAACCAGTTCGGCGATATCCTGACCGACATCGGCGCAGGTCTCGTCGGCGGGCTTGGGCTCGCGCCCGGCTTGTGCGTCGGCGAGCGGCAGGCCATGGCGCAGGCGACCCATGGCTCGGCGCCGGACATCGCCGGCCGCAACATCGCCAATCCCTACGCCATGATCATGTCGGGGCAGATGCTGCTCGCCTGGCTCGGCCGCAAGCACAAGGAGCCGAAGGCGACCGAGGCCGCGGCCCGGATCGAGGCCGCGGTGGAAAAGGTGATTGCCGAAGGAAAGCATCTGACCCGCGACCTCGGCGGCAGCGCCTCGACGCAGCAGATGGGCGACGCGATCGCGAACACGATCGCCGCCTGAGCCGCACGCGGGGTCTTCAACAGCCGGAGCCGGTCGCGCCGGACGGGCGCAAACGTGCCATGCGGGGCCATTGATTGACTCCGGGCAGCGGCGAGGGTAACGGGCCGGTCGGCCATTACCGCTGCACACTGTTTCAGGGAGAAAACAGAATGCGTTTCCGTCTGACCCGCGTGGCGGCCGCCGCGCTGGCCTTTTGTCTGTCGCCGGCGCTCGCCGCCGCGCAGGCTTGGCCGTCCAAGCCCATCAAGATGGTCGTGCCCTTCGCCGCGGGGGGCGGCACGGACTTCATCGGGCGGGTGGTGGCGAAACACCTGTCCGAGCGGCTCGGCACGCAGGTCTTTGTTGAAAACCGCGGCGGCGCCAACGGATCGATCGGCGTGCAGGCGGTGGCGGCGGCCGATCCCGACGGCTACACCATTCTCGCGACCTCCGACTCCACCCTCGCGGTCAACCCGCATCTCTATCCCAAGCTGCCTTACAAGCCGCTGCAGGACCTGATCCCGATCGGCACCATGGTGCGCTTCCCGGGACTCCTCGCCGTGCATCCCTCGGTGCCGGCCAAGAGCGTCGCAGAGCTTGTGGCACTCGCCAAGGCGAAGCCCGGCACGGTGTCCTACGCCACCGGCGGCATCGGCAACTTCAGCCATCTCGCCGCCGAGCTTTTCGCCCAGGCGACCGGCGTGAAGCTCCTGCACGTGCCGTTCCGCGGCGTGGGCCCCGCCGCGCAGGCGGTGATCGCCGGCGACGTCAATATCATGTTCAACAACATCCAAACGACGATCGAGCAGGTGAAAGGGGGGCAGTTGCGCGCGCTCGCCGTCAACGAGCCGAAGCGTATCCCCTCGCTGCCGGATTTGCCGGCCGTGGCCGAGACGGTACCGGGCTTCGAGATGGCGCCGTGGGTGGGTCTCCTCGTGCCGACCAAGACGCCGCAGCCGATCGTGGACCGGCTGAGCAAGGAGCTTCAGGACATCATGAAGAGCCCCGACGTGGTGAAGCTCCTGACCGACCAGTACGTCCTGCCCTTCCCCTCGACCCCGCAGGCCTTCGCCGACCTCATCAAGGCGGACACCGAGAAATGGGGCAAGGTGATCAAGGAAGCGAACATCAAGGTGGAGTAGATCCGGCGCGCCTTTCGCGCGTCAGATCGGCGAGAAGGGCGCCGGGCCTGTCCCGGCGCCTTGTCTTTCGTGCAGCCTGCGCGGACGGCCGCCCGGGACGGCATGCGCGCGCGAACGCGCCGGGCGTGCCGCCCGTTCCCCTTCCATCCCGCTCTGGCCGTCAGAAGTGCAGCGCGATCTGCGACGCGACCCGCATGGCGGCCCGCGAATACTGGCCGCCGAACAAATAAGCGTCGAGAACGACGGCACCGGCGACCAGAAGCACCATGCCGAGGACTGTCCGCATACCGGATAGCATCCGCCCGAACCGGTTAACGGATTGCAAGCGGAAGGGAATGCCCGAGGCAGAACGTCTGGACCGACGGAAGGGCGGTCGCCTGCCCAACCGCCTTATGTAAATCAAGAAACACGACCGGCTCGCTTCGCCTCCTGTCTTCGCGTAATCCCGTTCTTGAATTTCCTTGCGTCCGCGCGCGTCACACGGCCGAACGCATGCGATGTGATGCCCATGGTCTCTCACGCCCGTCCGGCGGTGTCGGTACACGTGCCAAGTGAATATGCGTCCACTCGGACGCTGTGGAACGAGTCGCCCAAGCCGAGGCGACCGGAAGGACGATTGCTCGAAGATCCGTGATTCCGGCGGCCGCAAAACGGCCCCGGAACAGAGAGGCGAACGTCTCCGCCTCTGCGCAAGATCGGCTGCGGTCCGAAGATGGAGACGGCAGAAAATGATACCTCCGTGCAGGAACATATTGCGAACAGAGAACAAATCATGTACGTTTTCATCCGTTCGACGGGTCGCCCCCGCGTGTGTCTGCGTTGCCGCGTTCTCGAATCCTCGCCATAAGGAGCCAAAGCATGAGCCCCGCCACGCTTCGTGTCGTCGAAGGACTGTCCATGGACAAGACGAAGGCGCTCGACGCCGCCCTGACACAGATCGAGCGGCATTTCGGCAAGGGCTCGATCATGCGCCTCGGCAAGACCGACAAGGTGGAGATCGAGACGATTTCTTCCGGCTCGCTCGGGCTCGACATCGCGCTCGGCATCGGAGGCCTGCCGCGCGGCCGTGTCATCGAGATTTTCGGGCCGGAATCTTCGGGAAAAACCACGCTCGCGCTGCACGCCGTCGCGGAGGCGCAGAAGCGCGGCGGCACCTGCGCGTTCATCGATGCCGAGCACGCGCTCGACCCCGTCTATGCCCGCAAGCTCGGCGTGAAGCTCGACGACCTTCTCATCTCCCAGCCGGATACCGGCGAGCAGGCGCTCGAAATCGCCGACACGCTGGTGCGCTCCGGCGCGGTCGACGTGCTGGTGATCGATTCGGTCGCAGCCCTCGTGCCGCGCGCCGAACTCGAAGGCGAAATGGGCGACAGCCAGCCCGGCCTGCAGGCGCGCCTCATGAGCCAGGCCCTGCGCAAGCTCACCGCTTCGATCAACCGCTCCAACACGATGGTGATCTTCATCAACCAGATCCGGATGAAGATCGGCGTCATGTACGGCTCGCCCGAGACCACCACGGGCGGCAATGCGCTGAAATTCTATGCCTCGATCCGTCTCGACATCCGCCGCATCGGCGCGATCAAGGAACGCGACGAGGTCATCGGCAATCAGACGCGGGTGAAGGTGGTCAAGAACAAGCTCGCCCCGCCCTTCAAGCAGGTCGAGTTCGACATCATGTACGGTGAGGGCGTCTCCAAGGCCGGCGAAATTCTCGACCTCGGCGTCAAGGCGGGCGTGGTCGAGAAATCGGGCGCCTGGTTCTCCTATGACAGCCAGCGCATCGGCCAGGGACGCGAAAACGCCAAGGCCTTTCTCAAGGCCAATCCGGACGTCGCCGCGCGCATCGAGGTGGCCATCCGCCAGAATGCGGGCCTCATCGCAGAGCAGATCCTCGCCGGCGAAGGCGAGGAAGGCGAAGAAACAGCCGAAGACTAGGTCCTCGGCCCGGGCGCGCCGGTCAGAAGCGCCGGCCGGCGCCCCTCGGATGGGCCTCCCTGGGCCCCGCCCCGTTCGGCGGCCGTGCGGGGCGCGCGCCGGCAGGCGCTGCGGGCACACCGGCCGTCACGCGGAAAGCGTCCCGCCCCTTGGCGTCTCGGCGGATGCGGCCGAAGAGCCCTGTCGAAGCGGGCCGGACGGGCGCGGCCGCCGGAGTCGGGCCCGTTGGGAAGCCGCGGCGGCCGCTCCGGCTGCGCGGGGGCGCCGTTTGGACCGGACCGCGGAGGCGCCCCTCGCCTTGCCGACCCCTTGCCGGCCTTGCCGCCCTCCTCGCCGTCCCCGATCCGCACCGCCGCCGCTTCCTGGACACCTTTCCGCCCCGCCGCTAGAACCTTGCGGAAACCGTCAATAGGTTGGGGACAGATCGGCCGACGAGCCCGCCTCCGGGCCGGGAGTCCGGCGGCAGCGCAGGAGTCACATGAGCGGCGTCAACGAAATCCGGTCGGCTTTCCTGGACTATTTCGCGCGCAACGGGCACGAGATCGTCCCGTCCTCGCCGCTCGTCCCGCGCAACGACCCGACATTGATGTTCACCAATGCCGGGATGGTGCAATTCAAGAACGTCTTCACCGGGGTCGAGAAGCGCCC
Organism: Xanthobacteraceae bacterium; assembly: GCA_035716025.1. GTDB lineage: Bacteria > Pseudomonadota > Alphaproteobacteria > Rhizobiales > Xanthobacteraceae > JADGHE01. The sequence continues at coordinate 29,173 of DASTKH010000059.1, forward strand.
CTACGCGCGGGCGGTCACGGCGCAGAAATGCGTTCGTGCCGGCGGCAAGCACAACGATCTCGACAATGTCGGCTATACCGCCCGGCACCACACCTTTTTCGAAATGCTCGGCAATTTCTCCTTCGGCGACTACTTCAAGGAGCGCGCGATCGAACTGGCGTGGAACCTCGTCACGAAGGAATTCGCCCTGCCGAAAGCGCGGCTGATGGCCACGGTCTATGCCGAGGACGAGGAAGCCTTCGCGCTGTGGAAGAAGATCGCCGGGCTGCCGGAATCGAAGATCGTCCGCATCGCCGGATCCGACAATTTCTGGCAGATGGGCGACACCGGTCCGTGCGGCCCTTGCTCCGAAATCTTCTATGACCACGGCGAGGGAGTTCCCGGCGGCCCGCCCGGCTCGGCCGAGGCCGAGGGCGACCGTTTCATCGAAATCTGGAACCTCGTCTTCATGCAGTTCGAGCAGTACGCGGACGGCCGCCGCACGGCGCTCCCGCGGCCTTCGATCGACACCGGCATGGGGCTCGAGCGCATCGCCGCGGTGCTGCAGGGCACGCACGACAATTACGCGATCGACCTCTTCCGGGCGATCATCCGCGCGGTCGCCGAATTTACCGGCGTTGATCCGGCCGGGCCGCAAAAGGCATCGCACCGCGTCATCGCCGACCATCTGCGCGCGAGCGCCTTCCTCGTCGCCGACGGCGTGCTGCCGGCGAACGAGGGGCGCGGCTATGTGCTCCGCCGCATCATGCGTCGCGCCATGCGCCATGCGGAACTGCTCGGCGCGCGCGAGCCGCTGATGTGGAAGCTCGTCCCGGTGCTGGTGCGCGAAATGGGCCAGGCCTATCCGGAACTGGTGCGCGCAGAGGCACTGATCACCGAGACGCTCAAACTCGAGGAAACGCGCTTCCGCCGCACGCTCGAACGCGGGCTGGCCATTCTCGAGGAGGAGAGCGCGGGGCTGAAATCCGGCGACCGACTGAAGGGCGAGGTCGCCTTCACGCTCTACGACACCTACGGGTTTCCGCTCGATCTGACGCAGGACGCACTGCGCGCGCGCGGCATCGGCGTCGATATCGACGGCTTCAACGCGGCGATGGAGCGCCAGCGCGAAATGGCGCGCGCCTCTTGGGCGGGCTCGGGCGAGACGGCGGCGGAAGGCTTCTGGTTCGGCCTGCGCGACAAGGTCGGCCCGACGGAATTTCTCGGCTACGAAACGGAGACTGCCGAGGGTGTGGTCAAGGCGCTCGTGCGCGATGGTCGCGAGGTCGAGGCGCTCGCGGCCGGCGAGAGCGGCATGGTGATCGTCAACCAGACGCCCTTCTATGCCGAATCCGGCGGCCAGGTCGGCGATACGGGCGCGATGACGGCCGAAGGGCTCGTCTTTCGCGTCACCGACACGCAAAAGAAGGCGGGGGACGTCTTCGTCCACTCCGGCACGGTGGAAGCCGGCATGCTGCGCTTGGGCGCGGCGCTCGCCCTCGAGGTGGACCACGAACGCCGCGCCGACATCCGGCGCAACCATTCGGCCACGCATCTTCTGCACGAGGCGCTGCGCCAAGTGCTCGGCGATCATGTCGCGCAAAAGGGCTCGCTGGTCGCGCCCGACCGCCTGCGCTTCGACTTTTCGCACCCCAAGCCGATGACGGCGGAGGAGATCGACCGTGTCGAGGACCTCGCCAACCGCATCGTGCTCGAAAACACGCCGATCACCACGCGGCTGATGGCGGTCGACGAGGCGGTGGCGCTCGGCGCGCGGGCGCTGTTCGGCGAGAAATACGGCGAGGAGGTGCGCGTCGTTGCCATGGGCGAAGGCGGCAACGCGCTCGGCTGGTCGGTCGAACTGTGCGGCGGCACCCATGCCCGCCGCACCGGCGATATCGGCCTTGTTTCCGTCGTGTCCGAAGCGGGGGTGGCCTCCGGCGTGCGCCGCATCGAGGCGATGACCGGCGAGGCTGCGCGCCGCAACCTCAGGCGCGAGAGCCGCGCGCTGCACGATCTCGCCGGGCTCCTGAAGGTGCCGGTCGGCGAGATCGAGGCGCGCGTCGCCGGCCTTGCCGAGGACCGCCGACGTCTCGAGCGCGAGCTTGCCGAGGCGAGGAAAAAGCTCGCCATGGGCGGCGGTGCGGCCGCAGGGTCCCCGGGGGTGCGCACGATCGGCGACGTGAAGCTGCTCGCCCGCGCGGTCAGCGGCATTGAGATGAAGGATCTGAAGGGCCTCGCCGACGAAGGCAAGCGTCAGGTCGGGTCGGGCGTCGTGGCGATCGTCGGCACCACCGCCGACGGCAAGGCCGGCATCGTGGTGGGCGTCACCGACGACCTCACCGCCCGCTTCAACGCCATCGACCTCGTGCGCAAGGGGGCGGAGGCGCTCGGCGGCAAGGGCGGCGGCGGGCGGCCCGACATGGCGCAGGCGGGCGGGCCCGACGGCACCCGCGCGGACGCCGCGCTCGACGCGATCGCCCACGCGCTCGGCGGCTGAGGCGGGCGCCGCTTGCGGCAAGCGGGCGAGCGCCTTCCGCTCGGCCGGCAAATCCGCCTATAACGGGCCCCGCCCCTTCCATCGCGACCCGAGGAGTTCGATGAACGCGCCCGCCCCGGTCCTTCCCCCCTATCGCCACACCCCGCTCTTCCCGCTCGGCGAGGACCGTACGCAATACCGCAAGCTGACCGGCGCCGGGGTCCGAGTGGAGAAGGCGCTCGGACGGGAAATGCTGGTGGTCGAGCGCGAGGCGCTGCGGCTTCTCGCCGAGCAGGCCTTCATCGACATCAACCACCTGCTGCGGCCGGCCCATCTCGCCCAGTTGCGGGCGATCCTCGACGACCCCCAGGCGACGCCGAACGACCGTTTCGTCGCCTACGACCTGCTCAAAAACGCCAACATTTCCGCGGGCGGCGTGCTGCCGATGTGCCAGGACACCGGCACCGCGATCATCATGGGCAAGAAGGGTCGCGCGGTGTGGACCGGCGGCGACGACGAAGCCGCCCTCGCCGAGGGCGCGCGCGATGCGTATTTCAAGCGCAATCTGCGCTACTCGCAGCTCGCGCCGCTCTCCATGTTCGAAGAGAAAAACACCAAGAACAACATGCCGGCGCAGGTCGAAATCTATGCCGAGGGCGAGGACGCCTACAAGTTCCTCTTCATCGCCAAGGGCGGCGGCTCCGCCAACAAGTCGTTTCTGTTCCAGGCGACGCCGTCGATCCTGACCCGTGACCGGATGCTCGCCTTCCTGAAGGAGAAGGTGCTGACGCTCGGCACTGCCGCCTGCCCGCCCTATCACCTCGCCATCGTCATCGGCGGCACGTCGGCGGAGCTGACGATGAAAACCGTCAAGCTTGCCTCGACCAAATATCTCGACGGCCTGCCGACGCGGGGAAGCGAGGACGGCCACGCCTTCCGCGACCTCGACATGGAGCAGGAAGTGCTGAAGATGACGCAGTCGCTCGGCGTCGGCGCCCAGTTCGGCGGCAAATATTTCTGCCACGACGTGCGGGTGATCCGCCTGCCGCGCCACGGCGCCTCCCTGCCCATCGGGCTCGGCGTCTCCTGCTCCGCCGACCGCCAGGCGCTCGGCAAGATCACGCGCGAGGGCGTCTTCCTCGAAGAGCTTGAGCACAACCCGGCGCGCTTCCTGCCCGAGATCGACGAGGCGGCGCTCGGCGGGGAGGTCGTGCGGATCGACCTCAGGCGGCCGATGAAAGAGATTCTGGCGCAGCTCTCGCAGCACCCGATCAAAACCCGCCTCTCGCTTTCCGGCCCGATGATCGTGGCGCGCGACCTTGCGCACGCCAAGCTGCGCGAGCGCCTGGAGAGCGGCCAAGGCCTGCCGGACTACTTCAAGAACCACCCGATCTATTATGCCGGTCCGGCCAAGACACCGGAGGGCTATGCCTCCGGCTCCTTCGGCCCGACGACGGCAGGCCGTATGGACTCCTATATCGACCAGTTCCAGGCCGCAGGCGGCTCGATGATCTCGGTCGCCAAGGGCAACCGTTCCGCGCAGGTGCGCGAGGCATGCAAGAAGCACGGCGGCTTCTATCTCGCCTCGATCGGCGGGGCGGCCGCAAACCTCGCCGAACACTGCATCAAGAAGGTCGAGGTGGTGGAGTATCCCGAGCTCGGCATGGAGGCGATCTGGCGCATCGAGGTCGAGGATTTTCCGGCCTTCATCGTCATCGACGACAAGGGCAACGACTTCTTCAAGGAACTCGATCTCGGCTGAGCCGCCCCGGACGGCCGGCGGCCCGACCCGCCGGACCTGTCTCATACGGGCTGCCACGCGCTTTCCGAGCGCCGCGGCAGCCTTGTGCAAGGTTCTCCCCGTCACGGGCCGTCCGCGCCTGCGCGGGGCTTGCGGCGCGCCGGCCGATGCAGGATCGTTCGGGATGTCGGCCGGCGCCCTGCCGGCGCCCCGCAGCTATTTCAGGATGTTCCCATGGCTTCACCGGAACCGTTTTCGCTTGCCCGCCGGCTGCGCGCCGGCGAAACCGTCCATGTCGGCTGGGCCACGCTCGGCGTGCCGATTCTCGCCGAAATGCTGGCGCGCGACGGGTTTTCCGCCGTCAATCTCGACCAGCAACATGGATTGTTTGACCAGGCGGGCGTCATTGCCGGCATTGCAGCGGTGCGTGCCGCGGGCGCGGCGCCGATCGTGCGCGTGCCGCTCGGCGATTTCGCCTATGTGAGCCGGGTGCTCGATTTCGGAGCCGAAGGGGTGATCGCGCCGATGATCAACACCGCGGAGGACGCCCGCGCCTTCGCTGCCGCCGCGAAATTTCCGCCGATCGGCGAGCGCAGTTGGGGGCCGGCGCGGGCGCTGATGCTCAACGGCCTCTCCATGCCGGACTACCTCAAGCAAGCGAACGACAATGTCGTGACCTTGGCGATGGTCGAAACCCGCACCGCGCTCAAGAATCTCGACGCCATTCTGGCGACGCCCGGCATCGACGGCGTGTTTGTCGGCCCTTCCGACCTGTCCATCGCGCTGAGCAACGGCAACACGCTCGACCCCCACTCGAAGGACGTCGACTCAACCTGCGAAGCCATCGTCGCTGCGGCGCGCAAGGCCGGCAAGATCGCCGGCGCCTATACCGCGGGCCCGGAGCGCGCGAACGAACAGGCCGCACGCGGCTTCCGTTTCCTCGCCGTGGGCAGCGACGGCGCTTTCATGCGGGCCGGCACGCTCGCGGCCGTGAAAGGGCTGAAAGCATAATCCCCTCATTGCGGTGCGGAGGCGACCCCAGAGAGGCTTTCAATCTTTTGCGGAGAGCGGACCCCAGCGCTTTCCGCGCGCTACCGCCCGGCGCGGGGCGGGAGTGCGGCCGCTACTTGCTCCAAGGCGGCGGCAGGACAGGCCTCGATCGCCCGCGCATCGAGCGCGATCACCCGATAGCCCCGCTCGGTGAGCCAGGCGCGCTTTTGCGTTCGCGCCTGTGCGGCGGCCGCGCTTTCCTCGCGCGGCACAATGTCGATGACGGTCCGCAGCGGAAAGGAGACGAAATCGGCGATATGCGGCCCGATCGGCACCTGCCGCTTGAAGCCGAGGCCGGCGAAGCGGCGCTCTTGCGTCAACGCCTCCCAGAGGGCGCGCTCGGCGTCGGTCGGGTTGCGCCGGAGCAGCCGGGCAAGGCCGCGCACCGGCGCCCGTTCGAGCGGCACCTTACCTTGCCCGTGTTCGGCGAGCAGATTGCGCAGCGCCGCCGCCTGTTCGCTGTCGAGAACTCCGCCCTTCGCCGGGCCTTTCCGCCCCTCGGCGATCGCCGTGATGACCCCGTGCAGGGTCTGCACATCCTGCTGCGTCGGCCCCATGCGCAGGAAGATGTTGCGCAGATTGATCGTCATCGTCGCCCGCTTCTCGGGCGGACGGAAGAACTCGACGCGCGCAAGCTCGCGTTCGAGGGTTTCGAAGAAGGCGAGGAGCTGCTCTTTTGGCGCGGGGCGGGATTTCTGCGGCATCGCGAAGGGCAAGGCGCCGCCGGACTTCAGCTTGAACCACTCGTAGGCGACGATCAGCACCGCCTGCGCAAGATTGAGCGAGGCGAAGGCGGGATTGACCGGCAGCGTGACGATCCGATCGGCAAGCCCCACCTCTTCGTTCGTGAGGCCCCAGCGCTCGCGTCCGAACACCACCGCGACCCGCTCGCCCCCGGCGATGTGCGGAGCCATTTCGCGCGCCGCGGCCTCGGCGCCGAGGACGGGCTTCGCCTGATCGTGGGCGCGCGCCGTCGTGGCATAGACCAGGGCACAATCGCCGATCGCGGCGGAAAGCGTCTCATAAAGACATGCCGCATCGAGCACCCGGTCGGCGCCCGAGGCGGCCGCGCGGGCGCGGGCATTGGGCCAGGCATCGCGCGGACGCACCAGCCGCAGCTCGGCCAGTCCGAAATTGGCCATGGCGCGCGCGGCCGTGCCGATATTTTCCCCGAGTTGCGGCTCGACCAGCACGATCACCGGGCCGGGCTCCGCGATCCAGCGTTTCGTCTTGTCGGTTCCGGCTCCGGGCATTCAAAGGGCCTTTCGGGGTCTCGAGGTTGCGCGCTTCGGCGGGATCCATAGCGCGCGGCGGCCGCGCCGTCCCGTCGCGCCCCGGCACGCCCGCCACCCGGGGGCCGCCGGCCGCCCCCTCCTCGCTTTCGCGCCGTGCCGGCCGATGCTATAGCGACGCCCGTCCGGGGCACGGGACCCGAAAGCCCCGTGGGCGCCCGCCCGCTCCTTCCGTCCGAACCCCAAACCACGCGTGCAAAGGGCATTTTCTCCAATGGCAAAAATCAAGGTTGCGAACCCGGTCGTCGAAATGGACGGCGACGAGATGACCCGGATCATCTGGCAACTCATCAAGGACAAGTTGATCCATCCCTATCTCGACATCCAGCTCGAATATTACGACCTGTCGATTCAGAACCGCGACGCGACCAACGACCAGGTGACGATCGACGCCGCGAACGCGACCAAGAAGCACGGCGTGGCGGTGAAGTGCGCGACCATCACCCCGGACGAAGCACGGGTGAAGGAGTTCGGCCTCAAGGACATGTGGCGCTCGCCGAACGGCACCATCCGCAACATCCTCGGCGGCGTAATCTTCCGCGAGCCGATCATCTGCCGGAACATTCCGCGCCTTGTGCCGGGCTGGACGAAGCCGATCGTGATCGGCCGCCATGCCTACGGAGACCAGTACCGCGCGACCGATTTCAAGTTCCCGACCGGCGGCACGATCACGATCAAGTTCGTCGGCGACGACGGCAAGGTGATCGAGCGCGAAGTGTTCAAGGCGCCGGGCTCCGGCGTCACCATGGCGATGTACAATCTCGACGACTCGATCCGCGACTTCGCGCGCGCCTCCTTCAACTACGGGCTCGCCCGCAACTATCCCGTCTACCTCTCCACCAAGAACACGATCCTCAAGCAGTATGACGGGCGCTTCATGGAACTGTTCCAGGAGGTCTTCGACAAGGAGTTCCGGGCGGAATTCGAGAAGCGCAAGCTCACCTACGAGCATCGGCTGATCGACGACATGGTCGCGGCGGCACTGAAATGGTCCGGCGGCTATGTCTGGGCCTGCAAGAACTATGACGGGGACGTGCAGTCCGACACCGTGGCGCAGGGCTTCGGTTCGCTCGGCCTCATGACCTCGGTGCTGATGACGCCGGACGGCAAGACGGTGGAGGCCGAAGCCGCGCACGGCACGGTGACGCGTCACTACCGCCAGCACCAGAAGGGCCAGGAGACCTCGACCAATTCGATGGCCTCGATCTTTGCCTGGACGCGCGGGCTCGCGCACCGCGCGAAGCTCGACAACAATTCGGAACTTGCGAAATTCGCGAGCACGCTCGAGCGGGTCTGTGTCGAGACGGTCGAGTCCGGCTCCATGACGAAGGACCTTGCCCTTCTCGTCGGCGCAGACCAGAAGTGGCTGTCGACCACCGGCTTCCTCGACAAGATCGACGAGAACCTGAAGAAGGCGATGGCCGCCTGAGCGGCGGCGCGCTATTTCCGCTTTTCGGCCGCCTCGACGAGGCGTTCGCGTTCCGCCTCGCGCGCCTGCGCGAGGCGGCGCTGCACGGCCTCTTTCGGAAGGTCGAGCGCCTCGAGCAGGCGACCTGCGAGCTGAAGGCTCGCCTCGACGGCTTCGGGAATGACCCCGAGCGCGCCGCGGGCCAGCAGGCGCGCCGCATGCGTGCGGTCCGTGGCACGCGCGACGACCACCGCGCTCGGATTGTGCTTGCGGGCATGTTCCACCATGCGCTCGGCCGCGCGCGGCGCATCGAGCGTCACGACGACGGCCCCCGCGCGCGCAACGCCCGCCCGTTCGAGCATTTCCGGCCGCGCCGCATCGCCGAAGAATACGAGGCGCCCCGCCTTGCGTTCGCGCGTCACCAGCGCGCCGTCGGTGTCGAGCGCGACGAAGGGGATCTTCTCGGCCTCGAGAAGCGAAGCGATGATCTGCCCGACGCGGCCGAAGCCGCCGATCACCACATGGCCTTCGAGATCGCGGATCTCCGCATCGGACGGCCCGTCGCCGTGACCCATGCGCTGCAGTAAGATCCCGGCGCGGCGCCCGGCGAGCGCGAGCGGCGGCGTCGCAAGCATCGTCAGGCTCACGCAGGCGAGCGTGAACGAGGCAACCCGCGGTTCGAGCAACGCGCTCGCCCCGGCAAGCCCGACCACCACGAAAGCGAATTCGCTCGCCTGCGGCAGCAGCAGCGCGACCTCCGCCGAGGTCGAAATGGCGACGCCGAAGGCACGCGCTGCCGCGAACAGGACGAGCGCCTTGAGCAGCAGGAGGCCCGCGCTCGCGAGGACGAGCCAATGCACGCTCTGCGCCACGTCGGCGAGATTGATACTCATGCCGACGGTTGTGAAGAAGAGGCCGAGCAGCAGGCCCTTGAACGGCTCGAGGTCGACCTCGATCTGCTCGCCGAATTCGCTCTCGCCGAGCAGAAGGCCGGCGAGAAAGGCACCAAGCGCTACCGACAGCCCGGCGGCTGCGGTTGCGGCGGCGATCGTCAGCACGATCAGGATCGTGATCGCCATAATGAGATCGCGGCTGCCCGTGCGCCCGGCGAAGCGCAGCAGCGGCCGGAGCACATAACGTCCCGCGACCACGATCAGCGCCACGGCGGCGGCGGCCTGCGCGAGCGCGATCGCGAAGCCGAGCGCGACGTTCCCTTCGCTGCGGCCGAGCACGCCGGTGACGAAGAGCACAGGCGAGACCATGAGGTCCTGGAACAGCAGCACCGAAAGCGCAACGCGGCCGAGCGTCGTCGCCGCCCGTCCCTGCTCCTGCAGAAGCTGCATGACGATTGCGGTCGAGGACAGCGCGAGCGCCATGGCGAGCACGACGGCGGCTTCCGCGCCAAGACCGAGCAAGAGCAGCACGCCGCCGATCGCGACCATGCTGGCGCCGACCTGCACGGCGCCGACGCCCAGCACATAGCGGCGCATGGACCACAGGCGCGGCAGCGACAATTCGATGCCGATCAGGAACAGAAGGAACATCACGCCAAGTTCGCCGAACGGCTCGATCGCCGAACGATCCTCGATCGTGAGATAGCGGACCCACGGATAGGCGGCTGCGAGCCGCCCGAGCCCGAACGGCCCGATGGCGATGCCCGCCAGGATGAAGCCCAGCACCGCGCTGATGCGCGCGCGCTGGAACAAGGGGACGATCATGCCGGCTACGCCGAGGAAGACGCAGACGTCATTGAGCCAGGGCGCGCTCTCCACCACACCTCCGTCGCGACGCAGCACGGCCGGCGAATCCTGCAGGCCGTCCTTGCGATCCTAAGACTTTGCCCGGCACCAGGAAAAGTCACCGCATCGCTGCGCCGCGCCCGTTGCGCAGGGATGGACGACCGCAAGTTCCGCGGCTTAAGTCCGCGCCGGTGCCGAGGGCTTGCGCCGCCGTTCCCAGTAGAGGATGAACAGGCCGCTGCCCGCGATCACGGCTGAGCCGAGCCACACCCATAGGTCGGGAAATTGCCCGAACACCAGGAAGCCCAGGATCGCGGCGCCCACGATCTGCCCGTAATTGAACGGCGAGATGAAGGGCGCAGGCGCAAGCTCGAAGGCGCGGACCAGGAAATAGTGGCCGAAGCCGCCGAAGAAGCCGAGCCCCACGAAAAGTGCCCAGTCGAGCGGCGTCGCCGGCGTGGTCCACACGAAAGGCAGCGGGATCGAGGTGAGCACGAAGCCCGAAAGCGCAATATAAGTGATCGACGTCTCGGCACGATCGTGCGCGGCGAGCTTGCGGGTCATGATCTGGTAGAGCGCCGAAAACAGCGCGCTGAAAAAGACGAGAAACGCCGCCGCATCCACCGCGCCGAAGCCCGGACGGATGACGAGGAGCGCCCCGAGAAATCCGACACCGATCGCGAGCCAGCGCATCATCCCAACCCGCTCGCCGAGCAGGAGCGGCGCCATGCCGGCGACCATGAACGGCCCCGTGAAGCTGATCGCGGCCGCGGTCGTGAGCGGGATGTAGCGCAGCGCCGTCATGTAGATCGCCGTCGACAGACACAGCAGCGTCGAGCGCAGCACCTGCATTCCCGGTTGCGACGACACAAGCAGGCTTGCGCCGCGCCGCGGGCCGAAGGCGGCGATCATATAAAAGAAGTGGCCTGCATAGCGCGCCCAGACGATCTGAAGGATCGGGTAATCCGCGGCAAGATACTTCGCCGAGGCGTTGAGCATCGGGATCAACGTCATGGCGAAAATCATGTAGAGCACCGCGCGGCCGAAATCGTCCTGCCGGGCAATCGGGCCCGGCGGCGGAGGGACGGACAGGCGCTGCGTGGACATCGGCCGGGTCAAAGCGGTCTGGCGAGCAGGTCCGGCCGCTTGATCTCGATCTCCACGAAGGCGATCGCGTGCTCCGATCCGTTCATCACGTCGTGTTCGACCCCCGGCGGGCGCCGGTAGCTCTGACCGGCGGCAAGTTCCGCCCGCGACTGCGCCTTTCCGTCGTGCAGAAGCAGCACGGCATCGGTCAGGAGCACGACGACATACGGGTAGTCGTGCCGGTGCCAGCCGGTGGCCGCGCCGGGCGCGAAGTCCCAGCGCGTAATCCGCACGGCCGCATCATCCTGCTGCACGGTCGCAACGGCCGGAACGGTGCATTGAAACATCGGCTGCCTCCCGCGCATATGCCGCGCACCGCATGACCGGCGAGCGCGGCGCCGCGCCGCTGCCTCGCGCGATTCGGGACGACGAGACACCGTCTCTTGATAGCCGAACTTGCCAAGCATTTCTTCCCGGTGGAGAGTCCCCGGCGCGGGCCCGTTTCCATCGGTGCCGGCATTTGCAAGAAACGCGCGGAAGACGCCGCAACGGCCGGTGTTAGCTTGCCAGGACAATCCGGGAGATCACCACCGATGCGTAGGATCTTAGCGATGGCTGCGGCGGCCGGGCTTCTGGCCGTCTCCGGTGGGGGCGAAGCGAAGGCGGCCCGTTGGTGCGCCTATGAAGGCGGCGCCGTGCTGCGTTGCGGTTTCCACAGTCTGAAACAGTGCCAGCGCAACGTCGGACGCCACGGCGCCTGCCGGCGCGAGGTCGCCTATCGCCGGCGGCCTGTCGCTCCGGACGCGATACCGGGTCAGATCTACCCCTCGCGTCCCGCCTGGTCGTCGCCATACGAGTGCTTCCTCGACGACGGCTACGGCCGGTTTCGGCCGTGCAACGGCGGCGGCGACGGCGGCGGTGGCCTGAATTAGGGTTTCTCCTCCCGCTCCTGGCTTTCACGACCGTCTCGCTTGCCTTTGCGGCACTCTTCTGCCCGCCGCTTGGGGAGTGCTTCCGCTCGCCAGCGCTTTCGCAGCCTTTCCCTTTCCCTTTCCCCTTCTCCTTCCCGCTGATCCTGAAAGATTTCCCGGTTCGGGGCAGCGCGGACAGCGCGTCGGCCTGTTCGGGTGCGCCGTTGTGCCGCGGCCGCATGCGGTGGCGATTCGGGGCTTAAAAAACCATCATCCGCCCCCGATATGAATGGTGCCCGGATGCGGGCGTTTCGGGAGGTTTCGATGATGCGTTTTCGCGTGAGGCCGCTGCTTGCGATCATGGGGTTGCTGGCCGCGCTGGCCTTGACGGTTGGCGAGGCGGACGCCCGCATGGGCGGCGGCAAGGGCTTCGGAAGCCGCGGATCGCGGACCTTCACGCCGCCTCCCGCGACGCGCACCGCCCCGACCGCGCAGCCCTTCGACCGGACGATGACGCAGCCGGCGCAGCCTTCCGCCCCGCGCGCGGCGGCCGCCGCTCAGCCCACCCGGCCCGGCTGGCTCAACCGCCCCGGCCTCCTCGGCGGCCTCGCGGCCGGCTTTCTCGGGGCGGGCCTTCTCGGTCTTCTGTTCGGCCACGGATTTTTCGGCGGACTGGCCGGACTCGCCTCGATTATCGGCCTTCTCGTACAGGTCGGCCTGATCGCCGCCCTCGGCTGGCTTGTTTGGAACTGGTGGCAGCGCCGCGCGCAGCCGCAAGCGGCGCTCGCCGGCGCGGGTGCAGGCACGCGCCCCGAGGCGGCGCGCGCCGAGATGACGGCGGCGCCCGCGCCCGCCTCCGCGGCCGGCGGCACTTTCCTGCATTCGCGGCCGGCACCTTCCGCGCCCTCCGACGAGATCGGGCTGACACCTGCGGACTACGACACGTTCGAGCGCCGGCTCAGCGAAATCCAGGCCGCCTATTCGGCCGAGGACACCAATACCCTGCGCGCATGCACGACGCCGGAAATGTTCGGCTATCTGTCCGAAGAGCTTTCGGAGAACGCAAGCCGCGGGCGCGTAGCCATGCTCTCCGGCGTGAAACTCCTGCAGGGTGATCTTTCGGAAGCTTGGCGGGAAGGCAATGTCGAGTATGCGACCGTCGCGATGCGCTATTCGCTTGTCGATCAGATGCTCGATCGTCGGACGCGGGACGTGATCGAAGGCGAGCCGGAGCCGATCGAAGTCACAGAATTGTGGACGTTCATGCGCGCCCGCGGCGGCGATTGGCTGCTCTCTGCCATTCAGCAGCCCGAGGATGAGGAAGGCTGAATCTTTCGGTGCGCTTAATGCACCATCAACACGAAACATCAACCGCGCGATTTCGTCGCGCGGTTGATGTATTTGTGGCTGTAAACGGTCCGAAACGCCGCAAAAGCGGCTTCAAACAGGCTCAATTGAGCCCACCCAGCAGCCAGATCACCAGGATGATGGGGAGTGGGATACCGATCAGCCACAGAAGAATTCCTCGGCCCATTTGCGCGCTCCTGTATCAGAGTGCCGGAGGAACGGTGCGGCGCGCGAAAAGGTTCCCCGACGGCTGGACGAAGCCGCCGTCGATGAACATATGCACGGGCGGCGCGCGAGTCCCGGGAGGGGAACCATTGCACGCGCGACCGATTGGATAAGACATCCTGATCAACGCGGAGGTTGAATATGAAAAGGACTCTGATGGCGCTCGCGGCGGCCGCGACCGTTGCAGGCGGCGCGCTTTATAGCCCACCGCAGGCGCATGCAACGCCGGCTTGGGTCGTGCCCGCGATCATCGGGGGCGTTGTCGGCGGAGCCGTGCTTGGCGCTGCTGCGGCCTCGGCCAATCAGGCCTATCTCGATCCGCGCGTCCCTGCGGCGGCGTATCCGCGCGCGGGCACCGTTTATGTGCAGCCGACTTCGAGCTGCTATATCACCCGCGAGCGGATCGATGGCCGGCTGCGCCGAGTCGAGGTCTGCCCGTAGGCAGACGCAACATTCCGGACAAGAAAAAGAAGCCGCCTCGTCGCGCGGGGCGGCTTCTCCTTTTGGGCCGGCGTGCGGACGCGGACCTGATGGGGGAATGGCGACAGGGGAATGGCGTCCATGAGCGAAGTGCCTTTGCCGCGCGTCCAAGCTGCGCCGATTCATCCCGAAGCGCGCATCGGCCACGTGCATCTCAAGGTCGCCGATCTCGACCGGGCGCTCGCCTTCTATTGCGGCGTGCTCGGCTTCGCCCTAACCCAGCGCCTTTACGGCGCTGCTTTCGTTTCGGCCGGCGGCTATCATCACCATATCGGCCTCAACACCTGGGAAAGCCGCGGCGGAGACCCGCCCCTGCCGCGCAGCACGGGGCTTTATCATCTCGCCATTCTCTATCCCTCGCGCCCGGCGCTCGCCGACGCGCTGCGGCGCGTGACGGCCGCACGCATTCCGCTCGAAGGCGCTGCCGACCACGGCGTCAGCGAAGCGCTTTACCTGCGCGATCCGGACAATAACGGCATTGAGCTCTATCGCGACCGGCCGCGCGAGGAATGGCCGCGCGACCCCGACGGTCGTCTGGCGATGGTGACGGGGCCACTCGACCTCGATGACCTGCTCACCTGCGCATGAGGCGCGCACGGCAACGCGCGGACGGCCGAAATGATTAACGGGACTCGGAAGACCCTCCCCGCTTCGGGGGAGGGTCCCCGGCCATCCGCAGCCGGTTCCGATCGGGGTGCGAAGCGCGACCGAAATCCAGCCGCGATGCCCGTTGAGACGGGTCCCCGTGAGCTGCAACGGTTTCGTTGCAGCTTCGTAGGCATTAACGTTTGCGGCAGTTCACGGTTCCCGAAAGGCGCTGCCTCAGGAGGCCGGCGGCGCAGGCTGGCCGATCGTTTCCTTCACCACCGCGACAAGCTGCTTGAGCGTGAAGGGCTTGGCGAGAAAGGTGAACTGCCCTCCCTCCGGCAGATTCTTCTCGAACGCATCCTCGGCGTAGCCGGAGACGAAGACCATTTTCAGCTCGGGGTTGATCTTGCGCATTTCCTTAAGCAACGTCGGCCCGTCCATTTCCGGCATCACAACGTCGGAGACCACGAGATCGATCTCCCCGCGCTGGGCCTTCAGCAACTCGATCGCCTCGATTCCGTTGGCAGCCTCGAGGACCGTGTAGCCGCGCGAGGCTAACCCGCGTGCATTGAGGCCGCGCAGCCCCGCTTCGTCTTCAACAAGCAGGATCGTCCCTCGCCCGGTAAGGTCGGCCGCGGGACGCTCCGGCGTGCCCGCGCGCGCCGGCTGCGCGGGCGTGTCCGCCTGCGGCGCCTCGCCGACATGACGCGGCAAAAAGATCCGGAAGGTTGTGCCGACGCCGACCTGCGAGTCGAGGAAGATGAACCCACCCGTCTGCTTGATGATCCCATAAACGGTGGAGAGCCCGAGCCCCGTGCCCTTTCCGACCTCCTTGGTGGAGAAGAAAGGCTCGAAGATCTTGTCGATGATCTCCGGCGGAATGCCGGTGCCGGTGTCGCCGATTTCGATCAATACGAAGTCCGCGGCCGGCAGGCCGCGATAGGCATAACGCGCGCATTCGGCGGCCGGAACGTTGGCCGTGCGCACCGTGAGCTTGCCGCCGTCCGGCATTGCGTCGCGGGCATTGACCGCCAGGTTCACGATCACCTGCTCGAACTGCGACAGATCGACCAGCACCGGCCAGAGATCGCGGCCGTGCGACACTTCGAGCGCGACCTTTTCGCCGATCAGGCGACGCAACAGCATGGTGAGGTCGGACAGCACCTCGCCGAGATCGAGCACTTGCGGCCGCATCGTCTGCCGCCGCGAGAACGCGAGAAGCTGCCGCACGAGGCTCGCCGCGCGGTTCGCGTTCTGCTTGATCTGCATGATGTCCTGGAAGGACGGATCGGTCGGGCGATGGGCGTTCAGCAGGAAATCCGTCGCCATCATGATGGCGGAAAGCACGTTGTTGAAATCGTGCGCGATGCCGCCCGCAAGCTGGCCGACCGAGTCCATCTTCTGCGACTGGTTGACCTGCGCCTCCAGCGCCTTCTGCTGCGTCGTCTCCACCGCATAGACGATGGCGGCCTCGCCGACGCCCTCCTCATCGTCGATGCCGGCGACGAACAGCCGGGCAAAGCGGCTCCCCTCGCCCGCAAGCGCGACGTCCACCGCCGCGATCTGCCCGGGCTTTTCCGCCGCCTCGGCGATGGCCGATTCCAGTGCCGGGCGATCGCGTTCGGCGACGGCGCTCAGGATCGAGCCGCCTTCGAGCGAGCCGTCGCGCTTGATGAGCGTCTGGTGCATCCGAGCGAACGGCGCGTTCGCCTGCACGATGCGCCCGCCGCGCGCCACCGTGGCGATCGCCATCGGCGCGTTGTGGAAAAAGCGCATGAAACGCACGTCCGCGGCGCGCTGCGGATCGCCGTCGTTGCGCGCGCGATTGATCACGAGGGTGCGCGAGGCGCCGGGCGAACCGTCCGCCGCAAAGGCGCGCTTGTGAAAGAGTCGCACCGGCAGCGTGCGGCCGCTGCGCGTTTTAAGGTCGAGGTCGAGCACCTCGGTCTTCACCTCGCCGGGCGCGCCGCCGATGCCGGTGAGCAACGCGGCGCCGTCGCCGGCGACGATGTCGCCGAGTTCGAGCTCGCCCGAGCCGACCTGCGCAAGATCGTGGTCGAGCCAGCCCGCGAGCGTGGCGTTGAGATAGACGATGCGCCCCGCGGGATCGACCGAGAAGAATCCCGCCGGTGCGTGGTCGAGATAGTCGATCGCGTGCTGCAATTCCTGAAACACGTTTTCCTGGCGCACGCGGTCGCGGGTGATGTCGGCGACGGTCCAGACCGTCGCGCGCGCAAAGCGGCCGGTCTCGGCGAGCGGGCGCACGCGAAGGCGCAGCCAGCGGGCGCCTTGGCCGCGCAGGTCGGTGACGCGCACTTCCTCCTGCAGCGGCCGGCCCTCGCTCGCGGCCTTCGACAGGCGGTAGATCGCCTCCGACATGTCGGGATCGCCGACGAACACGCGCTCGACGGGCCGCACATCGTCGCTCCCTGCGGCATCGGTCAGCCGACGGTAGGCCGGATTGGCGTAGAGCACGCGGCCGGCCGCATCGGTGACCAGGAGGCCGTCGCTCATGCCCTCGGTGACGGCGGTCGGCAGCGCGTCCTCGCTCTCCCCGCCGGCGAGCCGCAGGATCCCCGCCGCGCCGGCAAACAGCGCGAACACGCCGACCACCGAAAGCGTTGCGAGCAGGAACAGGATGTAGCTGTCCGCCCGCCCGCGCCCGGCCATCAAGAGCCCCACCGCCGCGCCCACGAGCGCGAAGGCGACGAGCAGCACCAGACCCACGCTGCCCGCTCGCGGAAGGCCCATTCTCGCCTGCGCGTGGCCCTCGACCTCCTGCATCGCCATGGCGACCTGCTTCTCGCTCATCGAATCGCAGCCACTTCAGATTACCACGCCGGAGAGCCGGCGCGGCCGCGCAACCGGCGCAAATTGCCTGCGCGATGACCCTGCCGGCCTCTGCCGCCGGCCGGAACCCTCATTGCCGCACCGCCTGCCTGAGGCGCATGATGTAGCCGATCACCTCCGCCACGGCCTTGTAATGCTCCGGCGGGATTTCCTCGTCAGGTTCAACGGTCGCGTGCAGGGTGCGGGCAAGCGGCGGGTTCTCGACGATGGGGATGCCGTGGGCGGTCGCGACCTCGCGGATTTTCAAGGCGAGCGAGTCGACGCCCTTGGCGACGCAAACGGGCGCGTTCATGCCCCGCTCATACTGCAGCGCGACCGCATAATGGGTCGGGTTGGTGATAACCACGGAGGCCTTCGGCACCGCCGCGATCATGCGCCGCCGCATACGCGACTGCCGCAGCTGCCGCATCCGGCTCTTGATGGCCGGGTCACCGTCGGTCTGGCGGAATTCCTCCTTCAGCTCGCGCAGCGACATCTTCTGCCGCGTGAACCAGACATGGTGCTGGTAGAGATAATCGAGGATCGCCACAACCGCGAGCACGGCGGTGGTGGTCGCGAGAAGCTTGAGTGCGAGTCCTTCCGTCAGCGGCAGAAGCGCAGCCGGATCGGTCGCGACCATTCCGTCGAGGCGTCGGCGGTCCGGCCACAACAGCCAGGCCATGAGCGCGCCGACAAGCGCGATCTTAAACAGGCCCTTGGCGAAATTGACCAGCGCGAGTTTGGAGAACAGGCGCTCTAATCCCGCGGCGGGAGAAATGCGCGCGAGTTTCGGCTTGAGCCCCTCGCCCGACCAGACGGGGCGGTGCTGCACCATGTTTCCCAGAAGGCCGGCGAGCGCCACCAGCAAGAAGGGCAGCGCCAGGACGGCGAGCGCCCCCAACCCGAGCCGTTCGAAAAGGGCCATCAGGCCCCCGCGGTCGAACGCAACGAGATGCGCGCCGCCGAGCAGTGGACGCAACATGACCGCAAGCCCGTGTGCCGAAAATCCCGCGAAAGTGTAAAGCGCAAGCAGCCCGCCGGCGAGAACGAACCAGGTGTTCACCTCCTGGCTCTTGACCACGTCGCCGCGCGCGAGCGCCTCGTCGCGACGCTTCTGCGTCGGGTCTTCTGTCTTGTCGGCGTCGTTGTGCTCCTCGGCCATAGCGCGTCAGGGCCCCCGCGCCAGCGTGCGGAGCACGCCCTCGATATAGCCGAGATAAACCGTCATCATCGTGCCGACGACAAGGACGAGAACGAGGAACCCCGCGAAGATCGAGAGCGGCAGGCCGACGAAGAACACCTGCATCTGCGGCATCAGCCGCGAGAGCACGCCGAGGCCGAAATTGAACAGCAGTCCGAACACGATGAACGGCGCGGAAAGCTGAACGCCGACGCGGAAGGCGGTCGCGAAGGTCTCAACGGTGAAGCGTGCCACGTCCCCCGAAAACGGCAGCGTGCCGGGG
The DNA here is from genome assembly GCA_035716025.1 of Xanthobacteraceae bacterium. GTDB lineage: Bacteria > Pseudomonadota > Alphaproteobacteria > Rhizobiales > Xanthobacteraceae > JADGHE01. The sequence goes on from DASTKH010000059.1 coordinate 47,790, forward strand.
CGGAACAGGGCATAGCTGTCGTTGAGCGCGGCGATGAGAAGATGATGCAGATCGGTCGCGAACAGCAGCGTGGTGCCGAGCAGTGTGAGAAAATTGCCGACGATCGCCCCCTGCTGGCCCTGGGTCGGGTCGACCGCCGTCACGAAGCCGAGACCCATCTGCTGGGCGACGATGTTGCCCGCGACCTGCAAGGCCGAGATCGCCAACCGCACGGTCAGGCCGAGAATGGCACCGACCAGAAGCTCCTGTCCGAGCCCCGTGAGCACAGGGCCGAAGGACTTGAGATCGATCGCGAACGCGTTGCGGTGCAACGGAAACAAGAGCGCGGCGAGCGCGAGCGCAGCGACGAGCCGGATGCGGACCGGCACGGCGCCTTCGCCGATTCCCGGCAGCATCATCACCATCGTACCGACCCGGGCGAAGACGAGCAGGAAGGCGGCCGCGGCCGCGGGAAGAAACGAGAGGTCGACGCGCATCGGTCCGCACCTTTCGTCCTGCCCTATTCGCCGCTCGTAATGCGCTGCACGATGCGGGCCATATGGCCCTGCATCACATCGCCCATGAAGGGCAGCGCAAGCAGCATGGCGATGAAGATCGCGAGGATTTTCGGCACGAAGACCAGGGTCATTTCCTGGATCTGCGTGAGCGCCTGCAGGAGCGAGATGACGACGCCGACGGCCAGACCCACGAGCATCAGCGGGCTCGCCACCAGGACGAGCGTGACGATCGTGTCGCGCGCCACGTCGATCACTTCGGGGCCGGTCATGCCTTCCTCCTCGGGTGCTGCATCCGGCGTCAGATCGGCATCCGCATGATCTCTTCATAAGACTGGATGACCCTGTCGCGCACCGCGACCAGGGTCTCCACCGCGACCTCCGTTTCGGCGACGGCGGTGACGACATCGACCACGTTGGCCTTGCCGGACGCGAGAGCGCGCGCCTGCGCATCCGACTTGCGGCCGGATTCGATGACGCTGTCGATCGCTTGCCTGAGCGTCGCGGCGAAGCCGCCGTCCGCCTTCTCCCCCGCCGCGGCGGGCGCGGAAAGGCTCTTCGCGCCCACCTTGGCGAGCGCGGCATAGGCGTTGGCGGCGGCAAGCGGTGACGGCATCGGGGCGGTCCTTCCTGACGTGATGTTTGGGAGAGCGCGCGGTGCGGCCGGGTTAAGACAAGCCCGGGCGGGCATGCCGCCCGCTAGGCCTTGAGGATGTCGATCGTGCGCTGAATCATGCGGCGCGTCGCGGTGATGACGTTGAGATTGGCTTCATAGGAGCGCTGGGCCTCGCGCATGTCCGCCATTTCGACCAGCGCGTTCACGTTCGGATATCGCACGTAGCCGTTGCCATCGGCCGCCGGGTGCCCCGGCTCGTATTTCAGGCGGAATTCGGACTGGTCGGTCGCCACGCGACCGAGATCGACGACGCGCGCCTCCAGGCTGCGATCCACCTCGCTGCGAAAGGTTGGGATCCTGCGGCGGTACGGCTCGCTGCCCGGCCGCTGCGCGGTCGAGTCGGCATTGGCGATGTTTTCGGCGATGATCCGCATGCGCCCCGCCTGTGCGCGCAGGCCCGAGGCGGCCACCGCAATCGACTTGATGAAATCCATGAGCCCCCTTCCCCCGCGTCCCTTCCTCCCACGTCAACGCTTGCCAAGAGCCGTCTTGAACAGTGCGAGACTTCGCGCATAGAGCGAGGCCGCGGCCTGATAATCCATTTGGTTGGCGGCGACCTTCAGCATTTCGTCTTCGAGGCTCACGCCGTTGCCGGCCGGCCGGATCTCGTAGGCGGTATCGCTTTCCGTGCGGAAAACCCCGGACGCTCCGCCGGCGAGATGGCCGGGGTTCGTGCGCGCGAGCGCGAGCGGAACGGGCGCAGCCATCGCGCGGTTGACATCGAGCGGGGCGAGGTCCCGCGGGCGAAAGCCCGGCGTGTCCGCATTGGCCACATTTTCGGCGAGGAGGCGCTGCCGCTCCTGGCCCCAGAGCATGCGGCTGCGCAGCATTGCCAGAATCGGAAGCTCGGAAATGGCCATTTGGGTCCGGTCCTTGCCCGTCGCGCCGTCTGCGGCTAGGCAAATCTTTCCCGCCGTATGGTTAAGGGCCGGTTAAGACGGCCTGCCCCGGTGGGGTCATCAATCCGCCGTCAAGAGGAAAAAAGGTGGATTTGTCAGACCGAACGGCCTGCGAGCTCCACCGCCCCGTTAACGGTCTGTTAGGGTTAGTGTCGGCAAGTTTTGCCGGTTGCGTTTACCGGCGCGCCGGCAACCGTTGGTAACCGCAACAGGCGGGGGACGAAATGATCGACAGTCTGCTTGGCGTAGAGCTTCCCCTTCCGGTGAAGCTGATCGTGGCCTTCGTCGTCGTGCTGGCGCTGATCGCGCTCGCGACCTGGGTCTTCCGCCGCCTGGGCGGCGACCGCGCGAGCCCCTCGGTGGCGCGTGGCCGGCAGCCGCGACTCGCCGTCATCGACGCGGCCTCGGTCGACGGACGGCGTCGGCTCGTCCTGGTGCGCCGGGACAATGTCGAACACTTGATCATGATCGGCGGGCCGGCCGACCTCGTGATCGAGCAGAACATCGTGCGCGCTGTGCCGGTCACGCCGCCGGGGCCGCGGCCGATGGCCGAGCCGACGGTGCGCGCCGTCCCGCCGGCGGCTCCGGAACCCGCTCCGCCGCGGCCGGCCGCCGAAGCCTATCGCGAGCGCCCGGCGGCAGAGGCGCGCCCCCGCGTCGAGCCCCTGGCGCGGCCGGCGCCGCGCCCCGAGCCGGCCCGCATGCATCCCGCGGCCGAGCCCCCGCGTGCGCCCCGCGCTATGCCTCGCCGGGAGTCGGACATGCGCCGGGCCGAGCCCGATTTCGCCGCTTTCGAAAGTCCCGCCGGGCCGCCCGGCGGCGACAGCAAGCTCGCCGACATGGCGAGCAAGCTCGAAGCGGCGCTGCGCCGCGCGCCCGCCCCGCCCCCGCGCGCGGACGCCCCGCCCCCGCGCGCGGAGCCGGACAACGGACCCGTGTTGCAGGGCCCGACGCCGCCGACCGTTCCTGCCGCCGAGCCGGCCGGCCCTCCGAAACCCGTGGGGGAAGGCCCCGCGCCCGCCGAATCGACATCTCCCGAACCTTCCGCAACCGCGGCACGCATGGCCGCCCCGCACGAGGACAAGGACAAAGACAAGCCGGCCTCGGACAATCCGGCCGCCAAGTCGATGTTCGACAGCCTCGAAGAAGAAATGGCGAGTCTTCTCGGCCGGCCGCCAGGGAAACCATGATCCTGCCGCAACGCTCGCTCCGGCTCGCGTTCGCCGTCTGCCTGTTAGCGGTGGTTGCGGCGCCCGCGGCCGCCCAGGAGTTGAGCGTGAATTTCGGCGAGGGGGCGGGGCTCACCGAGCGGGTCATTCAGCTCGTCGGGCTGATCACCGTTCTGTCTCTCGCGCCCTCGATCCTGGTCATGGTGACCTCGTTCACGCGGATCGTCGTGGTGCTGTCGCTGCTGCGTACCGCCCTCGGCACCGCGACCGCGCCGCCCAACGCGGTTGTCGTCTCGCTTGCGCTGTTCCTCACCGCTTTCGTGATGGGACCCGCCTTCCAGAAGGCCTACGATGTCGGCCTGCGGCCGCTTTCGGCGGGCGAGATCAACGCGGAACAGGCCTTCGAGCGCTCCTCCGAACCGTTCCGCGAATTCATGCTCAAGAACGTCCGCGAGAAGGATCTCGCGCTGTTCATGGACCTCGCGCACGAACCCAGGCCCGAGCGGCCGGAGGACATTTCGATGCGCATTCTCACGCCCGCTTTCATGATCTCTGAGCTCAAACGCGCCTTCGAGATCGGCTTTCTGCTCTTCCTTCCGTTCCTCATCATCGACCTCGTGGTGGCCTCGGTCCTGATGTCGATGGGCATGATGATGCTGCCGCCCGTCGTCGTCTCGCTGCCTTTCAAGCTGATCTTCTTCGTGCTGGTTGACGGCTGGAATCTCGTCGCAGGAAGCCTCGTGCAGAGCTACGGGGCGGGTTGACGCAGCCCGGTCGCGCGGCGGGCGGGGCCGCGCCGCTTGCGATAAGGATCGCCGCCCGCCCTCGCTATCCGTTCTGCGGCCGTTTGGCGGCGGACATCCTGTTTTCGGGTTCCGGAAAGCGGGCGCGCAGATCGCGCAGGAACGCGCCGAGCGTGTCGATCGAGGATGCCGATTTGGCGACTTCGGCGAACTCCCCGCTGCGCGCACCGAGCGGTGCCGTCAGAATTTCGAACAGTCGCCGATCCGGCCCCTCCGCCATTTTCGCCGCGAATTTCTCCCGAAACCGGTCGAGGCCGAGCGTGTCTTCGGCCAGGGCGTAACCGATCGCCGCGCGCAGAATGTCGGTCCGCTCATAGGCGTCGAGCGGCGCAAGATCGCGCCAGCGTTCGCCGTAAAGTCGTTCGATATGTTCGGCGGCAAGCCGCCAGTGTTGCGCGCTCCAATGGATGTCCGCGCGCAGCCGCTCCACCTCGCGTCCGCGCATGTCCTGCACGATCTCGAGCGCGAGGTCCTGCCGGCCGACATCGGAAAGCGCGCGCGATTCCAGAAGCAGGCGCTTGCGTCGCAGCTCGCCCGGCAGATCGGACATGCGGGTGGCACGCAGCACGCTGAGCGCGTACTCCGGTTTGCGATCCATCAGATAGACCGTCGCGAGGCGCGCGGCGACCTCGGCGCGCTTCGCCCCCTTGAGGCGATGCTCGACCTGGTGTTGGAGCAGCTCGCCTGCCTGTCGCAAGAGGTCCATGCCGATCAGTCGTTCCGCAAGGCGCCGGATCATCTCGTCGCCGCGTTCTCCCGGCGGGGTGAGCGCGCGGAAATCGTAGAAGAGCGCCAGCGCCTCGGCCGGCGCCAGCGCGACGCCGCGCTCGCCGAGGAAAATGGTCTCGAAAGTCTTGGCCGCCTGCTCCTGGATGCGCTGCGTGAGCCGCGCGCCCGGATGCGCCGTGACGGCGACGCGCATAACCTGGAAGGCGTCCCGGAAGCGATCCGCCTCGGTGTAAAGCGTCGCGAGAAGCTGCAGGGCCTCAAGCTCCGTCTCATCGCCGCGCCAGGCGGTCGTAAGCTGCTCGAGCTCCGCAGCCGCCTCCTCGCCCGGGATCTGCCGGATGCGGTGGCGAAGCTGTGCGCGCCGCAGCTTGCCTTCTGCGGCCGCCGGCGCATCGAGCGATTCGGCCGCGAGCGTATAGGCGCCGAGCGCATCGTCGATCTTGCCAAGCCCTTCCGCCACCCGGCCGGACAGCACCGCGAGCGCGCCGGTCATTTCGCGCGGGGCGCCGATCGCGTCGAATTCATTGAGGTGGGTCGCTGCAGCCGCGAAGTCGCCGGCCTCGAGCGCGCAGCGGACCGACTCCCGGATCGCGAAGCGCTGCAGCTCCACCGGCAGGCCCGCACTTGCCGCCGCGACATTGCGCAGTCCCGCCCGCGCCTCGGCAAAGCGGCCGAGCCGCGACAGGGCAAGTGCACGCCAGAGCTGTGCGTCGTGCTGATTGCCGACAATGGGATTGACGAGGTCCTTCAGCGCCTCCCCCGGCCGGCCCATCATGAGATTGGTGACCGCACGCAGCACCAGGGCCTGGGCACGTGCCCGCGTATCGCGTTCGTTCTCGATCACGATGTCGAGCGGCCCCTTGGCTTCCGCATACAGGTCGCGCGCGAGGAAGAAGCGCGCGAGTTCGATGCGGGCGGCATTGCGCCGCGGTTCGGGCGCGTCCGAAAGCGCGTTCATCAATGCCGTGCGGCGATCCCGAAATTCAGCCTGTCGGTCGGCACTCCACGACTGGACGTCGAGGATCGGCGGCTGCGTCGGCCAGAGGCGCGAACCTGCCTGCCGCTTGGCCGAGCCCGGCGACAGCGTCAATCCGCCGGGCCGGGCGACGACCGCCCGTTCCGGCACCGCCTCAACGGTCACGTCATCGGCCAGCGGCTCGACCACCAATCCCTGCACCGAAGCGAGCGCGCGGAATTCCACGAATTCCTGGCCTTTCACGAGTCCACGGGCGGGCGCGGAACCGGTGACGACGAACAGTCTCGCGCCCGACTCGGAATCGCGCACCGCATGGACGCTGTGCGCCTGCGGGAAGGGAATGACCGCGCTCGCGTTTGCGGGCGTGGCATGGACGCGTTCGATCACGAGCGGTTCGGAGGGTTCCTCCGCCGTCTCTCCGAGCGTGACGACCCAGGATGTGCTGTCGAGCCCTACGCTCGCAAGGTAAGGCCGGTCGAGCCTCAGCCGCACCACCTGTCCCTTGCCGTCGGAAACCGCGGACCCCGCGAGAACGGCGGCACCCGCCTCCCGTTTGAGCCGGGCAAGATCGATCGGCTCCTCGCTGTCGAAAACAAGCCAGAGAACATCGCCGCGGCGGAAAACGGCGGCCGCGACGGCCTCACGGAACGGGAAGACGAACTCGAGCCCCTCCTTTTTCACCCGCGCAAAGGCCGAAACGCCCGGGCCGGACGGCACGGCCTGCGCGGAACGCGGCGGCTCCGGCCGCGGCCCGGCCACCGGCGGCGGGCGCGGAACGTCGGTCGGCGCGGATTCGATTTGCGGTTTGCGCGGTGCCGCCCCCGCGGGAGGCGGTGGATCGACCCCGGCTTCCGCGCCGAAGGGCGGCGCCGGCGGGGGAAAGGGCCGCGCCGGCCCGTGGGGCAACGGCGGCGGCGATTCGGCGTCGCGCCCGGGCCCCGCCTCTCCGGCAGGAGACGCTCTCGGATCGCTTTGCGCGGCGACAAGCGGCGCTGGCGCGGGGGCGGCGGGCGCGGCGGCGGCGGGCGCGTCCGTTGCGCTGGCAAAACGCGCCTCGCTCGAAGCGCCGACATCCACGACGAAGGCGCCCTCTTCGCGGAAGCTGCGGATTTCGGGTTCGCCCGCAAAGGTGAAACGGACCGTGGTCGCGCCGTCGCGCGTCTCCGCCTCGATCGACCGGACGGTTGCGGGCAATGCCGCGCGCGCATCGGACAGATCGAAAGCAAGCGGCCTTCCGAAAGTGATGCCAAGCCCTCCCGCTTCGCGGTCCGCGCCGGCTGCGACGGCTGCCCCGACGTCGAACGTAAAGCGTGTGAACGTCGGCAAGCTCGCGACCCGCACGTGGATCGGTGGGCCGGCCGCCTCGGTGGGGATAGACCGCTGGCGCAGGAGCTTGTCCGCCGCGCGCGCCCGCCGTGCCAGGTCCTCGATCACTGCGCGCGGAAGGCCGGGCGGCAGGCCGCTCCAGCCTTCGGGCAAAAGGTCGACGAACAACCGCTCGCCTGCCGCCATGGTGTTGATGGTGACCTTTCGGGTCAGCGCGAAGCGCACCGCAGTCCCGTCCGGGTCGCGGCGGACCGCCGAAACGTAGCCCGGCAGCGCGGCGGCAAGCCGGTCGACGTCGATCGCGAACGGCTCCTTGAAAGCGATGATGAGAATGCCGCTGCTCTGACGGACCTGGGTCTCGATCTCTTCGGGAAACGTGACGACGATCCGAGCAAAGCCGTCGGCGACGCCGCCGATGACCTCGGCGCGGCGCAGGTCTGCCCGTGCCATGCCGCATCCCATGAGCAGCACCAGCGCGAGAAGCCCGGCAAAGCCGAGAAGGAAGGCGCGCGGAGCGGCGCGCTTGTCCTGCGGCAAGGGCTGCGCTGCGCCCGCAAGGCCCATGTCGGTGTTGGCCGCCATTCCGCCCATCCTGCGCGGTTCAACCGGTGCTGCCGGCGCCCGGCCGGCGCAACCAAGCTAGACGTGCCCGTTTAATGGCCGCTTAACCCTCGCGCCGCCGCGGCGGGACGCGCCTCATCCGCGCGGCTTTCCTTCGATTTTGGGGAGGTCGAGCGGGTTGGGGGTTTTCGACCGGGCGTCCGCGCGCGAGCCCTGGGCGCGGCTGGCAAGTTCGACCGTGAGGCGCTCGGCCGCCTCCGGCGCCATCTGCGCCAGGATGTCGGCCATGCGACGCGGATTGATGTGGCTCGCGACCTCGAGAAGAATCGACATTTCCAACCTGTCGAAAATGCGCGCCGCGTCTTTGGCCTTCATGTTCTCATACATGGTGACGAGGCTCTTGAAGCTCTCGGCATCGACCTCATGTTTCTTTTCCAAGCTGGACTTGATCTCCGCTTCTTTTTCCTTGAGTTCCTGCAGGCGCGCCTCCAATCGCTTTTCGGCCGCCTTCAGCAAACCCTCGCGGATGTCGAGTTCGCGCGCGCGCGCATCGAGTTCCTTGCGACGTTCCTGGAGGCTTTCCAGAACCGCGCGTTCGCCCGGGCTCTGCTTCGGCGCGCCGTCGAGAACCACGGGCCCCGATGTGCCGATGCTGTCCGGGGTCGCCGCCCTGCCCTTAACGGGCGCCGTCTTTTCGCCTTCGGTGGGCGCAGGCTTCTGCTCCGGCTGAAGCGGCTTCGCCTCGTCGATCGAGCCGGTGTGTTCCGGATAGCCCAACATCTCCTGCGCCCAGGAGCGCTTTGCCGATTGGGCGGCGGCCTGCTGCGGGCCGGGCGTTACGTACCCGCCGTTCTGCAGCAATGCGACGGTCTTGAGCGCGAGCAGACTCGCCGATGCGATGAGCACGATCGGGATGAGCCTGAGGGACGGCATGGCGTTCAAGCCGCCACGCCCTGCGCACGCAGCCGCGCCCGCGCCGCGAAGGCCTGCGCAGCCGCGACGGTTGCCTGTGCATCGGGAGCCGCCGGAGCCGCGGCGGGCAGGCCGCGGGCGAGGCCGGCGATTTGGGACAGCTTGGCAAGCACCTGCTCGCCGCCCGCGACCTGCCGGGCAAGATCGGCCGACATCCGCTCCGCGGCCTCGAGCCGCCGGCCGAGCCCGGCGTCACACTCCTGGACGGTGAGCTTGAGGCCCGCGATCGCCCGCTCGGCGATTTCGGTCGCCGTGATCAACTCCGAGATCGTTGCCTTCAAGCTCTGTTCGTCGGCGCGCAGGCGCTGAAGGCGCCTGTTGAGCGCGATGCAATAGCCGATCGTGACCACGAGCAACAGCGCAACGAGGCTCTCGATCGCCATGCCGATACCGATCGTCACTGTGCCTCCAAGCGTTTCGAAGAGGGGTCCTGGGTCTCGAACATCGCCAGCGTCATGCGCGGACGCCGCAATGGCTGCGCGATCCGCACCGCGACGCGGTCGCCGACGCGGCCCATGCGGCCTTCGGTCAAGATCACGTTGCCGCAGCGCACGCTGACGAGCGCATCGGGGCGGATTTCGAGTTCGAGCGTATCGCCGACCTCGAGCGCCATCAGCCGCCGCAGCGGCATCTCCGCTTCGTACAGCACCGCATCCACTGCGACTTCCGCCTGGGCGATTTCGGTGGCGAGATGGCCTTCCCAGATCGGGTCGCGGCCGAACTTTTCGCCCATGAACATCTGCAACAGGACGTCGCGGATGGGCTCTATGGTGGCGTAAGGCAGCAACAGCTCGATGGTGCCGCCGCGGTCCTCCATGTCGATCCGCAGGCGCACCAGGATCGCGGCATTGGCGGGGCGCGAGATCGCTGCGAAGCGGGGATTGGTCTCGAGCCGCTCGATCGAAAACTTCACCGGCGAGAGCGGCTTGAACGCGAGCTCGGCGTCCGCCAGAACCACTTCGACCATGCGCCGCACGAGATTGGTCTCGATCGTGGTATAGGGCCGCCCCTCGATGCGCATCGCAGCCTGGCCGCGTCGGCCGCCGAGAAGCACGTCGATCATCGCGTAAATGAGATTGGAATCGACGGTGAACAGCCCGAAATTGTCCCATTCCTCGGCCTTGAAGACCGCGAGAATGGCGGGCAAAGGAATGGAATTGAGATAGTCTCCGAAACGCACCGAGGTGATGCGATCGAGCGAGACCTCCACATTGTCGGAGGTGAAATTCCGCAGTGATGTCGTCATCAGCCGGACCAGCCGGTCGAAGACGATTTCGAGCATCGGCAGACGCTCGTAGGAGACCATCGCCGAGTCGATGATCGCGCGAATGCCGGAATTTTCGTTGAGCGACAGGTCCGCGAGGCTGAAGCCGAGCAGACTGTCGATCTCTTCCTGGTTGAGAAGGCGTTCCGCGCCGACCTTGGCGCCGCCCGCCGCCCCGCCCTCGTCGCCGATCGCCGTCCACTGCGCGGCGTCGTTTCCGCCGCCTTCGGCAGTCGGTTTTGCCCCGATCGCCTCCGTCGTGCCCGCCCAATCGGGGGCCGCTTCCGGGTTGTTCTGATTGTCGCCGGCCATGTTCGCGCGCCCGCCCTGCTATTGAATGACCATTTCCTTGAACAGCACGGCCGTGATCTTGCTGGGCGCGATCGCGGTGTTGACGCGGCGCGTCAGCTCCTCGCGCAGACGGAAGACGCCGGCCGATCCTTCGAGGTCGGTCGGCCGCAATTCGCGCAGGAAGACCTGGAAGGTGTCCATCACGCGCGGCAACACGGGCTTGATCTGGTCGATCACGGCGGCGTCCGGCACTTCCAGCACCACCTTCACCTTGAGATATTGCGGGCGCTCGCTGCCCGTACCCGACAGGTTGACCAGGATCTCCGGCAGATCGAAGAAAGTCGGCGGCTTGGGCGGCGGCTCGGCAACTTTCGCGTCCGCGTGCGCGAAGAACACGTAGTAGGCGCCCCCGCCTGCCCCGGCGCACAGCAGCAGCGCCGCGGCCGCCACGACGATCAGGCGCAGACGTCCGGACTTCGGCTTCGGCGCGGCGGCTTCGCCGCCCTCCTCGGCCGCGGCCTGCTCATCCTTTTGCTTTTTCGCCATGCCCCCTCCGCACCCTCGCGACCCCAACGGGCCAAAGGCCGCGCACCGCGGTTTCGCGGGGCTGCCTCGCGCGCGGTGCCCAAGCCCGGAATGACCGTAGGCAGTCATGGTTAACGAAACCTTGCCGGACCTTCGAAACGGGCAGAATTTGCCGGGTCGTTTCTGCAGCGCCGCGCGGCACGGTCGGCAAGAAAGGGTCCCACGGCGGGCTCTCACGGCGGACCAAGCGGTCCTTTGTAGACCCCTCGGCTCGGGCACAAATCAAGTTGTTTTCAAAGACATAGCGGATGCAGGGGAGACGTGCGGAAGGCTTGCGCCGCCCCCGCACGGCCCGCCGCGAACCGTCTGGCACACGCCCTGCAACTGACCGCCGCGAAGGCTGCGCTTGGGAGAGCCGGCCTTCGGAACACGACGGTCGCCGTTGCGGCGGCCGCGATGCGGCAGGGGAGAGACCGCATGGATAACACGCTTCTCGTCGCGCTCTCGCGCCAGACGGCGCTGCAACGCGCGCTCGAGGTGACGGCGAACAACATCGCGAATATCAACACGACCGGTTTCAAGGCCGACGGCGTGGTGTTCGAGGAGCATTTGAGCGAGCGCGCGCGCGACAACCGCTTTGCCCTGGGCGACCGGCGCGTGAGCTTCGTCGCCGACCGCGCGACCTGGCACAATTTCCGGCAAGGCGCCGTGCAGCCGACCGGCAACCCGCTCGACGTCGCGATCTCCGGCGACGGATTTTTGGTGGTACAGACGCCGCGCGGCGAACGCTACACCCGCAACGGCGCGCTGCAGATCAGCGCGACCGGCGAGCTCGTGAACCCGGAGGGCTATCCGGTTCTCGGCGATGGCGGCCCGATCACGCTGCAGACGCAGGACCGCAACATCACGATCGCGCCGGACGGCACGGTTTCCGTGTCGGGCGGTCTGCGCGGACGGCTGCGCATCGTGGAATTTCCGCAGCGGGAACGCTTGCAGAAGGACGCAACCAGCAGCTTCGCCGCGCCGGACGGCGTGCAGCCCCAGCCCGCGACGCGCTCACGACTCGTGCAGGGCGCCGTCGAGACATCGAACGTTGAGGGCGTGATCGAGATTTCGCGCATGATCGAGATCACCCGCGCCTACACCACGCTTTCACAGTTGACCCTGGCGCAGAGCGACATGCGCCGCAGCGCCATCGAGCGCCTCGCCGACGTTCCGGCGTAAGGCGCGAGCGACCGGAGGGACAAGCCCATGCGCGCGCTCCACACCGCCGCCACCGGCATGATCGCCCAAGAAGTCAACGTGCAGGTGATCTCCAACAACATCGCCAATATGCGGACCACCGGCTACAAGCGCCAGCGGGCCGAATTCCAGGACCTGCTCTACGAGCACGTGCGGCGCGCCGGCAGTCAGACCTCCGAACAGGGCAACATGCTGCCCGCCGGCGTGGAAATCGGCGCCGGGGTAAAGACGGTGGGCACGCCGCGCGTGATGACGCAGGGCAATCTCCTGCCCACGGGAAAGGACTTCGACGTCGCGATCCGCGGGGAAGGTTTCTTTCGCATCCAGCTCCCCGACGGCAGCTTCGCCTATACGCGCGACGGCTCCTTCGAGATGGACGCGCAAGGCCGCATCGTCACCAACCAGGGCTATGTGGTGCAGCCGGGTATCACCATTCCGCAGAACGCAACCCAGATCACCATCAATTCGGAGGGGCGGGTCTCGGTCATGCTGCCCGGCAACACGACGCCGACGCAGCTCGGGCAGATCGAACTGTCGATGTTCATCAACAAGGCCGGACTGCAGGCGATCGGCGACAATCTATTCGTCGAAACCACCGCATCCGGCACGCCGCAGAACGGAACGCCGGGCGTCGACGGGTTCGGCAATCTCCAGCAGGGCAATCTGGAACAGGCGAATGTCGAGGCGGTGACGGAAATCTCTGATCTCATCGCCGCGCAGCGCGCCTACGAGATGAACGCCAAGGTCATCAATGCGGCCGACCAGATGCTGCAGGCGACCGCCAACGTGATGCGCTAGCCGGGGGCTGCCATGACGCGCTTTCCGATCTTCCTCGCCGCCATGTTCTGCGCCGGCACGCTCGCCGCCTTCGCGGGCGAGCTGACTCCTGTCCGCGGTCCGTCGCTCCGGGCCGAGGCCACCATCGCGGGGCCCATCGTCCGCATAGGCGATCTCGTCGAGAACGCCGGCGCGGCCGCCGACATCGCAATCTTCCGCGCGCCGGATCTCGGCGAGACCGGGACGGTGCCGACCGCCCAGGTGCTCGACGCGATCCGCCCGCACGGTCTTCCCCGGGTCGAAACGCACGGCCTCGCCGAGATCGCCGTGACGCGCGCGACGCGGCAGATCGGCCGCAAGGAGCTGGAAGAACGCATCGCCGCCGCGGTCGCCACGCAATATCGCCTGGGGCCGGCCGAAAGCCTGTCGGTCGCCTTCGATTGGGCGACGCCGACTATCCTCGCCGATCCGGCCGCCGCCGAGCCGCGCATCGCGCGCGCAAGCTACGACCGCTATTCCGGTCGCTTCGACGTCGCGTTCGAGGTTCCCGATACGCGCGGCGCGACGCGCCAACTGCGTTTCACGGGCACGATCGCCGAGACCGTCGAGGTGGCCGTCCCGCTGCGTCCGCTCGGACGCGGCGACGTCATCCGCGCGGAAGACGTTGCGATCGAGCGCCAGCCCAAGGCGTACGCACGGCCGAACGCCTTGACGAGTCTCGCGCAGGTCGTCGGCCTGGCCGCCCGGCGGCCGCTGCGGGCCGGCCAAGTGCTGACCGCGGCCGATGTCATGCGGCCGGAACTCGTCATGAAGAACGAGGCCGTTACCATCGTCTACGAGGCGCCCGGCATGATGCTGAGCGTGCGCGGCAAAGCGATGGAGTCGGGTGCCGAAGGCGATGTCGTGACCGTCTTTAACGCACAGACCAAGCGCACTCTGCAGGGCGTCGTCGCCGGTCCCGGCCGCGTCGCCCTCATCACCGCCTCCGGCCAGCCGTCCGCGCCCGACGTTACCGGCACGGTGGCGGCCCGAACCCCCTCCTCCCGCGCCGAGTGAACGCCATGTCCTTCTGCCTCGCCCTCCTTCGTACCGGCTCGCTGTTCGCGTTGTGCGGCGCGCTCGCCGGTTGCGGCGCCTGGGATCGCCTCTCCACGATCGGCCAGCCGCCGGCCCTCACCGAGATCAGCAATCCTGTGAGCCAGCCCGGCCATCGCCCGGTGCAGATGCCGATGCCTGCCCCTCAACCCGCCGTCTACAATCCCAATTCGCTGTGGCGGAACGGCTCGCGCGCCTTCTTCAAGGATCAGCGCGCACACCAGGTCGGCGACATCCTCACCGTCAAGGTGAAGATCACCGACAAAGCGAATATCGCCAATGAAACCACCCGCCAGCGTACCAACAAGGAAGATTCCGGCATCGACGATTTCCTCGGCAGCAAACTCATCGCCAATCCGTCCAAGGCAATTTTGCCGGGCCGGCTGCTTACCGCCGACTCCGTCGCCCAAAGCGAGGGCAAGGGCACGATCGACCGCAAGGAAGAATTGTCCACCAACGTGGCGGGCGTCGTCACGCAGGTGCTGCCGAACGGCAATCTCGTGATCGAGGGCAAGCAGGAAATCCGCGTGAACTTCGAGGTGCGCGAGCTCGTGGTCGCCGGAATTGTGCGGCCGGAGGACATCGAGAGCGACAACACGATCGATTCCACCAAGATCGCAGAGGCACGCATCGCCTATGGCGGACGCGGCCAGATCACGGACGTGCAGCAGCCGCGCTACGGCCAGCAGGTCCTCGACGTGCTGCTGCCGTTCTGACGGGGGCGGGCCGCGCCCCACCGATCTTCCGCCGAAACGAGAGCTCCCCGCCGCTTCCGGTGTCCGGACACGGGAGCGGTGCAACGGCGCGGCCTCCGGTTCTCCCCCCGGAGGCCGCGTCGCGCGCGCCCGCCGCAGCCTTCACGGGGGAAGCCGGCGTCCGTTGTCCGTCAGGAATTTCTCGCCGCGCGCGGTGAGCATCACCATCGCGCCGGATCCCGGAATCCAACGGCGCGCCACGTAGCCGCGCTCGACCGCCTCCTCCCAGACGGTGAGGCGCGGGCAGGAGGTGCGCCAGGCCTCCATGACCTCGCGATGGCGGCGCGGCGACCGGGCGATCCATTCGACGAGATCGAGCACCAGCGGCTCAAGCGTCTCAGACATTTCCGCCTCCAACCGACGGGACGTCCGTCCCGGCGGCACTTCCATGCGTCTCTCGCGGCGCAGCCGGCGTTATGGTACGCCGCACGCGAAGCCACATCCAGGGAGGAAGGGACGCATGCGCATCGTCGATCTGAGCCGTGAACTCTATCACCGCACGCCCAGCTATCCGGGCCAGCCGCCCATCATCCACGGCGTATGGAAGACGCACGAGGAGGCCTTCGCGGACTCCGGCAACGTCCACGGCAACAGCGTCATGTATTTCTCCATGCCGGACCATGGCGGTACGCATCTCGACGCCCCGCGCCATTTCGGCAAGGAGGGAACGCCGATCGACGAATATCCGCTCGAGAACTGCATCGTTCCGGGCGTCTGCATCGACCTGCGTCACATCCCGCCGCGCGCCGAGATCACGCCTGCCGACCTCGAGGCGGCCGTTAAGGCTTCCGGCCAATCGATCCCGAAGGGCGGCACCGTCTTGCTGTGCACGGGCCACCACGCGCGGACGTTTCCGAAGCCCGCCTATTCCACCGACAATCCCGGCGTGAACGTCGCGGCGACCGAATGGCTCGCGCGGCAGGGCATCGTGCATTTCGGTATCGACTCGATGCGGCCTGGCCCGGAAGGCGACGTCAACGCGCTGGTGCACAAGGCCTGCCTGGAACTCGGCATCACGCACATCGAGAGCCTGTGCAATCTCGAGGCGCTGCTGGGCCAGGGGATTTTTCGCTTCATCGGCCTGCCGCTCAAATGGCGCGGCGGGACCGGCTCGCCGATTCGTGCGGTCGCCGTGTTCGACTGGTAGCCCCTCTCCATTCGTCCCCGCGCACGCAGGGACGAACGGATGCGAGCATGCAAAAACGCCCGCTTCAGAAGCGGTAGAACTTCTCAGGCGTTTCGACCATGATCTTGCGCCGCATGGCCTCGTCCGGCACCCAGTCGCCGAAGGCGTCCACGAGGTCGCCGTCGTTCGGGTTGACGACGTATTTGTTCGGATGCGGCCAGTCGGTGCCCCACATTACGCGTTCCGGCGCCGCCTCGATCAGTGCCTCGGCCATGGGCTTCACGTCATCGTAGGGCGGAAGATCGGTCGCGCTCACGCGGTTGGCCCCGGAAATCTTGATCCAGGTGTTGCCGCGCTTGACGAGTTCGAGCAGCGCCTGGAAGCCGGGTGCCTTCACTCCGGCGGTGGCCGGCTGATAGGCGAAATGGCCGATCGACTGCGGCACCTTCACGCTGGTGAGCACCGGCATGAGATCGACGATGTCCTTGCCGGGAAACAGCCACTCAATGTGCCAGCCGAACGGCCGGATGCGCGCCTCGAGCTCGCCGATCTGCGAGAACGCGATCGGCATGCCGCCCTTGTTGTCGGTGTTGAGCCGCACGCCGCGCGCGCCCTGACGATCGAGCGCGGCCAGCTCCGCGTCGGTGATATCCATGGTGATCGCGACGACGCAGCGCGCACGGTTCGGTGTTTCGGCGTTGAGCGCATTCATGCCGTCGAGAATCGCGGAATTGTCGGTGCCGTAGGTCGAGGGTTGCGTGAACACCACGCGGTCCACGCCGAGCGTCGCATGCAGATGCTTGAGATCGGCGAGCGTGGAATCCGGCGGATCGTAGCCGCGATCGGGGTTCATCTTGTAGCGGGCACGCTCGAAGACATGGACATGCGTGTCGATCGCCCCCTTCGGCAGCACGACATTGGGCTTGCGCGGCGTGCGCACGGGCGGCAGGCATTCTCGGATTTCGCTGGACATTTCGCTCTCTGTCTGACCGGCGGTTGCGGCGTGTCCCTATCACGCAATGCGCAACGCCGGAAGCGCGGGCGCGGGCTTGCGCCGCCGCGTTCCTTACCAGGCGCAAACCGCGCCGCAGGCTGGTCGCGCCGCCGTGGCTCGTCTCCGGTCCCCCTACCCGGCGCGCCCTTCGGCGCGTCGGCCCCTCCCCCGCCCGGCGGAATCCAAAGACCGCGGTCCCGATCAGTCGTCCCGGTAGATGCGCTCGCGCCGCTCGTGCCGCTCCTGGGCTTCCAGCGACAGGGTGGCGATCGGCCGCGCCTCGAGACGGCGCAAGGAAATCGGTTCCCCGGTTTCCTCGCAATAGCCGTAGGTGCCGTCCTCGATCCGCGCGAGCGCGTCGTCGATCTTCGCGATCAGCTTGCGCTGGCGGTCGCGGGCCCGCAGTTCGATGGCCCGGTCGGTTTCGGACGAGGCCCGATCGGCAAGGTCCGAATGATTCTGATTCTCGTCTTGCAGATGTTGCAGCGTCTCCCGCGCCTCCTTCAGGATTTCCTCTTTCCAGGCCAGGAGCTTGGCACGGAAATATTCCCGCTGCCGCTCGTTCATGAAAGGTTCTTTCTGACTTGGCCGGTACGGTTTTTCTTTTGTTGCAGGCATTCGCACTCACTCCCCCGTGCACCTGTCCGCAGCGTGCCTCGCGGCGCGCGCGAGGGCTTATAGTCGGGTCGCAGGTCCGCTTCAACAAGCGAATGTAAATGCCGCGGCCGTGACCGGCGCATGACGCAATCGGAGGATCGGCGTCCCCGCCGGGGGATGGGGGAGCCTCGCCGAGGAAAGGCTCAGCGAGAAAGCTTGGCGAGCTCGACGGCCGCCCGCAACTCCACCTCGGCCAGCACGGAATCGAGGCCCGCGTCGCCGGACGATTCTGCCATGCCCTGCGCCGCTGCCCTGAGGCGCCCGACGGTCGCAGCGTCGAGTTGTCCCCCGAGGAGACCGATCCGCACCTCCTCCAGGGCATCGAGGGTCGCGCGGCCGCGCTTCACCGCCCGATTGCGCCTTTCGCCCGGCTCGTCGATCGCCTGCAGGGCGACGAGCGCCCCGAGGCCGGCGACCGCGCGGGGCGCGGCCGCCTGGGCCGCGGCGGGCGCCGAGGCCGTTGCCGCAACGGAGAACCCTCCCCCCGCCGCGCGGCGGGGGGAGCCCACGGAAGCCGCAATGCCGCTCTTGCTCGCCGCGTCGACGCGCATTCGTCTCTCCCCAGCCCCAGAACCGTGGCGGCGAGCCTCGCCGGTTATGGTTAACGAAACCTAAAGCAGGCGGCAGAATCTGCCGGGCGGGCAAGCGCTGCCGCCGCCGGAGCCTGGGGGAGTCGCGCGGCAGAACAGGATTTTCCTTGTCATTCAATGGCCTATGGGCAGAGCCTCGTTTGGCATGGTTCTGGCTCGGAGACATCCGGGAGACTGCTGGGGAGCAGACCATGGATTCCGGGCCGGGCCGAAGGGCCCTCCTCGCCTTGTTTGCGGCCGCCCTGTTCTGGGCGGGCGCAAGGCCCGCCGCGGCCGCCGAACCCGCACCCGTGCGGGTCGCGGCCTTTACGCCGAAGGGCGGCGGTTCTTCGCACGGCGGTTTGGCCACTCGCATCAAGGATCTCGCCAATATCGAGGGCGTGCGGCAGAACCAGCTTATCGGCTACGGGCTGGTGGTCGGCCTCAACGGCACGGGCGATTCCCTCAACAACACCCCCTTCACCAAGCAGTCGCTGCAAGCAATGCTGGAACGGCTCGGCGTCAACATCCGAGGCGCACCGCTGCGCACCGGCAATGTCGCGGCCGTCATGGTCACCGCCAACCTGCCGCCCTTCGCCACGCAGGGGACCCGCATCGACGTGACGGCCTCGGCGCTCGGCGACGCGAAAAGTCTGCAGGGCGGCACCCTGCTGGTGACCCCGCTGCTCGGCGCCGACGGCAATGTCTACGCCGTCGCCCAGGGCTCGCTCGCCATCGGCGGCTTCCAGGCGGAAGGCGAGGCCGCCAAGATCACGCGCGGGGTGCCGACCGTCGGCCGCATCGTCAATGGTGCGATCATCGAGCGGGAGATCGACTTCGCGCTGAACCGCCTGCCGCAGGTTCGGCTCGCGCTGCGCAACGCCGATTTCACGACCGCCAAACGCATCGCCGCCGCGATCAACGATTTCATCGGCAAGCCGACCGCCGAGCCGCTCGACCCCTCGACCGTGCAGCTCACCGTGCCGCAGGAATTCCGCGGCAATGTCGTGGCCCTTCTCACCGAGATCGAGCAATTGCAGGTCGAGCCCGATCTCGCCGCCAAGATCGTGATTGACGAGCGCTCGGGCATCATCGTGATGGGACGCGACGTTCGCGTCTCCACGGTCGCGGTCGCGCAGGGCAATCTCACGGTGACGATCAGCGAAAGCCCGCAGGTCAGCCAGCCGGCGCCGTTCTCCCGCGGGCAAACGGAAGTTGTCCCACGCACGCGCGTAGGCGTGCAGGAGGACGGCCGCAAGCTCGCGGTCGTGAAGGAGGGGGTTTCGCTGCAGCAGCTTATCGACGGCTTGAACGCGCTGGGCATCGGCCCGCGCGATCTCATTGCTATCCTTCAGGCCATCAAGGCGGCGGGGGCGATTCAGGCCGATATTGAGGTGATGTAATGGCGTCCACACCAGCCCTGCCCTCCCTGTCCGCGGCGGCCGCGCCCGGCGCCCAAGGCGGACAACTCGCTCGCGGCGCGACGGGGCAACTTGCGACCGCGGCCGTGGCCACGCGCTTCGAGGCCGTATTCCTCAATACAATGTTCCAGCAGATGTTCACCGGCATCGACGGCGAAGGGCCCTTCGGCGGCGGGGCCGGCACCGGCGTGTGGCGCTCTTTCCTGGCGGAGGAATATGCCAATTCCTTCGCCCGGGCCGGGGGCGTCGGCATCGGCAAGGAGGTGCAGAGAATGCTGCTCGAAATCCAGGAGGCTGCCGCCCGATGAAGCCCTCCTCCCCGCCTGCCGCGAGCGGCGATGTGCCGTCGCTCGCGGCCGAGCTTGTCCGAATTCTCGACGCGCTCGCGCCCATTCTCGAAGAAGAGGCGGCGCTCGCCCGCAGCGGCCGGCTTGCCGCGGCCGCGGCGCTGCTTGCCCGCAAGAGCGAACTCACGGCGGCCTATGTCGCCGCGAGCCGCCGCCTCATAGCCGCGGCGAAACCGTGGCCGGCAGCAGCGGCCCCCGCTCTCGCGTCGCTGCGCGCCAAACACGAATCCTTTCGCGCCGCGCTCGAGACCAACATGATGGTGGTGGCGACAACTCACGCCGTCGCCGAAGATCTGATCCGCGGCGCCGCGGTCGAACTGGCGCGCCGCAAGGCGCCGCAGACTTACGGAGCGGGCGGGCGTGCCACGCCCTTGCAGCCGCGCGCGGCGGCCGCGGTTGCGATCAATCGCGCCTGCTGAATGGGAAGCCGCCGCTTCCGGCGCGGAGGACCGGCCGGCTCCGTCCACGACCGTCTCCGCCGATGAAACGCCGCTTCCGCGGCCGGCTGCCGCAAACGCCTCGGGGGGCGGCCGCAGCGCGCCAACGCCGCCTATGGTTAGCGCGGGGTAAAGAAACGTACCGATTTACCTCGATATTCCAGTAACTTAGCTGGGAGTTAACCACGTTCTTTTACGCTGCATAGAAGGCTCTGTGGGAAGCTCGGTCGCAGTCGATCAGCGGTTGTTCAGCGGGTCGACCTTGATCGCCAGTACGGCATCCGACCAGAAAGGTTCCCATTATGTCTTCGAGTATCACCCTGTCGGCCGGCGTCCGCCAGAATCTGCTCGCTCTTCAGAGCACGGCGCAATTGATGAGCGTCACGCAGAACCGCCTCGCCACGGGCAAGCGAGTCAACTCGGCGCTGGACAATCCCAGCAACTATTTCACCTCCCAAGCCCTCAACAACCGCGCCGGCGACCTCAACGCGCTGCTCGACTCGATCGGCCAGTCGCAGCAGATCCTCACGACGGCGAGCCAGGCGATCGACGCGATCACCAAGCTCGTGCAGTCGGCGAAGTCGATCGCCCAGCAGGCGCGCCAGGCGGCTGCACCGGTGGGGGCGAGCTACAGCCTGACCGTGACCGGCACGGTCGCCACGCTGACCGGCGCCACCGCGCTCAACACGCTTGGATTTGCCAACGGCGACACCGTCACGATCTCCGACTCCAACGGCAACACGGCGACCTTCACGGTGGCCGATGCCACGACCGACACGGTCAGCGACCTGATGGCCGGCATCACCAGTTCCGGCAACTGGAGTGTCGCGCTCAACGGCGGCGCCATCGAGATCACTTCGAGCTCCAGCGCCACGCTCACCATCGCGGGCGCCGCGGGCGGCCTGGCGGGCGTCGGCCTGACCGCTGGCAACTACACGCCGACCTTCAGCGTGACCACGCCCAACGCGACTCGTACGAGCCTGCAGTCGGACTTCAACGTGACGTTGAACCAGATCGACGATCTCGCCAAGGACGCTTCCTACAACGGCATCAACCTGCTCAACGGCGACGACCTCAAGGTCGTGTTCAACGAGGCGGGCACGAGCGCCCTGACGATCAACGGCGTGACCTTCGACCTCACGGGCCTCGGGCTCACCAATGCCGCAGGCAACGACTTCCAGGACAACGCCAAGATCGACGCCTTCCTCTCGAACCTCGACACGGCGCTCAACACGCTGCGCACGCAGGGCTCGAAATTCGGTTCGAACCTGACGCTGGTGCAGACGCGCCAGGAGTTCACGAAGGCGATGATCAACACGCTTCAGACGGGTGCCGACAACCTGGTTCTCGCCGACACCAACGAAGAAGGCGCGAACATGCTCGCGCTGCAGACGCGCCAACAGCTCTCGACCACGGCGCTTGCCCTCTCCGCGCAGGCCGACCAGGCCGTGCTGCGGCTGTTCTGACCGGCGCAGGCCGCCATCCACGCACAAGCGGCGGGGCGCAAGCCCCGCCGTTTTCACGTGGCGGGCTGACTTAACGCTTCGTTAGCCAAATCTTTACGCGGCATTAGGGTTACCGAGACATTATCGGAGCGCTGTTCCGCACAGAGCGGTTCGCATTCCGACGGGAACCCTGAGCTATGGCCAGCGATATCGTACTTTCGGCCGGCGTACGCCAGAATCTGCTCGCTCTGCAGAACACCGCGCAATTGATGAGCGTGACGCAGCACCGCCTGGCCACGGGCAAGCGCGTCAACTCCGCGCTCGACAGTCCCAGCAACTTTTTCACCTCCCAGTCCCTGAGCAGCCGCGCCAACGATCTCAGCGCGCTGCTCGATGCCATCAGCCAGGCGCAAAAGACGCTCGAGGCGGCCGACCAGGGCATTACCTCGCTCATCAAGCTCGTCGAATCCGCCAAATCCGTCGCCAAGCAGGCACGGCAAATCGCGGAGCCGCAGGTCACCTATGGCACCATCGACACGACCGGCGACGTCGATTTCAGCGAGACGCTTGCAACTCATACCGGCACGGCCAACGTCACCGTCGCCAACAACACGGCCTACAGCTTCGACATTTCGATCAACGGCGGTCCGCCCCGCACGGTGACCTACACATCGGACGCCGACGCCACCTACTCCGAAATTCTCGCCGGCCTCCAGGCGAGCCTCGCGACGGAACTCGCGGCGGCCGGCTATGCCGGCCGCGTAACGCTCTCGCAGGGGCCCGGCACGACGCTGAAGCTCGATGCGGCGGACACCGACGTCGATTTCACGATCGCCAACGCCTCGGCCGAAACCAACCTCGTCGACGGCGCCTACACGTCCTCGAACCTGCTCGACCTCTCGCCTGGCCTCGCCGGCAAATTCATTACCGTGCAGGCGAACGGCGGCACGCCGAAGACCATCATTTTCGGCAATGCCGGCGACCAGGTTTCGACCTTCGCGGAGCTGCAGGCGGCGCTGGCCGGCACGGGCGTGACCGCCGCGCTGACGCCGAACGGCGCGGCGAAGAATCTCACGCTCAGCGTCGCAAGCACCACCGGGACGCAGAACGCGCTCGTTCTCTCCGGAACCGCGCTCGGCTCCGGCGCCGGCACGCTCGGCATCGCTGCGGCGACGCTTAACGGTGCGCCGATCGCGCCAACCCCCGACCCCACCCGCGCGAACTACCAGTCGCAGTACAACGAGATCCTGACGCAGATCGATGCGCTGACGAAGGATTCCGTCTACAATGGCATCAACTTGCTGGCCGGCGATCAGCTCAAGGTGGTGTTCAACGAACGCGGCACGAGTTCGATCACCATCATGGGAGTCAAGTTCGACTCGATCAATCTCGGCCTCAACCAGATCACCGGCACGGGCTTCCAGGCGAACGTCAACATCGACGCGACGCTGGAACAGATCGACGCGGCGCTCGTCACGCTGCGCACGCAAGCCTCGAATTTCGGCGCGACGCTCACGACCGTGCAGACGCGTCAGGACTTCATCAGGAACCTCACGATCATCCTGCGGTCGGGTAGCGACGAGCTGGTGCTCGCCGACACCAACGAGGAAGGCGCGAACATGCTCGCGCTGCAGACGCGCCAGCAGCTCTCGACCACAGCGCTTTCGCTCTCCGCGCAGGCGGACCAGGCCGTGCTGCGGCTGTTCGGCTAGGGTCCGCCCGGCGGGCGCCTTTACCGGCCGTTAACCATAAGCGGCGCAGCATCGGAAAAAGGGGTCGGGGCGCCACGGGAGCCGCTCATGGCATTGAAGGTCGAGTTGAAGCCCGGGGAACGCATCATCCTCGGCGAAAGCGTGGTCACCAATGCCGGGCAGCGCACGCGGCTCTTGATCGAAGGCGCGGTCGCGATCCTTCGCGAGAAGGACATCATGACGCCGGAAAGGGCCGACTCGCCTGCCAAGCGCGTCTACCTCGCGGTGCAGCTCATGTACACCGCGCGCGTGCCCTCGATCCACCACGACATCTATTTCAAGCTGATCGGCGAGTTCCTCGCGGCAGCCCCGAGCGCCTGGCCGATCATCGAGACGATCAACAGTGAAATCTTAACAGGCAATCTGTACAAGGCGCTCAAGGAAGCGCGCAGACTCATTGCCTATGAGGAGGAACTGATCGCCCATGCGAAACGCCGCGCAGGCCTACGGCAAGATCGCGAAGGAGACCGCTCCGCCGCGTGAGCTCGAAGCGCAGCTCCTTCTCGGCGCCGCAGCGCGCCTGCAGGCCGTCTACGAGGGTTGGGAGGCGAAGCGGAGCGAGCTCGACGACGCCCTCCTCTACAATCGCAAGCTCTGGTCGATCTTTCTGACGAGCGTCACCCGCGCCGACAATCCTCTGCCCCGCGAAATTCGCCAGAACATCGCCAATCTCGGCGTGTTCGTCTTGAGCCAGACGATCGAGATCGCCGCGGAGCGCCGACGCGAGCGGCTGCTGCCGCTGATCTCGATCAACCGCGAAATCGCCGCGGGCCTGCTTGCCCGCGCGGCGTGAGGGCGACGCCGCGCTCGCAAGTTCGCCGCGGTGCCAACACCGGCTCAGAGATAATCGACGAGATTGAGCTGATAGAGAATGGCGGTCGCCTGCAACGAAGCTTGCAGGCGCGTCTGCACCGAAAGAATCTGCGCGACCACTTCCTCGTTCGAAATGCCCTGCGTCTCGTCGAGCAAGCCCGCGAGCACACCCTGCGACTGCCGGTGGCGTTCCTCCGCGCTCTTGATTGCGGACTGTGCCGCGGCAATGTCCGAGGCGATCTCCTGCACCGTCTGCACCGACGGCGCGCCGTCGAGCGCCGGCCGCAGCCGGTCGGCGAGCGCGGCATAAGCATCCCGCGCTTGCGGATCGGTCGGCGCAAAGGAGGTGGCCGCCAAGACGGCAACATTCTGCACGAGCGTGCGCAAAGCCTCCTCGTTCGCGCGCATTCCGTAGTTCACGGCGATGCCGGCGTCGATCCGCGCGCTCGCGGCGCCGCGCGGGGCGTCAGGTGCGATCTCGCCCGTGTACCAGAACATCGTGTCGGACGGGGTCGCCGCCGTGAGCGCCGTGGCGGTCGCGAAAGGCGGACCCGCGACGCGTTGCGGAACCTGCGTCGCGTCAAGCGCAAAGAATTCGGCGCCGGCCGCCATAGCGGAGGCCGCAACGAGTCTCGTGCCGGCGAGTGCGTGAAGGCTCGTATCGAGCGCCGCGCGGAAATTGGCTGCGGTCGCGCCCGCGCTCGCGCCGATTGCAAATTCGCCGGCAGCGGGGGATGTCGATGCCGTGGCGGTGAGCCTCAGCGTCTCGGTGGTTCCGTCCGGCAACGAGAGCGTGAGGGTCACCGTCTGTCCGGGCTGCGGCGTGGCGGCGCCGAAGTCGATCGAAAGCGAAGGCGGCGTCCCCGCCGGCCCCGCCACCGTCGCGCCGGCAATGTCGGTGCTTGCGGCCGCAAGCTTGAACCCGAAGGGCGAGGCTGCCGCGTCCTCCGCGAGGCTCACCGTGTTTCCGACGGCATCGAGCACAAGCCGCCCGAGCCCGTCGGCGCCGAGATCGGCCTGCCGGCGTTCGTCGATTACCTGGCGCAGGCCGGCGCGCGCACCGTCGCCTTCGATAATCTCCGCCCCGCTTGCCACCGCCGGACCGTCGACCGTGCGGCCGGAGAAGAGATAGCGGCCGTCGACTTGGGTATTGAGCAGGTCGAGCAATTCGTCGAGCCTGCTGCGCGCATTCCGCTGTGCCTGCGCCTGGCCGTCCGATCCGATCGTGAAGTCCTGCAAGAGCGAGGCCTTTGTCGCCGAGCCGATCTCGCCGATGCGCGTGAGCGCCGTCTGCGCGAGCTCGAGTCGAATGCCGACCGTCTGCATCGTCTGGTCGAAGCCCGACAAAGTCGCGAGCTGCGAGCGGAGCGCGATCGTCAAACCGCTGGCCGCACCGAGATCGGCATAATTCGAAGCCTTCCGACCGGTCGCAAGCTGGCGTTGCAGATCATCGAGCTGGCGACGCATCTCCACCAGCTGTTGCACCGTCGCTTGCGTACGCCCGCCGAGCGCACTCACCACCATGGCGGCCTCACAGACTCTCGAGGAGTTCCAGCATTTCCTTGACGGCCGACAGAACACGCGCGTTCGCCGCATAGGCGCTTTGCAACGCGAGCAGTGTCGTCATTTCCTGGTCGATGTTGACCTGCGACGTTTCATTGGCGCGCTGGCGCAGCGCATCAACGACCACCTGCTGCCCGTCGCGCAGGCTCGCCGCCGCCGCCGCATCCTGTCCTTGTTGAACGAGGAAGTGGCGCAGGAAATTCGGCAGCGTCCCCTGAAAGGACGAAGCCGGGGCGCCGGCTGCGGGAACCGCGACGGAAAGGCTTGCCTGCGCAAGCCGGTCGTAGAGGAAATCGGGGCGCGTCGCGTCTCCCGCCGCCGTGCCGGAGGAAAGCAGCACGAGGCGCGAGGGATCGGCAAGAAGCGCGGGATTGACGCCGATGCGGCCGGCGAAGCCCGTGATTTGCGCGCCCGCGCCGGTGATCGCGCCGGTGAAGAGCGACGAACCGTCGACGAACAGGGGCAGTTGCGCCGTGCCGGCGGCGAGACCGGTGACCGTCTTGGTCGTTGTCGCAGCATCCATCCGGACCGCCACGCCGCCGTCGTCGAGAATGCGCAGGATCGCGCCCGAGGGGTTGGATACGGTGAAATTCGCCCCGAGGGCGGCGCCGATTTGCGTGGCCACGGCGGCGGGTCCGCCGGTGAAATCGACGCCCACGAGGATGTTGTTCGGATCGCCGCCCGGCGAAAGCGGCAGCGCGGCAGGATCGTCGACGCGCACGAAAGTGACGGTCTTCTGTGTTCCCGAACCGACATCCGTGTAGGTGACGCGCAGATTGTTTCCCGCCAGCAGACCCGAAAGATCGAGGTCGAAGCCGCTTTGCGTGCCGACACTCACCGGAGCGCCCGCCTGCGTCACGTCCGAGAGCGCTTGGGCCATGGCGGCCGCGAAGGCGTCGAGCTGCGCCTGCGCGCCGGGCAGCACGCGATCCCGCATCTCGACATAGGCGGCAATTCTGCCGGAGCGGATGCTGCTCCCGGCGAACAGATCCATGCTGTCGCCGTTCGGAGACACCAGCATCAGCGTGCCGACCGACCGCTCGTCGGGGTCCGCGCTCCAATGCGCGGCCGCCGTCATCGTCTCCTGCGGCTGGAATTCGAGCCGCGCAGCCTGCAGGCCGACGAGTTGCACGCCGGAATTGGTGAAGACGGTCACCTGGTTGCCGTCGGCGACCACACGGATGTCCATCAGTTCGGCAAGCTGATCAATGTAAAGATCGCGCTGGTCCAGCAGACCGGCGGCCGCCGGGTTGTTGGCGGCCATGCCGGCGAGTTGCTGATTGATCCTGGCGATGCCTTGCAGCGCTTCGTTCGCCTGCGCGGTTGCCTCGGCGAGCCCCGTTTCCGCATCGCCGCGCAGCGCCTGGATATCGGCGCTCATGCCGTTGAGTTGCTGGGCGAGCACACCCGCGGCGTTCAACGCCGCCGAGCGCGCGGTCGCCGATTCGGGACTCGCCGAAAGGCTCTGCAGCGCGGTCGTGAAATCCGCGAATGCCGTCTCGAGGGCCGCGTCGGAACCGGGCGCGCCGTAGACGAGTTGCAACCGGTCGTACATTTCGGCGCGCAGAGAAGCGTAGGCGGCGCCGCCGACTTCGACGCGAAGCTGACGGCGGACATATTGGTCGATCTCGCGATTGACCCCGGCAATATCGACCGAGGAGCCGAACGCGAACGTATACTGCGCCGTCTGGACGAGCGTCTTGCGGGCGTATCCCGGCGTATCGGCATTCGCGACATTGGAGGAGACGAGGGCAAGACCCGCCTGCGCCGCACGCAGGCCGGAGGCGGAAATGGTGAGCGCCTGGGTCAGGCTCATGTCGCTCCCCTAACGCCGGGGCCGGGATCCGTCGGGGCCTCAGCGCATCATGTTCAGGAGGTCCTGCACCATGGCGTTGCTGGTGGAGATGATGCGCGTGTTGGCCGAGTAGGCCTGCTGGGTGACGATCAGCTTCGTGAATTCGTCGGCGATATCGGTATTCGACCCTTCGAGCGAGTTGCCGACCACGGTTCCGGCCGCTCCGTAGAGTGCCGTGCCGGATTCGGGCGTGGCCAGGAAGGCGCCGCCGTCGACGCGCCTCAACCGGTCCGGCCCGTTGAAGCGGGCCAGCGTGATCTCGGCGAGATCGATCGTGCGGCCGTTGGAATAGGTACCGACGAGGCGGCCCTCCTCGCTCACGGCGATCGACTCCAAGGTGCCGGCGGGATAGCCGTTCTGCTGCAGCAGATTGACCTGGACGCTGCCGTTGGGATCGGAAAACTGCGTGAGGCCGCCCATCCCGTGCAGAAGCTTGACGTCGCCGAGCACGTTGCCGTTCACCGTCACGTTCGTGAGCGTGATGTTCGTGATCGGGGGCGAAAGCTGACCGTTGACGCCGAAGGTGTAGGTCACACCGGCGTTCTGCCACGCGACGTCGGCCGCCCCGGCGTTGCCGTTCACCTGGTAGAACAGCTCCCAGCTGTCGGTGCCGCCCACCGACAGGCTGTCGGTCTTCGCCCAGCGCAGCTGCACATTCACCGGCAGTCCCTGCGTGTCGTAGGCCGTCACCGCGCCGCCGCTGATCGTCTGCTGGATGAAGGACGTCACGTCCGCGCCCAGCACCGTTCCCGTGCCCGAGGCGAACGGATCGACGGCAAAGCCGGTCGCATCGAGAAGTTCGGAGCCCGGAACCGCCGTGTCATGCGCCTGTGTCAGCGGATAGGCCGGCAGATTGGCGCGATACTCAATCTGCGTGGTGGGCAGCGCCGGCAGAAAATCATTGGCGAACTGCAGCACCTGCGGCACGCTGCCCGCGAGGTTGCCGGTCGAGGGGTCGATCGGGATCCCCATGAGATAATATCCGGCGCCGTTCACGAGATAGCCGTCGCGATTGGTTTGGAAGTCGCCGCGCCGCGTATAGAGATCGGCATCGTCGAAGACCGGCCGGCCGTCGAGCACACTCGAAGGCTTCTGGACGACGAAGAAGCCCTCGCCGTTGATGGCCATGAAGGTGCCGATGGAGGCGGTCTGAATGTCGCCCTGGACCGTGTTCGTGCTGCGCGAATAGGCGTTGACGCTGCCGGCAAGCTGCTTGCGCTCGCTCGTATCCGGAATGAGATCCTCGAAACTCGTGTCGATGCGCTTGAACCCGGTCGTTTGCGCATTGGCAATGTTGCCCGCAATGTTCTCGAGCGCATAAGACTGCGCCCGCATGCCCGTCACCGCGTTGGTGAGGGCGCCGAAAATACCCATGACCCGTTCTCCGTACGGCCTCGCCGGCTCTTCGCGCACGGCCGCAGCCGCACGCCGGCCCTGGCCTCGCAAGCGCCGTGCCATGGGAAGAGCGTTGATTTTCCGGAGGTTCTCGCGCGGGCAAAGCGTCGGGGAGGGGGAACGGCACGCAGTTTTTGCCGACCCGACGGCAAAAGCTGCCGCGCGGGCGCCTCCCCGAATGCCCCCCGCGCGGGCGACGGCCGCCGGCCCCGGCGAGGGCTCAGCTCGACTTGCCGGTTCCCGTCTCGGCGGGGATGAATTTCATCGCCACGCCGTTCATGCAGTAGCGCAAGCCGGTCGGCGGCGGACCGTCGTCGAAGACGTGGCCCAAATGCCCGCCGCAACGCCGGCAATGCACCTCGGTCCGGGTCATGAACCAGGAGCGGTCGGTGGACGTGCCGATCGCGTTCGGCAGCGGCTGCCAGAAGCTCGGCCAGCCGGTGCCGCTTTCATATTTGGTGTCGGACGCATAGAGCGGATTGTCGCAGCCCGCGCACACGAACGTACCCTTGCGCTTCTCGTTGTTGAGGGGGCTCGATCCCGCTCGCTCGGTCCCGTGCTTGCGCAGAACCTCAAACTGGGCGGGCGAGAGAAGCTTGCGCCACTCCTCCTCCGTATGGGTGACTTCGAAGGTCTCGGCGACTGCGGTCATATTCGGTCTCCATGTCAGGGCGGCGAACGCCGCGGCGCCCGCGCCGCCCACCAACACCGTGCGTCGGTCGATCATGATGTATGTCCTCCTGCCTCCGAACCCCAGAGTTCCTGGAGCCGCTGGTCGCGGCCGCAATTCCAGCGGTAGAATTTGTAGCGAGCAGAATTTTTCGCGTAGTAGTCCTGGTGGTAGTCCTCGGCCGGGTAGAACGGCCCGGCGTCGACGATTTCGGTCTGGATCTTCTTGGGCGCGAAACGCTTTGCAACCTCCGCCTTCGAGGCTTCCGCGGCCCGCCGCTGCTCCGCATTGAGAACAAATATGGCGCTGCGATATTGGGAGCCGGAGTCGCAGAACTGGCGATCCTTCGCCAAAGGATCGATGTTGCGCCAGAAGACATACAAAAGCCGGTCATAGCCGACCTGTGCGGGATCGTAGACGATCTTCACGGCCTCGGCATGGCCGGTGGTTCCGGACGACACCTGGTGATAGGTCGGGTTTTTGGTGGTTCCGCCGATATAGCCGGAGGTCGTCGCTATGACGCCTTTCACCTTGTCGAAATCCGCCTCGACGCACCAGAAGCAACCGCCGGCGAAAATCGCCGTCTCCTGCCGCCCGGGAGCGCCGCCCTGATCCTGCGCCGCCGCGGCTCCCGCGAGCGCGAGCGCGACCCCGCTCAAAAGCCCCAGAAATCGCCTGGCCATACGCGTCCCTCGGTGAATTGACCTCTCCGGCCTACAGTACGATCCGGCTGCGCCGATTGTTTCGTCTTGCGGCGGCTTCCGCGAGGGTTTTTTGCGAAGCGACGCGCCGAGCCTGACCGGGAACACATCGCGGCCCGGCCGGCCCGGCCCTCCCGCGCCCCCGGCGCCCCGCCACGGCAACCGCCCGCTTCGGAAGAAGGACAATGCGGCGCGACTGCGCCGCGGGCGCACGGTCCGTTTTGATCGAAACCGAGCCCGGCTAGCCGGCCGCCTTTTCGGCGCTCTTCTTCATGCGCCACATCTGGAAGCCGTGCTCGGCAATGGCATCTTCAATGTGCTGCCGGGACATTCCATGCGGCGGTGAGCGGCCCTCCGCGACGACGCCGGTCGCCACCCACGGCGCGAACTGCTTGGGCAGTGCGCTGCCGGACGGGTCGCCCGCGAAAGCCTGCAAGTCCGGCTTCGCCTCCGACTTGAACATGAAAAGCCGCATTCGTTTCCTCCTCCGCCGTGAAAGTTCGCGCGACAATCGTTTCAAGCAAACCACAAGACGATGGTCGCAACGAACACGAATGCCGCGCTCGCGCAGAGCGCGTCGATGGTTGACAGGCTCAACGGCTTTCCGATCGCATCAGCGGGTCTATCTTTCCGGAAAGCCATTCTTCTTCCTTGGCGAGGGCAAGGCAGGCCGCAGCCATTTTCCGGTACCGCACGCCCGTTCTCAAAGAGCGGGTGCTGCGGGCCAGAACCTCGTATTCGCGCGACAAGGCCAGATAATTGCCGCGGGTCGAAGCATGATCGAAGACATGCGAGGGATGATCTTCCGACATGGTCGGCGCCCTTCGTGTTGCAGGCGGAAGCGCGAACGGTCTCCCAGCCGCCGACGCCCGGTCCTCCCTATCGGCAGTCCATGCAATATAGGGTTGCCTCGGCCGAATAGCCATCCCGCGCCTTGAAGAGGTCGCGGGCGGGCCAAGCGCCGCGTTGTCGGCTTGCCATCGCGGAACGTGCATGCCCTATTGTGCGGCGCAGTCCACACCCGTGGTTTTTCGGAGTTCGCATGCGTTTCGAAGGCACAAGCGCCTATGTGGCAACAGAAGACCTGAAGGTCGCCGTCAACGCGGCGATTACGCTCGAGCGCCCTCTTCTGGTGAAGGGCGAACCCGGAACCGGCAAGACCGTGCTCGCCCTCGAGGTCGCCCGCGCCCTCGAGGCGCCGCTCATCGAGTGGCACATCAAGTCCACGACAAAGGCGATGCAGGGGCTCTACGAGTATGATGCCGTCACACGCCTGCGCGACAGCCAGCTTGGCGACGAGCGGGTGAAGGACATCCGCAACTACATCAAGCGCGGCAAGCTCTGGGAGGCCTTCGTGTCCGAAGCGCGGCCGGTGCTGCTGATCGACGAGATCGACAAGGCCGACATCGAATTCCCGAACGACCTTCTGCTTGAGCTCGATCGCATGGAATTCTATGTCTACGAGACGAGCGAGACGATCCGCGCCCGCCGGCGGCCCATCGTCATCATCACCTCGAACAACGAGAAGGAGCTGCCGGACGCCTTCCTGCGCCGCTGCTTCTTCCACTACATCCGCTTTCCCGATCCGGAGACGATGCGCGCCATCGTCGAAGTGCATTTCCCGGGAATCAAGCAGCGCCTTGTCGCCGAGGCCCTGCGGCTCTTCTACGAGATCCGCGAGGTGCCCGGCATGAAGAAGAAGCCGTCCACGTCCGAACTGCTCGACTGGCTCAAGTTGCTGCTCGTCGAGGACATCGGCCCCGAGACGCTGCGGGAGCGCGACCCGAAGAAGCTGATTCCGCCGCTGCACGGCGCGCTCATCAAAAACGAACAGGACGTGCACCTGTTCGAACGCCTCGCCTTCATGGCGCGGCGCGAGAGCCGCTGAAGTCTCCTGACCCTTCGCGAACGACTCTTCGCTTGCGCGCGGACCCCCTGTCCTTGCGCTCCCCGCGCGCACTGCGCGCGCGTGTGCGAATGCGCGGCAACCTCAGTCGAGCCGCCCGGCGGCGTGGGCGAGCATGGTGTAGACTTTGCCGGTGTCGGAGGTGAGATAGTCCCGGGCATTCTCCGCCCCGTTCTCGCCCTGCCCCACGTCTTCGAGCAGCCGCTCGAATTCCACGAGGTAGTGATCGACCGTCTGTTTGAACTCGCGGTCAGCACGATATTTGCGGCGGATTTCCTCGAAGGTCTGCTGCCCCTGCGGCGTGTAGAGCCTGTAGTCCGCAACCGCCCGCTCGCCGCTCTGGCGCCGCTCCCAGAGATCGCCGAGGGCAGCGCCGTCCACCATGCGGGCGATATCGATCGCAATCACATCGAAGGCCCCGCCGGCCCGCGGCGGCTCCTGCGTTCCGTAGCCGGATACGGCCGGTTCTCCCGCAGGCTCCTGCGCGGCGCGAGCGAGAACGCTGCTCAGCCAGTCCTCATCGCTCATTGACGGCGGCTGCGGACGGGTGGGTTCGCTGCGCCGCGGGCTGCCGTTTCCGCCTGCGGCGCGCGCCAACGGCGCACGTTGCCCCGTCGCCTGGGCGACGGCGGCGAGCGCATCTTCGCGCACCGGATTGCGGGCGGGTGTTTCCATCGCGCGCCCATGCCGCGCGACAATTCGATTCAGCTCGGCGAGCGCATCCATCTGCTCGACGATGACGCGCCGCATCTGCGCCGCGCTGTCCGCGGTCTCCTGCGGCAGTTCGAAGATGCCGCGACGCACCTCCTCCCGCGTGCTGCTGAGCTCGCGATGCATGACATTCGCGGCTTCCTTCATTTCCGCAACCAGCGAGTGGAAACGCTCCGCCGTCTGGCGGAACAGCGCCTGCGTTTCGCCCGTCGCCTGTTCGAACAGCGCGCGCAGCCCCTCCATGGTGCGTTCGCTCTCGTCCTGCGTGGCGTTGCGGACCTGTTCGTAGTGATTGGCGATCGCGCGCGTTCCCTCGGCGCTCGCCTCCGCAATTACCCGCGCGATCTCCCGCGAACGCGCCTCCGCCGACTGCAGCGACTCGCGCAGCAGCGCCGAGAAGCGGTTGAAACGCTCGTCAAGCGAATCGGTCTTCTCCGTCAGCTCCTTTGTCACGTCGTCGAGCACGCGGTGGCGCAGCGCGAGCGCATCGGCGGCCGTGGAGAGCACCTGCCCCTGGTCCTCGAACCGGCGCGCCATTTCGGCAATCTCGCCCATGACCTTCTCGGTCGCAGCGTTGAAGGCGCGGATCTGCTCCTCGACCTCGCTGCCAACGCCGCTCGTCCGCTGGCCGAGCTCGCCGAGCGTCGAAACGAACTCCTTCACCCGCGCTGACAGCGAACCTTCGATTGTCCCGAGGTTCTCCGTTGCGCCGGCGAGGATTTCCTGCAGGAGATGGTTCGCCTCGCGCAGCCGCTCGAACATGGCGGTCGCCTCGTTGCGCAGCATGCTGTGCGTCTCGAGCATTTCCGCGACCGCCGCCGTGGAGGTACGCTGCGACTTCTCGATCGCGAGCTTCGACTGGGTCTCGAGATCGGAAACGGCGCGGCCCACCGCCGAAGTGGCATTCGTGCTCGCCTGCGTGATCAGCCGCACAATCTCTTCGCTGTTGGCCATGATCGCCTTGGCGAGCGCGGTCCCCTTGCTCTCGATCGACTGGACGGTCTGATCGGCGACGCGTGCGACATCGCTGGCGAGTGCCGCGCTGCGGCTGTCGAAGCTTTTCACCGCCTGGTCGGTTGCGCGCGCGATCTCGCCGGCGATCGCGCCGCCCTTGCCCTCGAGCGACTTGAGAGCGTCCGAGGTAACGCGCAGCACCTCGCCCGAGAAGGCGCGGGTCTTGACGTCGAAGGCCGACAGGAACGCGCTGCCCTTCTCGTCGAGGATGCGCGTGAGCTCTTGGCTGCGATGCGTCAGGGTGGTGGCAAGCTCGCCGGCCTTGCCGCTCAGGCTGCGCACCACCTCAGTCGAGGCATCGAGTAAGGTGCGCTGCGCGTCGCTCGCGTTCTGATTGATGACCTTGCCGACGCCCTGCGCCAGCGCGGCCAGGGAACGTTCGGCCTCGAGCGCCGTCGAGCCGACCGTCGCGCTGACATTTGTCGCCGCGCCGGTGAGGCGACGTTCGAAATCATCGGCTCCCGAGCGCAGCGACTCGATCGTCGTCGCGGCGAGGCCGGAGATACGCCGTTCCGTCTCCTCGGCGCTCTCGCCGAGCGCCTGCGGCAGCAGGCGCGAGAGCTCCGTAAGCCGGGTCTCCATGTCGTGGGTGCTGGTCCCGAGCCTCTCGACGAGGTCGCGGGTGCTCGTGCCGATCCTCTCGGAGAGGTCCTGGGTGCTGGTTCCAAGCTTCTCGGCGATCATCTCCGCAAGACTCAACAGCCGATCCTCCGCGTCCTTGGTGCCGGAGGCGACGCTGTCGCCGATCAGCGAACTCAGCGCATGGATACGACGCTCGGCGTCGTGCGTGCCCGCGCCGATCGTGTCCGTGATGAGGGCGGCGAGCGAGTCCATGCGTTGCTCGATGTTGCGGGCGCCTTCGCCGAGTGCATCGGCAATCAGCCCCGCGAGCATCTGGATCCGCTGCTCGATCTCGCGCGTGCCGGAGGTCACGGCCTCGCCGATCATGGTGACGGTGCCCTGCATGCGCTCTTCGGCGTCGCGTGCCCCGGCGCCGACGGTTTCGGCGATAAGGGTCGCGAGCGCGTGCATGCGCCGCTCCGCATTCTCGGTCCCCTGTCCGATCGTGTCGTTGAGCAGGCTCGAAAGCGCATGGATCCGCCGCTCCGCGTCATCCGTGCCCGAGCCGATGGTGTCGACCATGAGGCCCGCGAGCGACTGCAGCCGGCGTTCCGCCTCCTGCGTGCCGCCGCTGATGCGCTCCGCGATCGAATCGGCAAGCGCCGCGAAGGCGCGCTCCGCCTCCTGAGCCTCCCCGCGTACGCTTTCGGTCACGCGATGCGCCGAGGATTGCAGAGCGCTCTCGGCCTCGCGGGTTCCCGCGCGGATGACCTCTGCCGTACTTGCCGCCAGAGCCTCGAGGGTGCGGCCGGAGTCGAGCGTGGTGTTGCGGATCGTCTCCGCACTCGCGGTCGCCGCAAGCTCGAGGGCGCGCCGCGCTTCGCCTGTGCTGTTGCGGATCGACTGCACCGTGGAATCGAGCGCGGTGCTGGCGCTCTCCGCGCTCGTGCGGATGGCATCCGTCGCCGAGTTCGCCGCCGCCTCCAGGTTGCGTCCGGCCTCCTGCGCGCCGGCACGAATCGCCTCCGAGGTCGACGAAGCGAGCATCACCAGCGAGCGCTGCGCGTCCTGGGCGCTCCCGCGCACCGCGTCGGCGGTCGAACTCGCGAGGTTGCCGAGCGTGCGCTCGATCTCGCTCGCGGCGGTCCTCGTCGTCTGATTGAGCTGCTCGATGCGGTTGGCGATCGCGTTGGCGGCCGCCGAACCGCGCGCCTCGATCTGGCTCGTCGCGGTCTCGACCCGGTCCACCAGGAGCTCCTGGAAACGGGCGATCCGCGTATCGATGCCTTCCGCGATCTGCGTCGCGCGCTCGCTGAGCGTACGGTCGACTTCCTGGGAGCGGTTGCGCAGTTCCTCAACCAGCCGTCCGCCGCGGCTTTCGATGTCGCTTGTAAGATCGGCAATGCGCTGATCGAGGGTGCCGAGCAGTTCCCTGCCGCCGCCCGTGAGCGTGCGGGCGATCTCGTCGACACGCGAGCCCAACATGTCGTTGAGGGCCTGGGTGCGGCTGTCGAGCGCCTGCTCGACGCGCCCCATATGCGATTCGAGCGAGGTCGAAATCGCGGTCGCGTGCGCGCCGATGCGCGCATCGAATTCCTGGGTGTGGTTCTCGACGGAGCTCACGAACTGCTCGATGCGCGAGCCGGCACGGTTTTCGAACTCGCCCACTTTCGCGGTGAGCACGTCCGTGACCTCGCCCATGCGCCCGCCGACGCTCTGCTCAAAGCCTTCGATCTGCTGGTGCAGCGTGCCGCTGACCTCCAACAGCGCGGCACCCGTGCGCCGTTCCATCATCTCCATGTTGGAGCGCAGCACGCCCGTCATTTCGGCGAGCCGCGCCACGGCGCGGCTTTCGAACTCGTCAATGCCGGACTGCAGGGTCGCCGAAACCTGCGAGAGCCGTTCGCCCGAACGGGCGTCGAATTTCTCGATATGCGCGCGCAGCGTCTCGCCGAGCTCGGTCCCGCGCTGCGAGAGGCGCTGGACGAGGTCGTCCCCGTAGATCGTGACGGTGCGGTCGAACTCGCCGAGGCTGCGGGTGATGACCGCCGAAAGCGCCGAGGCGTCGTTGGATATCTTTTCGGCGAGATCCTTGCCGTTGTGCGTGAGCACGTTCTCGATCGACGAGAGACGCTCGGCGAGCATCGCCTGCATCGCCTCGGTGCGCGAGTTGATGACCGAGGCAAGCTCGTCGGCCTTGCGCTGGAAGGTGGTTGTCACCTCGGCGCCGCGCGACAGGATGGTTTCGTTGATGCGGGTTCCGGCCTCCTCGAGCTTGGAGACGAGGTCGTTGCCCCGCAGGCTGAGATCGAGCGCAAGCGAGTCGCCGCTCGATTTGATGCTGTTGTTGACCTCATCGGCGCGGGTGACGAGCGTCTCGGCCATGCGGCTGCCGGTATCGACGAGGGTCTCGATCACTTCGCGCGAGCGCGCCTCAAGCTGTTCGCTGAGTTCGACCGTGAGCTGGGTCAGCTTGCTGCCTGCCTCCTCGGTCCGCTGCAGCAGCGTATCCGCCAGGCTCGCGGTGCGCTCCTGCAGCCCGTCGGCGATGCGGTCGAGCCGCGCCGACAGGGTCTGCGACAGATCGCCCGAAATATCGACGATCCGGTCCGTCAGCTCGTCGGTCTTGAAATTGAGGGCGGTGACGAGCCGCGTGTTCGCGGCATCGAGGGTGCGGCTCACCTCGTCGCTCGTGCGGTTGAGCTGATCGAGAAGCTCCGCCCCGCGTTCGCCGATCGCGTCGATCATCGAGTCGCCTGCGCGCCCCAGCGCAACCGTGATGTGCTCGCCCTTTTCGGCCAGCGAACGGGTGATGCGCTGCGCCGCCTCGTTCACGCTCGCCGAGACGACCTCGCTGACCGTCGCCATCTCCTGCGTGAGCCCCATATGGGTCGAGGTGATCGCGTTGCGGATCTGATCGGCCTGGCTCACCAGCGCGTCCCGCTGGCTCGCGAGATCCTCGATGAGGCCGCGGATGCGCAGCTCGTTGTCGCTGTAGGCCCTTTCCAGCGCGGCCACCTCGTTGTGGACCAGCGCCTCGAGTTCACCCGCGCGCGCGAGCGCCCGCTCGACGCCGTCCCCCATGGCGGCTACCTCGCGCCGGATCGCCTGCCCGACGCTGACGACCGATTCGCTTGCAATCGTTTCCGGCTCGGCGAGGCGGATCGCGACCTCCGCCATCGCCCGGGAGATCAGTCGCAGCTCCTGGGCACGCGCCACCATATGGGCGAGGACGAAGAAGAATATCGGCGGAACGAGCACCGCCGCCGCGACCCCGAACAGGGCCGGCGGGGCACCTGCCCCCTGCGCCATAGATGCCCGCAATTCCTCAATGAAGCTCCAGGCTCCGAAAGCGCCGAGCCCGATCCAGGCGCAGGCGACGAGGAACGCCACGATATAGGGCGCGTTGCCGGCCCCCTGCTGCAAGGCTTGAAGAATCTGGCCCACCGAGCGGCGGTCGTCGTTCGCTGCGCGGCGACCTGCAATCAAGTCGTTCGCCGGGCGGGCCGGCGGCTCGAACAGATCCGGCTCGGCCTCCTGCGGCCGCTGCGGCCGGCCCCAATCCGCCGGGCCACCGGACGGCTTCGGCGCCGCCGCCGCGCTCCCCCCCTCCTCGCGCAGGTTCAATGCATCCTGGATCGCCGACAATGCGGCCTCAGTCGGATCCTTCATCTTCCTCGGAGCATTCGCCATCGCCGCGCCGCCTCACTTCGACTCTTCGCCATGACGGCCGCCACACCGTCGGTTCCGCAAAAGGCGCAACTCCGCGTTCCCCGTGATGCTGCCGCCGCATCCGATCGTCAGCAGGGCCCGCAAAATTCCGCCAGCGAGTCTTAGCCGTTTATCCTAACCACGCGTCGGACCAATGAAAACCAACATGGTAACCAGGTTTTAATCATCGTTAACGCGCCCCGCCCCGCACGTTCGCGCGCTTGCGAGCGACCGTCCCGCGCGGACGGCGCCCGCGCCCAGCAGTCTAGCAAATACCGATCGGACGCAACCGTCGCCGACCGCGTTTTCCCGGAAAACTGCGCTCTGCACGCGGCCGGCGGGGCGCCCCGCCACCCGGGCCCCTTGCCCACCGCGCTGCCTCGTCTCCATTCCATCACGCCGGCCTGGCCGTCCCGTATCCGCACCCGCCGCGCCTGTGCCTGTGCCCCGCCCATCGGCCCGCTCCCCCGCGTTGGGGGATGCGGCAGGCCGAATTAGCGCTTCGTTTACGGTCCTATCCGCAAGCGCGCGATTCTTCCTGCTCAAAGGCGCACAATTCACGGGAATTTCCGGAATTTTCCGCAATCCGCCGGCATGGTCCTCCGGGGCCCAAGGAGGCCATCCCATGGACACTGTCACGACCATTCAGGGCGAATTGGCGGCGCCCGACGATCCGGCGATCGATCTCGTCCACCTCTCCCGCATGACCCTGGGGGACCGAGCCCTCGAACGCGAGGTGCTGCACATGTTTCTGCGGCAGGCCGCCATGTTGCTTGCCGGCATGGAGGTTCGCGCCGACGAGGCCGCCCCGCTCGCGCATCGCCTCAAGGGGGCGGCCCGGGGGGTCGGGGCGTGGCGCGTCGCCGCGGCTGCCGAGGCGGTCGAGCAAGCCGTCCGATCGAGCCCGGAGAGCCTGCCCGCCGCGCGCGCGGCGCTCGCCGACCGCATTGCAGACGCCCAGGCGATGATCGAGGACCTGCTGCGCGCGGAGTGATGGCTAAGGTGCGCCCGAGAAGGGTTGTGGCCCGCGGCGGGAAACCGATATAGGAAGCGCGGCCGGATCGTCCGGCCGCTTTGCTTTTTCGGCCCTCCCCACGATGCCCAAGATCACCTTCATCGATTTTCACGGAACCGCTCGCACGGTCGACGCCGAGGTGGGCTCAACTGTGATGGAAACGGCCCTCAAGAACGCAATCCCCGGCATCGAGGCGGAATGCGGCGGGGCCTGCGCCTGTGCCACCTGTCACGTCTACGTGGACCCGGAATGGTTCAACAAGGTCGGCGGTCCTTCGCCCATGGAGGAGGACATGCTCGATTTCGGCTACGACGTGCGCGAAAACTCGCGCCTTTCCTGCCAGATCAAGGTCACTGAGGAGCTCGACGGGCTCGTCGTGCGCACGCCCGAACGGCAGGCCTGACGCATCGCCGCATTGCCGCCCTCCCCGCTGTGCAGGGGACGCGGGCCGACGGCGGGCCGCGGGTTAGCCCGCGTTGGGCATCGTCCAGACGCGGAAGCGTTCGACGATCTCGGCCGTAAGCGGGGCCGAGCGGCGGGTCTTCTTGTCGATCAGCACCATCGTGGTGCGGCCGTAGGCCGCGCATTCCCCGTCGCGAAACACCGCCTGCGCGTACTCGACAGAGCGCGTGCCGATGCGGGCCACCCCGCAGGTCGCAAGGACCTCGCCCGGCCAGTGCAACTCCCGCACGAAATTGATCTCGAGCCGACCGACCACGAAGCCCGTATCGCCCCATGCGACGCCGGCCAGCGCCTCGCGCATCATGAGCACCCGACTCGTCTCGAAATAGACGCCGTAGACCACGTTGTTCACGTGGTTCTGATGGTCGTGATCTGCGAGCCGCATCGTGATCGTGGTCTGGTGCGGGAAATCTTCGAGGCGCGGCACGGTGCGGCCCGGCGCGGCGGATACGGCGTCGTTCAAGGCTCGGACCTCCTTAATCCGGCGCAACCTCTAGACGTCCGGGGCGGCGCCGATCAAGCCGATCGCGGGCGAACGCCCTTTCCGCGCCGCCTCCGGGCCGCTACAGAAGTCCGCAAAGGACAAGATCAAACCCGGAAAGATCATGACGGACGTCATCAAGACCGACGTGCTCATCATCGGGGCGGGCCCCGTTGGCCTGTTCGCGGTGTTCGAACTCGGCCTCCTCGACATGAAAGCGCATCTCGTCGACATTCTCGACAAGATCGGCGGACAATGCGCCGAGCTTTATCCCGAAAAGCCGATCTACGACATTCCGGCGGTGCCGGTGGTGACCGGCCAGGGCCTCGTGGACGCGCTGCTTGCGCAAATCAAGCCGTTCGGGCCCGTCTTTCACCTTGGGGAGATGGTCGAGCGGCTGGAACGGATTGGGGATCCCCTGTTCCGCGCGGTGACCGACCGCGGCAAGGTGTTCGAGGCGAAAACCGTGGTGGTGGCGGCCGGCGGGGGGTCGT
Organism: Xanthobacteraceae bacterium; assembly: GCA_035716025.1. Lineage (GTDB taxonomy): Bacteria > Pseudomonadota > Alphaproteobacteria > Rhizobiales > Xanthobacteraceae > JADGHE01. The sequence goes on from DASTKH010000059.1 coordinate 88,443, forward strand.
TCCAGCCGAAGCGTCCTCCCATTCCCGGCATCGAAGCTTTCGAAGGCAAGTCGGTGTTCTATGCGGTGCGGCGAATGGAGGACTTTCGCGGGCGCCGCCTGGTGATCGTCGGCGGCGGCGACTCCGCGCTCGACTGGACGCTCAACCTGCAGCCCCTCGCGGAGCGGCTGACGTTGGTCCACCGCCGCGACGAGTTCCGCGCGGCGCCCGACAGCGTGAACAAGATGCGCAAGCTCGTGGAGGCCGGTCGCATGGACCTTGCGGTCGGCCAGGTGTCCACGCTCGAGGGCGAAAACGGAAAGCTCGAAGCCGCCCTCGTCAAGCGCAACGATGGGGGGGTCGAGCGGATCGCCTGCGATGCGCTGCTTCCCTTTTTCGGTCTGACCATGAAGCTCGGCCCCGTCGCCGACTGGGGCTTCAAGCTGCATGGTGGCGAACTCATCCCGGTCGATACCGAGGCGTTCGAGACCAGCATTCCCGGCGTGTTCGCAATTGGCGACATCAGCTGGTATCCCGGCAAGCTGAAGCTCATCCTCTCGGGCTTTCACGAGGCCGCGCTGATGGCGCAGAAGGCCCACCGCTACGTCTATCCCGACAAGCGTCTCGTCTTCCAATACACGACCTCATCGACAAGCCTGCAGCGCAAGCTTGGCGTGGCGTAGGCGGTTTTCCGATCGGCGCGGCGGCGCGGCGGCGCGCCGCAAGCGGCCGGCGCCTGCCGCATTAACCATCGGCCTTAACTTCTGCTTCTCCGCTTTTCTCGAAATAAGTGTCGGTGTTTACGAGAGATATTCACCAAATTCCGCGTCTTCTGTTGATTAAGAAAAGCGAAAGGGTATGGTCCCCCGCAATCGGAGGGATTGAAGAATGTCGGCAAACCTTTCCAGAGCGGAGCTGCTCGAAATGGCCCTTTCGTCCGAAGCGGAAAAGACGACGCCGGAAGCCGCCGGCGGCACGAGCGGCACCGAGGCCTCGATCGTCCCCTCGCAACCAGAGCCCGTCCGACGCTACGAGGATGCACGCCGCCCCGACGGGGCATCCGACATTCACAGCTTCCTCGAACATCGCTCGCGCCAGTGGAGCGCGATGCTGCGCCTGCAGGAGCAGCAGCGCATCCAGGTCTCGGCGCTCGAAGCCGAGCGCGATACGGAATACAAGCGGCTCGACGTCGCGGTCGAGGCGGTGCAAAAGGCCATTCGCGGTCTGCGCACGGCGGTCGAACTGAACAAGGAGGGGCGCAACGTCGCCGAGGTCGAGCGGGCGATGGAGCTCAACCGCGCGGCGCTCGACCAGCTCGAAACGGTGGCGGCGAACCTTAACACCAATTTTCTCGCCTGGCGCTCCGCCTGGCAGCAATACACGCAGAGCCTTGAAGCGTCGCGGCGCATCCGCGCCGACATGGACGCCAAACTGATGACGCGCGGCTGAAGCAGTCGCCGCTGCACTCGATCCGAGCGAAAATGAACGAAGAACGCGCCCGTTGAGGCGCGTTTTTCGTGCTTGCCGGACCGCCGGGAACGGCGCAAACGCCCCGCGACAAGCGCCGCCGCGGCGTTTACAAATCGCGACGCCCGCGGGCTTTCACGTCGGATCGGGAGGGAAAAGCCAATGGACCTGGGAATTGCCGGACGCAAGGCTATCGTTTGTGCTTCGAGCAAAGGGCTCGGCCGCGCCTGTGCGGAGGCCCTGGCGAGAGCCGGCTGCGAAGTCGTGATCAACGGCCGCGACGCCGCGGCGCTCGAGAAGGTCGCCGAGGAAATCCGCGCTGCGAGCGGGGCGAAGATCACGCCCGTCGCCGCGGACGTTGCGAGCCCCGAGGGCCAGGCGGCGCTGCTGCGGGCCTGTCCGGCCCCCGACATTCTCATCAACAACAATGCCGGCCCGCCCTTCCGGGATTTCCGCGAGCTGACCCGCGAGGACATGATCAAGGGCGTCATCGCCAACATGATCACCGCGATCGAACTCATCCAGAAGGTCATCGATCCGATGTGCGAACGGAAATTCGGCCGCATCCTCAACATCACGTCAGGCTCGGTGAAACTGCCGCTCGTCGGGCTCGATCTTTCGTCGGGCGCCCGCGCCGGCCTCACCGCTTTTCTTGCCGGCGTCGCCCGTTCCGTCGCCTCCTCGAACGTAACGATCAACGGCCTTTTACCCGGAATCTTCGACACCGACCGTTGGCGCGGCGGCCTTCGCCTGCGCGCACAGAAGCGCGGCACCAGCTACGAGCAGGAGCGCGCCGAGGGGATCGCGGTGGTGCCGGCGAAGCGGGTCGGCGATCCGGCGGAGTTCGGCGCAACTGCGGCCTTCCTCTGTTCCGTCCACGCCGGCTACATCACCGGCCAGAATCTTCTGATCGACGGCGGGCGCTATCCCGGCGTGCTGTAGGCCGCGAGCGGTCGCGGCGGAGGCCGGCGGGGCGCAGTTCCTGCCCCCGGCCTCAAGCCGCGGCGAGAGCCGGCGGGAGGCGCTCAGCCCTTCACGAACGGCGGCCACTGCCCCCAGCGGTAGCGGAAGCCGACCGAGATCACGTCGATATGTGAGCTCGCCGTGCCGGCGAAGGTGCCGAGGGCGCCGCCGCTCGAATCGAACAGCGCGTGGCCGGGGCCGATCGCGATGTCCGCGTCACGCACGAAGACGTGCGAATAGCCGAATTCCAGCGCGATCTTCTCGTTCCAATTATAGGTGAGGCCGGCGCCGAGCCAGACACGGTTGTTGTCCGGAAGCCGCGTGCCGCGCGTTGCGTCGGTGACCGGCGACCACTCGTAGCCGACGCCGGCGCGCAGCGCGAGTTCCTGGCTCCATTGATATTCGACGCCGCCCGACACGAACCAGCCGTCCTTCCACTCAAACGGGAGAACCGCCGGCACAGCCGGCACGCCCGGCGGGAAGGCGTTGACGGCGACGCGACCGAGCCGCGACCAGTTGGTCCACTCGGCGGTGGCCAGGACCGTGAAGGCGTCCGTCACCTTCTGCCGCAGGCCGATATTGACGCTTTCGGGGAGCTTCACGGTCGGCGCGATGCTGACCACCGCGGGCGGAATGGCGACCGGCACACCGCCGACGAGCGTCGTGAAGCCCGGTCGCCTTACATCGCCGTCGAGCTTGTGGTCGAACCCGGAGCGGAAGCCGACGCCGATCGAGGTCCGCGGCGTCGGCGTGAGCAGGATGCCGGCCGTGAAACCGAAATCGACCGAATCGCCGCGGATCGAAAGCGTGGCGGGGCTCGTCGGCGGAAAAGCGCTGCCCGGCATCGCGCTTTCAAGCTGGGTGCGGAAATATTGGATCTGCACGCCGACGCCGACGCTCAGCCAATCGGTGAATTTGTAGGCGACCTGCGGCGTGAGATTGACCGTCAACACGTCCGAGTAGCGCGAATAGAACATGAAGGCGGTGTCGCGGCTCGGGTCGGTCACAAGGCCAAAGGGCGAGTTGAAGGAAAAGCCGAGCGCAAGCTGCGGCGTGGGCCGCCACACGGTGTAGGACGCCGGAACAAAGGCATCCTCGAAAATATCCCGCCCGCCGCCGAGCCCGAGCAGATAGCCGGACGGGTAGGCAGGCCCGTTGGCCGCGGCCGAGGGATTGATCTTGGTCTGTCCGAAGACGCCGGAGAGGTTCGATTCGGTCGTCAGCCCATAGGCGGCGTCGGTCATCGCCGCCGGGTTCCAGAACATCGAGGAGATCGACGGGCCTCCGGCCGCCTGCCCCGCGAAAGCCGACCCCTGGAAATAGGCGCTCTGCTCGCGCACCGCGAAGCCGCCCGCCTCTGCCATCGAGAGCGGCAGGAGCACCCCTGCGAGAACCGTTCCCGCCGCCAGGGCGCTCCGGCTGCCGACTCGTCCCGCCATCACCCTCACCCCTCTCACCAGACCCCGACGCAAATCACGTGCGCGATTCTGCCAAGCGGCTCCCGCGGCCGCAAACACGCGATGCGGCGGGCCGCGCGATCGCCGCTTGCCTCGGGTCGAAATTTTCCGGGAGTTGCGCAATTGCCACAAACGCCACGCGGCGGCGTGTCATAACGCGCGGTCGTCGAGGCGGCACGTTCACGCTAGCCGCTGCGGGACGCCGACTCGCGCCTTCTTCCGAGTCCGCCGGTTCGGATCCCGTTTCGAACTTCAGGGGGAGACAAAGATCATGAAGCTTGTCCGCTTCGGCCCGCCCGGCCGCGAGAAGCCCGGCATCCTTGACGAGGAGGGACGCCTCCGCGACCTCTCTGGCATCGTGCCGGACATCGCCGGCGATGTGCTGAGCCCGAAGGGGCTCGAAAAAATCCGCAAGGCGCGGCCTGACCGGCTGCCGCTCGTGCGCGGCAAGCCGCGGCTTGGGCCGTGCGTCGGGCGGGTGCCGACCTATTACGCGATCGGCCTCAACTATGCCGACCACGCCGCCGAATCGAACAGCCCGATCCCGAGCGAGCCGGTCGTCTTCATCAAGGCGAATTCCTGCATCTGCGGTCCCAACGACGACACCATGATGCCGAAGGGCTGCACCAAGCTCGACTACGAGGTGGAACTCGGCGTCGTCATCGGGCAGCGCGCGCGCTATATCGCCTCGAAGCGGGCGGCCATGGACCATGTCGCCGGCTACTGCGTGTGCAACGACGTCTCCGAGCGCGCCTTCCAGATGGAGCGCGGCCAGACCATGATGAAGGGCAAGGGCTCCGAGACGTTCGGGCCGATCGGGCCGTGGCTCGTCACCAAGGACGAAATCAAGGACCCGCAAAGGCTCGCGATGTGGTCGAGCGTGAACGGCGAGCCGCGGCAGAACGGCACGACCAAAACCATGATCTTCGGCGTCGCCCACCTCGTCTGGTACCTTTCGCAGTTCTTCGTGCTCGAACCGGGCGACGTGATCGCGACCGGCACGCCGCCCGGCGTTGCGCTCGGCATGAAGCCTGCGCCCGTCTGGCTCAAGGCCGGCGACGTCGTGCGCATGGGCATCGACGGCCTCGGAGAGCAGGAGCAGCGGATCGTGCGGTTCCGGAAATAACCGCGGCGCGCGCGCCGCCGGCTTAACGAGCACCAGGAGCACTTGGTCTTCCTAAGCGAAGTCAGCATTTGGTAAATCAAGGGCCTGGAGCGCGAGCGGGCCCGGGATGAGAACTCCGGCGGGCGCGAGGTGACCGGAACGACGGGAGAGCGGCGATGGATATCGGCAAGCTCAAGCAGATGGCCATCGCGGTCTGGCAGCGCGGTGGGCTCGACATGCTCGTCAAGGTGATGCCGTACGGCGCGAAGCCGAACCCCGCCTATTCGGTCGGCTATTGCACGACGCTGAAATATGTGCTCGGGCGCGCGCCGGGCCAGATGGAGTCGATCGTCGGCCTTGCCCCGGGCTCGAAACTCGTGCATGGCGCGGAAATCTTCACCGTCCGCCCCCTCCCCTCCGCCGGCGAGTTCGATCTCAAAGGCTATACGCAGACACCCGCCGGCGTCTCGACGAGCGACCCCGCTTACGTCCCCCATCCCGGCTATCCTCCCGGCGAGGGTGTGCCGCAATGGGACCTTGCCCGGGTGCCGCAGTCGCGGCTCATCCACCTTGCCAGCGTTCCGGCAGGAGCGGTCTTCCACCACTCCATGCTGCCGCCCTGATGGCGGCGCGCCTCTTCAAGGCGAAACAGGACCGTCCCTCAAAAATGAAGCCCCGGGAGGGCGTCCCGGGGCTTGATTGCTCGGCCTCAGCGGAGGCCTGTTCAAGCGGCCTTGTTCTCGTCCAGCACGCGCTTGGCGAGGTCGCGGAATTCCTGCTTGCTGAGCAGCTTCTTGGTCTTGAGCGACTGCGCCTTGACGGCCGCGGTGATCTTCAGCGCGTCCTCGTCGGAGACCTGCATGCCGGCCTCCTGCAGCCACATGTTCACCGAGTCGATGCCCGAGCCCTTGCCCATCACGATGGCCGCGGGCTGCTGGCCGACGAGGTCCCAGCGGACCGGGAACAGTTCGGTCGCGAATTTCTCGCCGCAGTTCTTCCACCAGGAGGCGATGATGCCGGACTCGATCTGGTAGAGCGCCTCGCCGACGATCGGCTTGTTGGTCGGTACGGCGACGCCCGTGCGCTCCTGCACGAGGCGCGCGAGCTTGGTGAGCTTCGTGGTGTCGATGCCGATGTCGATGCCGTAGAGCGTCTTGAGCGCCATCACCGTCTCTTCCATCGGCGCGTTGCCGGCGCGCTCGCCGATCCCGAGGATCGTCGTGTGCGCGACCTCGACGCCCTCGGCGAGGGCCATCACGGTGTTGGCGACGCCCATGCCGAAGTCCTGGTGGAAGTGCGCCTCGAGCCGCTTGTTCACGCGCGCCTTCACCGCGCGCACGAAATAGCTCATCGCATGCGGGGAAACGACGCCGAACGTGTCGACGAGCGCCAGCGCGTCCATGTGGCCCTCATTGGCGACGCGCGTGATGAGATCAAGCACCCATTTGAGCTCGGCGCGCGAGAAGTCGATCGGGAAGAACACGACTTCGAGCCCGTTGTCGTGAGCGAATTTCGTCGCCTCGATCGAGGTCTCGATCGCCTTCTCCATCGGCCAGCGATAGGCGAGATCGACGAGGTGCTGGCTCGACGGGATCTCCATCACGACGCCCCTGACGCCCGTGTCGACCGCGCGCTGCACGTCCTCCTTCATGCAGCGGGCGAAGGAGAAGATTTCCGGGCCGAGATTGCGCTTGACGATTTCCTTGATCGCCTCGTTGTCGGAGGGGGAGACGACCGGCATGCCGGCCTCGATCCGGTGCACGCCGGCTTCCGCGAGCGCCTCGGCAATGGCGATCTTGTCGTCCTTGTTGAGGATGATGCCGGTCTGCTGCTCGCCGTCGCGCAGCGTGACGTCGTGGATCTTGATGTTCTTGGCGAATTTGAAGTCCTTGCGCACGTCCGCGGCGTAGTTCCACTCGCTGACGAAGAAGTCTTTGGTTTTCCAGGGTTGGTCAGCCACTTGCGTTACTCCTTGTCGGTCCGGGCCGCATCGAATTCGCTTTGGTGGGCCCTCAAGTGCCATTCGGCGCCGCGCGACGCAATGGGATTTGCGCGCCAGCCTCGTCCGCATCGCGGGTACGCCGAAAATTTCGTAATTTCAATGCATTTCCGACGCGACCCGTGTCACGCGACGGGATTTGCCAGCTCCCCGATCCCGGTGATCGAAACACGCACCTCGTCCCCCGGCTCGAGGTAGCGCGGCGGCGAAAAGCCGATGCCGACACCGGCCGGCGTGCCGGTGGCAAGCAGGTCGCCGGGCTCGAGCGTCACATAGGCCGTGACGGTTTCGATGAACCGCGGCACGTCGAAGATCATGTCGCGCAGCCGCGCGAATTGGCGGCGCTCGCCGTTCACGAAGGTCGCAAGCTCCTGTTCATCGGGCGGCCCGAACGCGTCCGCTGTGACGAGGACGGGCCCGACGGGGCAGAACCCGTCGAGGCTTTTTCCCAGGAACCATTGCTTGTGCCGCTGCTGCACGGTGCGGGCGGTCACGTCATTGACGATGGTGTAGCCGAACACTTGGGCGAGCGCGTCCTCCCGCCGCACATTGCGGCACCGCCGCCCGATGACGACGCCGAGCTCCCCTTCGTAGTCCACCGAATGGGTCGGGTCCGACGAGGCCGGAATGGGCGCGCCGGGATCCGCGAGCGAGGAAACCGCCTTGGTGAACACCACGGGCTCGTCCGGCACGTTCTGCCTGTCGCCTGACTGGTCGAACCCCGACCCGGCGAATTCGTGGGCGTGGTCGTAATAGTTCTTGCCGACACAGATGATGTTCTTGCTGAGCGGCCCGACCGGCGCCGCCAAGGCAAGACCCGCGAGCGGGCGCGGCGGCCCGAGCTCGAACTTGCCCTCGCTGACGCGTGCAATCACGTCCCGGAGGTCATGAATGCCGTTCGCGCCGGCGCGAAACGGACGGAACCGATCATTCTCGATCAGGCCGAAAATCTTCTGCCCGGCCTCGCGGACGGCTGCGATGCGCATGGGACGACGTTCTCTCCGATCTTTGGCGTTGGTTTGCTCCGGCCGGACCGGCGCCACAGGACCCATTCATCTTGCGCGGAACGCGGACACGGGCGCATGCCGGCGCCGTTCCATACCCGGAAAGAGCTGCGACACCAAACCCCGCGGCCACCCGACGGCTTCGCCGGCGGCCGAAACATTCCACGATGCCGCGGCGCAGCGCGCCGGCCGAGGCCAAGCCGGCCGGGCCGCGCCGAGGCCCCGGCTTTCGCACGCGGGAGGCTCGTCGGGCGCAGGAGCCGCGCGCGCCGCGCTATTCCATCACCGCGGCCTTGAGGATGCAGACCATGATGGCGCGGGCGGTTTCCTTGCCCTTGTTGCGGATCGTGTGGCGGCGGTCGCAGCGGTAGCGCACGGTGCCGCCGGCCTCGACTTTCTCGATGTGCCCGCCGACCTCGACCTCCAGCGTGCCGGCGGTGACCGACAGGCACTCGATCGAGCCGCGCTGATGCCCCTCCGAATCGAGCTCGCCGCCCGGCTCGGCCGTCACGTCGTACCATTGCAGCCATTCGACCGTCCGGATCCAGCCGACGATCGCGAGCTTGACCTTGCCGTCTTCCGAGACGATGAGCGGCATGTCGGCTCGCGTGACGACCTCGACGAAAGGATCGTCCTCGTGGGCGGCGAGGACGCGTTCGATCGAGACGTCGAGCGCCTGGGACAGGCGCCAAATGGTCGCGAGCGTCGGGTTCGTCTCGTTGCGCTCGATCTGGCTGATGATAGACTTGGCGACGCCCGACTGTTCGGCGAGCTCCGACAGCGAGAGATTATAGGCCTTGCGCAGGCGTTGGATGGTCTTGCCGAGGTGGCCCGACAGCGCGAGCGCCCCGGCCTCCAGGTCGTTTCTGCCGCCGCGGCCTTCCTTTTCACCCATCTGAGACTCACAGGTTGCAGGCGCCCCGCCGGCCGCGCCAACCACGGCCGCCGGCCGCCGATCGGCCGGCCCCGGCTTCATCCCGGAGCCCCCGACCCGCGCCGCACCGCTTGCGCCGAGCCGTGCGGACCATTGAAGATACGCTTTCCTTACCACCAGGCGTGAAAATGATGAACGGGCCCGTTGCCCGACCCCACGGCGAGGCGATCCGCCGCCGCGATGGCGTCCGTGACATAGGTCTTGGCTGCGCGAACCGCATCGACGAGATCGAGCCCCTTCGCAAGCCCGGCGGCGATCGCCGAGGAGAGGGTGCAGCCCGTTCCGTGTGTGTTGCGGGTGGCGATCCGCGTCGCGGCAAGCCGTGTTTCCCGCGTCGGCTCGAACAAGAGGTCGATGCTCTCGGGCCCGCGGTCGTGTCCGCCCTTGATCAGCACCGCCGCCGCCCCGAGCGCGAGCAGCCGCTCGGCCTGGCGGCGCATCTCCGACTCGCTGCGCGCAACCGGCGCATCGAGCAGCGCCGCCGCCTCCTGCAGGTTCGGGGTGATGACGAGCGCGCGCGGCACGAGTTCGCGCCGCAGAATGTCGACCGCCTCGCTCGCGAGCAGCCGGTCGCCGGAGGTCGCGACCATCACCGGGTCGAGCACGACCCGTTTCTGCCGGTGGCGATCGAGCCCGGCCGCCACGGCGGCGATGATGTCCGCTTGCGAGAGCATCCCGATCTTTACGGCCCCGACCGGAAGGTCGGAGAAGACCGCGTCCATCTGCGCGGCCACGAAGGCCGCCGGGACATCGTGAATGGCCGAGACGCCATGCGTGTTCTGCGCGGTCAGCGCGGCGATCACCGATGCGCCGTAGACGCCGAGCGCCGAAAACGTCTTGAGATCGGCCTGAATGCCTGCTCCGCCCCCGGAGTCCGAACCCGCAATCGTCACCGCGATCGCGGTCATCGGGGCGCCCGCCGGGCAAGCGCCCCGTCGACGATGCCCCGTAGCGTCCGCGCGGCCTCCGTCGGGTCGGGCGCAAGGGACAGCGCCGAGATGACCGCGACCCCATCCGCCTCGGTGGTCATCACAGCGCCGGCATTGGTCGGATCGATGCCGGCGATGGCCACCACCGGCAGGCCGGGCCGGCGCGCGCGCACGATCGCGATCAGCCGCGCAAGCCCCTCGACGCCGATCGGCTTGTTGGGATTGTCCTTCGAGAGCGTGGCGAAGACGCCGCCGATGCCGACATAGTCGACGGCTTCGAGCGGCCCGGTCTCCGCCCGTCCCGGGCTGTTGATCGAAAGCCCGATCATCGCTCCCGGGCCGAGCAGGCGCCGCGCGTCACGCGCATCCATGTCGTCCCAGCCGACATGCACCCCGGCCGCCCCGGCGGCGAGCGCGACGTCCACGCGATCGTTGATGACGAGCGGCACGCCGCGGCCTTCTACCGCTGCCATGATGGCGCGCGCCTCCTCGACCATGCGCCGGGTTCCGCCCGTCTTGTCCCGAAGCTGCAGCAGGGTCGCCCCGCCGTCCACCACCCGGCGCGCGAGATCGGGAAGCGCAAGCCCCCCGGAGCGCTGCGGATCGAGAATGGCGTTGAGACGCAGATCGGGTTTCATCGGAGACGCCGCCCTTACCCCGGCCATGGGGATGCGCTGTTTCGTCAAACCCTGTAGAGCATTCTCGGCGACAGTTGAAGCAATCCCGGGGCAAGCGGGCTTGACGGGCTGACGCACCGGCCTACGAAGGTCGCAAGACGGCGTGCCGCTCCGTGCCGCGGGCGGCGGGAGTGAATGCGCAATGACACCCTTTTTCGTGCAGATCAAATGCCATCTCGGCAAGTCCTACGACGTCGCGAACGCGCTCGCCGACGCGGAAATTGCCTCCGAAATCTATTCGACCGCCGGCGATTACGACCTGCTCGTGAAGTTCTACGTGCCCCCGGAAACCGACATCGGCCATTTCGTGAACGAGCGGGTGCAAACCATTCCGGGTATTCAGGACACGCGAACGATCATCACTTTCAAGGCATTTGGTCCGGCCGCACGTTGAGGGCGGCCGGCGCCTTCACGGCCTCTTCGATCCGCTGCCGGGCGAGATGGCGCTCGCGGAAGATGACGAAGAGGCCGGCCGCAACGACGATCGCCGCCCCGAGAAAGACGATCGGCAGCGGTACTTCTCCGAACATCAGATAACCGAGGATCACGGTCCACAGGATCGCCGTGTAATCGAACGGCGCGACGACGGAGGCGGGCGCGAGGCGGAAGCTCTCGGTCATAAGAATCTGTGCGATGCCGCCGAGAAAGCCGATCACGACGAGGGCGGCGAGAACGGGAAGGCTCGGCGAGGCCCAGCCGAGCGGCCAGGTCAGAAGACCCGCAATGGCGGAGATGAGCGAGAAATAGAAGACGATCGCCGAGTTGGTTTCGCTGCCGGTGAGCCGGCGGGTCTGAATGACCGCGGCAGCGGACGAAAAGGCGGCAAGCAGCGCGAAAATCGCTCCAAGCGTCGCGCCGGCGCCATGCCCCGATCCCGCGGGCGACAGATTGAGATAGGGCGAGAGCATTACCAGCACGCCCAGAAAGCCTACGCCGACGGCCGACCAGCGATAGACGCGGACGCGCTCCTTGAGGATCAGCGCCGCGAGGGCGACGGTCATCAGCGGCGCCGCAAAACCGATCGCCGTCACCTCGGCGAGCGGCAGGCGGGCGAGCGCGGCGAAGCTCAGAAACATGCCCGCGACCCCGATGAGGCCGCGGCTGACATGGCCGAGCGGACGGGCGGTGCGCACAACCGCGGGGAGCTGCCCCCGCCAGGCATAGATCGCGAGCACCGGCAGGATGGCGAAGGCACTGCGAAAGCAGACGATCTGGCCGACCGGCACGCGGTCGCTCACCCAGCGCACCAGCGCCGACATTACGGCGAACAAGAGCGCCGAGGCGATCTTGAGCAAAATGCCCTTGAGCACGTCCATGCGGACGAATCGCTCCGTTACCTGGCCCGGAAAGCGACACCTGACCATGAACGGCATGCGATCGCCACCCGCAGCGCTTCGACCAACCGCCCCGGGGCGATCCGCCGCCTATTGCGGCGGGGCGGGTCCGACCGCGGGCGGCAGGGACTTGATGTAGACCGCGATCGCCCGCCGGTCGGCCTCGGGCAGTTCGGCCATGTTGCGCACAACGGCGCGCATGGAACCGCCGAC
>DASTKH010000060.1:0-18926 GCA_035716025.1 Xanthobacteraceae bacterium
CACCGGCATTGCGGATTGTGTCGCGACCATGGTGGCGGGCGCCGCGGAGCCTGCGGCGACGATCGTGCGGGCGCTCGTGGCCGAAAGCGCGGCTGCGGACGCGGCGCCCGAGGTGCCCTCCGGCCGGGCGCTCGCCGCGCCGGACGCCGCGCTCGTGAACGGGGTGGCGGGCCACGTGCTCGACTACGATGACGTCGCCATGGACGGGCACCCGAGCGTTGCGCTCGCGCCCGCGATCCTCGCCGAGGGCTGGAGTGTCGGCGCATCCGGCGCCGAGGCGCTTGCGGCCTATGTCGCGGGCTATGAAGTGTGGGCCGCGCTGCTTGCCCGCGAGCCCGGGGCGCTGCACGACCGCGGGTTCCATCCGACGGGCATCTGGGGCACGCTCGCTGCGGCGGCGGCTTGCGCGCGGCTTAACCGGCTCAATGCCGAACAGGCCGGCCATGCCATTGCCATCGCCGCGTCGCTCGCGTCGGGACTCGTTGCCAATTTCGGCACGATGACAAAGCCGCTGCATGCGGGCCGCACTGCGCAGGCGGGCGTGCTCGCCGCGCGGCTCGCCAGGATGGGTTACACCGCCTCCGCCGATGCGCTGGAGCATCCGACCGGTGGTTTTCTCGTCGCCCATTCGCCCTCCGGCCGGCCCGATCTCTCCGACGCCGATCTCGGCCTCGGCCACGCTTGGCGCCTTGCCGAAACGGGCGTCGACGTCAAACGCTACCCGATCTGCTATGCGACGCATCGGGCCATCGATGCGATGATCGATCTCGCCGAGACGCACGCCCTTCGGCCCGGCGATGTCGGCGCAATTCACGTGACGCTCGGCGAAACGCAGCGCCTCATGCTGCGCAACCGGGCGCCGAAGACCGGGCTCGAGGCGAAGTTCTCGATCGAGTTCGCCTTGGCCGCGGCGCTCGTCGCCCGTCGGGTCGGGCTTGCGGAGCTCACGGATTCCTTCGTGCAGCGGGAAGATGTGGCGGCTGCGATGCGCAAGGTCACCTGCGACACGGTGCCGACCGGTGGCGCGCCCTTCGCCGAAAGCGATCGCGTCGCCGTGGTGCTGCGTTCGGGCGCGGAAATCGCGCACGCCCCGGTCTCCCATGCGAAGGGAAGCTGGAAGAACCCGATGAACGCCGCTGAATTCAAGGCGAAATTCATGGACTGCACGGCGGACGTCTTGGGGGGAAACCGTGCGACGAGCCTGTTCGAGAGCCTGTTCGCCCTCGACAAGGCGCCCTCCTTGCGGGATCTGCCGCTCGGCCGCGACACGCGGCATTAGCGGCGGCCGGCGGGCGCAAAGAGCGCGGTTCAGGCGAACCCGAGCTCCTTGCGCACGATCGCTGCGCCCTCGGCGAGCGCCTTGAGCTTGCCGAAGGCCACTTCGCGTGGAAGATATTTCATGCCGCAGTCGGGCGCCGGGATCAGCCGCTCGGGTGGCACGAATTTGAGCCCGGCGCGGATGCGCTCGGCAACGAGCGCGGGCGTTTCGATCGAAAGGTCGCCGAGGTCGAGCACGCCGAGCATGATCTTCTTGCCGGCAAGGTCCTTGAGCACGCCGAGATCGAGCTTCGGCTGTGCGGCCTCGATCGAGATCGCTTCGGCGGTCGAATTGGCGAGTTCGGGGAGGAAGGAATAGCCGGTGGGCTTTGTCGCGCCGGGCACCACCGCCGCATAGCCGAAGCAAAGATGCACGACGGTCGGCACCGTGATGCCTTCGAGCGCGCGGTTGATCGCCTGGACGGCGATGCGTTTGGCAGCGTCGGGGTCGTTGCGCAGCCAAGGATCGTCTAGCTGGATGACGTCGGCGCCGGCGGCCTGCAAAGCGTGCAGCTCTTCGTTCACCGCGGCCGCGTAATCCATCACCATCTCGTCGGGGTCCTTATAGTAGTCGTTCTGCGCCTGCTGGCTCATCGTGAAGGGACCCGGCATGGTGATCTTGGCCGGCTTGTCGGTGTTTCGGCGCAGAAACTCCATGTCGCGCACTTCGACCGGCCGGGTGCGGCGGATCTTGCCGACCACGCGCGGCACTTCGCTGTAGGTGCCGGCGCGGTTGCGCACCCGCCCGGGATTTTCGATGTCGATGCCCTCGAGCGCGGTCGCGAAACGGTTCGAATAGCTCTCCCGGCGGATTTCCCCGTCGGTGATGATGTCGATCCCCGCGCGCTCCATGTCGCGGATGGCAAGGATCGTCGCATCGTCCTGCGCCTGTTCGAGGAGCGGCTCGGGAATGCGCCACATTTCCGTCATGCGGATGCGCGGCACCGTTTTGGAAAGGAGTGCGCGATCGACGAGCCAGTCGGGCTGCGGATAGCTGCCGACGACAGTGGTGGGCAACGGAGGCAGGTTGAGCACGCTTCGCCACTCCCGATTGTGTGCGCCCGATCCGCATGCCGCGCGGAACCTCCGCGCGGCCGTCCGGGCGGCGCTGGCTTTCCCAAGACGTCCGGGTGCGACCGTCGCGGAGACGCGGGCGCCAAGTCAAGCGGCCGGGGCGCACGAGGGTCCGCCTCCTCCCGCGCTTCCTCCCGAGCCCGGCGCAAGAACGCGCAGCTTTTCGATGCGCGCGCGGACCACCGCATCGTGCGCCGCCGCAACCCTGCGCAGGATCGCCGCGGAGGGTCGCGACAGCGCCGCTCCGCCGGGCGGTGCGCGGAACAGCGACACGAGCGCAAGCAGCGCGACCGACAGCGCCTCGGAGATCTCGAGATTCCGCTCGGCGGTCGCGAGGTCGGCGAGCGCTGCCCCCTGCGTGCAGTCCACGGCCGGATAAAGGAGTTCGCCGCGTCCGCTTTGCCGGGCGAACCAGGCCGTGCCGCGCGGGGACAGTTCGGCGGCGCCGAGAACCGCTGTCGCCATCGCCGAATAGGCACGCGTGGGCGGCGCGGTGCGGCTTTGCCCCTCCCGGCGGGTGCCCATGTGGATCAGCCGGCTTGCCGCGGCACCGTGTTCGAGGAGGAGGTTGGGGCCGGCCGCGCCAGACCAGTCGTAGAGGGCGGCGTGGTCCGCCCGCACGCCGGATGAGGGCACCCAATGGATGTCCGCGCCGAGCGCCCGCGCGCCTTCGACGAGAACGGCACAGGCGTGCGCCGGCGGAAGCGTGCAGGCAATGCGGGCGCCGAGGAGCGGCCGTTCCGCCACGAGGCTTTCGAGGACCGCGGCAAAGCCGGGCAGAGGCGGGGCCGTCGGGCGGGCCCCAGTCTCCGCGGAAGCGGCGGGTGGCCGGAATGAGGGGGCAGAGATGGCCATGGCCGCGCCTCCTCAATCGCGCCTTCGGGAGATGACGTAGGATTCATCGTAGAACCACAAGCCGCCGTGCTTCATCAGCACCTCCCGCGTTGCATCGAGATAGTCCCCGGACTTCACGACGGCCTGCAGGCGCTCGTCCTCCACCTGCGCGACATAGATCGCCGCGTTCCAGGCAGCGAACAGCGTCGACGTGCCGATCGAATCGCAGATTTCGTTCGGCAGCGTGTGCATGTCGTAACGGAACAGCGAGCGCTCGTCGGAATAGGCGTTGAAGTTGAGATTGCGGGCGGCCGGGCCGAGGGCGGCCTTGACGGCCTTGAGCATCTGGTGGCGGTCGGTGGTGAACGGATTATCGCCGGGCCAGATTCTCTGGATGATTTCGAGTCCGGGATCGTTGCCGTGCGAGTGAATCGCGATGAGGCGCCCGCCGGGGCCGAGTGCGCGGGCGAGCGGGGCGATCACCTTGTTGGCCTTGAACTCGATCGGCGCCCGCGCCCGATAGGGCTGCGAGGCGATGATGAGGTCGAAATTTGCATCGGCCGCGCCGCGCTTGGGGATTACGGGATCGAGCAGGAAACGGTGATCCTCGCGATAGATCACCAGCACAACGGGACGCTCGTAGACCGGGTTGCCGCTGGTTGCGCTCACGCGCGCCTTCCAGACGTCCGCGAGCATGGACTGCAGGCCGGTGATCTGTTCCTCGAAGTCGAAGGCGGAATTGCCGGTGAGCGCGAGCTCGTGCCAGACGAAGCTCGAGGCGGCCTGGTGCGAGCGCGTGGTGAGCCAAGGCGCCTCGGAATAATAGAGATTGGTCAACACGAGCACGGTCGCCGGATGTTCGAAGAAGCGGTCCGGCATCTTCTCGAGCGTGAGGCGGATGTCTTCGAGACTGATCTCCTTGCCGGCGATGTAGAACGGCAGCGTCGGAAAGCGCGCATGCATCGCGCGCATCACTCGCGTCAGCACCGTGCCGTCGCCCATGCCGGCGTCGAAGACGCGCACCGCCGGCGGGCGCGGATGGATGTTCTGCAGTTCAAGCGCGACACGGTTTGCGATGGTCCATTTCTCGCCGCAGGTCGTGACGAACAGGAGGTATTTCTGCCGGTTGTCGTAGAAGCGGAAATTGCGCAGCGGGTCGCCTCCGGTCAGCGGCCGGACGGGCTGCGGGCCGGCAGGCGGCAGGGCGGGGAGGGATTTCGGCGCATAGAGCACCGAATTCGTCTCGGACAGTCGCCCGGCATTCTGCGCGATGAAACGGCGAACCTTCTCCACGGTTTCGGTCGTCACGCGCCCGCCGTCGCGCAGCCGGCTCACAAGCTTGCCGTCGTTGACGGCGCGCCGCCCAAAAGTGGATTCGGCGAGCTTGGTGCGCCGGCAAAACTCGGCAATCTCGTTGAGCAGGTCTTCCGATCGCATGGGCCCGTCCTCTGTCGTCCGTCGCGCAACCTCCCCGGCGCCGGGCGGCGGGGAGTCTGGGGGCGGTGGGCAGCCGGATCAACTACAAACTTGCCCACATCAAAAGTGGGCAAAATAATGGGCAAAAGCCCACAATCGGTGGGCGGCGGTTGTGGTTGACCTGGCCGCCGTCTCGCCCGATGGCCGTGCGGACCGATCCCGGGCGGGGCGGGGATGAGGACAAAGGGGCCGTTCATGCATTTGCGCACGGTGCTGCGAGAGGGCCGGTTTGCCGTGACGGTGGAAGTGGTCCCGCCGGTGTCGGCCGATCCCTCGCTGCTCCTCGCCCGGGCTCTGCCGCTCAAAGACCTCGCCGACGCGGTGAACGTGACGGACGGGCCGAGCGCGCGCGTCCATATGGGGGCGCTCGCTGCGGCGGGCCTGCTCGCGGCGAACGGCATCGAGCCCATTCTTCAGTTCACGTGCCGCGACCGCAATCGGATCGCCTTGCAGGCCGATCTCCTCGGCGCAGCGGCGCTCGGCGTGCGCAATCTCCTGCTCTTACGGGGGGATGCGCCCGGGGCGGGCGACGAGCCGGCCGCCAAGCCCGTCTTCGATTTCGAGACCCGCGATCTCCTCGCGGCCGCGGCGGCGATGCGTGATCGCGGCACGCTCGCCTCGGGCGCGCCGCTTGCCGGCGCAAAGCCCGATTTCTTTCTCGGCGCCGGCGAGTTGCCGGTCGATCCGCCGCCCGGCTGGGAACCGAAATCGCTCAAGGCCAAGGTGGAGGCGGGGGCGGAGTTCGTGCAAACCCAGTTCTGCATGGATCTCGGCGTCGTGCGCCGCTATGCGGCGGCGCTCGCCGATGCCGGGCTCACGGCGCGCGCGCCGCTTCTCATCGGAATAGCCCCGCTCGGTTCGGTGCGCTCGGCGCTGTTCATTCGCAAGCACCTCTATGGCGCAGTGATCCCCGATGCGCTCGTGGCACGCCTCGAAGCGGCTGCCGACCCGAGGGCGGAAGGGGCGGCGATCTGTCTCGAGCTTTTATACGCGCTCGCCGAAACGCCCGGCGTTGCCGGCGCGCATATCATGCCGATCGCGCATGCGGCGCTCGTGCCGGAAGTCCTCCGTCGCTTCCGCCGATAGTTCCGCCGCGGCACGGCGGCTTTCCTCACAGCGTGCCGGTCGTCTCGTCGAACAATTCGTCGACGGTAAAGCGGCGGGGAATGAGCCGCTGCTCGACTGCATAGTCGATGATCATCGCGAGCGCCGGCCGGCAGGCTGCGACTCCCGTCGGGTGAAAGTCGATGCCGGAAGGCTCTGCCGGCGCCGCCGCGCGCTTTGCCCGGACAAAGAGGTCGTAGAGTTCGCGCACGACGTCGGGGCGGGATTTCGTGAGCCGTTCGCAGACCACCACCATGTGGTTGATCGGCACGACGCCGTATTTGCGGTGCCAGGCCTCGGCTGCGGCTTGCGGATCGGGGATCACGCTCTTCAGCCGCGGATCGTCGGGGAGCTCCGCCCCGTAGATCGCCGCGTCGATCTCGCCCGTGTCCAGCATGCCGTCGAGCGTCTTGCCGGCGGCCGCGCGCTCGACCCCCGGCGGATCGCGATATTCGGCGACATGCGCGTCCTCGAAGGTCACCCAGCGCACGCTGTCGCTCGCAACGCCATAGTCGCGGGCGAGGATGCCGCGCAGCCAGGCCCCGGTCGTCTGCGTATAGGCGCGCACGCCGACGCGGCGGCCGCGCAGATCGGCAGGGCCGATCGTTCCGCGCGCGGAATTGTAGAGCATGCAGTGATGCTGGAAGCGGCCGAGCATCACCACCGGCAAGAGCACCAGCGGCTTGCCGAAGGCCTTGGCCTGGAGATAGGTGACGATCGCCATCTCCGAGACGTCGAAACGCAGTTCGCGCACCATCGGCTTGAAGGCGAGATGCGCGGGGTGAAGGTCCGTGAACTCGAAAGCGAGGTGCGGCGAGCGCACGCTGCCCGCCTTGAGCGGCGCAGTATGCGGATAGTTGCCGAGGGAAATTTTGAGCCTTGTGGGGCTTGCGTCGAGAATCGTCATGCGGCGGGCCCTTGTCGGTCTCCCCGACCATATACGAGTGGGCGCGTGCGGGCCATAAGCTCAGGGTGACGGCGCGATCCCCCGGCCTTCCTCGCGCAGGGCCGCGGCGACGGCGCACAGGCGCGCGTCCTCGCTGAGCGATTCAAGTGGGACCGGCAGACGCCGCTGCCAGTTCGGATGTTCGTCGACCGTGCCGGGCACGTTGGGCTGATCGGGCAGCCCGAGCACGTCTTCGAGCGCGACCGCGAGCAGGCGGCTCGGCGTACGGGCGAGGAAACGCAGGACGTCGACGAATTGCGGCGGCCCGTCGCGGCCGAGCAGGCATTCGTGCAGCACCTCCCGCAACTGCCGGCGCGCTTCGGCGCGCTCGGCGTCGGTCTCGCCGGGGTCGAGGCCGATCGCCCGCTTGACCCGAAGATCGTGATCGGACAGCCAGCCCGCGAAGGTCGGCAGGTCGTGAGTGTCGAAGGTGACGAGGGCCTCGCGCCGGTATTCGTGCGGATGCCGGAATTTGCCGTCCGCGCGGCGCTCGAACAGCATCACGAGATACGACCAGATGCCCCAGTCGGCGAGCGTCGCGCGCAAATCGTCCGGCACCGTCCCGAGATCTTCGCCGATGACGACGCAGCGGTGGCGGACGCTTTCGATCGCGATCGTCGCGAGAAGGTCCTGAAGCGGATAGGAGACGTAGGCGCCCTGCTGCGCGCCGAGCCCGAAGGGGATCAGGTAGAACCGGTTGAGCCCGAGGACATGATCGAGGCGCACCGCGCCTGCGTGCCGCATCGCCGCCGCGATGAGATTGGCGAAGGGTTCGTAGGCCTGCGCCGTGAGCGCCCGGGGATTGAACGCGGCCAGTCCCCAGGCTTGGCCGGCCGTGTTCAAGAGATCGGGCGGGGCGCCGACCTCCACCTGCGGGACGATCGCATCCTGCGCGCTCCAGGCATCGGCGCCGCCGGGCTCCACGCCGACCGCGAGATCGAGATAGAGGCCGATCGGCATGCCCTGAACCCGCGCCTCGGCTTGGCAGGCCGCGAGCTGGGCGTCCGCGACCCATTGGACATATTCCACATAATCCATCTCTTCGCCGGCCGCGGCGCGCAGGCGGGCGAGTGCGGCGGTGTTCGGCCTGCGCCATTCCTCCGGCCATTCCCACCAGGCGCCCGCGAAGCGGCGGCGGAGCACTTCGAAGGCGGCAAAGCGCGCGAGTCGTTCGCCCTGCGCGGCGCGGAACGCCTCGAACGCCTCGCGCCGTTTGCCGCGCCGGCGCGCGCGGAAGGCCGCGAAGGCCGCGCCGAGCGCGCTGCGTTTTGCCTCGGCCACGGCGGCATAGTCCACGAGCGTCGCGGCGCGCAGCCCGTCGAGTCGGCCGGAGAGCCCGCAGGCTTCCAGGCCGGGAAACTCCGGAATCGCCTCGGGATCGATGTAGAGCGGGTTGAGAAAGAGCCGGCTGTTCGGCGCATAGGGGCTTGCGTGCTGCGGCCGGTCGTCGAAGAGGGCATGCAAAGGATTGAGGCCGACCCCGGCCGCCCCCTTTTTTGCGGCAAGACGCACGAGATGACGCAGATCGGTGAAATCCCCGTGTCCCCAGTTCCGGTGCGAACGAACCCCGTAGAGCTGCACCGCGAGAATCCAGACCCGCTCGGCGCCGGGCTCTTCGGGCTGATAGGCGGCCGGCGGAGCCACGAGAAGTCTCGCGGCCTCGGCGCCGTCGACTTCGAGATCGTAGCGGCCGATCGGCACAGCGTCCGGCACGCACAGAAGGCCGCCGCTTGCGGTGCCTTCGGCGACCGTTCCGCCGTTTGCCGTGCGGAGGCGCCACCTGGCGGTCTCCGCGGCGGCGGGAAGGGAAACAGGCCCGCTGCGGCCCTTGCGCCAGAGAAGAACGCAAGGCGGCGAACGCTCACCGTTGGGCCGCGCGAGCGCCGCGACGAGCCGGTGCAGCGTTTCCTCGCCGACGACGCGGCGCACCCCCCGGGCATCCACAAACGCGGGCTCGATGCCGAGTTCGGCCGCCTTGCGGGCGAGTTCGTCCATGGCCTCGCTCGCCGCTCAGCGTCTCATGAAGGAGCACCGCCGCACGCACCGGCAATGCGCCGACGCCCGATTTTCGTCCGCAGGTCGCACTGCCCCCGGTTTCCGATCAGTGCCTGCTTACCGCAGCGCTGCGCAAAGCGACCGAAGCCGCCGACGCCGCCGGCATTGCCAAGGGCGGCCGACGCACGCCCCGCCGCACCGCGGTGAGCTCCGTGACGAAATCGGAGAACCAGGCATCGAGCGCCGAGGCTTCCATGCGGGTGATCATGGAGGCCCAGCGCTGCCGCCGCTCGGCGATCGGCATGGCGAGGCCGCGCATGATGGCATCGACGACGGCGTCAAGATCATGCGGGTTCACGAGAAGGGCGGCGTCGAGCTGTTTCGCCGCTCCGGCGAATTCCGAAAGGATGAGCACGCCGGGGTCGAGCGGATTTTGCGCAGCGACATATTCCTTGGCGACGAGGTTCA
The DNA here is from genome assembly GCA_035716025.1 of Xanthobacteraceae bacterium. GTDB lineage: Bacteria > Pseudomonadota > Alphaproteobacteria > Rhizobiales > Xanthobacteraceae > JADGHE01. The sequence goes on from DASTKH010000060.1 coordinate 9,215, forward strand.
TCCCGTCCTGCAGGGGTGTGACCAGGCCGAGCTGCGCCGACCGGTAGAAACCCGCAAGCACGTCCTGCGGGAAGGACTTGTTGAGGTAGCGAATGGGGGTCCAGTCCACATCGGCGTGGCGCCCGTTGATCTCGCCGACGAGGGCCGCGATCTCGGCCTTGAGTTGCTGGTAGGCCGGAATGCGATCGCGGGTCGGCACGGCGATCTGCAGCAGGCTCAAGGTGCGGCGGACCGGCGGGTGCCGCTCGAACAGGCGGTCGATTGCCTGAAAGCGATGCGGAATGCCCTTGGAATAGTCCAGCCGGTCGACGCCGATCGCGAGCTTGCGGCCCTGGAGGCTGCCGCGCAGGTGGGCGATCGCCGGACGCGCCGCCGCCTTCATGGCCTGCTCGGCGAAGGCCGCGACGTCGATCCCGACCGGAAAGCTTGCCAGCCGCGTCGTGCCGCCGCGATGGCAGATGATGCCGCTTTCGTCAACGTTGAGCTCGAATTCGCGCGTGATATATTCCGCGAAATTCTTCGCATCGTCGTCGGTCTGGAAGCCGATCAGGTCGTAGCAGAGCATGCCGGCCGCGAGATCGCGGTGCTGCGGCACGCTTGCGAACACCGTATGGCTCGGGAACGGCGTGTGCAGGAAGAAGCCGATGGGCCGCGCGATCCCTGATTCGCGCAAATTCTGGGCAAGCAGGAGAAAATGGTAGTCATGCACCCAGAAAGCCGCATCCGGCCGGTAAAAGCGCAGCAGCGCGCGCGCCATGAAGGCGTTGACCTCCCGGTAGGAGGCATAATCGGCCGGAGCTGCGCGCACGAGATCCATGCGCGAATGCAACGCGGGCCATAAGACCGAGTTGGAGAAGCCTTCATAGAATCGCTGGTAATGCTCCGCCGGCATATCGACGGTGGCGATCGCGCCCGCTCCGTGCGGGTGAATTTCGGCAAGCGCGTCCTTGCCGCAGAATTCCACTTCGCGGCCGCTCGAACCGACCCAGATGGCTCCGGAATTCTTAACGGCCGGAAGAAGCGCAGCAGCCAAACCTCCCGAGACCGGCTCTTGACCTTGCGGCAGAGCGATCCGGTTGGAGACAACAATGACAGTCACGGGGTGCCCTCCGATCCACTCCGTCAACTCACGCAATCAATTTCTGTTCCAATTGATTTCGTGAGGCCGAGCATTTTGCGCAAGGGCCCGCGACACAAGGAAAACCTTCGTGAGTTGAAGGTGGAACGTCAAAATGTGACGCTTATGCCAGCTTGTTGGTCCGTGTTCTCAACCCCATCTCTCAACCTTTGCGGCCAGCGGCCGCCGCGACAACGGAACCGGGCGCTGCGCGAGCGGGTTGCGGCCGCCACGGCAATCGGGTGAGCCCATGTCAGGACAGCCCGCCAGAAAAAAATTCGTGGACGCTTTTTCAGTTCCTCGCCTCGACGCGCCGCGCTTCTTCATCGAGGACGTCTTTCCGGCCGTCGACGGCGGGCGCTTTCCGGTGAAGCGGATCGTTGGCGAAACGGTTGAAGTCTGGGCGGACATTCTGCGCGAAGGCCACGATACGCTCGGCGCCGCGCTTCTCTGGGCGCGCGAGGACGAGCCGTGGCAGAGCACGCCGATGCGCCTCGTCGAGAATGACCGGTGGTGCGGCGCCTTCACGCCCACCGCGCTCGGCCGCTACCGCTACGCCATCGCAGCGTGGACCGATACGTTCGCAACCTGGCGGCACGGCTTCCTGCTCAAGCAGGCGGCCGGGCAGTCCCTGGACGTCGAGGCGCAGGAGGGACGCGCGCTGCTCGCGGCGGCGCAGGGCGGCTCTGCGGCGGCGCAAAAGATCATCCGCAAGGCTTGCCGGGCCTTCGACGCGAGCGGCGATCCGGCGGTTCTGCTCGCCGAAGACCTCATGGCCGCGATGGCGGAGGCCGAGCCGCGGCCGGATCTCGCGCGCAGCCCGTCGTTTCCGCTGATGGTTGAACGCGAACGCGCCCGCTCCGGAGCCTGGTACGAGATTTTCCCCCGCAGCCAAAGCTTCACGCCGGGGCGCCACGGCACGTTCGCCGACTGCATCGCCCGCGTTCCCGACATCGCGGCGCAGGGCTACGACGTTCTCTACCTCACGCCCATCCATCCGATCGGTCGAACAAACCGCAAGGGTCGCAACAACGCTCTGAGGGCCGAGCCGGGAGATCCCGGCAGCCCCTATGCGATCGGCGCCGAAGAGGGAGGGCATGACGCCGTCCACCCCGCGCTTGGAACGCTCGAAGATTTCCGGCGCCTCGTTGCGGCATGCGCCCGCCACGGCATGGAAATCGCACTCGATTTCGCCACCCAGTGTTCGCCAGACCATCCGTGGCTCAAGCAACACCCGGAATGGTTCCGGCGCCGGCCGGACGGTTCGATCAAATACGCGGAAAATCCGCCCAAGAAATATGAGGATATCCACAATCCCGATTTCTATTGCGAAGATCGGGCGGGCCTGTGGGGCGCGTTCCGGGACGTCGTTCAGTTCTGGGTGGACCAGGGCGTGCGCATTTTCCGCGTCGACAATCCGCACACCAAGCCGTTTCCGTTCTGGGAGTGGCTCATCGCCGACGTCCAGCGCCGCCACCCGGACGTGATCTTCCTCTCGGAGGCCTTCACCCGGCCGAAGATCATGAAGGCGCTGGCGAAGCTCGGCTTTTCCCAGTCCTACACTTATTTCACCTGGCGCACGACGAAGGCGGAGCTCTCCGCCTACATGATCGAACTCACCGACTACCCCGAACGCGACTATTTTCGCCCGAATTTCTTCGTGAACACGCCGGACATTCTGCCCTTCCACCTGCAAGGCGGGGAGCCCTGGATGTTCAAGGCGCGCGTTGCGCTCGCCGCAACGCTCTCCTCCAACTACGGCGTGTACAGCGGGTTCGAACTGCTCGAGCACGAACCGCTCGGGCCCGGCCGCGAGGAGTATCTCAATTCGGAAAAATACGAGATCAAGACCCGCGACTGGAGCGATCCGCGCAACATCAGCGGCTATATCGCCCGCCTCAACACCTTGCGTCGCGAGAACGCGGCGCTGCGTCAGACCGGCGATTTCCGCTTCGCGCAGGTGGACGACGAGCAGGTGATCGGCTTCCTCAAGGAATCCGTGGGGCACGACAATGCGGTCGCGGTCGCGATCGCGCTCGCAGGCGGCGCGCCGCGCACCTTCTGGTATCATTTTGGCGATCTGGAGATCGGACCGCCGGGCGCACGCAAGCGCGTCGCGGCCGTGGAAAACCTTCAGACGGGCGAGCGGTTACCGATCGAGTGGGGCGGCGTGCGCCTCACCATCGATCCGAACCGCGATCCTGCTTTGCTGTTCCGCTGCCTCGCCTGAGAAGAGGTCTCAAGACCGTGAACGTTCTGCCGCAGATCGAGACGCAGGCACCCGCGCCGTCCCTGGACGACTGGTACAAGGACGCCATCATCTACCAACTGCACGTCAAAGCCTTTTTCGATTCCAACGACGACGGAATCGGAGACTTTGCCGGCCTGACGACCCGACTCGATTACCTGCAGGACCTCGGCGTTACCGCGCTCTGGCTGCTGCCGTTCTATCCGAGCCCGGGGCGCGATGACGGCTACGACATCGCCGACTACCGGCGCATCAACCCCGATTTCGGCACGCTCAAGGATTTCCGCCGCTTCATGGCGGAGGCGAAGCGCCGGAACCTGCGCGTCATCACCGAGCTCGTCATCAATCACACCTCCGACCAGCACCCGTGGTTCAAGCGCGCGCGGCGCAGCAAGCCGTGGACCGACGCGCGCAACTGGTACGTCTGGAGCGACACCGATCAGAAATATCTCGGGACCCGCATCATTTTCACCGATACCGAGAAGTCGAACTGGACCTGGGATCCGGAAGCCGGCGCCTATTACTGGCACCGCTTCTTTTCGCACCAGCCTGACCTCAACTACGACAATCCGCGGGTGTTGTGGGCGGTCGTGCAGGTAATGCGCCGCTGGCTCGACATGGGCGTCGACGGGTTCCGTCTCGACGCCATTCCCTATCTCTGCGAGCGCGAAGGCACGAACAACGAGAACCTTCCCGAGACCCACGCGATCATCAAGAAGATCCGCGCCGAACTCGACTCCTATGCGCCGGGCAAGCTGCTGCTCGCCGAGGCCAACCAGTGGCCCGAGGACGTCAGCGCGTATTTCGGCGACGGCGACGAATGCCAGATGGCCTATCACTTCCCGCTGATGCCGCGCATCTACATGGCCATCGCCCAGGAGGACCGTTTCCCGATCGCCGATATTCTGCGGCAGACCCCGGACATTCCGCAGAATTGCCAATGGGCGCTCTTCCTTCGCAACCATGACGAGCTGACGCTCGAAATGGTGACGGATTCCGAGCGCGACTATCTGTGGTCGACTTACGCGGCCGATCCGCGGGCGCGCCTCAATCTCGGCATCCGCCGCCGCCTTGCGCCGCTCATGGACAACGACCGGCGCAAGATCGAGCTCATGAATTCGCTGCTGATGTCGCTTCCCGGCACGCCGATCCTGTATTACGGCGACGAGATCGGCATGGGAGACAACATCTATCTCGGCGACCGCAACGGCGTGCGCACGCCCATGCAATGGACCCCCGACCGCAACGCCGGCTTTTCGCGTTGCGATCCGGCGAAGCTCTACGCGCCGGTGATCATGGACCCCGTCTATGGCTATCAGGCCGTGAATGTCGAGGCGCAGTCGCGCAGCATTTCCTCGCTGCTGAGCTGGATGAAGCGGCTCATCGCCGTGCGAAAGTCCTCGCCGGTGTTCGGGCGCGGTACGCTGAGCTTCATCCGCCCGAAGAATCGCGCCGTGCTCGCCTATCTGCGGCAATACGGCAGCGAAACCATTCTGTGCGTGGCCAATCTCTCCCGTTCGGCGCAGGCGGCGGAGCTCGACCTTTCGCCGTGGCGCGGGCGCGTGCCCGTGGAGATGCTCGGTCGCACCCGATTTCCTCGCATCGGCGATGCGCCTTTCGTGGTGACCATGGCGCCGTATGGTTTCTTCTGGTTTCAGCTTATCGAAGAGGCGGGCGGCGAGCCGGAACCGCTGTCGATCGTTCCTGAGCTGCCGACACTCGTCATCCGCGATGTGCCGGACTCGGTCGTGGAGGAGCGGTCGAGGGCGGCGTTCGAGCGCGAGGCGCTTCCGGCCTTCCTGCCGGCGCGGCGCTGGTTCGCGGAGAAGGACAGCCGCCGGTTCGAGGCGAAGCTCGACGCGGTGATTCCGCTCGAGGGACGCATGCGCGGGATCGCCTGGACGCTCGTCGACGTGACGACGGAACGTGGCGCCGGCAGCCGCTACGCGCTGCCGCTGATGATCCGTTGGGGCAAAACACCGCCGACCGCGGGACAGCCCGCGGTGCTCGCCTCCGTGCGCCGCGGCGGGAGCGAAGGACTGCTCATCGACGCGCCCGCCGAGCGGGACTTCATGCTCTCGATGATGTCGAAACTGCACGCCGGCGCCACTGTCGAGGCGGGCGGCGGACGGCTGCAGTTCAAGCCGAGCCGCGGTTTTGCGGATGGGCCGCCGCCGGCGGTGGAGGAGGTTCGGGCGATCACGGGCGAGCAGTCGAACACGACTGTCATTGTCGACGGCGCCTATGTCGTGAAGGTCTTTCGGCGACTGCAGGCCGGCATCAATCCCGACATCGAGATATCGCGCTTCCTCACGGAAACAGCCGGCTACCAGAACACGCCTCCCTTCATCGGCTCGGTCGAGTTCGAGCGCGGGGGCGAGGTCTCGGCCCTGTCGATCGTCCAGGGCTTCGTTGGAAACCAGGGCGACGGCTGGGCGCTCACCTCCTCCTATCTCGACCGTTTCCTCGACGACTACCGCCTGCTCGCGCCGGATGCGGTTGCCGATCCCGCGCAGCACGCCGCCTTCCTGCTGCGCATGCGCCAGATTGGACGCCGCGTCGGGGAGATGCACACGGCGCTCGCTTCAGGCCCACCCGAGTCGGACTTCACGCCGGAACCGCTCGTGCCGGAGGACTTCCACCGCTGGACGGAGGATCTAAGCGCGCTTGCCGAACGCACGTTCCAGTCGCTGGCGCGCGCACAGGCGTCGTTGCCTGACCCCGTGCGGCCGCTCGCGGCGGAGCTTGCCGGCCGGCGCGACACCGTGCTTGCGCGGATTTACGAGTTCCTTCGCCCGGAACCCACCGGAAACAAGATTCGTTACCACGGCGACCTGCATCTCGGCCAACTGCTGATCGTCAAGGACGACGTGTTCATTATCGATTTCGAAGGTGAGCCACAGCGCAGCCTGGAAGAACGCCGGCGCAAGGCGCCGGCCGCCCGCGACGTCGCGGGCCTCATCCGCTCGATCGACTACGCCGGGACGGCGGCGCTCGACCGCATCATCCCGTCTTCCTCGGAAGAGCGGGCACGGCTCGCCGGCGCGGTGGACGAGTGGCGCACCCAGTGCGTGGAGGCGCTGCTCGCCGCGCACGAGGAACACGCCGCCGAGGGTCTTTGGCCGGCCGATCCCGGCGCCCGCCGGCGTCTTCTCGACTTCTTCGTCCTGCAAAAGGCAGTGTACGAGATCAGCTACGAACTTTCCAATCGGCCGAACTGGCTGCACGTGCCCGTCCTCGGCCTGTGGCGCATCCTGTTTCCAGACGAAAGCACGCCGGTATGACGGGGCGCGAACTCGATCCTGCCGCATGCGCCATCCTCGAAGGGCGTCACGCGGATCCGTTCGCCTATCTCGGGCCGCACGAGGAAAACGGCGTGCCGGTCGTGCGCGTGTTCCTTCCCGATGCGACGCGCGTGGCGGTGCTGCATCGGGGAGGCGAGGCGGAGCTCAGCCGTATCCACGAACACGGACTGTTCGCAGGAGCCGTGCCCGGGCTCGACGGCGCCTATCGCCTGCGCGCCACCTTTTCCGGCGGCACGGTCGAGATCGAAGATCCGTACCGCTTCGGCCCCGTCCTCAGCGATTTCGACCTCTACCTGCTGGGCGAGGGCACGCAATTGCGCGCCTTCGACAAGCTCGGCGCGCATCCGATAACGATGGACGGTGTCGAAGGCGTCGCCTTCGCGGTCCTTGCGCCGAATGCGCGCCGCGTCAGCGTTGTCGGGGATTTCAATTTCTGGGACGGCCGGCGCCATGCCATGCGGGTGCGCGGCAACGGCTTCTGGGAACTCTTCGTGCCCGGCGCGCGCATCGGAGATCGCTACAAGTTCGAGCTCGTCGGGCCCGACAACAACCTGCTTTCGCTGAAAGCCGACCCCTATGCCTTCGCCACAGAGCTGCGGCCGGCGACCGCCTCGATCGTGCTGGACCAATCCCGGCTTGTGCCGAAGGCGCATGCTCCGGCGGGTGCGAACGCGCTTTCTTCCCCCATCTCGATCTACGAAGTGCATCTCGGTTCGTGGCGCCGTCGTGCGGAGGAGGGCGGGCGCTGGCTCAGCTATCGCGAGCTTGCCGAAGAGCTGCCGGCCTATGTGGCGGACATGGGATTCACCCACGTCGAATTCCTGCCGGTCTCGGAACACCCGTTCGACGGCTCATGGGGCTATCAGCCGACCGGGCTTTATGCCCCGACGAGCCGCTTCGGCACGCCGCAGGAGTTTCTCGAACTAGTGGACGCCTGCCACCGCGCCGGGCTCGCGGTGTTCATCGACTGGGTGCCGGGGCATTTTCCCGACGATCCGCACGGGCTTGCCCAGTTTGACGGCACCGCGCTCTACGAGCACGCCGATCCGCGCCAGGGAAAGCATCTCGACTGGGACACGCTGATCTACAATTACGGCCGCACGGAGGTCGCGAACTTTCTCCTGTCGAACGCGTTGTTCTGGCTCGAGCGCTACGGCGTAGACGGCCTGCGCGTCGATGCGGTGGCCTCCATGCTCTACCTCGACTACAGCCGGCCCGAAGGCGGGTGGGTTCCAAACCGCCACGGCGGGCGGGAAAATCTCGAGGCGATCGACTTCCTCCGGCGCATGAACAAGGAGGTCTTCGCGTTCCGCGGCGAGGCGACGACGGTCGCCGAGGAATCCACCGCCTGGCCGCTCGTCTCGCGGCCCGTAGAGATGGGCGGCCTCGGCTTCGGCTACAAGTGGAACATGGGGTGGATGCACGATACCCTGAACTACATTTCAAAAGATCCGATCTACCGCCGCCATCATCACGGCGACATCAATTTCGGCCTCCACTACGCCTTCTCGGAAAATTTCGTGCTGCCCCTCTCGCATGACGAGGTGGTGCACGGAAAAGGATCGATCCTCGGCCGCATGCCGGGCGATCGCTGGCAGCGTTTCGCCAACTTGCGCGCCTATTACGGATTCATGTTCGGTCATCCGGGCAAGAAGCTCCTTTTCATGGGCGGGGAATTTGCCCAGGAGCGCGAGTGGAGCCATGAACGCGCTCTCGATTGGCACCTGCTCGACGACGACTTTCATCGCGGCGTGCAGGCGTTGGTGCGCGACCTCAACCGGCTGTACCGGTCGACGCCGGCGTTACACGAGCTCGACTGCGACGCGCTCGGATTCGAGTGGGTGGTCGCCGACGACATCGACCAGAGCGTCTTCGTATGGCTGCGCAAGGGGCGCGACGCGGATGCGCTCTGCCTCGTCGCCGTGAACTTCACACCAGTCGTGCGACATGGGTACCGCGTTCGCGTGCCGTGCGGCGGCTATTGGAAGGAAGTGCTCAACACTGACGCGAAGCTCTACGGCGGCAGCGACGTCGGCAATGCCGGCGGCGTGACGGCGACCGCGGCCGACGGCCGCTTCGAGCTCAGCCTGACGCTGCCGCCGCTCGCCGCCGTTTTCTTCGTACCGCAAGGATAATAATGCGCCTGCAGGAGGGTTCGCCTCACCGACTGGGGGCCACGTGGGACGGGCGCGGCACCAATTTCGCGTTGTTCTCGGCGAATGCCGAAAAGGTCGAGCTTTGCCTTTTCGACCGGCAGGGCAAGCGGGAACTCGAGCGCCTGCCGCTGCCCGAACGAACCGACGACGTGTGGCACGGTTACTTGCCGGACGTGCTGCCCGGCCAGCTCTACGGCTACCGGGTGCATGGGCCGTACGATCCCGAGCGCGGCCATCGATTCAACCCGAACAAGCTTCTGGTCGATCCTTATGCCAAGCGGCTGGTCGGCCGCATCGTGTGGAGCGACGCCCATTTCGGGTACCGCGCGGGCTCCCCGCGCGGCGACCTCTCCTTCGATCGGCGCGACAATGCCCGCGGCATGCCGAAGGCCATGGTTGTGGACGAAGCGTTCACCTGGGGCGGCGACCGCCATCCGCGTGTGCGCTGGGAGGACACGATCATCTACGAGGCGCATGTGAAGGGCCTGACGATGCAGCGCGAAGACGTGCCGCCCGGTTGGCGCGGCCTCTTCAGCGGATTGACTGCGCCGGGCCTCATCGAACATCTCAAGCGCCTCGGTGTCACCAGCATCGAGCTCTTGCCGATCCACGCCTTCGTGGACGACCGCCATCTGATCGAGCGCGGTCTGCGCAATTACTGGGGCTACAGCTCGCTCGGCTATTTTGCGCCGGACCCGCGCTACAGCCCGGACGGCAGCGTGGATTCGTTCAAGTCCATGGTCTGCCGACTGCATGCCGCCGGCATCGAGGTTATTCTCGATGTGGTCTACAACCACACGGCCGAGGGAAATCATCTCGGGCCGACACTGTCGTTCAAGGGCATCGATAACGCGAGCTATTACTGGCTGATGCCCGACAAGCCGCG
>DASTKH010000061.1:0-2150 GCA_035716025.1 Xanthobacteraceae bacterium
CCACTATATCAATCGCTCGTTCGGGCAGAGGCAGCTTGCGGCGCTCTACCGCGGCAGCGAAGTCGGCCTCGTCACGCCCCTACGCGACGGCATGAATCTGGTCGCCAAGGAATATGTCGCATCGCAGGATCCGGAGAATCCCGGGGTCCTCGTGCTGTCCCGATTCGCCGGCGCCGCCGAGCAGCTGCTCGGCGCGCTGGTCGTCAACCCGTATGACGTCCGAAGCGTTGCCAAGGCGCTGCACGCCGCACTCCAGATGCCGGTCGCCGAGCGCCGGGCGCGATGGCGACCGATGATGGGGGGCCTGCGACGCGAGAACATCGCGCATTGGCGCGACGGCTTCCTGCGCGCTCTCGCGGCGGCTTGCCGCCCGCACCAGATCTACCATCTGGTGCCGATACCCGAGCGACGGGCGGCCGCTCAAATCGAGAGCCACGGCGCAACCGTATCCGAATTTCGGAAAGCACGTTAAGCACGATTTCGCAGATCGCGCCCGGTAACTTCCCTCTCCCACGGAGGAGAGAGGGAAGTTTCTGCTGCTACGCCTGCTGCGCGGCGAAGTCCCAGTTGACCAGATTGTCGAGAAAAGCCTGCACGAAATCCGGACGGCGGTTCTGGTAGTCCAGATAGTAGGCATGCTCCCAGACGTCGCAGGTCAACAGCGCCTTCTGGCCCTGGATCATCGGCGGTACGGCGTTCGGCGTGCTGATCGCCTTGAGGCGCCCATTGTCGTCGACAAGCCAAGCCCAGCCGCTGCCGAACTGATTCACGGCAACCGTCGCGAACTCCTTCTTGAACTGATCGAAGCCGCCGAAATCCTTGTCGATACGACGCGCGAGCTCGCCCGTCGGCGCGCCGCCGCCGCCAGGCTTCATGCAGTTCCAGAAGAACGTGTGATTCCAGACCTGGGCCGCGTTATTGAAGATCTTCCGCTGCTCGTCGTTCTTGGCCGTTTCCTGAATGACCTCCGTCAGCGACTTCTCCCCCAGCGGCTTGCCGGCGGTCAGCTCGTTCAGCGTATCGACATATTTCTTGTGGTGCTTGCCGTGGTGGAACTGCATCGTCCGAGCCGAAATAACCGGCTCGAGCGCATCTTCCGCGTAGGGTAAGGGGGGAAGTTCGAATGCCATCTTTCTCTCCTCTTCCTGTCGAAGTCTCTCTCTATCGTGACTCGGGCTCTGTCATGACTCGGGGGCCGCGTTCGCGCTCCTCAACAGGAAACGCCCCAGCCGCGCGAAAGTTTGGAAGGGCCGGAAAAATTTCCGGCGGATCCGGGCGGGCGATCCGAAGCGTGGCGACGCCGCGGGGCCGAAAGACAGGCGATCTCAGCGGCAGGATTTACATCGGGATCTCGTCGAAATACCGCTCGCCCTCGTCCGGCCATGCTTCGCCCGGATCGAAGATGCGCGAGCCGGGCCGCCCGTCCGCCTGAAAACGAAGCTGGTTTCTCTGCCGCTCTGCTTGCGAGGCAGCATCCGGCATTGCCCGCTACTCCATCTCATGGTCGAAAGACGCGATCAGCCACCCGATTTACGTCGGCCGCAGGAACAAACTACTTTCCCTCGACCCCGTTCGCAACCGAACAGTTTCATCCCGTTCCAGGCCCTCGGCGCGCGGCCCTATCCGACGCCTCCCATCGATCGAGATGGCGGAGCAGCAGTTCGACGTTCCGGCGGTTGGCCTTCCAACCGAAATCGAAGAGGTCGCCGACAATCGGAATCGCGCCGATGGCAAAGTCGATCCCGGTATTGGCGATCATGCGGCCGAGGGTCGCCTTGGGCGCATCCCGCCGCCAGGCCTCGAGGATGATATAGGCCCCGAGCGCCGTCGTCGCGGCGTCCCCGATTCCGGGAACGAGACCGAGGAGCCCGTCCAGGCCGAAGCGCCAGCTCGTTCCCGGCACCCTGAAGCGGTCGTCAAGCAGATGCGCGAGCCTCGCGAACCGCCGGCGCGCCGCGTCGTGCGAAGGCTCGGCGGAGAGCCCGGCGGAAGGATTGCGATCACGGTCGGCGCGGCGTGCCATGGGCCGCTCTCGGAGAGGGCATTACTTCTTCGCGATCACCCAGATGGCGTGAATGATTCCCGGAATATAGCCGAACAGCGTCAGCAGAATGTTCAGCCAGAAATGACCGCCGAAGCCGACCTGCAGA
>DASTKH010000062.1:0-42206 GCA_035716025.1 Xanthobacteraceae bacterium
CCCGGGGCGATCCGCCGCCTATTGCGGCGGGGCGGGTCCGACCGCGGGCGGCAGGGACTTGATGTAGACCGCGATCGCCCGCCGGTCGGCCTCGGGCAGTTCGGCCATGTTGCGCACAACGGCGCGCATGGAACCGCCGACCGTCTCCCCCTCCCGGGTCATGCCGGAGGACAGCAGTTCCCGGATGTCGTCCACCGTCCACTCCCTGAGGCTCGCCTGGGTGATATTGGGAACCCATCCCTCGCCTTCCGGGTTCGGCCCGCCGGCGAAGCGCTGGCCCGGATTGATGCCACCGAGCGGGTCGCGCCCGCTGTGGCACTCCGCGCAATGGGCCAGGCTTTCCACGAGATAGGCGCCGCGATTCCATTCCGGCGACCGGTTCGGGTCGGGCACGAAAGGCTTGCCGTCGAGATAGAGCCACTTCCACAGCCCGATGGCCCGCCGCACCGAGAACGGAAAGCGCAGATCATGGTCGGGCGGTCGGCCGGCCACGGGCGGCAGAGTCTTGAGAAACGCGAAGAGATCGCGGAGATCGTCCTGCCGAGCGCGCTGATAGGCGGCGTAAGGGAAAGCGGGATAGAGGTGCTCGCCCGCCGGTGACACGCCCTTCACCATCGCCGCGAGGAACTGCGCTTCGCTCCAGGCGCCGATGCCGTCGCGCGGATCGGATGAAATGTTCGGCACGAAAAAGGTGCCGAACGGAGATTTGAGAGCAAGCCCGCCGCCGAGGCGCGTCCGCTCTTCCTGGTTCGGCGTGGCGTGGCAGGCCGCGCAGCCGCCGGCGAAGAACACGCGTCGGCCGTTTTCGAGGTCGGGCGCGCGTTCCGGCAGCCCGCCCGAGGCGGTCTCCGCCGGGCGCGTGATGATCCAAAACGCGCCGACGAGCACAGCGGCGACCACCGCGACAAATGCCACAAACCTGCCGGCCATCCCCGCTCCTCAGCACGCGGGCCCTCGCGTCTCAGCGTTCGACGCGCATACGATAAACCTCATGGCAATTGTCGCAGGCCGTGTTGACGGCTTCATAGGCGACCTTGAGCGTATCGAGGTCCTTGGCCTTGCCCCGGTTCTCCTGTACCGCCTTGACAAAGGCGGCGAGTTTCGCCTCGAAGTCCGCCTTGTTTTCCCAGATCTTCGCCGCGGACGCAAAGCGCGCGCCCGGCGCGACACCTTGCGATCCCTCCGGCCACAAGGGCGGCAGTTTGGGGGCGATTTCGGTCAGTTTGGCGAAACCGGCGTCCACCTTCGCCTGCTCGTAAGGCTCGCGCCCCCGCGCCATCATGGCGATCGCGCGCCAGCCGTCGCGCCACATGCTCGACATGAGCGCGTTCCGCTGCTCCTGCGGTGTCGATTGCGCGACGACGGCGGTCGCTCCGAAAGCGATGGCCATTGCGGCGAAGCAAGCCCGAAGCATGCCGATTCTCCCCTGTGGATCGCAGCGAATTCCGTTTCGGCCGAACACCCGAGGCAGGCGAAAATTCCGGAGGGGGAACACGACGAAATGCCGCGGCACCCGCGCGCCACGAAAGGCGGCGGCGGGTTCCTGCGACGGCGGCGCTTCAGAGCGTATGCAGGCGCCGGCCTTCTTCGAGCGCCTGCCAGACGCGCTCGGGCGTCGCCGGCATGTCGATGTGACGCACGCGGTAGGCGCGCCAGAGGGCATCGACGACCGCGTTCATGATCGCGGGGCAGGAGCCGATCGCCCCCGCCTCGCCCGCGCCCTTGACGCCGAGCGGATTCGTCGTGCACGGGACGTTTTGCGTCTCGAAAATGAAGGGCGGCGTGCCGCTCGCCCGCGGCAGCGCGTAATCCATGAGACTCGCGGTGAGGAGCTGGCCGCTGTCCGGATCGTAGACAGTCCGCTCGGTGAGCGCCTGCCCGATCCCCTGGACCGTCCCGCCGTGGATCTGGCCTGCGAGCAACAGCGGATTGAGGGTGACACCGAAGTCGTCGACGATCACATAGTTCACGAGCGAGACGGTGCCGATTGCCGGATCGATCTCGACTTCGACGACATGCGTCCCGTTCGGATAAGTCGGCGCGGCCGGCGTCGCGGTCTCGGCGGCCTGGAGCAGATCGGGATCGGAGGGCGCGCGCGCAAGCTCCGCAAAGGAGACCGCGCGGTCCGTGCCGGCCACGCGCACGGCGCCGCCGGCGATCTCGAGGTCGGCCGCGCTCGCCTCGAGCCTGTCGGCCGCGAGCTTCTTGAGATTGTCGGCGAGCCTGCGCGAGGCGTTGCGGACGGCAACCGCCCCTACCGGGATCGAGCTCGAACCGCCGGTGCCGCTGCCGGTCGCGATCAAGGCGGTATCGCCTTGGATCACCCGCACCCGTTCGGGCGGCAGGCCCAGATGATCGGCGATCACCTGTGCATAGGCCGTCTGATGCCCCTGCCCCGTCGATTGCGAGCCGATGAGAAGCGTCACGCCGCCGTCGGAGTCGAGGCGCAGATCGGCGGTTTCCGGGCCGAGCGCGCCGCAAGCTTCGATATAAGTCGCAAGGCCGATGCCGCGCAGGCGCCCCTGCGCCGCCGCGCGCGCGGCGCGATCTTCGAAACCGGCCCAGTCGGCGAGATCTTGCGCCTTTTCCATATGGGCGGCGAAATTGCCGGAATCGTAGACCTTGCCGGTCGGCGTCGTGTAGGGCATCGCGGCGGGCGAAATGAAATTGCGCCGGCGCAGGTCCGCCCGATCGATCCCCAGCTCCCGCGCCGCCACGTCGACCAGCCGCTCGATCACATAGGCGGCTTCCGGCCGCCCCGCGCCGCGATAGGCATCGACGGGCACGGTGTTGGTGTAGACGCCCCGCACGTGCACGTGCACGGCCGGAAAATCGTAGAGGCCGGGCAGCATTTCCGCGCCGATCACCGGGATATAGGGCGCAAAAAGCGAGAGATAGGCGCCCATGTCGGCGAGCGTTTCGACGTCGAGAGCGAGGAACTTGCCGTTCCCGTCGAGTGCAAGGCGCGCGGTCGTGACGTTGTCGCGCCCCTGCGTGTCGGCGAGGAAGTGGTCGGTGCGCGCGGCGACCCACCGCACCGGCCGCTTCAGCGCCTTCGCCGCAATCGCGACGAGCGCATATTCGCGGTAAGGAAAAAACTTCGTGCCGAACCCGCCGCCGACATCGGGCGTGACGACGCGCATCTTCTCCGGCGGCATGTCGAGGACCGGGCCGCACAGAATATCACGGATGAGATGCGGTCCCTGGCTCGGCACCGTGAGGGTCAGCCGGTCGGCGGCGGCATCGTATTCCGCAAGCGCCCCGCGCGTATCGAGATAATTCGTGACGAGCCGCTGGTTCACGAGCTTGAGGGTTATGATTCTGTCGGCCTTGGCGAAGGCCGCTTCCGTCCTGGCCTTGTCGCCCAGGGTTTTCTCGAAGACGATATTGCCTGGCGCATTGGGCCAGACCTGAGGCGCGCCGGGCGCCACCGCACGCTCCGCATCCACCACAGGCGGCCGGGGCTCGTATTCGACGACGATCGCTTCGGCGGCATCGCGCGCCTGTTCGAGTGTTTCGGCGACCACGAAGGCGACCGCATCGCCGACGTGATGCACGGCCTCGCGTGCGAGCAGCGGATAAGGCGGCGGATCGACGGTGACGCCCTCGGGCACGCCGACGCAGGGCAGATTGCCGTAAGTTGCGATGTCCGCGCCGGTGAGCACAAGATGCACGCCGGGCATGCGCCGCGCCCGTTCGGCATCGCCGATGCGTAGCGCGGCATGCGCGTGCGGACTGCGCAGCACCACCGCTTCGAGGGTGCCGGCCGGCAGAATGTCGGCGACGTAGCGGCCGGTGCCCTGCACCAGGGCCGCGTCTTCCTTGCGGGTGACCGACTGGCCGAAGCCGAAACTCAAGGGTCGCATGGGCTACTCCGCTGGATGCGAGGACGCCGCCGCCTCCCCTGCCCTGCGCCGGGATAGGCGCGCGCCGATGCCGCTCGAGATCACATAGAAGGCCGGGGTGAAGATCAAGCCGAAGAGCGTGACGCCGATCATGCCGCCGAACACGGCCGTGCCCAGGGCCTGTCGCAATTCTGCTCCCGCCCCGATCGCGAACACGAGCGGGCTCACGCCAAGAATAAAGGCGAGCGAGGTCATGATGATGGGTCGCATGCGCAGCCGTGCGGCCTCGACCGCCGCGGTCGCCCGGTCGCGCCCCCGCTCTTCGAGCTGCCGCGCGAACTCGACGATCAGGATCGCGTTCTTGGCGGCAAGGCCGATGAGCACGATGAAGCCGACCTGCGTGAGGATGTTGTTGTCCATGCCGCGCAGCACCACGCCGATGATGGCGGCGACAAGACACATCGGCACGATCAAGATCACCGCGAAGGGCAGCGTCAGGCTCTCGTATTGCGCGGCGAGCACGAGGAACACGAAAACCACGGCTAGCGCAAAGGCGAACATGGCCGTGTTGCCCGCGCGCAATTGCTGGAAAGCGAGCGTCGTCCATTCGGTTCCGAATCCGTCCGGCAACGTCTCGCGGGCGAGCTGTTCCATGATGCCGATCGCCTGGCCCTGCGAGTAGCCGGGCGCGGCCGCCCCGTCGAGCTCGGCCGCGGGATAGAGGTTGTAGCGTGGCACACGGTAGGGGCCGGAGACATCGCGCACCGTGGTAAACGAGCCGAGCGGGACCGTCTCCCCGCTGCTGTTGCGCACCCTGATCTTCAGCACGTCCTGCGCGTCGAGCCGCGCGCCGCCGTCGGCCTGGGCGATCACCCGGAAGGTCCGGCCGAGCAGGTTGAAGTCGTTGACATAGGAGGAGCCGAGATAGGTCTGCAGCGCGGCGAACACGTCGGCGATGTTGATGCCGAGAAGCTGCGCCTTGGTGCGATCGATGTCGAGATAGATCTGCGGCGTCGAGGTCTCGAACAGCGAGAAGACCTGTTGCAGACCCGGCGTCTGCGCCGCGCGCGCCATCATCGCGTAGACGGCGTTCTGCAGCGCAAGCGAGCCGCGGCCCGCGCGATCTTCCACCATCATGCGGAAGCCACCGGCATTGCCGATGCCGGCGACCGGCGGCGGCTGCACGACGAACACCGCGCCTTCGCGAATCACGCTGAGCCGCTTGGTCAATTCGGCCTGGATGCCGGCGGCGGTGAGCGCGGGATTGCCCGTGCGCTGGTCGAACGGACTGAGCACCACGAAAATCGCGCCGGAATTCGGCGCATTGGTGAAGGTCGCCCCGGAAAAGCCGACGATGTTGACGGCGTGCTCGACCCCCGGCGTGGCGAGAACGATATCGACCGCGCGCTGCATCACCGCGTCCGTACGGTCGAGCGAGGCGCCGGGAGGGAGCTGAACGGCCGTGATGAGATACCCGCGATCGACCTGTGGGATGAACCCCACGGGCGTTTTGCGGAATTCGTTAAGCCCGAGCGCGATGACGCCGACATAGGCCACCATCATGAGCAGCGCGAAGCGGACCACCTTGCGCGCGACCCAGCCGTAGCCGCGCGCGAAGCGCTCGAAACCGAAATTGAACAAACCGAAGAAGGCTCGTACCGGCCACTCCCAGAAGCGCGGCCTCGTCTCCTCATGACGCTTGAGCAAGAGCGCGCACATGGCCGGCGACAGCGTGAGCGAAACGGTGAGCGAGATCACCGTCGCGCCGGCAATGGTGAGGGCGAACTGTCGGTAGAACTGCCCGGAAATGCCGGTAATGAAGGCCGCCGGCACGAACACCGCGCAGAGCACGAGCGCGATCGACACCAGCGCCCAGCCGACCTCGTCCATCGAACGGATGGCGGCGTCACGCGGCGACAGGCCGGTCGCGATATTGCGCTCGACGTTTTCGACGACGACGATTGCGTCGTCCACGACGATGCCGATGGCGAGCACCAGGCCCGACAAAGTGAGATTGTTAAGCGTGAAGCCGAACAGACCCATCAGGAAAAAGGTACCGACAAGCGAGATGGGAATCGCCAGGATCGGAATGATCGCCGCGCGCCAGGTCTGCAGGAACAGCACGATCACCAGCACGACGAACAGGATCGCCTCGACGATGGTGTGGATCACCGCATTGACGGATTCCTGAATGAAGGTCGTCGGGTTGTAGACGATCGCGTGCTTGATGCCCGGCGGGAAGCGCTGCGAGAGCCGGTCCATCTCCTTGATGATCGCGTCGGCCGTCGCAAGCGCGTTCGAGCCGGGCCGCTGGAAGACCGCAATCGCCACGGCCGGGTCGCGGTTGAGATAGGAGTTCGAGGAATAGTCCTGCGCCGCGAGCTCCACTCGCGCGACATCCTTGAGGCGGACCACGGCGCTCGGCGTCGTCTTCACGACGATCTGGCCAAACTGCTGCGGATCGGCGAGACGGCCGAGCGTGCGAACCGCCACCTGGAATGCGCGCGGGTTTTCGACCGGCGGCTGGTTGAGAACGCCGGAGGCCACCTGGACGTTCTGTGCGGCCAGCGCCTGCACGACGTCCTGCGCCGTGAGGTTGAGGGACTGCAGACGGTCGGGGTCGAGCCACACCCGCATCGCATAGTCGCGGCTGCCGAATACGATGATCGAGCCCACGCCGTCCACACGGGTGAGAACGTCCTTGATTTCGAGATTGGCGTAGTTGGAGGTGAACAGCGTGTCGCGCGACTTGTCCGGCGAATACAGGTGCACGACCATCATCAGGTCGGGCGAGCTCTTCGCCACCGTGACGCCGATCTGCCGCACCTCGGGCGGCAGGCGCGGCTGGGCGATCGCGACCCGGTTCTGCACCTGCACCTGCGCCTGGTCGAGATCGGTGCCGAGATCGAAGGTGACTGAAATGGTGAAGCGGCCGTCGGCGGTCGAATTGGAGGAGATGTAGAGCATCCCCTCGACACCGTTGATCTGCTCCTCGATCGGCGCGACGACGGTGCTCGCGACGACATCGGCGCTCGCGCCCGGGAACTGCCCCTGCACATTGATGATCGGCGGGGCGATCTCGGGATACTGGGCGATCGGCAGCCGTACGAACGACACCGCGCCGAGAATGATGATGATGATCGAAACGACGGAAGCAAAGATCGGCCGGTCGATGAAGAAGCGCGAAATCTGCATGCTGGGGCCCTCGCGTGCCTTCAGCTCGCGCTCGCCTGCGGAGAGGAGGTCGGCTTCTTCTCCGGCTCCGGCGTGACTTTTTGGCCCGGCCTCGCGCGCATCAAGCCCTCGACGATCACCCGATCGTCCGGCTCAAGTCCCTTTTTGACGACCCGCAGATTGTCCACAACTTCGCCGAGCGTGACATATTTCTGGCGCGCGACATTGTCGCCGTCGACCACCATCACGTATTTGCGCGCCTGTTCGCTGCCGATCGCGGCATCGGGGACGAGCAACGCTTCGTAGGGCGCGGAGGCCGCGACCTGCACGCGCGCGAACATGCCGGGGGTGAACAGCCCGTCCTTGTTCGCCAAAACCGCGCGGCCGCGGATCGTGCCGGAGGTGCGGTCGATGACATTGTCGACGAAATCCATGGTCCCGCGGTGCGGGAAACCGTCTTCGTCGAGCAGCTTCAGGGCAACTTCGGTCCTGGAACCGCGGCTTGCGACGTCGCCGTTGCCGCTTTCTGCGAGGCGCTTGTAGCGCAGATAGGACGCCTCATCGAAGGTGAACTCGAAACGGATCGGGTCGATCGAGACGATGGTCGCAAGCAGCGTCGTGTTGCCGCTCGTGCCGCCGGTCACAAGGTTTCCCGGAGACACCCGCCGGTCGCCGATGCGCCCGCTGATCGGCGCGCGCAGTTCGGTGAAGCTCAAATCGAGCGTCGCCTGGCGGACCGCCGCCTGATTCGCCTCCACCGCCGCCTCGGCCGTCGCCTTGGCCTGGATGCGCTGCTGGAAAACCTGCTCGGAAATCGTCCGCTCGCGCACGAGTTGCTGGGCGCGATCAAGATCGGCCTGCGCATAGGCGAGATTGGCACGCGCTTGCGCCAGATTGGCCTTCGCCTGGTCGAGGGCATTCTCGAATGGCCGCCGGTCGATCGTGAACAGGAGCTGGCCTTCCTTGACCATCTCGCCGTCGGCAAATTGCACTTTCTCAAGATAGCCCGAGACGCGGGCGCGGATCTCCACCGAGTCGACCGCGACGAATCGCCCGACATATTCGTCCTTGTCGACGATCATGCGTTTGACGGGCGTCGCCACCGTCACGGCGGGCGGGGGCGGCGCGGCGGACTGTGGTTGCGATTTGCCGCAACCGGCGAGCGCGCCGGCCAAAAAAAGTGCAATCGCCAATGTGTGCGCGCCACCGTGCGCCATGGGGATCACCATCAATTAAGCCGGGGGGATATAGAGACCCCTCTATCATATCGCAATGCAGCATGAAACCCGGCGGAGGCCGGTATCATGCTGCTTGCGATTCACACGGATCGGCGCCGGAGGCCGAGCGTCGCACGCCAGTTGCGGCCGAAAATCGCAAGGGCGAAAGGCATATAGATCGCTGCCCCGAGCGCCGCCAAGGCGGCGAGCAGCACTTCGTCGCGCAGGCCCGCGGTTTTCAGAAAAGCCTGCCCCAGCCCGATCGCGACGGCAAGCGCGGCGGCTGCCGCCGCGAGAGTAGCGAGCGAGCGCGCAAGGCGCCCGTCCGGCACGAGCAGCCCACGCCGCACGGCAAACCAGGCGACGAGCGCGACGTTCATCCAGGCGCCCGCCGCCGTCGCCAGTGCCAGGCCGACCTGGGCGAGCGCCGTGCCGGTGACGAGCGCGATCTTGAGAAACACGTTAAGCGCAACCGCGCTGAGCGACGCCTTGACGGGTGTTGCC
Organism: Xanthobacteraceae bacterium; assembly: GCA_035716025.1. Classification (GTDB taxonomy): domain Bacteria; phylum Pseudomonadota; class Alphaproteobacteria; order Rhizobiales; family Xanthobacteraceae; genus JADGHE01. Next base: position 8,741 of record DASTKH010000062.1, read on the forward strand.
GTATCGCCACGGGCAAAGAAGGTCGCCGTGAGGCTACGGATGAGCACGAATGGAACCAGTCCCAACGAGTAGGCGCGAAGGGTCGCGCCGGCATTCGCGGCGTCCGCCGCCGTGAAGGCGCCACGCGCGAACAACGCCCGCATGATGAGATCGGGAACCACGAGAAAGCCGACCACGAACGGAAGGGCGAGTGCGAGCGTGATCTCGATTGCCCGGTTCTGCGCGGCCTGCGCGCCCTTCTCGTCGCCCGTCGCGATGCGGCGCGCCATTTCCGGCAACAACACTGTGCCGGCGGCGATGCCGATGACGCCGATCGGAAGCTGGTTCAGCCGGTCGGCATAATAGAGCGCCGAGAGCGCGCCGACCGACAGGAAGCTCGCGAGAATCGTATCCGCGAACAACGCGACCTGCACGCCCGCCGAGCCGAGGGTCGCGGGCGCAAGCGCACCGAAAAATCGCTTCACGTCCGCATCCCATCGCGGCCAGCGGAATTTCACCATGATGCCGGCGCGCTTGGCGTCGCCAGCGACCAGCAGGAATTCGAGAACGCCCGCAATCAGCACGCCCCAGGCCGCCGCGTGGCCCGCGGTCGGGAAAAAGGTCGCAACCCCGAGCGCGGCCATCAGCACGAGATTGAGCAGCACCGGCGCCGCGGCCGCCGCCGCGAACCGGTCGATCGCATTGAGCATGCCGCCGATCAGCGTGACCAGCGTCATCATCAGGAGATAGGGAAAAGTGATGCGGGTGAGTTCGACTGCGAGCGCATAACGCCCCTCGCCGGGTGCAAAGCCCGGCGCAAGCACGTCGATCACGGCCGGGGTGAAGCCGAGCGCGAGCGCGAGCAACACGATCTGGCTCGCGAACAGAAGCGTGAACACCCGGTCTGCGAAAAAACCCGCGGCCGCCGCCCCGCCCTGCTCGCGCACGCGGGCATAGCTCGGCACGAAGGCCGCGTTGAAGGCTCCTTCGGCGAAGATCGCGCGGAAATGGTTGGGCAGCCTCAGCGCGACGAAAAAGGCATCGGCCACCGGCCCCGCGCCGAGGACTGCGGCGAGCACGATATCGCGAAAAAAGCCGGCGATGCGCGAAAGCAGCGTCAGACCGCCGACGGAGGCCATGCGACGGGCGAGCCTGCCGCGGCCCACGCTTGCTGGCGAGCGATCATCCATGGCCCGTTAAAGCACGATCCGCGGCCTCGCGCACCTTGCGTCCTGCCGCACCCCGCCGTCCGATGCGGCAGCCCGGCAGCGGGCAGCGCTCATCTCAACGAACGAGGGCGAGCGGCCCGGCCGCGCCGGCGACGCGGCGCGCCGCCGCATCCTGTTCGAGGCAGCGCATGGCGATTTCGAGGCTGATCACGCCCTCCTCCCCGCTGACGGCCGGCGGCTTGCCGCTGCGAATCGCCTTGACGAAGGCGAGGAGTTCGGCGCGCAGCGGTTCGGCATGGCCGACCGACAAATGCCGCATCGAATAGCTGCCGTCCGGCTGGAAGCCGAAACATTCCGTGACTTGGCGGGTGAGGAGATCGGCCGCGACGTATTTCTTGCGCGTGGCGACGTGAACCGTGCGGGCCTTGAACGGCGTGAGCCAGTTGGTCGTGATCTGTGCGAGCACGCCGGAGGCGGTGCGGAACTGCAACAGCGCGATGTCTTCGTTCTTCGCGCGGGCGGAGGCAAGCATCGGCTGCACCTCCTCGATCTCCGAATCCGTGAACCAGCGGATGAGGTCGATATCGTGGACGGCGAGGTCGATGACCACCCCGACATTCGACATGCGCGGCGGGAACGGCCCGACGCGGGTGATGCCGATCGAAAGGATTTCCTCGCCGCGCAGCGCTTCCTTGATCGACTGCACCGCCGGGTTGAAGCGCTCGACATGCCCGACCATGAGCGTGACGCCGGCCCGCCGCGCGGCGGCCACGATCTCCCGCCCCTCGTCGGGGGTCGACCCGATCGGCTTTTCGACCAGCACATGCACGCCTTCGCGGATCGCCTGCAAGGCGAGCGGGTGATGGAGATGGGTCGGGGCCGCGATCGACACCGCGTCCACGCCAAGGGCCAGCAATTGCGTCAGATCGTCGACAGGCGCGCAATTGAGGGCGGTTCCGATGAACTCCGCTTGCTTGCGGTTCGGATCGGCGATGCCGACGAGCCGCACGCCCGGCAGCTCCGCGAGGACACGGGCATGATTGCTGCCCATGACGCCCACGCCGACGACGCCCACGCGCAAATCGCGATCACGTCCGGCCGAAACTCTCATGAAACTCGAACCCTTTGCACGCTTGGCACGCGGGTGCCGCGGAAACCGCCCCGCTCCGTAGACGCGGCAGCGCGGCGCGAATCGGCACAAGTCACAGAGGCTCTAGCATGGGGCAGCTTTGCTTGACCATCCGCCTTCGCGATGCCGGGGAGCACTTTTCCGCCTCGATCCGCGCGGCAGGCCGCTCACTCGGCCGCACGGCTTGCCGACGCGGGCGCGAGCGAAAGCCCGGCGGCGAGCGCGTCGGCGCGGAAGGCCCGCACCGCATCGAGCGAGAGCTCCGCCTCGCTGCGCGAGCCGAGCGCCGGAAGCTTCTTCAACACCTCGGCCGGCGCGGTGATGATGTGGCAGCCGATCGCGTGCGCCTCGACGACGTTGAAGACCTCGCGGGTCGAGGCCCAGATGATTTCCACATTCGGGGTCGCGCGGGCGCGGCGCACGGCGTCCTGCATCAGCGGGCGGTAGTCGTAACCGAAATCGGCGAGGCGGCCGGCGAAGACCGACACGCAGGCGGGAGCGCCGCCCGCCAACGCCTCGACGGCGCGCGCGACCTGCCCGGTGGTGAAGATCGCCGTCATGTTCACCTTCACGCCGTCGCGCGAGAGCGCGCGCACCGCCTCGTAGAGCTCCTCGCCGCGCGTGTTGGTAACCGGCAGTTTGACGTAGACGTTCGCTCCCCAGGTCGCGATGAGGCGCGCCTGCGCGACCATTTCCGGGATGTTGTCGGAAAACACTTCGAAGGAGAGATGCCGGTCGGGCACCGCCGCGACGACCTCGCGCCCATAGGCTTCGTAGTCGGTGACCCCCGCCTTTTTGAGCAGCGAAGGATTGGTCGTGAAGCCACGGATCCACCGGTGCGCCGCCATCTCCACGATCTGCGCCTTGTCGGCGCCGTCGGTAAACAGCTTGACCGTGAGATCTTCGAGGCGCAGGCGGGCCATTCGGAGTACCTCGTGCAGATGCGTGCGGGTGGCCCGCGCGAGACGGGCTGTGCCGATCCTCCTTGTAGGCGTTCTGCCGCCGGCCGCAAGACATGCGGCCAATTACCTGATTTCAAAGCTGAATCTCGATCCGCCTCAGGTCCCGCTCCGGCGCGACTGGGCGACGATCCGGCTCGTGCTCTGCCCCGGCACGATGTCGACGAGCAGCACTTCGCCGCCCGTCGCCTCCACAAAATCCGCGCCGACCACCTCCTCGCGGCGGTAGTCGCTGCCCTTAACCAGCACTTTCGGCCGCACTTCGCGGATCAGATCGATCGGGGTGGGCTCGTCGAACAGCACCACGAGATCGACCGCTTCCAACGCCGCGAGCACCTGCGCCCGCGCGTGCTGATCCTGGATCGGGCGGCCTGCCCCCTTGAGACCGGCCACCGACGCATCGCTGTTGAGGCCGACGACGAGGCGGTCGCAGGCGGCGCGCGCATCCGTCAAAAGCTTGACGTGGCCGGGATGCAGAAGGTCGAAGCATCCATTGGTGAAGCCGATGCGCAGGCCGACCCGCCGCCAACCTTCGAGCACGTCGTGCAGCGCGCGGCGATCGAAAACGATCTTTTCTTCGGCGGCGAGGACCGCGTGCGGCAGAAGTCGCGCGCGCAGCTCGGCAAGCGAGACCGAGGCGGTTCCCCGCTTGCCGACGACGATCGCCGCGGCCGCATTGGCGGTGCGCGCCGCCGCCTCGAAATCCGCGCCCGCGGCCAAGAGCGTGCCCGTCACCGCCGCCACGGTGTCGCCGGCGCCGGAGACGTCCCGCACCCGCACGGGATAGGCCGGCACGTGCACCGCCGCGCCCTCGCGCCGGTAGAGCGTCAGACCGTCCTCGCTGCGGGTGACGAGCACCGCCTCGCTGCCGACAATGCGCGCCACTTCTGCGGCCGCCGCCTCGATTTCGGCGTCGCTGCCCGCCGCGCGGCGCACCGCCTCGCCGATCTCCTTGCGGTTCGGGGTGATGACGGTGGCCCCGCGGTAAAGCGCGTAGTCGACGCCTTTGGGATCGACGACCACCGGCTTGCCGCCGGCGCGCGCGGCCTCGATCAGGGCGCGCACGACGCGCGGCGTCAGCACGCCCTTGGCATAATCGGAGAGGATGAGCGCATCGGCGCGCCCAATCGCCGCGAGCGCCTTCTCGATCAGCCGATCTTCGATCTCCGCCGCGATCGGCCGCGCAAGCTCCCAGTCGGCGCGCAGGAGATGGGTCGAATGGTGCTCCGAGACGAAACGCGCCTTGCGGGTGGTCGGGCGCGTGTCATCGATGACGAGCTGCGCTTCGATCTGCTTCTGTGCCTTCAGGGCGGCCGCGAGGCTGCGCCCTTCCTCGTCGTCACCGACCACGGCGACGAGCAGGCAATGCGCGCCGAGACTCGCGATGTTGCGGGCGACGTTGCCGGCGCCGCCGAAGTCCGTTTCGCGCCGCTTGACCGCGAGCACCGGCGTCGCCGCTTCCGGCGAGATGCGCGAGACCTCGCCGTAGATAAATTCGTCGAGCATGAGATCGCCGACGCACAGCACCGTCTGCGCGGCCAGTCGCGGCAGGATCTGTTCGAAGCTCATCATGGTCGCGGCGCGCCCGTGCGTTCAGCGATACCGGTCGGACGTTGCCAGGAACCGCGTTACGTAATTGCGAACGCCCTCTTCGAGGGTGGTGAAGCCGGCGTTGTAGCCCGCGCGCCGCAATTTGGCGATGGAAGCCTCCGTAAAATACTGATAACGCCCGCGGATCGCCTCCGGCATGTCGATATATTCGATCTTTGGCTCGCGGCCGAGCGCCGAAAACAGCGCCCGGGCGAGATCACCGAAGGTGCGGGCGCAACCGGTGCCGACATTGAAGAGGCCGGACACGGAGGAATTCTCTAGCAGCCAGCGGATCACCGCGACCGCGTCGTCGACATAGACGAAATCCCGCCGCTCCCCGCCGTCGGGAATGTCCGGCCGGTGCGAACGGAAGAGCTGCATCGCCTCGCCCCGGTGCACGCGATCGAATGACTTGGCGACAAGGCTCATCATGTGGCCCTTATGATACTCGTTGGGCCCGAAGACATTGAAGAATTTCAGGCCGACCCACTGCGGCGGCAGCGGGTCCCCCCGCGCGGCGCGGGCGGCGACGACGAGGTCAAACTGGTGCTTGCTCCACGCGTATAGGTTGAGGGGAACAAGCCGCCGCAACGCAGCCACCGACCCGTCGTCCTCGAACCCGGCCGACCCGTCGCCGTAGGTCGCCGCCGAGGATGCATAGATGAAACGCGTCCTGGTCCGCGTGCACCAGTCGAGCAGCGCGAGCGAAAGGCCGAAATTGTTGACCATGACGGCGTCGCCGTCCCGCGCCGTGGTGTCGGAATTGGCGCCGAGATGGATGATCGCGTCGAGCTTGCGGCCCTCGAGCCAGCGCATCGTCGCCCCGATCGGCACCAAATCGGCGATTTGGCGCTTCTGCAGATTGCGCCAACGCTCGTCGGCGCCGAGGCTGTCGTTGACGACGACATCGGTGCGGCCGGCGTCGTTCAGCGCCGCAACCACATTCGATCCGATGAAGCCGGCCCCGCCGGTGACAAGCAGCATTTGCGCCTCCGCGGGCCGCCGTGCGCTGCGCCGCGCCGGCTTCCTTTGCCTCAGGGGGCTTCCGCAGGCAATATTGCGGGTCGGAACGCGCCATTGTTCGACCTGTGGTCGCACTCTAGGCCGAGATTTGCGTGCGGTTTGGGCCTGGACAGCCGATTGGTGGCGCGTTACCCGAAGACCCCAGGCGCCGGCCGTCCGCGCAGGATCGTTTTTGCTTGATGGATGCCCGCGTGAACAGCGTCGATCCGTTTCCGGGCGGCCGCGGCACGGACCGCGACATGACCTCGCCCATTCTCGTGATCCCCTACACCTGGATCGGCGATTTCGTGCGCGGCCACTCCGTCGTGCAGCTCCTCAAGACCCGCTGGCCCGACCGACCGGTCGATCTCGTGGCGACGCCGCTCACCGCGCCGCTCGCCGACTACATGCCGGGCGTGCGCCGCGCGATCGTCGCCGAGATTCCTCACGGCCGCCTTGCCCTGGGCGTGCAAGGCCGGCTGATCTGCCAGCTGCGCGCGGAGCGTTACGGGACCGCGCTCGTGATGTCGCGCAAATGGAAGGCGGCGCTTGCGCCCTTCCTCGCCGGGATTCCGGAACGCATCGGCTTTGTCGGCGAGGCACGCTTTCTCCTGCTCACCGATGCGCGCCGAGGCGAAAAGGCGTTGCCGCGCATGGTCGACCGTTGCGCCGCCCTCGCCCTGCCACGATCGGCCCCTCTGCCCGACCCTCTGCCGGCGCCGCGGCTTACGGTTCCGGCAGCGGAGGTCGAGGCTTGGCGTGCGCGGCGCGGCCTTTCTCCCGCCCGCCCCGTCGCCGCGCTTGCGCCCGGCGCCGTCGGCCCCTCCAAACGCTGGCCGGTCGACCGCTACGCCGCGCTTGCGACCGCGCTTGCGCGCGACGGCTGGACCGTCTGGATTCTCGGTGGACCGGCGGAAACGCCGCTCGCCGCCGGCATCGTCATGGCGGCGGGAGAGGCCGCGCAGGATCTCACGGGTCCGGACCTGCGCGATGCGATCCTCGCCCTCAAAGCGGCCGATCTTGCGATCTCGAACGATTCGGGCCTGCTGCATGTTGCGGCCGCCCTCGGCACGCCGACCATCGGCATTTTCGGACCGACCAGCGCATGGCACTGGGCCCCGCTCAATCCGCTCGCCGCCACGATTGCCGCCGAGAATCCGCCGCCCTGCCGGCCGTGCCACAAGCCGGTGTGCGCGTTGGGTCACCACCTTTGCATGCGGGAGATTTCTCCGGCACAGGTGCTCGCCGCCCTCCGCGCCACGGCCACGCCGGCGCGCGAAACGGTGTGAACGTCATGCCCGATCGGCCGACCCCGGCGCGGCGTCCCGCGGCCTTCCTGGATCGCGACGGCGTGCTGATCCACGACGACGGCCACATCGACCGGTGCGAACGGGTGCGCTGGGTTGCCGGCGCGCCGGAGGCCGTGCGGCGGCTCAATTGCAGCGGCTATTTCGTCTTCCTCGTCTCGAACCAGTCGGGACTTGCGCGGGGGCTTTTCACCGAGGCCGATCTCGCGGCCGTGCACGAGGCCATCGTCGCCGGCCTGCGGGAGAAGAACGCACGGCTCGACGATTTCCGCTATTGTCCCTACCATCCCGAAGGGACGGTTGCGCAATACCGACGTTTTTCCGATTGGCGGAAGCCCGCGCCGGGCATGATCCGCGATCTGATGCGCCATTGGCCGGTTCAGCCGGCGGGAAGTTTCGTGATCGGCGACCGCAAGACCGATATGGAGATGGCGCGGGCCGCCGGGCTGCCCGGCTTCCTGTTCGGCGGCGGCGACCTCGACACCTTCGTCGCCCGGTGCCTTGAAGCGGTAAGCGGAGACGCCCTCGCGCTCGACAAAGGGGATCGGCCCTGAACCGTGAGTCCGACAGCCTGCAATCCCGCGAATTTCGCCGCATTCTGCTGGTGAAACTGTCGGCGTTCGGCGACGTCGTCCACACCATTCCCGTGCTGCATGCGCTGCGCCGGCGCTATCCGGCCGCGCGCATCGACTGGCTCGTGATGGCGGGCAATGCCGCGCTGATTGCGGGACATCCGGCCCTCGACCGGGTGGTTGCCTTCGACGACAAGGCGTGGCGCACCCCCTCGCGCCTTGGCTGGCGAAACTTCCGCACTCTCTGGGCGTTCGGACGGGACCTGCGGCGGGCGCGCTACGATCTCGTCATCGATCTTCAGGGGCAATTCCGCAGCGCGGCCTGCGTGCTGCTCACCGCAGCGCCGGTGCGGATCGGCTTTGCGCGGCCGCGCCGGCGCGCCGCGGCGAACGGATCGCGGATCGTGCGCACCTCGCGGCATGGCTGGACCGGCGCGCGGGAGGGCGCCTGGCACGCCTATACGCACACGATCCCGCTCGACACGCTCGATCTCCATGCGGTGGATCGCTATTTGCGCGTCGGCCGTCTGCTCGGCTTCGAGGCGAACGATCCCGATTTTTCATTCCCGATCGCGCCCGAAGCCGAGGCCGGGGCGCTCACCCTGCTGCACGAGCACGGCCTCGCGCTCGGCCCAGGCGCCGACCCCTTTCTGCTGATCGCGCCCGGCACGATCTGGGACACCAAACAATGGACCCCCGCGGGCTTTGCGGAGGTTGCACGCCACTTCCTCGGGCGAAACTTGCCGGTGGTGCTCGCCGGCGCTCCGCGCGACCGCGCGGTCAGCGAGGCGATCGCCCGTGATGCGCCGGGGACGATCAATCTGTGCGGGCGCACCTCGCAGGCGGAACTTGCCGCCCTCACGCGGCATGCCGCAGCCGTGCTCGCCAACGATTCCGGCCCGATGCATCTTGCGGTCGCGCTCGGCCGCCCGGTCGTCGCCATCTTCGGCCCGACCGATCCGCTGTGGGCCGGCCCCTATCGCCACCCCGAAGCCGTCGCCGCCGCCGGCGTGGCCTGCGCGCCGTGCTATATCCGCGAGCTGCGGCGCTGCCCGCACGGGCACGCCTGCATGCGAGAGCTCGCGGCTGCGGCGGTCATTGCCAAGCTCGAAGCGATGCTGCGCCCCGCCGCGGGGACGCAAGTGCCCGGCGCCGGTGCTACGTAATTTTCTTCAATTGTTCGATCAAACCTTTGATTCGTCTTTTGTTTCAGAATCTGCCCCCTTCCCGCGTAACGGGATTTTCATCCGCGCGTGGCAGGAGGGACGGCAACCCTTAGCGAGCGGGGATGAGCCATGACGATCCTGGTGACCGGCGGCGCCGGCTATATCGGAAGCCATATGGTGCATGCGCTGCGCGATACCGGCGAAGAGGTGGTCGTGCTCGACAATCTCTCGACCGGGCGACGCGAGGCCGTGCCGGCCGGCGTTCCCCTCGTCGTCGGCGACACCGGCGATGCGGATGCGCTTGCCGCGTTGATGCGCCGCTACCGGCCGGAGGCCGTGGTGCATTTCGCAGCTTCGATCGTGGTGCCCGATTCCGTGCGCGATCCGCTCGGCTACTACCGCAACAACACCGCGAACGCCCGCACGCTCCTTGCCGCGGCCGTGGACGCCGGCGTCAAGCACTTCATCTTCTCCTCCACCGCGGCGGTCTACGGCAATCCGGCGCAGATTCCGGTGGCGGAGGATGCGCCGCTTGCGCCGATGTCGCCCTACGGCGCCTCGAAAATGATGACCGAGATCATGCTGCGCGACGTCTCGGCCGCGCACGGTTTGGGCCACGTGATTCTGCGCTATTTCAACGTCGCGGGCGCCGATCCGCAGGGCCGGACCGGCCAATCGACGCCGAATGCGACCCATCTCATCAAAGTGGCGGTACAGACCGCACTCGGCTTGCGGCCCCGCCTCGACGTCTTCGGCGAAGACTATCCGACGCCGGACGGCACCTGCGTGCGCGACTATATCCACGTCACCGATCTCGTGAATGCGCATGCGGCCGCGCTGGCGCATCTGCGCGCAGGCGGCGAAAGCCTCACGCTCAACTGCGGGTACGGCCAGGGCTACTCCGTGCTTGAGGTCATCGGCGCCGTGCGGCGGGCGGCCGGCAAGGACTTTCCCGTCCGTCGCGCCGGGCGGCGGCCCGGCGACCCGGCCGCGATCGTCGCCGATGCGCGCCGCATCCGCGAACGGCTCGGCTGGAAGCCGGCCTATGACGACCTCGACACCATCGTCGCCCACGCGCTCGCCTGGGAGCGTCAACTCGTCGCGGCATAGGCCGCCGCAGGCTCCCGGGGCCGACGGAACCACCCGGCGGAAGCGGGGGATCGGCCCCTCGCCATGCGCCTTGCGGCTTGCGCCGCAACGGCTTTTCCGGTTCCTCTAGGGTCGATGTCCGGAATCGACAGCCTCGCACCGGTTGGCGACCAGCGCGCTTTCGCGCTGCTCAAGAGGCTGTTCGGCGATTTCGGCTACCGCTATCGCGCCCGCTATGCGCTCGCGGTCGTGTTGATGGGGCTGGCGGCCGGCTGCACTGCGTTGTCCGCCTATCTCATCGGCGAGGTGGTCGACCAGGCCTTCGGCGACCGCAACATGCGCAGGGTGGTTGAGCTTGCGATCATCGCCATCGTTCTGTTCGCGACCAAGGGGCTTGCGACCTACGGCCAGGCGGTCGTGATGGCGCGGGTCAGCAACGCCATCGTGGCGGAAAACCAGCGCCGCATGATCGCGCGGCTGCTCGATCAGGGCCTGGCGTTCTTCGACAAGCGCCATTCCTCTGAATTCCTCGCTCGCCTCAATGCCGGCGCGATTGCCGCCACCCAGGTTCTGGCGCTCGTCATCAATGCCGTCGGCCGCGATCTGCTCTCCCTCATCGGCCTCGTTGCCGTGATGGTGTATCAGGAGCCGTTCCTCTCGCTCATCGTGCTCATCGTGACGCCGCCGGCGGTGTTCTTCATGCGCAAGCTCACGAAGCGCGCCCGCAGCGTTGCGCAGAGCCAGTTCGTCGGCAGCGTGCGCATTCTCGAGACGATGCAGGAAATGCTGCAGGGCATCCGCATCGTCAAGGCGTTCTCGCTCGAGGACGTCATGCGCCGCCGCGCGGCCGGCAATATCGACGAGATCGAGCGGGCAGCGAACAAGATGGCGCGCGTTGCCAACCGCACGAGCCCGCTCATGGAGACGCTCGGCGGCTTCGCGATCGCCCTCGTGATGCTCTACAGCGGCTACCGCGCCATCGAGGTCAACGCGGCGCCGGGCACCTTCTTCTCCTTCATCACCGCCTTCCTGCTCGCCTACGAGCCGGCCAAGCGCCTCGCCCGCTTCAATATCGACCTGAACGCCGCGTTGTTCGGCGTGCGCGTGCTGTTCGATCTCATCGACCGGCCGAGCGGCGAGCCGCGAGAGGACGACAAGCCACCCTTGAAGCTTGAAAAAGCGCGCGTGGCGTTCAATGCCGTCCGCTTCGCCTACCGGCCGGGAGAACCGATCCTGCGCGAGGTGTCTTTCGTGGCGGAGCCGGGCCGGCTCACCGCGCTCGTCGGCCCCTCGGGCGGCGGCAAATCGACGATCCTCGCCCTCTTGATGCGCTTCTATGCGCCCGAAGCCGGGACCATCCTGATCGACGGACAGGACATCGCCGCAGTTTCGCGCGATTCGCTCAGACGCGCGATCGCCTATGTCGGCCAGGACGTGTTCCTGTTCCGCGGCACGATCCGCGACAATATCGCCTTTGGCCGCCCGGGGGCGACGCAGGCGGAGATCGTGGCCGCAGCGGAGGCGGCGTTCGCGCACGAATTCATCATGGGCTTTCCGGCCGGCTACGACACGGAAGTCGGCGAGCACGGCCTGCAACTTTCCGGCGGCCAGCGGCAGCGCATCGCCATCGCCCGCGGGCTGATCAAGAACGCCCCCCTCATTCTGCTCGACGAACCGACCGCTTCGCTCGACTCGGAGGCCGAGCGGCAGGTGCACGATGCGATCGCCCGGCTGACCGCAGGGCGCACGACCCTCATGATCGCCCACCGCTTGCACACGATCGCCCATGCCGACCGCATTCTCGTCATCGAGGACGGCACGGTGGTGGAGAGCGGTCGCCACGAGGAGCTGCTGCGCCGCGGCGGCCGCTACGCGTCCTTCTATCGGCTGCAATTGCAGAAGCAGGGCGAACAGGCCGCCGAGCCGCGCGCCGCAAGCTCGCGGGCTTGAGCGGCTTTCGCATTGACCGCGGGCTCCGGCGGGGCTATGCGCTCGGCCGCGCCATCAGACCCTTTCCGACCCTGCGGACCTCGTGCAGGGCCGAAGACCCGCACTTCCGCACAAGGCGAGCCGTATGAACGCAGAGACCTCTCGTTACGTTATTCCCCAGCCGCCGCAGCCTGTCCTCGCCATCGCCGGCAGCTCCCAGCTATTCCCCATCCGCCGCATCTGGTGCGTGGGCCGCAACTATCTCGAGCACATCCGCGAGATGGGCAATGACGAGCGCGAGCCCCCGTTCTTCTTCGCCAAATTCTCTGATTCCGTCGTGCCGGACGGCGGCACGGTGCCGTTCCCGCCATTGACCAAAGACTTCCATTTCGAGGTCGAACTGGTCGTGGCGCTGAAAAGCGGCGGGCGGAACATCCCGACCGCACGGGCGCTCGACTGCGTGTGGGGCTACGGCGTCGGCATCGATCTCACCCGGCGCGACCTGCAGATCGCCTCGCGCAACATCAAGCGCCCCTGGGAGATCGGCAAGTCGTTCGACGCTGCGGCGCCGATCGGCGCACTCAAGCCGGCCGCCGCCGTCGGCCATCCGGCCAAGGGACGCATTTGGCTCAAGCAGAACGGCGTCGTGAAGCAGGACGGCGACCTTGCGCAGATGATCTGGAACGTTCCCGAAGTCATCAATCAGCTCTCGCAGCAGGTCGGGCTCGCCGCGGGCGACGTGATCATGACCGGCACGCCGGCGGGCGTCGGCCAGATCGCGGTCGGAGATACCCTCGAATGTGCGGTCGAGGGGGTGGGCTCGCTCACCGTGACCGTCGGTCCGATGGAGAAGGAATACGCGCGGCCGACCTGAAAGCGCGGCCTTACGAAACGGCAAGCGGCGCGGCCCTCGCGGACCGCGCCGCTTCCTTTTCACAAGCGCCCGTCAGGCGCTCAGCACCTGCTCGGTAGCGCGCGCGATGCGGAACAGGCGGTGATCCTCGCCGTTGCGCGCGATCAGCATCAGGCCGACGGCAAGGCCCGCCGTGGGCAGCGGCAGCGAGATCGCGCAAAGATCGAAGAAATTGACGATCGAAGTGTTGCTGAGAAGGGTCGCGTTCTTGCGTGCGAAGGTTTCCGGATCCTGCATTTCCGCGAGCGTCGGGGCGACGATCGGGGTCGTCGGCAGGAGCAGCGCGTCGAAGTCTTCGATCCAGGCGTCGATCTCGTCGACCAGACGGTTGCGGATCTGAATGAGGTCGATGTAATCGGCCGCCGTGATGCTGGCGCCGCGGCTGACGCGCGTCCGCACGTTGGGGTCGAAATCCTCTCCGCGCGCGGCGAGCCGCTCGCGGTGAATCGAATAGGCCTCCGGCACCGGAAACCCGCCCTTCGGATTGGCGGCGAGCATCTCTTCGAGGAAGGGGAACGGCGTGTCGCCGATCCGCGCGCCGGCCTTGCGCAGGCGTTCGAGGCCATCCGCGAAGGCTTTGGCAACCGTCTCGTCGGGCTCCGTGAAGGCCGGGTTGCGGGGAACGGCGAGCCGCAGGCCCGCAAGCGGAGCCGGCTCGAGCGGTTCAGGCTCCTCGCCCGCCATCACGGCATCGGCATGAAAACAGGCCTCCACCGTGCGGGCGAGCGGCCCAATCGAATCGAGCGTGTAGGAGAGCGGAAAGGCGCCTTCCGTCGGCACGCGCCACTTGCTCGGCTTGAAGCCGACAACCCCGCACAAGGCGGCCGGAATGCGCGTCGAGCCGCCGGTATCCGAACCGATCGCGATCTCGCACATGCCGTCGGCCGCGGCAACGCCGGCGCCGGAAGACGAACCTCCCGGCACGCGGGTGCGGTCACGCGGATTGCCGGGCGTGCCGTAATGCGGGTTTGCGCCGACGCCGGAAAAGGCGAATTCGGTCATGTTGGTCTTGGCGACGATGACCGCGCCGGCCGCGCGCAGCCGCCGCACGACGGGCGCATCCTCCCGCGCGGGCGGGGCATCGGCGAGAATTTTCGAGCCGGCGCGGGTCGGCTCGCCCGCCACGTCGAACAGGTCCTTGATCGTGACGATCGCCCCGTCGAGCGGGCCGAGCGTCACGCCGCAGCGCGCCCGCGCGTCCGCCGCATCGGCAGCGGCACGGGCCGCCTCGGCATAGACGGTCAGGCACGCGCGCCGGCCCTCCCCTTTCGGATCGCTGATGCGTTCGAGAGCGGCTTCGAGGCGTTCGCGCGAGGATATGGTCTTCATGATCTCTCCGGTCTGTGGGGACCGAAGCATGGCCGGGCCGCCGCCTGCCCGCAAGGGCACAGCGGAGCCGCATGCGAGATTTGACCCGTAGGAGACGCAAGGCAACAGGGCCCTCGCCCCGAAGAGGGCGAAGGCCCTGCAAGGCCCGCCGCAGGTCAGGCCGCCTATTCGATGACTTCGACGATCCGGTGCTCGTCGGGATCGACCAGAACGACTTCGTCCTCGATCACGACGTAGCGGTAGCGCCGCAGTTCCGGGACCTCGACATAAACCTCTTCCGGCAACGAATAGAGCTCAACCGAGGAGGGAATGACGGCGCCGACCGAAAGTTCCACATCCGCGGCGCGCTCGCCCCTGCGCGTGGCGTGCCTGCGCACGATCTCGCGCTGCGCGCTGGTCAGCGTAAGGCGTTCGCCGCGTGGCTTGGAGCCGGTGGTCGCCCCGCCTCGGCGGTCGATCACCGTCACCACCTTGTAGCTCTTCGGATCGACAATCACGATCTCGTCGCGAACGACGACGTATTTGTAGCCGCGATAGCGCGGCGCGATCTCGACGACGTCCCGCGGCAGCGTTTCGAGATGCACCCTGCGCGGCACTGTCGCGCCGACGGAAACCGAGAAGTTGACGTCCGTCCGCGCGCGCGGCTTGTGCTTCAGGATCGTGTCGCGGACCCGCGTTTCCTGCCGCTCATCGAGAGTGAAGGACGCGGACGCGCCGCCGGTCTCGCCCTGCACGCGGCCTTGCGTGGCGCTGTCGCTGCGGTCCCGATCCTGCGCGCGGTTGCGCTCGCCGCGAACTTGCGACCGATCGGTCTCGTCCGACTGCCGGGTCCCCGACCGGGGCTCCGAAGCGCTTTCGGTCGCCCGCTCGCGCTGTCCGCGATTGACGTCGCGGTCGCGCTCACGGCTGCCGGCGCGCTCCGGACGGCTCCGTTGTTCCTTGCCTGTGCGGTCGCTGCGGGAAGTTCCCGCGCGGTCTGCTTCACCCTTTGATCGTTCCGAAGCATCCTTCGACCGTTCCGGGGTCTGTCCGGAATTCTCCTGTTGGTCGCGCGTCTTCTGGGACGCCCGGTCCTTGCGGCCCTGGTCCGTCATGCCCGGCGATTCGCGTGGTTGCGCCTGTCCGGTGTTCTCGCCTGCCGGCGAAGTCTTCGGGCTTTGCGCCGCGCGGCCTTGCTCGCCACGGGTTTCCTCCCGATTTTCGGCCTTTCCGGCGGACTCTTTCGCCTTTCCCCGCTCAGCCCCGGAAATGGGCCCGCTGTCCTGGGCGCGCGGCGAGTCCATGTTTCGGCTGCCGCTCTGCGCCGATGCCGGCGCGAGCGCAGCCAACATGGCCGCGGCGGCGACGGTCGCCAGCAGAGTTCCCTTCCTGTGGTTGTGCATCAATCCGGCCTCCTCTGTACCCCTCTGGAGGAGAACGGCAGGACGGGCCGTCTGGTTCCGGACCGTGCCCCGGAGCCCTTCAGGCGAGCGCGGCGGCAAGTTCGGCGATGAGATCGTCAGGATCCTCAATGCCGACCGAAAGCCGGACAAGCGTGTCGCTGATCCCGAGTTCCCGGCGGACCGCTTCCGGAACCGACGCATGCGTCATGATCGCCGGATGTTCGATGAGACTTTCCACCCCGCCGAGGCTCTCCGCAAGCGAGAACAGCCGGCACCGTTCGAGGAAACGGCGCGCATCGGCGAGCGTTCCGACGAGTTCGGCGGAAATCATGCCGCCGAAGCCGCGCATCTGCCGCTGCGCGAGCGCGTGCTGCGGATGACTCGGCAAGCCCGGGTAATGGACGCGCTTGACCTTCGGGTGACGTTCGAGCCACTGCGCGATGCGCAGCGCCGAGGCGCATTGGCGCTCCATGCGCAGCGCGAGCGTCTTCACCCCGCGCAGGGCGAGAAAACTGTCGAACGGGCCCGATACCGCGCCGACCGAATTCTGCAGGAAGGCGAGGCGCTCGCGCAGTTCGGCGTTTTCGCCGACCACCACCACTCCGCCCACCATGTCCGAATGGCCGTTGAGATATTTGGTTGTCGAATGGACGACGAGATCGAAGCCGCATTCGAGCGGGCGCTGAATCCACGGCGTCGCGAAGGTATTGTCGGCGGCAGTCAAGATGCCGCGGCGGCGGCCAATCGCGGCAACGCGTTCGAGGTCGACAAGCTTGAGCAGCGGGTTGGTCGGAGTTTCGACCCAGATGAGCCGCGTGTTCGGGCGGATGGCCGCTTCGAGCGTCTGCGGGTCCGAAAGATCGACATAGCTCGTCTCAAGGCCCGCCGAGCGCTCGCGCACGCGCGTGAACAGGCGCCGCGTGCCGCCATAGAGATCGTCCGCGGCGACGATATGCGAACCGTGGTCGAGGCAGTCGAGCACGGTGGCGGTGGCGGCCAGGCCAGAGGCGAAGGCGAACCCCGCCGTGCCGCTTTCGAGATCGGCGATGCAGCGCTCGAAGGCCATGCGGGTGGGGTTCTGGGTGCGGGCATATTCGTAGCCCTTGTGCACGCCCGGGCTCTCCTGCACGAAGGTCGAGGTTGCATAGATCGGCATCATCACGGCGCCCGTCGTCGGGTCCGGCGATTGGCCGGCGTGCACGCAGCGGGTGGAGAAGCCGAGGAGATTGGAGCGGTTCATGAACGGACCTTTCGGAACGCGCCTGCTGTGCGACACGTGCTGACCGGCGCCCGCGCCTTCCGCCGCGGGGGCGGCGCGAGCAACGGGAGCTTGCGGCTTTATTGCATGATGCGGAAATAGTTGATGAGGTCCATGCGCGTCGCGAGCCCGAGGAAACGCTCCCCGTCCATCACGATCGCGACGTAGTCCTTGCGGAAGAGGGGCGCGAGCTCAGCGATCGGCGCGTCGGCGGAAATCGTTTCGAGCCGCGTCGCCATCACATCGCCGACCTGCTGATCGAACAGACGGGGACCCTCCTGCCGCTCATTGATGAGCGCGTCAAGCATATCGCTCTCGTCGACGAGGCCGACCACGCGCTCCCCCTCGACGACCGGGAGCTGCGATACGTCGGCCGCGCGCATGCGCGCAAAGGCCGTGCGCAACGTGTCGGACGGTGCAACGGTGACGATCGCGCCTTCGGGGTAGCGGTTGATCACCACGTCCCGCACCGTGCCGGCGCGCTCGCGGCCGGACCATCCTTCCTGCGCGAGGAAGGCATCGTTGAACACCTTCGAGAGATACTTGGCGCCCGAATCGCAGACGAAGCTCACCACGCGTCTCGGTCTGTCCTGGGCGCGGCAATAGCGCAGCGCCGCCGCAAGCAACGTGCCCGAGGAGGAGCCGGCGAACACGCCTTCCTTGCGCAGGAGCTCGCGCGAGGCCGCGAAGCTTTCCGGGTCCGGAATGGAATAGGCCCGGCTGACCAGAGACAAATCCGCGTTCGGCGGGATGAAATCTTCGCCGATGCCTTCGACGGCCCAACTGCCCGCCTCCGGAATGCGGCCGGTTTCGACATAGGGCGCGAGCACCGAGCCCGCCGGGTCGGCGAGAACGATCTCGGTCCGCGGCGAAGCCGCGCGCAGAAAGCGCCCCACGCCGGACAGTGTGCCGCCCGAGCCGACGCCGACGACGAGCGCATCGATGTCGCCCTGCATCTGCCGCAGGATTTCCGGCCCCGTCGTCCGCTCGTGCGCCAGGGGGTTCGCCGGGTTCTCGAACTGGTTGATGTAGATGGCGCCCGGTGTGCGCTGGGTGATCGTCTGGGCGAGGTCCTGGTAATAGTCGGGATGCCCCTTGCCGACGTCCGAGCGGGTGAGCACGATCTCGGCGCCCATCGCCTTGGCGTGGAGGATCTTCTCCCGCGACATCTTGTCGGGAACGACGAGCACGATGCGATAGCCCTTGCGGGCACCGACGAGCGCGAGCCCGAGCCCGGTATTACCCGCCGTCGCCTCGACGATGACGCCGCCCGGCCTGAGCCGGCCTTCGGCTTCCGCCGCCTCGATCATCGCCCGCGCGGGGCGGTCCTTGATCGAGCCGGACGGGTTGGCGCTTTCGAGCTTCAGGAACAGGCGGCAGGGGCCGGTGTCGAGTCGGGTGACTTCGACGAGCGGCGTCTCGCCGATGAGATCGAGGACGGAGGCCATGCGCTCCTTATGCCGGCGTTCCGAGGCAACCTGCAACATGGTAGAACGATTAAGCCCTGAAAATCATCGGGATGCTCCGTCTGGTGCTTTTCGCGGAGCCCGTCACCGCGTGGAACCCGTCACCGCGCAGCAAGCGCGGGTCGCGCGAGGTGCATCGGCAACGATTTCGCGCATACAGACGTGACCGCGGTGCGGAAAGAGAGGCCGCGGCCGAATTCAGCGCGGCCCGCCCACGAGATTGTGCGGCGGGGCAACGCCGAGACTGCGGGCGGTCGCCACGATGGCGGCCCAGGTGTCATCCGGAAGGTCGATCCCGTCGCGCAGCCGCGTGGCGCGGGTGCGTGCCTCCGGCTCGCCGGGCACCAGCACCTCCCCGCCCGGCTTCGCCGGCTTGGCGCTCTTGAGATAGGCGAGGTAACGGGCAACGTCACGCGGGAAAAAGCCGTCCGGGTCGAGGCGGGCCGGGTCGATATAAATCGACAGCATGCCGTTGGTGACGACATCGCGCAGCTCCGTCGCTCCGGCCCCGGTCAGCGAGCCGCCCAGCAATTCGCACATGATCGCAAGCCCCGAACCCTTATGCTCGCCGAAGGCCCGGATCGCCCCTTTGCCCTTGCGATAGTCACGCGGACCGTCGGGTTCGTAGTCCCCATAGAGCAGACGGGGGTCACCGTTGATCTCCCCGCCCGGGCCGATCATGGCGTTGTCGGGCAGCGGCTTGCCGCCCTGGCTTGCGACCAGCACCTTGCCTTCCGCGACCACCGAGGTTGCGAAATCGAGCACGATCGCCTCCTCGCCCGGGCGCGGTACGCCGACGCAGAACGGCGCAGTCGAAATCCGCCGTTCGACCCCGCCGAAGGGAGCGACCAGCACGCTTCCCGGCACGTTGACGAAATGCACCGAGACCAGGCCCTCGGCTGCGGCGAGCTCCGCATAGTCGCCGACGCGGCCGATGTGCCCCGCGTTGCGGAGGGCGACCAGCGACAGGCCCATGGCCTTGCACTTGGCGATGCCGATCGCGACCGCCTGCGGCGCAACGGTCTGTCCGAAGCCGTGGCGGCCGTCCACAACCGCGAGCACCGGCGTCTCGGTCAGCACCGCAACCTTCTGGTCGGGCTTGACCTTGCCGTCGAGCTTGCCCTGGACATAGCGTGGCACCCGCACGACGCCGTGGCTGTCGTGCCCCACGAGATTGGCCTTGACGAGCGAAGCCGCGACGCGCGCGCTCTCCTGCGCCGAGCACCCGGCCGCGGTGAAGACCTGTCCCACGAAATCCTGCAGCACGCCCGCTTCGATCTTCATCTCTCGTCATCCGTCCTGTGTCGCGGCGGGCCCGCACCGAAGCGCGCCGCCGAATCGGGAAAACGCCGATCTTGGGGATCTCGCCGCGCCGGGCGCGCCGATAGCCAATTCGGCGCCGTCAGGCAATGCGCCGGCCGACGCCGAGCGCCGCGGCATAGCCGCGGTTCCAGGTCGGGCTGATGACCACCTCGTTGAGGCAGACATGTGCCGGCAGCTTGGCGATGTAGAGAATGAGGTCCGCCATGTCGCGCGGCTGGATCATGCGCGCGCGATCTTCCGGCGGCACAGGCACCGGCCGCCGGTCGAGGATCGGCGTGGCGATCTCATTCGGGCACAGCACGGTCGAGCGGATGCCGTTGACGAACTCCTCCATATTGATCGTGTGGCTCATGGCCACGACGCCGCTCTTGGCCGCGCTATAGGCCGGACCGGACACGAGGCTCGGCCAGCGCCCCGCCCAGGAGGCGGTGTGGATGAGCACCCCGTCTTTCTGCGCCCGCATGACCGGCAGAGCCGCCGCCGCACAGTAGAAGGCGTTGTCGAGATTGGCTTCGAGCACCTGCCGGTGATTGTCGGCCGGCGCCTTCGCCCAGCTCCGATCGAGCACGTTGCCGCCGGCATTGTTGACCAGGATGTCGAGCCGGCCGAAGGCCTCCACGATCGCCGCGACGATCTTCGGCGCGCTCTCCGGCTTGCCGAGGTCGCCGGGTAGAACGAGCGCCTTACCGCCGGCCGCCGCGATCCGGTCGGCGGCAGCCTGCAGCGGCGCGCGCCGCCGCCCGCTCAAGGCGATCGCCGCCCCCTCCTCGGCAAGCGCGAGCGCCGCAGCCTCGCCGACCCCGCTGCCCGCGCCCGTGACCCAGGCGACTTTTCCGCTCAGCGCGCTCACGTCAATTTTTCCCTGGTTGGGATCACGGGCGAGAACCGCCCGCTCGCGCATCCTGCCACGCCGGAACGGGCGGCGAAAGCGCCGATGGGCGCCGCCAGACACGCGCCGGCGCGCGGGCGTCGTTACCTCCGCTGCGCCTGTCCGCGCGCGCACCGCCTACAGCACGCGCCCGCTCGCATCGTCGATGAGATGCATGTGGTCGAGATGCGCGGCCAGACGCAGCAGGCTTCCTTCGCGAGCGCCGGCGGTGGGGCTCACCCGCGCGCAGACCTCGGTGCTGCCGATGCTGAAGAACACCATCGTCTCGTTGCCCATCGGCTCCGTCACCTCGACCCCGACGTCGAACTCCGCCACATGCCGCGCCCCGTTCGGCCGCGCTTCGGTGATGTGCTCGGGGCGCAGCCCGAGGAGGATGTGCTCGCGGCCGACCGCCGGTCCATAACGGGCGGTGCGCGCGGGAGGAATCTGGAAACCGACGGATTCCGACAGATGCGCGTACAGATGCTCTCCGCGCTTTTCGACGCGGCAAGGGATGAAATTCATCGCCGGGGAGCCGATGAAGCCCGCGACGAACCGCGTCGCCGGTGCATGGTAGAGATCGTTGGGCGCGCCCACCTGCTCGATCCGCCCGCGATTCATCACGACGACACGGTCGGCGAGCGTCATCGCCTCGACCTGGTCGTGCGTCACATAGATGGTCGTGGTGCGGACCTTCTGGTGCACCCGCTTGATTTCGGTGCGCATCTGCACGCGCAGTTTCGCGTCGAGGTTGGACAGCGGCTCGTCGAAGAGGAAGACCTTGGGATTGCGGACGATCGCCCGCCCCATCGCGACGCGCTGGCGCTGCCCGCCGGAAAGCGCCCGCGGCTTGCGGTCGAGCAGTTCCTTGATGTCGAGGATACGTGCCGCTTCCTGCACCCGCCGTTCGATCTCGTCCTTGGGGAAGCGTTTCAGCCGGAGGCCGAACGACATGTTCTCGTAAACGGTCATGTGCGGATAAAGCGCGTAGTTCTGGAACACCATCGCCATGTCGCGGTCTTTCGGCGGCACGTCGTTCACCACCGCGCCGTCGACCACGATGTCTCCCGCGCTGATGTCCTCAAGGCCGGCGATCATTCGGAGCGTCGTCGACTTGCCGCAGCCGGAGGGCCCGACCAGCACCACGAACTCCTTGTCCGCGATATCGAGGTCGATTCCGGCCACCGCCTCGACCTCCTCGAACCGCTTGACCACGTTGCGCAACGAAACCTGCGCCATGCGTTTCCCCCTTACCCTTTTGTTGCGCCGGCGGTGAGCCCGGCGATGTAGTAGTCCATCAGGAACGCGTAGATGATGAGCGGCGGCGCCGCGCCGAGCAGCGCCCCGGTCATGATCTGCCCCCAATTGTAGACGTCGGCCTTCACGAGCGTCGTGATGATGCCGACCGGCAACACGAGCTGATCGACCGACGTGGTGAAGGCGAGCGGATAGAGAAACTGCGCCCAGCTCACCGTGAAGGCAAAAATGGTCGCCGCGATGAGACCCGGCAATGCGACGGGGATGAAGATCCGGATCAGCATTTGCCGGTAATTGGCGCCGTCCATCAGCGCCGCTTCATCGAGCTCCTTCGGGATCGACGCGAAGTAGCCGATCATGATCCAGGTGCAGAACGGCACTGTCAGGGTCGGATAGAGAATGAGCAGAACCCACCACTGATTGAGCAGCGAAAAGCCGGTGAGATCGTGAAAGGTCGCGAACATCTTGAAAAGCGGCAGGAACAACAGCGTCTCCGGCACGAGATAAGTGAGGAACACGCCCGTCGCGAGCACCGCCGAACCCCAGAAACGCATCCGCGACAGCGCGAAGGCGGCCGGCACGCTGATCAGCATCGTGATGATCACGACGCAGACCGACACCACCGCCGAGTTCTTGAAGAAGGTCAGAAACATCGGCGAAGTGAGAAGCTCGATATAGTTGGAGAGCGTCGGATGGTAGACCCACCACGGATTGGTCGCCGCCGAAATTTCGTGGCTCGTCTTGAGCGAGGTGATGAACATGTAGACGGGCGGCGTAAGGAAGAAGATCGCGAACACGATCAGGAAGAAATAGGACCAACGTAGGGCCCATTTCCGATCGCGGCTCATGCTGCCGTAGCGCGGCCGGCGTGCGGCGCCTGCGGCTTCGAGGACTGCGGTCGAGGCCATCAGATCTCACTCCCCCGGCGATGAATGTCGCGCAGGATGAAAATCGCCGCGATCGCGAGAACGGGAATCATGAACAGCGACACGGCCGCGCCGAGCGGGATGTCGCCGCCCTGGATGCCGAGCCAGAACGACCAGGTGGCGAAGACGTGGGTCTGGTCGATCGGCCCGCCCGCCGTCACGATGCGGACGATGTCGAAATTTGCGAAGGTCACGATGGTCGAGAACAGCGCGGTGATGAGGATGATGTTGCGCATCATCGGCAGCGTCACGTACCAGATCCGCTGCCACCAGTTTGCCCCGTCGATGGCCGCCGCCTCATAGAGCTGCTCGGGGACCGATTTCAGCGCGGCGAGATACATGATCATGAAGAAGGGCGAACCGATCCACACATTGATGAGGATCACGCAGAAGCGCGCCCAATAGGTGTCGCCGGTCCAGGAGATGGGCTCGATCCCGAACTGCGCGAGGATCCAGTTGAAGGCGCTGTAGCTCGGATCGAACAGCCACAGCCAAGCAAGGCAGCTCATCGCCGGCGGTATGACCCAGGGCACCAGCAGCATGCCGCGCCATTTGCGCTGCCCCTTCGTCGGGATGTTGTGCACGAAATGCGCGACGATGAAGCCGATCAAGGCTTTGAAGAACACGGCCGTCAGCGCGAAAATGCACGACTGCTTGACGACCATCCAGAACGTCTGGCGCTTGAACAGGAAGAAGAAATTGCCGAGGCCGACGAAGCGCTCCATCGACTTGTTCAAGGTCGCAAGATGAATGGAATAGAGCGCCGGGTAGAGAACCAGCGTCGCGACCAGCAGGATCAGCGGCAGGGCCATCAGGAAGGCGATGGTGGATTTGCGCTGCATGGCCCGGCGCAGGCTCGACCGCCGGCCGCGCGCCGAACCGACGGCCGCGGTTTCCAGTGTCGCGTCGACCATTCCACACCCCGTTTGCGACGGGTGAGGCACACCGCGAGCCCCGCTGCTTGCCGCCTGCGGACCTCGAATGATGCGGCGCGCGCCACAAGCACGTCGCTGCTGCGTCTCCTCTCGATTTCTTGTTGGCGGCGGGCGCAGCGCCCTGAGGCACGCCCGCCGCGTGTTTCTCTCCGCCGCCCGACCCCTCCGCGACCGGGGCCGGAGGCCGCGCCCGGCACTCAGGTGCGCATGAAGCCCTCGATCTCTGACGCCGCCCAGGCGATCGTCTGCTCCATCTTCTCGCCCTTGAGGATACGCACGACCATCTTCGTGTGGATGGCCTGCGTATAAATCTGATGGGCGATCTTGGGCGGAGCCGGCGCCGCCGCGACCGACAGGATCTGATGGTTGTGCGGGTTGGCGTAATGGTAGAGGGTGCCCTTGGGCGGCCCCTCCTCGGCCCAGATCTTGAAGTCGGTCAGCTTTTCGAACGCGGGTAGATCATAGCCCTGGCTTGCCACGACCATCTTCTCGACACCGGAGCGGGTGTTGAGATGCAGGACGAGGTCCTTCGCGGCCGACTTGTTCTTGCTGAAGTTCCAAATGCCGAGGAAGTACGGCAGGAACGGCGCATAGCGACCGGCCGGGCCCGCCGGCATGCCGTGCGTCCACAGCTGTTCGGCGACCTTCGGCGCATCCCGCTTCGCCACAGCCCAGGCACTCGGCGGATTCATGATCATCGCGCCCTTGCCGGAGACGAGATATTTGTTGTTCGAGGCGTTGTCCCAGGACGGGGCGTCCGGCGGCAGCCACTGCGCAAGCTTCACGTAATATTCGAGCGCCTTGCGCACATTGTCGGACTTGACGGTGATGTTGCCCTTGGCGTCGACGAGATGCGCGTCGAACGACTGGAAGATCGCGCCCGCGGTATCGACATTGTCCTCCGGCGTGCCGAGACCGATGCCGATCGGGTGCTCCGCCTTGAACAGCTTTTCGGCCGCCTGCATCATCGCATCAAGCGTCCAGGCGTCCGCCTTCGGCGGACTGCCGGCGGGATACATGGCGAGCACGTCGATTCCGGCGTGCTGCTTCATGAGGTCGATGCGCGAGCACGGGCCCTTGATCTGGCTGCCGACACAATGCGGGACGGCGACGTATTTGCCGTTGGCCTTGGCCAGATAATCGACGGTAGGATTGACCTTGCCGTGGCGCTTGATGAGCTCGGCCATTACGTCGTCGACCGGCTCGAGGCTCTGCGAGCGGCCGTGCGGCTCCCAGGTCGGAAAGGCCAGGATGTCGTGCCCGGATCGGGCCTGCTGTTCGGCCGCGATGGTGAGAAGATTTTTGTGGCCCTGCGAGGTCACGTAATCGATGGTCGCTTCGACCTTGTTCTTTTCCGCCCATTCCGTGACCAATTTCCTGGATGCCTCGTTGCCGCCCGGCACCCAATGGTCCCAGAACATGATCGAGAGCTTTCCCGCCGCATGCGCGCCGCGCACGTGCGGCATGGCGAGCGCCGCGCCGGCCGCGGCCGTGCTGGCCAGGAAACGGCGGCGCGTCAGTTTCAAATGTTTCATGGGCACTTCTCCCTAGCGTTGACCCTGGCTGCCTTTCGAAGGCGGCGGCCGTTTCATGCGGTGAACGGCTTTTTTTCCGGGTATCGGGAAGATTAGGCACAAGTCGATCCGCTTGTCAGTCCGAAATCGCGCCGATCACGGCATATTGCCCAGGGTCGTGTGGCCACACCCTGCTGCGCGGCGACGCCGCGGACGGGGGATTTTTTCGGCCCGGGGAACCGCGCGGGCGGAGCCGCGTTGCATCGCATGCTCCGGGAGCGGCCGTGCGGAATCCGTCGGGCTCCGCGCACTGCGTCTCGGGGCCGCCCTGACCCGGGCGCGGGCACGGCGTCCGGGATCGGCCCTCCCCCACCTTTCGACGTTGCCGAACGTCCGTGAACTGCCATGCCGGCCGAAGCCAAAACGCCCGTTTCGCTCATCGCCCACGGGGCTGGACGTCTGCCGGCGGTCGACGTCGACAGCTACAATATCGAGATCAAGGACAACGGAGAGTTTCTCGGCGACCGCGCCAACAAGAACGCGTTCCAGACGATCCTTGATGATCTGCGCAAGCCGCTCGCCAAGCTCAATTCCGATCCGTTCGGCCAAACCCCGACCGCAGAGGTCGGCAAGAAGACGATCGACAAGGCCTTGAGCGGCGAGGATCCCGACGCGGCAGGCCTCGTGCACGGCGCGATCGAGGCGTTCGCGCAGGAATTCGCCTTGGTCACCCGGCACCTTCTGCGTACGAAGGCCTGGCGCGACACCTCCCGCATCGTCGTCGGCGGCGGACTGCGCGACAGCCAGTACGGCGAGCTCGCCATCGGCCGGGCCGGCGTGATCCTGAAGGCTCAAGGGATCGACGTCGATTTCAGCCCGATCCGCCACCATCCAGACGATGCCGGCCTGATCGGGGCGGTTCAGCTCGCACCGTCCTGGATTTTCGCAGGCCACGACAGCATCCTGGCTGCGGATATCGGCGGAACCAATATCCGCGCCGGGGTGGTGACGCTCAATCGCAAGAAGGCGGACGATCTGACCAGGGCTTCCGTGTGGAAGCGCGACTTGTGGCGCCATGCCGAAGACCGGCCGAAACGGGACGAAGCGGTGGAACGCCTGGTCGCCATGCTGAAGAAGCTCATCGCGCAGGCCGGAAGGGAAGGCTTCAAGCTGGCCCCGTTCATCGGCATCGGCTGCCCCGGCAAGATCGAACCCGACGGTTCCATCGTGCGCGGCGCCCAGAACCTGCCCGGCAACTGGGAAGCAGCGCGCTTCAACCTGCCGCAAGCGCTCGCCGCCGCAATCCGCCATATCGGCGACCACGAAACGGTGATCGTCATGCACAACGATGCCGTGGTCCAGGGCTTGAGCGAAGCCCCGTTCATGCGCGACGTTGCGCACTGGGGCGTGCTGACAATCGGCACCGGTCTCGGGAATGCACGCTTCACGAACCGGGCGGCCGGCAACGGCCGCGGCAAGACCGGCAAGGACGACAGGGCGGGTTCGAAAAGGGGCTGAGATGATGCAGTATCTGATCTGGGGATCCGCAACGCTTCCGGTCGGGGCGGTGCGGGACGGCGGGGCGCATGCGCTCGCATCCGGCGAAATGCTGGTGCTTGAAGGGCCCTGGCCGCTCGCGCCGACCTCGCTCGCCTATCTCGCCGCGGACGACAAGCTCGCGGGCCTGGCGCCGCTTGCAAAGGAGACCGCGGGCGCCTTCGCGGTCGAAGGATTCGCCGCGCCCTCCGACGGCCGTGCCTTTGTGATCGCCGCCCACAAGATGCGGGATGCGGCCGCCTTTCGCCCGTATGCGGAGGCAATCCCGGCGCTGCTCGCACGCTTTGGTGTGCGTTCGCTCGCCCGCGGCGGAAAGGTGACGCCGCTCGCCGGCTCCTTCGTGCCGGATCGCGGCGTGGTGCTGGAGTTTCCGAGTGTGGAGGCCGTGCTCGACTTCTATATGTCGGACGTCTACGCCCCGCTTCTCGCTCTCCGTCTGCGTACGACCGATCCGCGGTTTGTCGTGCTCTCGCGCGAGGGGACGATTCCGACATCCGTGCGCGCGCGGGCCGATGCCTTTCTCCGCGCGCGGGAGGGCGCCGCGCCCTGACGCCGGCCTTACGGCCGGGCGCGGCTCAGCGCGGCTTTCGCGCGGTGTTCTCCTCTGCGAGCGCCTTCCGGGACGGGAATTCCTGCTCGTCCTGATCCGTCAGGGTCGGAAATTCGCCGGCGTTCTCTACGGCCTCGATCGGCTCTACCGGCTCCCCGCTCGGGCCGAGACTGTCCGGGTCCGGAACGGGCTCCAACGCCGATGCGTAGTTGTCTTCGATGGCGATGAGCTCGCTCGCCTTGTCCCAATAGTCCTGCGCGCGTCCTTCGGGACGTCCGTCTTCTTCCCAGAGCTGGTAAGCGCGGCGGCGAATGCGCACGTTCCTTTCGGCCTCTTCACGCTCTTTCATTGTTCCGTCTCCTTGCGGCTGTCGCCGGGAGAACGGCGGCCGGAAGAGCGGGTTCCGCTCGCCGCTTGCGCCTCGAAAAGGGCGACCGGGACGGCGCGGAACAGCTCGGCCGCAGGAACGACCCCTCCGCGCAGGACGGCGCCCTCTTGCAGCGCGGAATGCAGCACCGGCCAGGGCGTAAGATCGACCGCGGCGTCCCACGCCTCGCCTGCGCACCAGCGCCGCCCGCCTTGCGTCGTTGCCCCGAAGTGTCGGCCGACCACGACGACCACACTGTCGCGCCCGCTCCGGCGTGCAAAGGCGAGCACGTGGCCGGCATCCGCTCCCGCAACCGCAAGGGGACGGTACTCGCCGTCGGCAAACACATGCGGAAGGCGCTCACGCGCCGCGAGGAGGCGCCGCGCCAGCGCGAGCTTGACCTGCCCGTCCGTCCAGTTCGCGGCGAGTGCGGGCCAGTCGCAGCCCGGCGCGAGGTCGCGAAGCGCTTCGGCTCTGCGGGCGAAATCCACCGGCCGCCGGTTGTCGGGGTCGACCAGCGACAGATCCCAGAACTCGCTGCCCTGATAGAAATCCGGCACGCCCGGCATCGTCGCCTTCAATGCGAGCTGCGCAAGGCCGGTGAGCGCGCCGACGAGGGCGAGGCGGCGGGCGAAGGCGGAGAAGGATTCGAGAAACGCCTCCGAGCGCGCCGGATCGAGCACGGCCCGCACAAAGGCCGAAAGTCCCGCTTCGTAGCCTTCGTCGGGATGAATCCAGCTCGTCTCAAGCTTGCCTTCGCGCGCCGCCTTCACGGCATAGGCTTCCATGCGGGCAGCAAAATCGTCGGCCTGCGGTTCGCCGAGCGGCCAGGCGCCCGCGAAGGCCTGGTAGAGCATGTATTCGTGCCCGCGCGAGGGCACGCGCAGCGTGCCCTCGGTGGCGACGAAACGGGCATTCATCTGCCGCCAACCCTCGACGAGCACGCTCCATTCCTCGGCAAACTCCGGGAGCGTGAGCAGACGCGCCCGCGCATCTTCGCCCCGCTTGGTGTCGTGGGTTGCGGTTGCGGTCAGTCCGTGCGGCGCGGTTCGTGCACGCGCCGCAAGGCGCCGATGGAATGCCTCCGGCGACAAGGCCGGCAGGGTCGGGTCGTTGCCCACCTCGTTCAGCGCCAGCAGATGGAAGTGGCGGTAGAAGGCGGTGTCCTCAAGCGACTTCGCCATCATCGGCCCGGTGAACTGCTGCACCTTGAGGGAGAATTGCCGCACGCGCGCGCGGCTGTAGCCGGTGCGGCCCGGCGCAACGAGATCGCGCGTCAACGCCTCCTGCAACAGGTCGAAAATCGCCTCGTCCGGACCGAACCATTGCCCGCGCGCCGCCGCGATCGCGCGCGCGATCGTCTCCCGATCGGCCGCCGTCGCACCGTCGACCGTCACATAGGTCCGGTAGACCGGAAAGTTGATGACGAAAAGTTCCAGTGCCGCCCCCAGCCGGTCGGCGGTAAAATCGCGCGTGCGCCAATGGCCGGCGGCGATGCGCGCAAGCAGCCGCACCAGGACGGTGAACTCACTCGCGAGGATTGTGTGCAGCACCCGGCGTTTGGCCTGTTCGAGCACGCCCTCGAAGGGCACCGTGCTGCCGGTGAAGGCGCGCGCCGTCTCATCGAGCTGCGCCATGCCCGAAGGGGCGAGGAGCGCCCGCGAAATGGCATTGAGCCATTCGTAGCCGGTCGTTCCGGAAATGCCGGGAAAGCGCGGCATCGCCTCCCCTTCCCCGAGGATCTTTTCGACCACCACGTAGAAAGGTCCCGCGCGGGCGGCAGGGCGCGCCGAACGCACCAGCCGCTGCAGGCGCCGGCAATAGCGGATCGGATTCTGCAATCCGTCGATGTGGTCGAGACGCAGGCCCTGAAGCCTGTCTTCCGCGATGAGTCGCAGCACCAGCCGGTGCACCGCTGCGAAAGTGCGCAGGTTCTCGACGGCGATGCCGGCGAGGTCGTTCACGTCGAAGAAGCGGCGATAGTTGATTTCGGAGCCCGCCACGCGCCAATGCGCGACCCGATAATGCTGCCGCTCGAGCAGCCGGTGCAACGCGAGCACAGCGGCGCGCCCGCCCTCGGCCGGGCCGTAGGCGGAAAGCCCCCGCGCGATGATGTCCGCGCCTCCGGCAACGGCGGCGATCGCGGCCTTGTAGGCCGGCGCCTCGCCCCGCGTCGGATCGGCGGGGCGCGGGTAGCGCTGCGCGAGCGTGAGCAGCGCCTGCCCCGCTTCCGTGTTCGCGGCATTCGCCGCCGCGACAACGGTGCGGAGAATGTCGCCGTAGCGGTTGGGCCGGATAGGCAAGCGGTGCTCGAAATACCAGGCCGAGAAGCTTCCCTCCTTGGGATCGTAGCGCAGCGCGATCTCGCCGGCTTCGAGCGCATCTCCGTAGGGCTTTCCCAGGATAGGCAGAAGCACGCCGCCTTCGGCCTTGAACGGCAGCGTCTCCCAGGCAATTTCAAAGAACGCGGCATAGGGCGACCTCTGCCCCCATTCCAGTACGTCGAGCCACCAGCCGTTGTCCGCGCGGTGGACGGCCATGTGATTCGGCACGAAATCGAGGATCAACCCCATGTCAGCCTCCGCGAGCGCACGCGAAAGCCGCTCGAAGGCCTCTTCCCCGCCGAATTCGGGGTTGAGCTTGGCGTGATCGACGATGTCATAACCGTGCAGGCTGCCGGCACGCGCCTTCAGGAACGGAGAGGCGTAGAGATGGCTGATGCCGAGCGCACGCAGATAGGGAACGAGGCGCGCCGCATCGTCGAAGGTGAAATCCTGTGTGAGTTGCAGCCGATAGGTGGCGCGCGGCACGGCGGGCGGCATCAGAGCGGCTCCGCCAACCAGAAGACGGACCACGGCGGCAGGCGCGCCGGCGGTTCGCCGCCCCAGAAGGGAACCCGAGCGCCGAATCCCGGCGGCCGCTCGCAGACCTCCGGGCCAAGATTGGCAACAAGTTCGAGCCGCGCCGCGCTCCCGTTCATCCACCCCACGGCCACGGCGTGCCCCTCGCTCCGCGCCATCGCCAAAGCGGTTTCGAGCTGCGGAAGAAGCGGGCCGATCACGCGCCGCCGCACGGCGAGGAGTTCGCGCACACGGGCGAGACGAGCCGCGTGCGGCGGGCGGGTGCGCGCGCTCCAATCGAGAACGGCTGCACGGAAGGTCTCCTCCGCGAGCGGATCGGGAATGGTTGCGCCGTCGCATGCGGTGAAATGCGCGGCAAATTCCCGGCTACGGCCCTGCCGCACCGCCTCTCCGAGCGCGCCGGCGAAATCGCAGAAGAACGGAAACGGCTCGGTGGCGCCCCATTCCTCGCCCATGAAGAGGAGCGGCGGCGACGGCGCAAGCAGGGTGACGGCGAGTGCGGCGTCGATGGCTTCGGGTGCGGCGAGCGTCGTCAAGCGCTCGCCGAAGGCGCGGTTGCCGATTTGATCGTGGTTCTGCAGGAAGGTGACGAAAGCCGTCGGCGGCAGCCCCGCGGTCGGCTCGCCGCGCGGCGCGCCGCCGCGATGGCGCGAGGGCTCACCCTGATAGACGAAGCCGCGTGAAAGCGCCTGCGCGATCTGCCGGCGCGAGTCGCCGCGATAATCGCCGTAATAGCCCGCCTCCTCTCCGGTCAGCAGGACATGCCAAGCGTGGTGATAATCGTCGTTCCACTGCGCGCGATATCGTCCTTCGGGCGTGACCGTTCGCGGGTCAAGCAGCGAGGCGCGGTTGTCGTCGTTCTCGAGGACGAGATGGATCGTGCGGCCGCTTTCGCGAGCGAACGCTCCCACGGCCCGGCTTAGCTCCTCAAGAACGGACGGCTCGCCCGGCTCGACGATCGCGTGAACCGCATCGAGGCGCAGACCGTCGAAACGGTATCGTGCAAGCCAATGCAGTGCGTTCTCGATCGCGAAAGCGCGCACTTCCGGCACGCGATAGTCGATCGCATCACCCCACGGCGTCGTGTGATGGGCGGTGAAGAATTGCGGCGCGTAGCGGCCGAGATAATTCCCCTCCGGGCCGAAATGGTTATAGACGACGTCGAGAAACACCATGAGGCCGCACCCGTGTGCAGCGTCGACGAGGCTCTTGAGATCCTCGGGTCGGCCGTAGGCGCTGTCGGGCACAAAAGACAGAACGCCGTCGTACCCCCAGTTGCGTGCGCCCGCGAAGTCGGCGACCGGCATGAGTTCGATCGCCGTGATGCCGCTTGCGGCGACATCCGCCAGGCGCGAAATCGCGCTGCGGAACGTGCCCTCTGGGGTGAAGGTGCCGACGTGCAGCTCGAGAAACACGGCCTCGTGCCACGGCCGTCCCCTCCAGTCCGGAAACCGCCACGGGAACGCGTGATCGACGATTTCGCTTTTCCCATGCACGTCGTCGGGCTGGAAATGCGAAGCCGGGTCGGGCACATCGAGCGTGCCGTCGAGGCGGAAGGCATAACGGAAGCCGGGCGCGGCCGTTGGCACGAAGACCTCGAACCAGCCGCCGCGGCGCCGCGTCATCGCGAGTTCGGCGTCGCCGGTGACGGCGACCGCGCCGGCCGCCGCGGCCCAAAGCCGCAGCGTCGCGCCGCCTTCGGGCTCGAGCTGCGGCCCGAAGCGCGCGCGCATGTCAACGGCTCCCCGAAAAGACCATGACGGACCGCGCGGGAGAGACGGCGCTGCTGCCCGGCTTCGCCGTGCGCGAGGCGAGGCCGTCCGGCTCGACCGTCGCGATTTCGAGGCGCCAGAGGTTCCAGTCAGGCCAGACCGGCAGCTTGAACGCCACCGGCTCGGCCGCGCCGTTGAGAACGATCAGCAGCGGCCCCGGCGACGGCTCCACCGTGCCGAGCACATAAGCGAGGAACCGGCCCTCGGGGAAATGCCAGTCCTGCTCGGTCATCTCCTCGCCTTGCGGATTGAACCACATCACCTCGCGCGGCGCGCCGGTTCGCGGCGCCTGCAGCCAATGCCGCGGCCGCAACTGGGGATAAGTGCGTCGCAGGAGCGCGAGGCTGCGGACGAGCTCGGTGAGATCGTCGCCTTCCCGGCCGAGGCCGGACCAGTCGACCCAGCCCACCTCGTTGTCCTGACAATAGGCATTGTTGTTTCCGCCCTGACTGTTGCCGACCTCGTCGCCGGCAAGCAGCAGCGGAACGCCCTGCGCCAGCATCAGGCAGGCGATCTGCGCGCGCCGCAGCGTCCGCCGCAGCTCGACTATGCTGGGATCGTCTGTCGGCCCTTCGATGCCGCAATTGGTGCTGTCGTTATGATCGGAGCCATCGCGGTTTTCTTCTCCGTTGGCCTCGTTGTGCTTCGTCTCGTAGCTGACGAGATCGGCGAGCGTGAAGCCGTCGTGCACCGTGATGTGATTGATGCTCGCGCGCGGCGCGCGGCCGTGATGCTGAAAGAGATCGGCCGAGCCTGTCATGCGCCGCGCGAGATCGCCGAGCAGACTGCCGTCGCCGCGCCAGAAGCGGCGCAGCGTGCTGCGATAAGAGTCGTTCCACTCCGACCACTGTGTCGGAAAGTTGCCGACCTGGTAGCCGCCGAGTCCGACGTCCCAGGGTTCGGCGATGAGCTTCACACGTCCAAGCACCGGGTCCTGGCGAACGGCGGCAAAGAAGGCGGCGTTCCGGTCGAAACCGTGCGGCGTACGTCCGAGCGTGGTGGCCAGATCGAAGCGAAACCCGTCGACGCGGCAGACCTCGACCCAGTAACGCAGGGAGTCCATCACCATCTGCAGCACGCGCGGATGGGTCAGATTGAGTGCGTTTCCGGTTCCCGTAAAATCGTCGTAATAGCGCGGCTTGTCGGGCATCAGCCAGTAATAGCTGGCGTTGTCGATGCCCTTGAACGACAGTGTCGGCCCGAGGTGATTTCCCTCGGCCGTGTGGTTGTAGACGACATCGAGAATGACCTCGAGCCCGGCATCATGAAAGCGCGCGACCATCTCCTTGAATTCGGC
>DASTKH010000063.1:0-56997 GCA_035716025.1 Xanthobacteraceae bacterium
CGGCCGAGCGCGAGTCTTTTGTTGTGCCAAGAGGCAAGACGCTGTGATCTGCTGTGCAGAGCGGGAAAAAGCCGCCGCCGGGCCTGAAAACGTCGACCTTCCCGCGCTAACCGAATCGCCCGCCGCGCCCAGCGCTGACGCGGCGGACGACCGAAGGTGCGTTCGCCCGCCGGAAGGACATGCGGCGGGCTTCCGGCCGTCTCAAGCGAACACCGGGTCGACGAGCAGCGGGGGCTGATGCAGGTAGTGCGTGGCGCGGCGCTTCGATTCGATGTCGCGCCACACCGCCTCAACCTGCGGCACTGTCAGCCCGGCGGCGCGGGCGACCGCGTCCGCGGCGACCCCGTGGTTGAGTCCGTAAAGGCAAAGATCCATCTGCGGGTAAGGAAGCGAGAAATAGAACTCGTCCTGAGTCTGGGCGAGCGACCAGGTGTCGGTCGTCGGCGGCCGCCGGCGGATTTCCTCCGGCACGCCGAGGTGCTCGGCGAGCTGATAGACTTGGCTCTTGTAAAGATGCGCGATCGGCTTGATGTCGGCCGCGCCGTCGCCGTTCTTGACGAAAAACCCCTGGTCGTACTCGAGCCGATTGGGCGTGCCGGCGACGGCGTAATTGAGCCGGTCGGCGTGGTAATATTCAATCTGCTTGCGGGTGCGCTGCTTCATGTTGGTGGCGGCGACGACGCCGAGATAGACGTCGAGCGGCATGCGCAGCTTGTTCTGTGCGCCGTCAGGCGATTGCACCACGAGAGAGGTGATATTGTAGCCGGCGCCCTGGAGTGTATTGGCGATCACCACCTTGCACCCCCAGCCGGGCCCGAACTCGGGAGCGATCTTGCGGATCGCCGCATCGCGGCGGGCATAGCAGCCGGCCGCCGTCAGAATGGGCTCGATGTCTTCGGTCACCGTCGCGATGCCGTAGGTGCGGGCCAGGAGATGGCCGAGGCGCAAGCTCTCCGGATCGGAGTCCTTCTCCGGCATCAGGACGGCGAGCACGTTGCGCGCGCCCATCGCCCGCACGGCGAGCGCCGCGGTGACGCTCGAGTCGATCCCGCCCGACAGTCCCACCACGATCCCGCGACGACGCAACCGTTTGGTCACCTGCGCGCGGACCGCGGCCGCGATCCGCTGCGCCTCGGCTTCCGCATCGAGGCGCAGGACCTCGGCCGAGAACGGGCCGTGCGCCGGCGCCGGTTGCAGGCCCGGCGCGGTGAGGCTTTCCAGAGCGACGCTGTTCATTCGGCGGCCTCCAGGGTGGCGGCGATTTCGCGGCGGCTGATCTTACCGTTGGCGCTCTTGGGAAGTTCGGTGCGGAACTCGACGTGCTTCGGCACCATGTAGTCCTCGAGATGGCGGGCGCAGTGGCGGATGACGTCCTGGGCGGTCAGCCCGGACTCCGCCACCACCACGGCCTTGATGGCAGTGCCGAGAATGGGGTCCGGCACGCCCACCACGGCCGCTTCGCTGATGCCGGGCAGGGCGTAAAGAACATTCTCGACCTCTTTCGGACTCACCTTTTCGCCGCGCGTCTTGATGATGTCGTCCTTGCGGCCGACGAAATAAAGGAAGCCGTCCTCGTCGGTGCGGAACAAGTCGCCCGTGTAAAGGACCTTCTCCCAGGGAAACGGTCCGGGCCGCAGCGCGCGATCGGTCGCTTCGCAATCTTCCCAATATCCCTTCATGACGTGCGGCCCCCGGATCACCAGCTCCCCGGTCTCGCCGGGGCCAACGCGCGCGCCGGCTTCGTCCACGACATAGGCTTCGGTGCCGGGAATGGCGATGCCGACGGAGCCAGGCCGGCGGCGCAGCTCCTCCGGCGGCAGATACGTGCAGCGTTTGCATTCCGTGAGGCCGTACATCGAGAAGAGCTGCGCGCCCGGAAACAGCTCCTGCAGGCGCGCGATGTGCGAGGGCGGCAGCGCGGCGGCGGTGTTGGTGATGTAGCGCAGATGCGGAAAGGAATCGGGCGCAAGTTCCTTCATCTGCAGAATCAGCGCCGCCATGGTCGGCACGAGCGGAAACCCCGTGACGCGCTCGGCGCGCATCTTTTCGAAAATGACCTGCGGGAACGCGAAAGACTTTTCGAGCACCAGCGTCGCGCCGACCTTGGCGGCCATCAGCACCTGATACAGACCGTAGTCGAAAGAGATCGGCAGGACGTTAAGAATGACGTCGTCCTCCGTGTTTTCGAGATAGGTGGTGATCGAGGTGGCGGCGGCGACGACGTTCTCGTGCGTCATCATCACGCCCTTGGGCAAGCCGGTCGATCCGGACGTATAGATCAGCATCGCCAGATCGAGCGAAATGCCGGGAACTGCCGGCGGCTCGGCCTTGTCGGCGAGCGCCTCCTCGTAACGGAAACCGCCCGGCAACGGGCACTCGCCCGCGCCGCCCGCAACGAGCGCGATCGTCGCCGTCGGCGAGCAGGCGAGCGCAGCAGCGGCGATCGGCACCAGACGATCCTGCGTGATCAGCGCCTTGGCGCGGCAATTATTGATCACATAAGCGAGCTTGTCGGCCTTGGTGGTCGGATTGATGGGGCTGAAGACGGCGCCCGCCTTGAGCGTGGCGAAGATCGCCACGACCGTCTCCCAGCTGTTGTCCATGTAGATGACGACGCGGTCGCCGCGCATAAGGCCGCGCGCCGCCAGCGCGCCGGCAAGTCGATCCGACAGGTCGTCGATCTCCCAATAGGTGAGGCGCCGCCCTCCGGCGACGACGGCGGTCTTGTCGGGAAATCGCGTGGTGCTGTCACGGAGAAACTGTTCGACGCGCATCGGAGATGGACCTCACGCAACCGGCGGAAGAGGGAAGATCAGGCGGCGAGCGCCTCGCGCAGCTTGCGCGTCACGTAGTCCGAGATGGCTCGCACCGAATCGAGATTCTCGGGAACGATCTCGGCATCGGCCATCTGGATGTTGAACCGCTCTTCGAGGAAGGCGACGAGTTCCAGCACGCCCGTCGAATCCACGAGGCCTGCTTCGAGCAGCGATTCGTCGTCGGCGAGCGCCGTGCGGTCCTCGCGAAACAAGAAGTTGTCGGCAATGAAGGCGCGGATCTGCGCGGCGATGTCGGTCTGCATGGTGTGCTCCGGGTTCAGGCAACGGCGGATGGGAGGGAAGGCGAAAGCGCTTGGTGTGGACAGGCGAAAGCGCGATGCCAAAGTTGAGTCGAAAGAATGCCGACAAAGGCCGCGTTGTCGCGGAAACCGCCGATGCGGCCCGCCCGGCATTTTGCGAGGAGTTTCTCCACAGCGCTCGGCTCGAAGCAGCCCGTCGCGCGCAGTGCCGGCGCCGACAACACCTCGCCGACATAGTCCGGCGCGTCGGGCGCGACGAAGGAGAGGGCGTCGGGAGCGCGATAGGGCTGCTTCGGACGATCGCCGATCGCGGTAGGCAGCAGTCCCGCCATCGCTTCCCGCAGAATGTGCTTTTCGCGCAGGCCGCGAATCTTCAGCGCCGGCGGAATGCGCGCCGCGAATTCAACAAGGCGATGGTCGAGGAAGGGAAAGCGCCCTTCGACAGCGTGCGCCATCGCCACTCGGTCCCCTTGCGAGGAGAGGATATAACCAGGCAGCAGATATTGCGTTTCGAGGAATTGCGCTTGGTTGAGCGGATGCCAGCGCGAAAAATCGGCCGGCAGATTTTCCCGCAATTCGGCGAGGCAGTCATAATCGCCGAGTTCGGCGCGCAGCGCCTTCGAGAAGAAAATCTTCGCCGCCGCGGTGTTGCGCAGGCGGGGCAGATGAGAGAACAAGGGATCGTCGAGATCGCCCGGCGCCACGGCGAAGAATGCTTCGAGATACCTCTGCGACTGGCCCTGCAACGCCGGCAGATAAGGATAGAGACGCCGCAACAAGAGCGGGCGCAATCGCGATTGGGGCGCGCGCGCGCAGAAGCGGCGCAACTTCGCTTCCTTGAAGATGTCGTAGCCTGCGAAGATCTCGTCGGCGCCCTCGCCCGTCAGCACGACCTTGAAGCCGGACTCCCGCGTGAGCTTCGCGAGCATGTAGAGCGGCGCCGGCGCGGTACGCAGAATCGGTCGTTCGCCGTGGCCGACGACCTGCGGAAAGACCGCGGCGATGTCGGCTGCGCGGCAGGCGAGCGCGGAATGCTCGGTGCCGAGCGCCCGAACCATCGCCTGCTGGTGATCGCTTTCATCGAATTCCGCCTGCTCGAAAGTGACGGAAAACGAGCGCAGTCGATCGTTCACGAACGTGCGCGCCGCCGCCGTGGTGATCGAGGAGTCGAGGCCGCCGGAGAGATAGGCGCCCACCGGAACGTCGGCGCGCAGGCGAATGCGGGTCGCGTCGAGCAGCAGCGCGCGCAATTCCTCGGCGATCGCTTCGGCCGGGCCGTCGTCCCATGCGGCGGCCTCGGCGGCGTCCGGATAGCTCAAGCGCCAATAGGGGCGGAGCACAATCCCATTGTCGTCCGCGAGCAGGATGTGGGCGGGCGGCAGCTCGGAAATGCGCTTGAAAGGCGTGCGCGGTGCGAGCGGAAACCACAGCGTGAAAATCTGGTCGAGCGCTTTCGGGTCGAGCTCCGCCGAAAGTCCCGGCACCGCAAGCAGCGCCTTGACCTCCGAGGCAAAGAATAAGGCGCCGTCGCGCTGCGTATAGAAAAGCGGCCGCACGCCCATGCGGTCGCGCGCGAGCATCAGCCGTTTGCGCTGCGCGTCCCACAACGCGAAGGCAAAGTCGCCGTTCATCGCCGTGACGCACTCCGGCCCCATCTCGTCGTAGAGATGGAGAATCACTTCCGTGTCGGACTGGGTGCGGAACCGGCGGCCGCGCCGCGCGAGCGCGTCGCGCAGCTCGAGATAGTTGAAGATTTCGCCGTTGAAGCTGA
This sequence comes from Xanthobacteraceae bacterium, assembly GCA_035716025.1. GTDB lineage: Bacteria > Pseudomonadota > Alphaproteobacteria > Rhizobiales > Xanthobacteraceae > JADGHE01. Next base: position 4,848 of record DASTKH010000063.1, read on the forward strand.
CGCTGAGCGCCCCGTCGGCGCTCGCCATCGGCTGCCGCCCGCCGGCAATGTCGATGATGCTGAGCCGCGCGTGGCCGAGGCCGATGCCGCCGTCGACATGGATGCCGTGCCCGTCCGGACCGCGATGGCGGATGGCGGCGACCATCCGTTCGAGCAGCAGATGCCCGTCCGTGGCCAACGGCCGTTGGCTCAAAAAGCCCGCAATTCCACACATCCGGTTTGACGCCTATTCCTTGTCGCCTTTTGGCACAGCCGGCCCCCGCCCGGGCGTCTTTGCAAGTTTCGCACCGCACCGGTTAGGCATTTGTGAGCGGGCCTCGCCAGCGGTCGGCACATGCTTTCGGAATGGTAAATGGACACGGGATCATCGGAACTCGCCGCCGATGAGGCGGGTCCAGGATTCTCCCGCCAGCCCGTCGAGCACGGCGTCTCCCGTCAGGACCGCCTGCACGATGCGGGGGTCGCGCGCATGCACCACGGTCGAGGCCCGGTGCAGCATCACGCAATTGCGGGTGAGGAGGACGCCGAGGAGTTGCGGATTGGTTCTCCCGCGCACGGCCGCGCAGCCCTGCCCGGCGGCGTGACGCAACAGGTCGTCGACGATGGCGCCGAGATGCTCGCGGCGGCCGAGAATTTGCAGCACCCAGGCGATGCCGTCGGGCCGACCGTAATAGAGGTAGCAACCGAGAAGCCGCCCGCCGCGCGCACGGACGATTCGGCGAAACAGCGTTCCGTGGCGCTCCTTCTTCTGTGCATGGGAGAGCATCCAGCGCAGCGTTGCCGTGTCCCAATTCGGGCCGAGCGCGACGTCGTCGGAAAATTCACAAACCGCATCGGCGATCTGAGCATCGTCGGCATCCCCGCCGGGAAACGGCCCCGGCGGGGCAAGTGCAAGAAAACGCGCGGCGAGCGGCCGGCACAGCCGGTCGGCGCCCCGGGCGAACGGCCGCAGCCGACGGGCGGACGGCCTCGCTGCCGCGAGCGCGGCAAGCCCCGCCGAAAACGGCCGCAGCACGCGCACCCATTCGAGGCTATAGCTTGCCGCCGCGAACCCGCCCAGCCGTTCCCACATGCCCTGGGACAGCGGGTTTGCGCTCTCGCTGATCGAGAGGTCTTGGGGCCCTTTCAGGAAGGCGCGCAGCAGGCGCGCTCCCGCGAGCGGATCGCGCCGCGGGTCGGCAACCATAAGCGAGCCGGCGATTGCCGCGCGCAGCGCGCGGCCGCGAAATTGCATACGGGCGGGCAGAACGCCGATGAATCCGTCGACCTTTCCCTCTGGATCGAGATGCACGCGGGAGGGCAGGTCGGCCTCCGCGCAGGGATGATGCAGAAAGAGCTCCTCGAGATAGGCTGCAAGCGGCTCGGGCGCCGGCCCGCGGCCTTTGCGGAAATGCTTCTGGAATAGATCGGCGACCGCGCCAACATCCTGCGGCCTCAGCGGACGGATGCGGCCATCGCCGTCCGTTGGTGCCGGCGTGCTCAGAGGAGACAGCGGCGCTTCGCCCGCCGTAATGCGGGGCGGCCCTTCCTTGTCCACGGAGTCGGGTCCGGCGACCGATTGGATGTTAGGCATGGATCGGCACCTTCGCCCGCGCGAGCGGATTCCAGACGAAGACGTGCAGGCCGAGCCGCCGCCGGGCGACGAGGAACAAAAGCAGCGATTCGCTCAACACGGCGCCCGCCGTGGCGATCGCCGCGCCGGTTGCGCCGAGGCGTGGCGAGAGCGCGACGCTCAGTCCAAGATTGAGCGCAAGGGCCACGGCATAGACGGCTGCGCAGGCGCGTTGTTCGCCCAGCATGTTCAAAAGCCGCTCGGCCGGCCCCACCGCGGCGCGCGCGAGCAGTCCGGCTGCAAGGATGAACATCAGCGGATAGGCGCGAACGAATTCCGGCCCGTAGAGCGACAGGAACGGCCGGCCCAGCGCGAGCACGATGGCGAGCGCGATGAGCGAGGGCCAGAACGTCCAGCGCACCGCCGCCGCCACGAATTGGGCGAGGCGCTCGCGCTCTCCCGCGACATGATATTCCGAGAACCGATGCGCCACCGCCGCGCCCACCGAGAAATACACGAAGGCGACGAGCGCGAGCGTCTTCGATGCCGCAAAATAGAGTGCGACCTCTTCGCCGGGCCGAAACTGGCTCAGCACAAGAACGTCCGCGTAAGTGAGCAGCGTGTAAAAACCCCACACCATCAAAATGGGCAGGGCCGTCTTGAGCCAGGTGCCGATCGCATGGAGCTTCGGTCCCCGCGGCACGGCCTCGGCGAGCCTTCGGTCGAGCCAGGCGACCTGCAAGACGACCGCCGCCCAGCTCGCCGCAACGGCCGCCGCCATGGCAAGCGTCGCGTCGGCCGGAATCCCGAAGCCATGCGCGACCGCCATGATCGCAAGCAGCAGGGAAGGCCGCAGCAAATAGGGCGGCAAGAGCGCAAGCCCCATCCAGTTGTAGGAACGGGCGATTCCGTCGAGCATGTTCGCGAGCGCATAGGCGGGGAGCGCCGCGCAGGCGAGGTAGAGCGCCTGCATCTCATTGCCCGGGAGCCATGGGCGCGCGGCCCAGACGCCGACGGCGAGCACGAAACCGGCCGCCGTCGCGCAGATGAGCACGACAAGGCGGCTGCCGCTCAGGAATCCGCGGAGCAGGTCGAAGGCCTTTTCCTGCGTGTAAGCCGGAATGAATCGCTGGGCCGCCGACGCGAGGCCGAGATGGATGAGGTCGCCGACGAGCAGCACCCAGGTCCAGACGTAAACGTAAAGTCCGAACTCGGCCCCACCCATCCAGCGCGCCAGCAGGATTTGCGAAAGGTAAACGAAAGCGGCGCTGATGAAGCGGATCGCAAAAGCGGCGCCTGCCATCCGTCGCGCGAGCGCGTGATGGCTTTCGCCGCCGACCCACGCGCGCAGGCGGCGCAGGCGCACGGACCGCAAGCGCGCGGGCCAATCTCCGAGACGATCCAGCGCGCTCACCCGTCGAACCTTCACTCAAAGTCGATCGATTGGTGAAACTAGCTTTGAAGTGTTGCCGATTTGATAGTGGCGAGGGCCCCTTTCCGGTTATGCATTTCGTGAAGCGTTAATCATGCCGGCGGTAGGCGCGGCGCGAAGGCCTCCTCCATCTCCCGGCGCGTGCGCACCGCGAGCGCGTCGGCGTCGTATGCGACGTCATCCCAGCCGATCGCCGCCCCTTCGGCCACGGCGCGCTTGAGACGCACGCCGTGCGCAAGCCCGAGCGGCAGCAGGCGCCGGGCCAGCGACACGGGGGCCGGCGTCTGCCTGCCCCAGACGCAGAAGCCGCCCTCCCCGTCGAGAATTTCGCCTGCGGCGAGCGCGCGCTTGGCTGTTGCAACGACGTCCGACCGGAAACCCGTCGGCGATCCCGTCGGCTCGCCGCGCAGCGCCGCCGAGGCGATCGAAATGCCGAGTTCGAGGCCGATCAGGTGTACCGGCCGGTAGAGCGCGGCGTAGCGGCCGCTCTCGTCCGGCATCAGGTGATATTCTGAGAAACAGCGGCGCGCATAGGCGCTTTCACCCTCGAACACCACAAAGGTGCCCATGGCGAGATGGTTCGGCACGTCGCGCCCGTCCCGGTAGACGGAGGAGACGACCTCCGTCACGCCTTCCGTCTCCAATGCGCCGCCTGCGGACGCCGGCTTGCAGACCTCCGCGAGTTCGAAACGAGAGGCCGGCGGGAAGCGTAACCCGCCGCTTTGCGGAAAAAGGCCGGTTGCATTGCATACGGCGGTCATCTCGATGGCGGATTTGGTGCCATCGATGAAGGAGTTGAACATTTTCGGATTGATCGAACCCCGGTCCTCGATATGCAGATATTTGTCGAGAATTGCCCAGACCGTTTCGGGGTTGGACGCGTGGTAGTGCGGTTCGTAACGCGTGCCTTTGCCCGCGGCGATGACCTTGAAGCCGCAGGCGCGCGCCCAGTCGACATGTTCGCAGATGAGTGCCGGTTGATCGCCCCAGGCGAGCGAATAGACGACGCCGGCTTTCCGTGCCTTCTCGGCGAGCAGGGGGCCTGCGAGCGCGTCGGCCTCGACATTGACCATCACGATGTGCTTGCCGTGGGCGATGGCCCCGAGCGCGTGGTGAATGCCGGCGGCGGGTACGCCGGTCGCTTCGACAATCACGTCGATCTCGGGGCAGGCGATCAGATCATCGCCGCTCTCCGTCAGAAAAGTCGTGCGGTGCTTCAGGGCCTCGCCGAAATCAGGCGCCGCGTGGGCGCCCGCCTCCCATCCGGCCTCGGCAAGTCGCCCACGGGCGCGCGCGAGGTCAAGATCCGCAAGGCCGACGAGGTGCAGACCGGGCGTGCGGCGCACCTGCGCGAGGAACATCGTGCCGAACTTGCCGGCGCCGATGAGCCCGATGCGCACCGGCTCGCCGGCGGCCTCGCGGGCGCACAGGTGCGCGTGGAGAGTCATGGTGCGCGGCCTCCGTCTCATCGAAGCGCAGCGTGTCCCCGCCCGGCGGTCAAGCAGTCTTTTTCGAGGAGGGTGCGGAGGCGCGGAACGGCGCGCGAGATCGCGCGCCGGGTGCCCGCGGTCAGGCGGCTTGCTGGCGCGAGGAGGCCGGGTCCCGAGCAAGCCGCGCGACGAGAGCGGCGAACCGGTCCAGGAAGTCCTTGAGGAAGGCGCGCGCGCCTTCGTCGGCGATCGCCCCGTCGGTCCCGATGAGATCGGGCTTGTAGGTGATGTAGGCTTCGCCGCCCGCCACCACCATGCCCAGCACACCGAGAACATGGCGCAGGTGTTGCTGTGCCACCGCAGTTCCGATCGCCCCCGGCGAGGTTCCGGTGACGGCAGCCGGCTTTCCCGTCCACGAGTTCTGACCCCAGGGCCGCGCGCCCCAGTCGATGGCGTTCTTCAGAACGGCAGGGATCGATCGAGAATGCTCGGGGGTCACGAACAGCACGCCGTCCGCTGCCTCGATCTCTTTCTTGAACCGGGCGACCGGCTCGGGAAGCGTCGCTTCGAGATCCTGATTGTAGAGCGGGAGATCGTCGATCCGCACGAAACGGAAGGCGAGCGTCTCGTTTCCCAGCCGCGCAAGGGCTTCGGCAAGTCTGCGGTTGAGGGATTCGCGGCGGTTGCTGCCGACCACGACCGCGATGTTGAGTGTCGTCATGGGATCACCCATATAGGTTACGGTTCGATACCTAGGCTAAATAGATGACCGCACGACGCCGGCAAGAAGGCACAGAACTGATACCGAGTCACCTGAATGAGCCTGAGGTCTGCCGTGCCGTGAGCGAGGTGCTGGCGCGCGTCGGTGACAAATGGACCGTCCTCGTCGTCAACGAGCTTGGGGAGGGGCCGAAACGGTTCAACGAGATCCGCCGCGCGCTCGGCAGCATTTCGCAGCGGATGCTGACGCTGACCTTGCGAAATCTCGAGCGCGACGGCCTCGTGACCCGGACGATCTATCCGACCGTGCCGCCGCGGGTGGATTACGCCCTGACGGAGCTCGGCCGCTCGCTGTTCGTTCCCGTCCGGGCGCTAGACCATTGGGTTCGCGGCAATCTCGCGACGATTCGGGAGGCGCGCCGCAAATTCGACGCCCAGCGCACCGATCAGGGTTGAGAGGGGGCGGCCGGGGCGGCCTCGCGCAGGCGCCTGCGCAGCGTCTTCAGCTCTTCGAAGCGCGCCGTCACGTCGCGCAGGACGGCGACGAGCCCGGTGATCCGCCCTTCGTCGTCGCGCAGCGCAACGAGCGTGAATTCGAGGGAAATCTGCGCGCCGTCCTTGCGCAACCCCGGCACGGCCAGCACCTCGCCCGCGCCGTAGCGGCTCCTGCCCGTGCGCATCACGGTCCGGTAGCCTTCCCAATGGCGCGCGCGCAGCCGCTCCGGGATGATGATGTCGAGCGAACGGCCGAGCGCTTCCGCCTCCGTGAAGCCGAACAGGCGCTCCGCCCCTGGATTCCAAAACCGCACGGTGCCGCCCGCATCGGCGGCCACGATCGCGTCGGCCACGGAGTTGAGCAGCGCGTCGGCAAGTTGCGTTCGGAGGGCGTCGGTCTGCATGGGCTCGCCTCCTTGAAGGGCCGGGCAGGTAACGCGAGCGCGAAGCGCCGTCCCGCCCGGCGGGAAGTTGCGAGCAAGCTTAGGCGATTTGCTTTTGCGCAGAAAAGATATATACGCAATGCGTCTTTCGTCCAGCCGCCGCAAGCGTGACACAGCTTCCGCGCGGTGCGAACGCCGCGAGCCGCTGTGCCCGCAAACCGGACGGATTTGCCGCATCATGACATTCGTGGTCACCGACAACTGCATCCGCTGCAAATACATGGACTGCGTCGAGGTCTGCCCTGTGGATTGTTTCTACGAGGGGGAGAACATGCTCGTCATCCATCCCGACGAATGCATCGACTGCGGCGTCTGTGAGCCGGAATGCCCGGCCGAAGCCATCGTGCCGGACACCCAGCCCGGACTCGAAAAATGGCTCAAGCTGAACGCGGAGCTTGCGGCCGTCTGGCCGAACGTCACGCGTCGGCGCGCGCCGCCGGCCGACGCCAAGGATTTCGACGGCGTGCCGGACAAGCTGGAAAAGTACTTTTCGCCCGTCCCCGGCCCGGGCGACTGAAAGCGGATATTCAGAAGAGCCAGACGGCGGCGACGATGCCGCCGATCAGCACGGCCGCGAACAACGTGCTCCAGAGGCCGAGCCTTTTCTCGATGATCTCGCGCGCGCGCTCGCCGTAACGGTGCAGGAGAAAAGCCAGCACGAAGAAACGCGCGCCGCGCGTTAGAATGGAGAACAGGACGAAGAGCGCAAAATTGTAGCCGGCGAAGCCCGAGGTGATGGTGATGAGCTTGTAGGGAATGGGCGTGAGCCCCTTGAGCAGGATGATCCAGGCGCCCCATTGCGCGTAGGCCGCGCGAAAATCCTCGACCTTCTCGCCGTAGCCGTAGACCTCAATCACCCACTGGCCGAGGGAATCATAGAGTAGCGCGCCAATGAGATAGCCGAGCACACCTCCCGCGACCGAGGTGACGGTGCAGACGGTGGCATAATAGTAGGCCCGCGCCGGGCTTGCGAGCGAGATGGGAACCAGCATGACGTCGGGCGGGATCGGAAAGAACGAGCTTTCCGCAAAGGACACCGCGCCCATCACCCAGGCCGCATGCCGCTTTTCCGCCGCGGCGATGCACCAGTCGTAAAGGCGTCGCAGCATGGCGGGCGTGCTTAGCCGGGAGCAGGGGAAATGTCCAATGCGCGCGCGCCGGGCTTGCCCATGGGCAAAAAGGCGTTCTAGCGGGTCCGCCCGCGCCGGCGCGAGGCGAGCGTCACGATCTTGCGGGGGACCTCGGTTTCGGGCGGGCGCTTCGGCAGTTTTTCAGCCATGCCGAGCAGGCGCTCGCGGCGGGCCATTTCCTTCCAAATGTCGCCCGGCTTGACGCCTGTCGCCGCCCACAGGACCACGAGATTGTAGATGAGATCCGCGCTTTCGCGGACGACCGCTTCCGTTTCCCCGTGCACGGAGTCGATCACGACCTCGATCGCCTCCTCGGCGAGCTTCTTGGCAACCTTGCCGCGGCCGGAACGCAACAGCCGCGCCGTGCGAGACGTCGCCGGGTCGGCATTCTGCGCCGCCAGCACCGCGGCATAGAGGCGTTCGATCGAATCGGCCATGGAAGCAGCATAATCCACTTTGCGGCGCAATGGGTTAATGACGCGACGAAGCCGTCTCAGCGGGCTGCGGCGCGTAAGGCTTGGTCAAGATCCTCGTAGAGATCGTCGGGGTCCTCGGCGCCGACCGAGAGTCGGAGCAGGTCGGGCGGGCAGGGCGAATCCGGTCCCTCGACCGAGGCTCGATGTTCGATGAGGCTCTCCACCCCGCCGAGCGAGGTGGCGCGCTTCCAAAGCGCGACGCGGGCGGCCGTCGCGATTGCGGCCTCTTCGCCCGCGGCCACGCGGATCGACAGCATGCCGCCGAAGCCGCCGACCATCTGGCGCGCGGCCAGCGCGTGCCCCGGATGCTGCGGCAGCCCCGGATAAAGCACCGCGCGGACCGCGGCATGACCGGAAAGCCGCTCGGCAAGCGCCAGCGCCGTTTGCGCCGCCGCCCGCACCCGAAGGTCGAGCGTCCGCATGCCGCGCAGCAGCAGCCAGGCCTCGAACGGACCGAGGATCGCGCCCTGCCGGGCGCGCCAGGCGGCGATGCGCGCCCAGGCTTCGCTCCCGCGGGCGCCCGTCGCAAGCGCCCCGGCGATGACGTCTGAATGGCCGTTGAGATATTTGGTCGCCGAATGCATCACCAGGTCGGCGCCGAGCGAAAGCGGCCGGGTGAAGACCGGCGTCGCGGCGGTCGAATCGACCGCGACCAGGGCCCCCGCGCGCCGCGCAAGATCCGCCACCGCGGCGATGTCGACGATCTCCCACAGGGGGTTTGCGGGCGTTTCGATCCACACCAGCTGCGTTTCGCCGGGCCGCAGGGCGCGGGCCACGGCATCCGTGTCCGCCATGTCGACGAGTTCGGTGCGGTAGCCGAAGCGCGACGCGTCGACGGTCAGCCATTGCCGCAGCGCCCAGTACATGACCTTCGGCGCAAGAATATGCGCGCCCGGCGGCAAAGTGAGGACGACGGCGGTCGCCGCCGCCATGCCCGAGCCGAACAGAAGCGCCTCCTCGGCGAGCTCGAGCGCAGCAATGACCGCCTCCGCCTGGCGCACCGTCGCGTTGTCGGGCCGCCCGTAGGCAAAGCCCGCCCGATATCGGTTGTCGGGGTCGCGGACATAGGTGGTCGAGAGATGGACGGGGGGCACGATCCCGCGGGTCGGCGGGTCGATGGCGCCCGCGGCCTGCACGGCAAGCGTGCGCGGCGTCAGGCCGGGCTTGGGTGGGCGGTCCCTCATTGGAGCGCCATCCGGCAGGCGCCGCTCCCGCCTTTCGCAGCGAGTGGAGGCCTCGGCTCCCATGAAGACGTCGCGAAACGGTTCATTCTCGTCACTCCGACGGTGCGATGCTAAAAGACCGTATGTCGGGATTCTTGTACAACATCGCCCCCTTCGCGGTCGCGGCCGTGGTCGTGGTGCTGGTGCTGGGCCTCCTCAACATGATGCGGGGCGGCTCGCCCGAGACCTCGCAACGGCTGATGCGACTGCGCGTTCTTCTGCAATTCATCGCCGTGGTCATCATCATGCTCACCATCTGGGCCATGGGCCGGTGACGATCCTGGCCCGCGAATCGGACCATGTGGTGTATCGGCAACGCCGGGCCGCATCGCGCGCGGGGCCGGAAATTTCGGTTGCCATCCCGCGGCGGCACGGGATTACTGCCATGGACATAAGCCGACGCTTCGAGACGATGCGGATGCGGATTTTCCAGGAACGCCGGCCGAGGGCCGGATTGGCGGTGGCGGTCCTCTTGGCCTGCGGCTGGGGCGCCGGCGGGGCCGGCGCGGCCGATCTCTACGGGCCGCCGCCGGCCGGCGCCTGGGCGGAGGCGACCGGGCTCGGCGACCCCGGCACCCATTGGGAGGCGCGGCTCGGGGTGTTTGCCCACGGGGTCGGCAGCGCGGAGAAGAATACGGTCGACATCAACGGCGAGCTTGCGACGCCGCGCCTGCCGCTCGGCGTGACCGGATTCTGGAGCTTCCTGGTGCCGCGGGTGCATGCGGGCGGATCCGTCAACCTGTCGGGACGCACGAACGTCGCCTATGCGGGCTTCCTCTGGACGATCCCGCTCAGCGACCGCTTTTTCGTCGAAGGTTTTGTCGGCCCGGCCGTGCATGACGGCTCGCTCGCGCCGACGGCGACCCAGGCCGGACTCGGTTGCCGGACCCTGTTTCACGCCGGCGCGTCGGTCGGTTATCGTTTCACCGAGCACTGGAGCGTGCAGGCAACGTTCGAGCATCTGTCGAACGGCCGCGAGCTGTTCGGGATCAATTGCGGGACCAACCAGATCCCGGGCGGCAACCAGGGCTTGAACAATTACGGGCTCCGGATCGGCTACGCGTTCTGAGCGGGCGCGGGCCGCGCAACGGGCGAAAGGCGCCGCATGGTCGTCCTGAACCGCATTTATACCCGCACGGGCGACGACGGCACGACTTCGCTCGGCTCAGGCGAGCGACGCAAGAAATACGACCTGCGCGTGGCCGCCTACGGCACCCTCGACGAAGTCAATGCCGTGATCGGGATTGCGCGCCTGCACACCGCGGGTCATCCCGTCGATGCCGCCCTCGCCCGCATCCAGAACGATCTCTTCGACGTGGAGGCCGACCTTTGCCTCGCCGAGAAGGGCCCGGGGGGTGCGCGGCTCACCGTGACGGAAGCCCAGGTCGCTTGGATCGAGAGCGAGATCGATCGTTTCAACGCTCAGCTGTCTGCATTGCGGTCCTTCATCCTGCCGGGCGGGCGGCCCGCCGCCGCCTATCTGCACCTCGCCCGCACCGTGTGTCGCCGCGCGGAACGGCTCATGGTGGAGCTGGCCGACCGGCCGGGCGAGACGGTGACGGCTCCCTCCCTGCAATACGTGAACCGGCTTTCCGATTTTCTGTTCGTCGCCAGCCGTTATGTGAACGACAAGGGCGCCGCCGACGTGCTGTGGGAGCCCGGCCGGGATCGCTGACCGTCGAAGGGCATCAACGTCGCAGGCAGGGCTTCTCTGCGCCGGCCTTTGTTGACTCCGCGGCGGCACGGCCAGTACGGTGCGGCCGCCTCGAAAAGCCGCTGTTTTCAAGCCGGGAGAGCCAGTTTCCCATGAAGATTCTCGTGCCCGTGAAGCGGGTCGTCGACTACAACGTCAAGGTCCGCGTAAAGCCGGACGGTTCGGGCGTCGAGCTTGCGAACGTCAAAATGTCCATGAATCCCTTCGACGAGATCGGCGTCGAGGAGGCGATCCGGCTCAAGGAGGCCGGCAAGGCCACTGAGATCGTGGTGGTTTCGATCGGTCCGCAGCAGGCGCAGGAGACGATCCGCACCGCGCTGGCGATGGGCGCCGACCGCGGCATCCTCGTCAAGGCGGACACGCCTGTGGAGCCCCTCGCGGTTGCCAAAATCCTCAAGGGCGTCGCCGCCGCGGAGCAGCCGGGTCTCATCATTCTGGGCAAGCAGGCGATCGACGACGACTGCAACCAGACCGGCCAGATGCTCGCCGCCCTTCTCGGCTGGTCGCAGGGCACGTTCGCGTCGAAGATCGTGATCGACGGAGAAACCATCGCGGTGACCCGCGAGGTCGACGGCGGCCTGCAGACCGTCAAGCTGAAGATGCCGGCGGTTGTGACAACGGATCTGCGGCTCAATGAGCCGCGCTATGCGAGCCTTCCCAACATCATGAAGGCGAAGAAGAAGCCGATCGACGAGAAATCCCCACAAGATTACGGTGTCGACATCGCGCCGCGTCTGCAGGTGCTCAAGACGGTCGAGCCGGCGAAGCGACAGGCGGGCATCAAGGTCGCCTCGGTGGCCGAACTCGTCTCCAAGCTCAAGAACGAAGCCGGGGTCCTGTGATGGAGACCTGCGCGAAGCGCCTTCGCGCGCGGCAGGCGGCGCCGATCGGCACCGTCGCCGGCTTCGCAACCGTTGGCCGGGATGAGCCCGGCCGTGCCGCCCTTTCCCATTCGGATCGCTGCAAATGACGACGCTTCTCATCGCCGAACACGACAACAAGGCGCTCAAGGATTCGACCAATAAGGCGCTCACCGCCGCCAAGGCGCTGGGAGGCGAGGTCCACGTCCTGGTCGCCGGCGCCGGCTGCCGCGCGGTGGCGGAACAGGCCGCCAAGCTCGACGGCGTCGCGAAGGTGCTGCTCGCGGAGGCGCCGGCCTACGAACACGCGCTCGCCGAAGCGATGGCGGCGCTTGTCGTCTCCCTCGCGGAGCCCTATGACGCGATCGTCTCTCCCGCGACCACCTCGGGAAAGAATTTCATGCCGCGCACGGCCGCGCTGCTCGATGTGATGCAGATTTCCGACGTGCTGAAGGTGCTGGGCGCCGATACCTTTGAGCGGCCGATCTATGCCGGCAACGCGATCCAGACCGTGAAGTCCGGTGACCGCAAGAAGGTGATCACTGTCCGCACGGCGGCGTTCCAGGCCGCCGGCGAGGGGGCATCGAGCGCGCCGATCGAGACTGTCGCGCCGGCCGCCGATCCGGGTCTGTCGAGCTTTGTGGGCGAGGAACTGTCGCGCTCGGAACGGCCGGAACTCACCTCGGCGCGGATCATCATTTCCGGCGGCCGGGCGATGCAGAGTCGCGAAAATTTCACCAAATATATAGAACCTGTCGCCGACAAGCTGGGGGCCGCCATGGGCGCCTCGCGGGCGGCGGTGGATGCCGGCTACGCGCCGAACGACTGGCAGGTCGGCCAGACCGGCAAGGTCGTGGCGCCGGAACTCTACATCGCGGTCGGCATTTCGGGCGCGATCCAGCATCTAGCGGGCATGAAGGACTCGAAGGTGATCGTCGCGATCAACAAGGACGAAGAGGCACCGATCTTCCAGGTGGCCGATTACGGTCTGGTCGGCGATCTGTTTCAGGTCCTTCCGGAGCTTGCCGAAGAACTGGGTAAACAGGGCCGTTGACAGCCTCGTGCAAGCTTGGCCGCAAAGCTGCTAGCATGATCTTTCTGCTTTTCCGGGCATCGCCATGACCGAGAGCAAGATCCGCAGCGTGGGAGTGATCGGGGCCGGGCAGATGGGCAACGGCATTGCGCATGTCTGCGCTTTGGCCGGGCACACCGTTCTGCTGAACGACGTGACGCCCGACCGGATCAACGCCGGTCTTGCGACCATCAACGGTAACATGGCGCGTCAGGTCGCGCGTCAGATCCTCACCGAGGAGCAGCGCAAGGCCGCGCTTTCCCGCATCCGCGCCGCGGAGACGCTCGAGGCGATGAGCGACTGCGACATCGTCATCGAGACCGCGGTCGAGAAGGAGGAGGTCAAGCGCAAAATCTTCGCGGAGCTGTGCCGCAGCCTCAAGCCGGAGGCGATCATCGGCACCGATACCTCGTCGATTTCCATCACCCGGCTCGCCGCCTCGACCGACCGGCCGGAGCGCTTCATCGGCATCCATTTCATGAACCCCGCGCCGGTGATGGAGCTCGTCGAGCTGATCCGCGGCATCGCCACGTCGGATGCCACGTTCGAGACCGCCAAGGCCTTCGTGACCGGGCTTGGCAAGACCATTGCGGTGGCCGAGGATTTCCCGGCCTTCATCGTCAATCGCCTGCTGTTGCCGATGATTAACGAGGCGATCTACACACTTTATGAAGGCGTCGCCAATGTAGAGGCGATCGACACCGCGATGCGGCTCGGCGCGCATCACCCGATGGGGCCCCTCGAACTCGCCGACTTCATCGGGCTCGATACCTGTCTTTCGGTGATGCAGGTGCTGCACGAGGGCCTTGCCGATTCGAAATACCGACCTTGCCCGTTGCTCGTAAAATACGTCGAGGCTGGCTGGCTCGGCCGCAAGACGCAGCGTGGCTTCTACGATTATCGCGGCGAAAAACCGGTTCCCACGCGCTGAACGAGCGGGCCGGGCAGAGCGCGGCCTTTCACTGCCAACAAAAACCGCGGCCGGGCACGCCGCCCGGCCGCGGGAAAAAAGGCCGTGACGGCGCTCAGCGGCAGCGTCTGACACGCTCGCGCACGACCGCGCCGTTGGGGCGGACGACGCGCTTATAAACGATCCGGCAGTCGCGGGCCCGCGGTCGCCAGTCCGGCGTGCAGCGGCGCGTCGTCCTGTAGACCACCCGGCCGTTCGGCCGAACGACTCGCGAACGAACCATCCGGCAGGCTGCCTCTTCCACCAGAACGGGCCCGTTCAGGGCCGGGGCCGCCGTAATCGCCGCCGCCTCGCGCGGGACGGCGAAAGCGGTCACGGCCGCCGCCAAAATCGTTGCAAACGCCAAGCGTGTCTTCATCTGAAACCTCCAAAAATGTGAGCAAACAGACCCTTAAGCGCCAAGCCCCTGCGAAGTTCCCGCTCCCGGCCCGTTTCGCGTTGATCCTGCGGTGGGCCGCGCGAAAATCCCGCGGGATGGGAATGGCGCGCGCGCCGGGCACGCCGGAAGGCTCCGTCGCTGTGCCCCCGCCTCGAGAGGCGCGGGGGCCCGAATCGCCCCGGAAGGCGCACCCCGCACATTGAACTTACGAGGATCGGATATCAATTCAGAGAAACTGACGGTTGGTGATCCATGGCTTTCAGGTCGAACAGCTGGATGTGGTCGGAGGCCTGCGAAATGCTCGCACGGGCCGAGCGCCTGCATCGCGAATTTTTCGTAGTCCGCAGCGTGGCCCCGCAAATGCCGCGCTGGGAACCTCCGGTCGACATGCTGGAGACCGAGGAGGCGGTGCTGGTGCTGGTCGCGCTGCTCGGCGTGGATCCCGAGCAGGTCGAGGCGTTCGTCGAGGGCGCCGATCTCGTCGTCGCGGGCGTGCGCGTCTTGCCACGCGAGCTGCAGAACGCGGTGATCCACCGGCTTGAACTGCCGCAGGGGCGGTTCGAGCGCCGAATCCGCCTGCCGGCCGGGCGTTACGGCGCGGTGCGCCGGCAGTCCGTGCACGGCTGTCTCGCCGTGACCCTGGAGAAGGTGTGAGGCAAGTGGTGACAAACACGGAAATCGTGCGAGGCCTCGAACAGGGGAGTTCCGCCCCGGGCGACGCGCAGGAAGCCGCAGAGCAGAAGCCGGCGCTGCGTCCGCTTCCCCCCGATGCGCTGATCATCGTTCCGGTTCGCAATTTCGTCCTCTTCCCGGGGGTCGTCATGCCGGTGACGATCGGCCGCGAAAAGTCGATCGCGGCCGCGCAGCAGGCCGTGCGCGAGCAGCGGCAGATCGGGATCCTGATGCAGCGAGACCCCGCGAACGACGACCCGTCGGCCCTCGACATGCACCGCATGGGGGTTGTGGCGAATATCGGCCGCTACGTCACGGCGGCGGACGGCAGCCATCACCTGATTTGTCAGGGCGAGCAGCGCTTCCAGGTGTTGGAATTTCTCGGCGGCTGGCCGTTCCTTGTCGCGCGGGTGCTGCGCATTCCCGAATCGGCGACGCAGACGCCGGAAATCGAAGCACGCATGCTTCACCTGCGCAATCAGGCGATCGAGGCGCTCGAACTCGTGCCGCAAGCGCCGCGCGAGCTTGTCGAAGCGATCCGCGCGATCCAGCGGCCGGGCGAGCTCGCCGACATGGCCATCGCCTATATGGATGCAAAGCCCGAGGAAAAACAGGAAATCCTCGAAACCGTCGATGTTGCGGCACGCATGGACAAAGTCTCGCGTCTGCTCGCACACCGCATCGAAGTGCTGAGGCTCTCCGCCGAGATCAGCAAGCAGACCAAGGCGGCGCTCGACGAACGGCAGCGCGAGGTGCTGCTGCGCGAGCAGATGGCCGCGATCCAGAAGCAGCTCGGGGAAGGCGAGGAAGGCAAGGCCGCCGAACTCGCCGAGCTCGAAAAGGCCATCGCCAGTGCCGGCATGCCGAAAGAAATCGAGGACCATGCGCGCAAGGAGCTCAGGCGCCTGCAGCGCATGCCGGAGGCGGCCGCCGAATACGGAATGGTACGCACCTACCTCGATTGGCTGATCGAGCTGCCCTGGAAACTGCCGGAAGAGGCGCCGATCGACATCGCCGAGGCCCGGCGTATTCTCGATGCCGACCATTACGGCCTCGACAAGGTCAAGCGGCGGATCGTCGAATATCTTGCCGTGCGCAAGCTCGCGCCGCAGGGCAAGGCGCCGATTCTCTGTTTCGTCGGCCCGCCGGGCGTCGGCAAGACGTCGCTTGGGCAGTCGATCGCGCGGGCGATGAAGCGGAAATTCGTGCGCGTGAGCCTCGGCGGCGTTCACGACGAGGCGGAAATCCGCGGCCACCGCCGCACCTATATCGGTGCGCTGCCCGGCAATATCATTCAGGCGATCCGCAAGGCGGGGGCGCGCAACTGCGTGCTGATGCTCGACGAGATCGACAAACTCGGCCGCGGCGTCCAGGGCGACCC
The DNA here is from genome assembly GCA_035716025.1 of Xanthobacteraceae bacterium. Taxonomy (GTDB): domain Bacteria; phylum Pseudomonadota; class Alphaproteobacteria; order Rhizobiales; family Xanthobacteraceae; genus JADGHE01. The sequence continues at coordinate 20,797 of DASTKH010000063.1, forward strand.
GTCGGCCGCGCTGCTTGAAGTGCTCGATCCCGAGCAGAACGGCACCTTTCGCGACAACTATCTCGGCGTTCCGTTCGATCTGAGCCGCGTCGTCTTTATCACGACCGCGAACATGCTCGACACGATCCCCGGCCCGCTGCGCGACCGCATGGAGATCATCAGCCTCGCGGGCTACACGAGCGAGGAGAAATTCCAGATCGCCAAACGCTATCTCGTGGACCGGCAGCTCGAGGCGAACGGCATCGGCCGGGAGCAGGTCGAGATCGCGGACGAGGCGCTGCGCGAAATCATCCAGCACTACACGCGTGAATCCGGCGTGCGTAATCTCGAACGAGAGATCGGCAAGGTGCTGCGGCATGCGGCGGTCAGAATTGCCGAGTCGGACGAGACCGCGAAGGCCGGGCCGATTCGCATCGGGCTCGCCGATTTGGCGGTCATTCTCGGGCCGCCGCAGTTCGAGAGCGAAGTTGCGATGCGCGTCAGCGTGCCGGGCGTGGCGACGGGGCTCGCCTGGACGCCGGTCGGCGGGGAAATCCTTTTCATCGAGGCGACTCGCACGCCTGGCTCCGGGCGGCTGATCCTGACCGGACAGCTCGGCGCGGTGATGAAGGAGAGCGCGCAGGCCGCGCTCAGCATCGTCAAGAACCGCGCGGCCTCGCTCGGCGTCGATGCGGCGCAGTTCGAGAAGGCCGACATCCACGTGCATGTTCCGGCCGGCGCCATCCCGAAAGATGGCCCGAGCGCGGGCGTCGCCATGTTCGTCGCGCTCGTCTCCCTCATGACCGAGCGCCCGGCGCGCATTGACACCGCAATGACCGGCGAGATCAGCCTGCGCGGACTCGTGCTGCCCGTCGGCGGCATCAAGGAAAAGGTCGTGGCGGCTGCCCGCGCCGGCTTGAAGCGTGTCCTTCTGCCCGCGCGCAACCGCAAGGACTTCGAGGAAATTCCGGAGGAGGTGCGTAGCCAGCTCGAATATGTCTGGCTCGACCACGTGGACGAGGCGGTGTCTGCCGCACTTGATCCGGCCGTCGCCAAGGCCGCCTGAAACCCGCGCGCGAAAAGGGCGCCCCGCGGCGTGTGCGCCAGACCGGCGAATGACTGGATTGCGCGCCGTGAATGCGCCTGCGCTTGACTCCGCTCCGAGCCGGGGTTTACGGCCCGGGGAGGAGCGAGCGAGGGAGCCTCATGAACGTCCAACAGAGTCATCACAACGACACGCGCAGCGAAATCCGCGACGGGATGCGGATCGACTGGAACGTTCACATTCCGATGGACGACGGGCTCGTGCTGCGCGCGGATGTCTTCCGCCCGGTCGCGGAAGGCCGCTATGCGGTGATCCTGAGCTACGGTCCATACGGCAAGGGGCTTTCCTTCCAGGAATTCTTCAAGAGCCAATGGGAGCGGATGGTCGCAACCTTTCCCGAGGTCGCCGAGGGCTCGTCCAACAAGTATCAGAACTGGGAAGTGGTGGACCCGGAGAAGTGGGTTCCGGACGGCTATGTCTGCATTCGCGTCGACAGCCGCGGCGCCGGCCGCTCGCCGGGCGTGCTCGACCACCACAATCCGCGCGAGACGAAGGACCTTTACGACTGCATCGAGTGGGCGGCGCAGCAGCCGTGGTCGAACGGGAAGATCGGGCTCAACGGCATCTCCTATTACGCGATGAACCAATGGCGCGTCGCCGGGCTCAAGCCGCCGCATCTCGCCGCCATGTGTGTGTGGGAAGGCTATGCCGACCGTTACCGCGACGCGACGCATCACGGCGGCATTCTCTGCACCTTCGCGCGCGGTTTCCAGGGGCGGCAGGTGTTTCGTGTCCAGTACGGCGTCGGGGAGCGGGGGCCGCGCAATCCGGTGACCGGCGAGCTCGTCTCCGGGCCCGAGACGCTGCCCGAGGAGGAACTCGTCAAGAACCGCGCCGACATCTGGGGCGACGTCAAGAGCCGGCCGCTCGACGGCGCGTATTACCGAGACCGCTCGGCGCATTGGGACAAGATCGAGACGCCGTTTCTCTCCGCCGGCAATTGGGGCGGCCACGGCCTGCATCTGCGCGGCAATGTCGAGGGCTTCGTGCGCGCGCCTTCGAAGCAGAAGTGGCTCGAAATCCACGGCCAGGCGCACTGGACGCATTTCTATACGAATTATGGCGTCGCGTTGCAGAAGAAGTTCTTCGGCCATTTCCTCAAAGGCGAAAACACCGGCTGGGACAAGCAGCCGCCGGTGCAGCTCAACATCCGTCATCCGGGTGAGAGATTCGTCATCCGTCACGAGACCGAATGGCCGATCGCGCGCACGCGATGGACGAAGTACTATTTGCAGCCGCAAGCGCTGGGTTTCGGGCCGCAGGAGCCGCAGGAGGAGACGAAGCGCGAATTCGAGGCGCTCGGCGACGGGTTGATGTTTCTTTCGCCGCCGTTCGCCGAGGAGACCGAGATCACCGGGCCGGTCGCGGCCAAGCTTTTCGTGTCATCGTCGACCACGGACGCCGACATTTTCCTCGTTCTGCGCCTGTTCGATCCGGCCGGCAAGGAAGTCCTGTTCCATGGCGCGAACGATCCGAAACAGCCGATCGCCTTCGGCTGGCTGCGCGCTTCCCACCGCAAGCTCGATCCGCAACTTTCGTTGCCCTATCGGCCCTATCACACGCATGATGAACGCCAACCGCTGACGCCCGGCGAACCGGTCGAGCTCGACGTGGAGATCTGGCCGACCTCGATCGTGATTCCGCCGGGCTATCGCTTCGGGGTGTGGGTGCGCGGCAAGGACTATGCGCACGAGGAGCCGCCGCTCCAGTATGAGGGCGTCGCCTACACAATGCAGGGCACCGGTCCGTTCAAGCACGACGATCCCGAGGATCGTCCGCCGGAGGTCTTCGGCGGCCGCACGACCCTCCATTTCGCGCCGGGTCGCCAGCCCTATGTCCTGCTCCCCGTCATCCCGCCGAAATAGGCGCCGCACCGGGACCACAAGAACCTGAGTTTGCCGGGGACGGGAGCATGCAACAGATCGATCCGAAGGCGTTCTGGACGGCGGTCGGCCAGCGCGCCCTGGGCGCTTCCGTCGTGACGGCTCGAGGTCCCCAGGGTCCCGCCGGGTTCCTCGGCCTTTCCACGGCGCATGTCTGCGCCGATCCACCCACAATGCTGGTATCGATTGACAAGCGGACTGCGGCGCTCGACGCGATCCGCGAGGCGCGGCATTTCGCAATCAGCTATCTCGCGAGCGATCAGGGGGAACTTGCTGAAATTTTCGGCGGCAGGACGCCGCTTAAGGGGGCGGATCGCTTCGGCCGCGGGACCTGGACGACGCTGTCGACCGGGGCGCCGGTTCTGGCGGACGCAGCCGGAGCGATCGACTGCACGCTCGAAGAAACGCTGGAGCGGCACGGCGTCGTGATCGCGCTCGGCCGCGTCGTGGATTTTGCCGAAAGCACGCGCGAGCCGCTCGTCATGCTGCGCGGAAGGACGGTGGCGCTCGCACGCACCTGAGGAGCCGCCGCCCGCGCTCTCTTTTCGGCGACGGATGCGGCAGTCTCAGCGCGCCGTGCCGGGAGCGGGCGCCGCAGGCTCGGAGTGCTGCGCGGCCGCGGGCGCGGTGACCGGGCCTGCGGCTCCGGCCACGCTTTCGCGGGCCTCTTCTTCGAAGCGCGGCCCCATGACGAATGCAGCCCGGTGGACCTCCGGTGTGTAGTAGCGCGTGGCAGCCGAAACCTTGGCGAAGCGGCGGCGCAACACCGGGCGGGCCGGAGCGAAGTTGTCGCGCGGGCCGGCGATCATCAGCGCAAGCAGTCCGTGCGCGTAGGTCGGAACCGGCGCGAGATAGGCGCGGGCGGCTCCGAAGCACGCTTGAAGGCGCGCGAGCATCCGCTGCAATTGCGCCGCGCGATAAAAGGGCGCGCCGCTCTGGACGGCGATCAGCCCCCGCGGCCGCAGCAGGCGCCGGCAATCCGCGTAGAACCGGTCGGAGAACAGCACTTCGCCCGGTCCGATGGGGTCGGTCGAGTCGACAATGATGACGTCGAACCGCTTGTCGGTGCGGGCGACGAACGCGGCGCCGTCGCCGAACACGATCGCGGCGCGAGGATCGTCGAAGGCGCCGTTCGATACTTCCGGGAAAAAGCGCCGTGAAAGCTCGACAACCTGCGGATCGAGCTCGACGAGGCAGGCGCCGGCGACCGGATGCTTGAGAACTTCCCGCAGAGTGCCGCCGTCGCCGCCGCCGATGATCAGAACGTCCCTGGCGGCGCCGTGGGCCGTCAACGGCACGTGCACGATCATCTCGTGATAGATGTGGTTGTCGCGCCCAGTCAGTTGGACCACGCCGTCGAGCGTCAGCACCTTGCCGAAGGTCGGATTGGTGAAAACGAACGCGTCCTGGTGCTCGGTGCGCCCGCGATACAGCACCTCCCCGATGGCCAGCGTCTGCCCGTGATCCTCGTAAAGCGCCTCGCGAAACGTGTTCATGATACGAGCCCACGCCTGTGCTCGAGCAGGACGAGGTTCTCGGGCGCGAAGGCCGCGCGAATGACCTGCAGCGCCTTGTGAGGCTTGGCATTGCCGCACATGAAGATGTCCACGGCCGCATAGGCGCGCTCGGGCCATGTGTGAATCGAAATATGGCTTTCCGCCAACACCGCAACGCCGGTGATGCCGCCGGTCGGCGCGAAGCTGTGAAGGTCGATTCGGAGCAGCGTTGCGCCCGCGGCTTTCGTGGCCTCTTGCAGCGCCTGCTCGATCGTTTCGAGGTCGTCCAGGTTGGATGCGCCCCAGAGATCAACGATGAGATGCGTGCCGGCAAACCTGAGACCGTCGCGCTCGACGAAGTGGTCCTGGTTCGCCGCGTCTTGCGCGGTCGGCAAAGTTGCGTGCGGTAAAGTCGGAGCCGGCGCAGGGGCGCTGAGAGACCCCGAATGCGCTTGCGAGCCAGCAAGTCGAAGTGCCCGGCTGTGCCGGCTTTTTTCAGTCATTCATTCCTCCACGTTCGTCAAACGATTTGTTCCGCGCCGGGCGGCCGCCCGAGACGGTCGGTTCGATGTCCGTCAGCCCTCAGGCGGACCGGTGCCTGCGTACCGCCAGAACGGTCATCCGCCGCGTCTCGCCCGTTGGCGTTTCCCAGGTGATCGACTGGCCCGCCTCGAGCCCGATCAAGGCCGTTCCGACGGGGGTCAGCACCGAGACCTTGCCCTGCGAGATGTCGGCTTCGCCCGGATAGACGAGGGTCACCGTCTGGGTCTTGCCGGTCGTGTCATCTCGAAACTCCACTTCGCTGTTCATGCAGACCACATGATCCGGGTACTCGCCCTCGGCAAGCACGTCGGCCCGCGCGATCTCTTCCGCGAGCTCGGCGGCAGCGTCCGGCATCCTGTTGCGGGCGGCGTGCGCGAGCGCCGAGAGGCCCTCATAGTCCTCGGCGGACAGCACGATGCGGGGCTTGTGGTGGCTTTCTGGAGCCGCGGCTTTGTCGATGGCCATGTCTGCTCTCCTCGGAATCGCTGTTGTCGCCGGCGGTTTCACGCCGCCGCCGGCCCCGGATCATCGTCTTCGGGACCGGCGGGTGCGCTGGGCGCGGCCGGCGGCACACGCGGCGCGCCTCCGACCGCGGGCACCCGCGTGCGCGGCGCGAGCCGGTGCACCTTGCCGGTTTCGCCCGCCGCTTCGTCCGAAGCCGATGTCAGGTCGTTGGGCTGTCTCATGGTGAACTCCTTTACGGCGCCTTCCGTCGCTTCGACCGCTGCCACTCGCAAAGGCAGTTCCTGAGCCCACACCGAACCGGTGCGCCCGGAACCGCCGTGAAATGGGAGAAATTGCGCCTCGCGCGGACCGGACCTTCGCCGGCGATGGTGCCGCTCTTGGAGGACCCCCGAGTTCGCGAAGGCGCGCGCGGAACTCGGGGCTAAGTGCCCGCGATCAAATTGCCCGCGTGACAGAGGCCGCGCCGGAATGCCGCGAAGCTCACCATAATATCTAAGCTAGGCGCTCCGCGCGAAAAGTCAAACCGCCGAAGTCCTTTCGCGCGGGCTCAAGCGGCCGCGAAGCCTTCGTAGCCGTTCGCCGCCACGCTGCGGCATTTCTCGCGATAGGCCGGCATGCCGCCGAAATACGGCATGAACACCCGCGGCTTGCCTTCGATGTTGGCGCCGACATACCAGGAATTGCAACTTGGCCGCAGCGAGCGCTCCGCGACGGAAGCCACATGCGCGACCCACATTGCCTCCGCCGCCGGCTCGGCTGCGATGCGCCGCAACCCCTTCGCGCGCAGATGGTCGAGACACTCGGCGATCCAGTCCACGTGGTGTTCGATGGTGGGGATCATGTTCGTCAGCACCGACGGGCTGCCGGGGCCGGTGATCGTAAAGAGATTGGGAAAGCCTGCGACGGCGAGCCCGAGATAGGTCATGGGGCCGTCGCGCCATTTGTCGCGCAGCCTCTCCCCCGCACCGTTACGGATGTCGATGCGCGTGAGCGCGCCCGTCATCGCGTCGAACCCGGTGGCGAACACGACCATGTCGAGCGCATATTCGCGTCCGCCGACCGCGAGCCCGGCCGGCGTGAAGCGCTTGATCGGCGTCGCGCTCACGTCGACGAGCGTAACGTTCTCGCGGTTGTAGGTCTCGTAATAGCCGGTGTCGACGCAGAGCCGCTTGCAGCCGATGATGTATTTCGGACACAGAAGCTCGGCGACTTTGGGATCGCGGACGATCTCGCGGATCTTCCCGCGCACGAACTCCGCCGCGGTGGCGTTGGCGTCGTCGTCGTAAAGGAGGTCGCGATAGGCAGCCAAGAAGCCGAGCCCGCCCTCTCGCCAGCGCGCCTCGTATTCACGCCGTCGTTCTTCAGGCGTTGCCTCGAGGGCGGACTGGTCGCGCACGTCCCACATATTGCCGGTGAAGGTGGAGCGCTGCTTCTCCCGCAGGGCCGCGTAATTGGCCTTGATCTCGCGTATCGTTTCCGGCGAAAGCGGGCCGTTCCAGGCCGGCACGGCATAGTTCGGCGTGCGCTGAAACACATAAAGATGTGCGGCCTGCCGGGCGATGATGGGGATCGCCTGGATGCCGGACGACCCCGTGCCGACGACGCCAACCCGCTTGCCGGAAAAATCGACCGGTTCGTGCGGCCACTCGCCCGTGTGGTAGGCCTCGCCCCTAAAGTCTCCCAGACCGGGAAACTGCGGCCTGTTGGCGGCCGAGAGGCAGCCCGTCGCCATCACGCAGAAGCGGGCGGTGGCCCGCGTCCCGTCGGCCGTCTCGACCAGCCAGCGGCAGGTATCCTCGTCGAACTGCGCGGAGACGACACGTGCGTCGAAGCGGATGTCGCGCCTCAAATCGAAACGGTCGGCGACGTGGTTGGCGTAACGCAGGATTTCCGGCTGAGCCGCATAGCGCTCGGTCCACTCCCACTCCTGCTGCAGGTCCTCGGAGAATTGGTAGGAGTAGAACATGCTTTCGCCGTCGCAACGGGCACCGGGATAACGGTTCCAGTACCATGTGCCGCCGACGCCGCTTCCCGCCTCGAAGACCCGCACGGAAAAGCCCATTTTCCGCAGGCGGTAGAGCATGTACAGGCCGGCAAAGCCGGCTCCCACCACCACGACGTCGAAATCGCTTGCGGTCGCGGAAACGGCTTGCGCATTCTGCGCGGACGCGGTCATCGTGCCCTTCTCCGGCTTCGTGGCGGAAAACTCGTTGCAAGCAGGACCGTCGCCGTCAAGGGCTACCGCGCACGGCTGCCTGAGCGTCTCGGGGAGGACGAACATGGACTTGCACGCCGAAACCAAGACCACCGCGCGGCTGGATGCCGCGATCGATCGCGCCCTCGAGGAGCGGCGGGTGGTCGGGGCCGTGGTGCTCATCGCGCGCGAGGGGCGTGTCGTCTATCGTCGCGCGGCCGGCTTCGCCGATCGCGAGCGCGGTGCTGCCATGCGTGAGGACGCGATTTTCCGGCTCGCCTCCGTCACCAAGCCGTTCGTGACGGCGGCGGCGCTGCGATTCGTCCAAGAGGGCAAGATCGCACTCGACGATCCCGTCACGCGGTTTCTGCCGGCCTTCCGGCCGGCGCTTTCCGACGGGGAGACGCCGGCCATCACCGTGCGGCAGCTTCTCACGCACACGGCCGGCCTCTCCTACGGGTTCCTGCAGCCGCCGGACGGCTCCTACCACCGCGCGGGCGTGTCGGACGGGGTCGACCAGCCGGGTCTCGGCATGGCCGAGGAACTCGAACGGATCGTGCGGGCGGGTCTTGCGTATCGGCCCGGGGCACGCTGGGCCTATTCGGTCGCGATCGACGTGCTCGGCGCCGTGCTTGAGGCGGCTGCCGGCGCAAGCCTCGCGCAGGTGATGGCGCAGACGATCCTGCGGCCGCTCGATCTTACCGACACGGGCTTTTCGCTACCCCCGGGCGGGGCGCAGCGTCTTGTCGCGCAATATGCCGACGGCACGCCGGCGCCCGAGCGCATTCCGGATTCGGGAAAGCGCGTGCGCTTTCCCGAAAACCTGCCGTTCTATGCGGGCGTCGCCGGGGTGAACCTCGTGCCGGCGCGGATTTTCGATCAAAGCTCGTTCCCCTCGGGGGGTGGCGGCATGGCGGGGACGGCGGGCGATGTTCTCCGGTTCCTCGAAGCGATCCGGGCGGGCGGTGGCCCGATCCTCGACCGCGACAGCGTGCGGGCCATGATGACGGTGCAGACGGGCGACTTTCCGATTCCCAATCGCGGGCCGGGCTGGGGCTTCGGATATGGCGGGGCGGTTCTCGTCGATCCCACCGCGGCGCAGAGCCCGCAGTCGCCCGGCACGTTCGGCTGGGGCGGCGTGTGGGGTCATAGCTGGTTCATCGACCCGGTGAAGCATTTCACCGTCGTTTCGCTCACCAACACGGCGCTCGAAGGCATGATGGGCCGCTTTACGCGCGATATCCGCGACGCGGTCTATGCCGACCTCGCCTGAGCCGCGTCCGGCGCGATGGGGCGGCGCCGCACCGCGTGGCCGTCCCAGCCCGGCGGAAGCGCAAGGGCGAGCGGATCTCGTCCGAGGACGAGAAATTCGCGGCCCGGCCCCAGCACCATGAAGCGCCGCCAGACGCTCACCGGCTGACCGGCGGATCGCGCGATCTCTTCGAGCACCGGACGGAAGGCGATGCCGCGCGGCCGGGTGAGCCATTGTCCGGCACTCGCCTCCAGTGGAGAGACGTCGCCCCAGAGGCGGTAATAGAGCCCGCCATGCCCGACATCCATGGCGTCGGCGACGCGCCCGTGCAGCGCCGCCATCGGGCCCGACACGGCCGCGCTGTTGAGGGCTTCGAGAACGCCCGGCCCCGCGACGAGCGCCCAGTCCTCATAACCGTCGCCGGCACCGAGCCACGGCACCGGCGAAATGCGGAAGCTTGCGGCGCTTTCCAGCCCTACGCAGCCGGTGGCGCGCAGGGCCTGGGCGAAGCCGGCAAGCCCGTCTTCGTAATCGGCGGCCGAGACGCCGGGCTTCGGGGTGTGCCAGAACAAATAGGCGAACATCGCTGGCTCCTGATCCTGTCCTCCGCGCGCTGCCCTTTTGCCGCGCTTGCCGCGATCTGCGCAACCCGCGCGGTATCGGCAAGGCGCCGGGCCCTGCGCGGCTGTGACGCAACGCCGCGCCGCGAAGGGCTCCCGCGGTCGTTGAAACCAGGCGCGCCGCCCGTGCACGCGGGCCTCATCCCCGCTATCCTGCCACGCGCTTGAGTCGGGGGTTTTCGATCATGAACAGCACGACGAAACGTTATCTCGCCGAAGCCTTTGGCACGGCGGTATTGGTTCTTGTGGGATGTGGGGCGGCCGCTATCGGGGCCGCGGACGGGCGTACGCTCGTCGACGTGATCGGCATTGCGTTCGCCTTCGGGCTTGCCGTCACGGCAATGGCTTATGGAGTTGGGCCGATTTCCGGCTGCCATATCAACCCTGCCGTCACGGTCGGTATGTTGGCGGCCGGCCGCATGTCGGTGAACGATGCGATCGGCTACATCGTTTCGCAGCTCGTCGGCGCGGTGATCGGAGCCGCGCTGCTCGTCGCCATCCTCAAGGGTAAGCTCGCGGGCTACGACCTCGCGGCGAGCGGACTCGGACAGAACGGTTGGGGCGAAGGCTATCTCGGCGGATATGGCCTCGGTGCCGCGATGCTCACCGAGTTTCTCGCCACCTTCGTCTTTGTGGTCGTGATTCTGAGTGCCACCAACCCGACCACGACGCTGGAAGTCGCCGGACTCATCATCGGGCTGACACTGTTCATGCTGCACTTCCCGTTCATCAATGTTACGGGATTGTCGGTCAATCCCGCGCGCAGCTTGGGGCCCGCCGTTTTTGTCGGCGGAAAGGCGCTCGCGCAGGTCTGGATGTTCCTGGTGGTGCCGACGGTTGCCGGTGCCGTCGCCGGCTGGCTGTTCAAGGCCGGCCTGTTGGCTCCGGAGCCGCCGCCCAGCAAGGCGTGAAGGCGGTTTGAACCGCACGGCGTCCCGCGGCGTGCGGGGCGCCCGACCGCGGTTCAGTCCTTGGCGAGCGGGTGCAGGTCGCGCACGAGGTTCTTCAGACGGTCCTCGAGCACGTGGGTGTAGACCTGCGTCGTGGAAACGTCAGCGTGCCCGAGCAGCGTCTGGACCGATCGCAAGTCGGCGCCGTTCTGCAAAAGGTGGCTCGCGAACGCATGTCGCAACCCGTGCGGGCTCACGCGGTCGGGCCGCAGTCCGGCCGCGGCTGCCAGTCCCTTGAGTTCGCGCGCGACGTGCTGCCGCGTGAGATGGCCGCTCTCGCCGAAGGAGGGGAACAGCCAGCGCGAGCCGCCAGGCCCCGCCCGATCGCGCAGGGCGAGATAGGCCGCGACGGCCGCTTTGGCGGCGGCGTTCAGAGGCACCAGCCTCTCCTTGCCGCCCTTGCCTCGGACCAGCAGCAGGTCAGGGCCCTTCCGGACGGCCGCTTCCGGGAGGGCGATCAATTCCGAAACGCGCAATCCGGAGGCATAGGCGAGCTCCAAGAGGGCGTGAAGCCGCGCCCGCCGGAGCCGTTCCCCCGGCCCGAGGTCGGGTTCAGAGACACCATCGCGCGCGGCGGCAAGCAGGCGATCGATCTCCTCGACCGACAGGACTTTCGGAAGGGGCCGGCCGCGCTTCGGCCCGGCCAGATTTGCGGCCGGATCGTCTCTCCGGTGCCCCTCGGCGCGGAGAAAACGATAGAATTGCCGGACGGCCGAGAGTCGCCGCGCCTGTGAGGCCGGTGTCAGCCCGCGGCGGGCCAAGTCCGAGAGATGGTCGCGGAGATCCTCGGCCGTTGCCGAGCCGAGGCCGCAACCCCGCCCGGCGAGCGCTGCGGCCAGGTCTCGAAGGTCGCGCCTGTACGCCTCGATTGTATTCGCGGCGGCGCCGCGCTCGGCGACGAGCATGTCGAGGAAAAGCGCGAGCAGCCGATCCTCGCCAGCGTCTCGGGCGGGCATCGCGGCCGCTCAGCGGTGCTTGTTCAAGCGATCTTGCGGGATGGTGACGCTCATTTCGCGCGGCTGGGGCTGCACGAACGTCGCAAGCGACACGATGCCGCCGTAAGCGAGCCCGCTCAGCATTCCCAGGACGAACAGCAGGCGGATAAGGCTAGGCATCTTGGCGTACCAAGTAGACGCCGGGGCGCCACCCGCAACCCGACGCAACAACCTATGGCATGATTTCCCTGACGGGCAGGTTAACGGCCGTCGGAGGGGCCGACGCGGCAAGTCATCCCGGCCCCAAACCGCACCAAAGTCTCTTATAGGTCGATTCGAAAGCCGTCGAAAGGGTGGCGGACAGGTCGAAAACGCGCTCACACCTTTCCCGGTCATGCTCTAAAAGGTGCTCCATGTCGCAGGCGATCTCCCCGGGCGAGAGGGATCCGACAGCGGCCGCCGTCGTGGCGGCGCTCGGTCGGCGCTCGATCGCGCTCGTCGGCATGATGGGGGCGGGAAAATCCTCGGTCGGGCGCCGGCTTGCGATCCGGCTCAACCTCCCTTTCGTCGATGCCGATACCGAGATCGAAGCGGCCGCAGGCATGACCATCCCGGAAATCTTCGCCGCGCACGGGGAGGGGGCTTTCCGCTCCGGCGAAGCCCGGGTCATCGCGAGGCTGCTCGATGCGGGGCCGCAGGTGCTCGCCACGGGGGGCGGTGCCTTCATGAATGCCGACACGCGCGCGGCGATCCGCGAAAAGGCGGTTTCGGTCTGGCTCAAGGCCGATCTCGACGTGCTGATGCGGCGGGTCAAACGGCGCAGCGACCGGCCGCTCCTCAAGACGGCCGATCCGGCCGCCACGCTGAAAGCTCTGATGGCCGAGCGCGAGCCCGTCTACGCCGAAGCCGATTTGATCGTGGCCTCGCGGGATGCGCCGCATGCCCTCGTGGTGGAGGACATCGTCGCGGGTCTGCAGCAGTTCTTCAGGACGCCCATCCGGCATCCGCGGGAGAGGCACGGGGGCGCAGCGTGAGGCATCGGGAGAACGCCATCACCCGCGTCGCGGTCGATCTCGCCGGACGGAGCTACGAGATCGCCATCGGTCGGGGGCTGCTTGCGGAACTCGGGCCGCGCGTGAAGGCGCTGCGCCCGGGCGCAGCCGTCGCCGTGGTTACGGATGAAAACGTCGCCCGAAGCCATCTCCGCGCGGCGATCGCCTCGCTCGAGGCCGCGGGTGTCCGGCATGCGGATATCGTCATCCCGCCCGGGGAAGGGTCCAAGAGCTTTGCCTGCTTCGCGCAAGTCTGCGAGCAGGTTCTGGGAGCTCGTATTGAACGGCGAGACCTCCTCGTGGCGCTCGGCGGCGGCGTGATCGGCGATCTTGCGGGTTTCGTCGCGGCCTCCGTGCGGCGCGGCGTCGATTTCGTTCAGGTTCCGACGACGCTCCTTGCGCAGGTGGATTCTTCGATCGGCGGCAAGACCGGCATCAATTCGCCGCACGGCAAGAATCTCATCGGCGCATTCCATCAACCCGTTCTCGTTCTCGCCGACACCGCGCTGCTCGACACGCTGCCGGCGCGTGAATTCCGCGCCGGTTATGCCGAGGTCGTGAAATACGGGCTCATCGACGATGCCGACTTTTTCGCCTGGCTCGAGTCACATGGGCAAGAGGTGTTCTCGGGCGGTCCCGCACGGGAGGAGGCGATCGCGACCTCCTGCCGGTCGAAAGCGGCGATCGTCGTGCGCGACGAATTCGAAACCGGCGACCGCCAGCTCCTCAATCTCGGCCACACTTTCGGCCATGCGCTCGAGGCCGCGGCCGGATTCTCGGAGCGGCTGCTGCACGGTGAGGCGGTGGCGATCGGCATGGTGCTGGCCTTTGCCTTCTCGGCGCGGCTCGGGCTCGCCGGCCCGGAGGACGTGGCGCGCGTACGCCGGCATCTGGGAGCATGCGGCCTTCCGACCGAGATGAGCCAGATTCCCGGCGGCATGCCGGACGTCGATCGGCTGATGGGGCTCATCGCCCAGGACAAGAAGGTGAAGGGGGGAAAACTCACCTTCATTCTGGCGCGGGGCATCGGGCGGAGCTTCATCGCGCCGGACGTCGATCCCGCGGCCGTGCGGGCGTTCCTGAGCGATGCCCTTGCGCCGGGCAACGCGCCGCCCGAAATGCGTGGACCCCGGCTTGGGCCGCCCTAGCTAGCCGGCTGCGGGCGAACTCTCGCCCGGCGCTGCGGCATGAACGGCAAGGGCGTGAATTCCGCCCGCAAGCTCCGCTGCCAGCGCCGCATGAATCATGCGGTGGCGCTCGACCCGGCTCTTTCCGGAGAACGCCTGCGCTACAATATAGACACGGAAATGGGTCTGCCCGCCGGGACGGTGTCCGGCGTGACCCTCATGAAGATGGGACTCGTCCACCACGGTGAGGCTTTCCGGTGTAAAAGCCTTCGTCAATTTCTTCGTGATCACATCGGCCGTCCGCATGGCTCTCGATTAGTGTCGCATTGCGGACACGTCAATTGACGAAAGTGTCTCGCGGGCGCATCGAATGGGCGCTTGCAGGGGCAACCGCCCTGTTCACATAATGCACACATGAAACTCGACTCCCCCTTGTTCGACGGCGTTCGCGTCAAGCCCGATCAGGATCGGCGCTTACGTGCGACCTGTCCGGCTTGCGAGTGGCCGGGTTGCGAGGAGGCGGCGACGCACCGCGCGCCGAAGGGCCGCCTGCGCGAGGGCCAGTACTGGCGCTTCTGCCTGGAACATGTGCGTTCCTACAACCAGTCCTACAATTTCTTCGCCGGCATGAGCGAGGAGGCGGTCGCGGAGTTTCAGAAGGACGCGCTGACCGGACACCGACCGACTTGGAAGATGGGCGTCAACGGCTACGCCTTGCGGGCATCCGCGGCTGAGGGAAACCAGTTTGGAGTCAACTTTGCGCAGTTCGGCGCGGCCGCTGACCCCATCGGGCTGTTCCGCGAGCTTGGCGGACGCGCGGGCTGGCAGCCTCCGCCCCATCCACCCGAGCGCGAAGGCCGAATGATCCGCAATGCCGAGCGCAAGGCGTTCGACACGCTCGGACTCGAGCTCGATGCCACCCGGGAGGGCATCCGGGCCCGGTTCAAGGAGTTGGTGAAGCGCCACCATCCCGACGCGAATGGCGGCGACCGCGGAGCCGAGGACCGGCTGCGCGAGGTGATTCAGGCCTACAAATATCTCAAGAACGCCGGCTTTTGCTGAGACGGGCGCTCGGGCCATGCAGCGCGCAAGGCCATGCCCGGACGTTGAAAATCGTCGTTTCCTGGCTATATCTATGAAAGTTTCGGGCGTCGAAGACAAATCGAGAACGGCGCCACGGCGGCTTTCGCCCCGCCCCGCAGTTCTGCTAATTTGGATCTGAATCCGAACCGCCTTGTTTTGAACGTGATCGGGCCTCGGACACCCGCGGCCACGGAGGAGCCATGACCGTCACTGCAGAACCGGCCCGCCTTCCCGACATGAAGGTGTCGATCCGCCAGGTTTTCGGAATCGACAGCGACATGGAGGTGCCGGCCTATTCGGAGCCGGACGAACACGTCCCCGATCTCGACCCGGACTACCGATTCGACCGCGCGACCACGATCGCCATTCTGGCCGGCTTCTCCAAGAACCGCCGCGTGATCGTCACCGGCTATCATGGCACCGGCAAGTCCACGCATATCGAGCAGGTCGCCGCCCGCCTCAACTGGCCGTGTGTGCGGGTGAACCTGGACAGCCATATCAGCCGTATCGACCTCCTGGGCAAGGACGCGATCGTCATCAAGGACGGCCTGCAGGTCACCGAATTCCGCGACGGCATTTTGCCCTGGGCGCTGCAGAATAACGTGGCGCTCTGCTTCGACGAATACGATGCCGGCCGGCCGGATGTGATGTTCGTGATCCAGCGCGTGCTGGAACAATCCGGCAAACTGACTCTGCTCGATCAGAGCCGGGTGATTCGGCCGCACCCCGCCTTCCGGCTGTTCGCGACGGCGAACACGATCGGTCTCGGCGACACGTCGGGCCTCTATCACGGCACGCAGCAGATCAACCAAGGTCAGATGGACCGCTGGTCGATCGTCACCACCCTTAACTATCTGCCGCACGACAACGAAGTCGAGATCGTGCTCGCCAAGGCTAAGCACTATCGCACGCCGGAAGGGCGCGACATTGCGAACAAGATGGTGCGGGTCGCAGATCTCACCCGCAACGCGTTCATGAACGGCGACCTGTCGACCGTGATGAGCCCGCGGACCGTGATCACCTGGGCGGAGAATGCCGAAATCTTCAATGACATCGGGTTTGCGTTCCGCGTCACCTTCCTCAACAAGTGCGATGAATTGGAGCGGCCGCTGGTGGCGGAGTTCTATCAGCGCTGCTTCGGTCAGGAGTTGCCGGAAAGCGCGGTGAACGTGGCCCTGAGCTGAGCCGGCTTCGCAGACGCGGACCGGAGACCGCGGCAAGGCCTGCGGCGAAACAGGGCCGCGGGCAGCGAAAGGCGGCGGGTTGCCCCGGGTCGGCCGCTCGTTGCGTGCCGGCCCCCGACCGCGAAGCGATCTTCGCAGCAGGTGGCGAGACAATGCCCTCGAACAGCAAGCCGAAAACCGCCGGGAAGGAATCGCCCGTCGAGCCGTTCAAGCGCTCCGTAGGAGGATGCCTGCGCGCACTCGCGCGCGAGTCGGGCCTTGAAGTGGCTTTTGCGGCCGAGCGTCCCGCTTTGGCGGGCGGAAAGGTCCGTCTGCCGGAGCCGCCCCGCAAGCT
Source organism: Xanthobacteraceae bacterium (assembly GCA_035716025.1). Lineage (GTDB taxonomy): Bacteria > Pseudomonadota > Alphaproteobacteria > Rhizobiales > Xanthobacteraceae > JADGHE01. Next base: position 36,999 of record DASTKH010000063.1, read on the forward strand.
CACTCCGCAGGATGCGGCGATCATTCGCGGCCATGCGGACGCCTTTGCGCTGCGGCTTGCCTGCCACGATGCGGCTGTTCACCGCCGCTTGCTTCCCGCAGGCCAGCAGGCCCGCGCCATTTTCGAGGCGGTTGAGCAGGCCCGCGTCGAGGCCATCGGCTCGCGCCGGATGCTCGGCGTGCGGCGCAACCTCTCCGCCATGCTGGACGACCGTTTCCATCGCGGGAAATTCGACGAGATCACGGATCGGGCGGATGCTCCCATCGAGGAGGCGATCGCCATGATCGTGCGCGAGCGCCTGACCGGCGAGCCGCCGCCGGCTGCCGCGCGCAAGCTCGTCGATCTCTGGCGCGGCCTGATTGAGGAGAAGGCGGGCGCCGATCTCGATCGGCTGAGTCGCCTGCTCGAGGATCAGCGCGGCTTCGGCGATGTCGTTCACGATCTCTTGGAGTCGCTCGACATGGGCGACGAGCGGGCGCACGAAGGCGACGAGGACGAGCACGATCACGAGCGCGAAGGCCGCGAGGACGCGGACGGCGAAGCGGGTGAGACTCAGGAGTCCGAGGATGCCGATGCCTCCGCCTCGGAGCAGGCGGAGATGGCGGCCGAGGAACTCCCCGAAGGCGCGGCCGAAGCAGCCGATGCCCAGTCGGCGGAAATGCCGGACGATTCGGAACTCGGCGACACCGACACGCCGGGGGAGCCGTGGCGTCCCCGCCATGGACACAACGAGCCGCGCGGGCCGGACTACCGGGCCTTCAGCAGCCGTTTCGACGAAACGGTCGCGGCGGAGGAGTTGTGCGAGCCCGAGGAGCTCGAACGGCTGCGCGGCTATCTCGACAAGCAGCTCTCGCACCTTCAGGGGGTCGTGGCGCGGCTCGCCAATCGCCTGCAGCGCAAGCTGATGGCGCAGCAGAACCGGTCGTGGGAATTCGATCTCGAAGAGGGGCAGCTCGATACGGCGCGGCTCCCGCGGATCATCATCGACCCGATGCATCCGCTCTCCTACAAGGCCGAGAAGGACACGACTTTCCGCGATACGGTCGTGACGCTTCTGCTCGACAATTCCGGCTCGATGCGCGGCCGCCCCATCACCGTCGCGGCAACCTGCGCCGACATACTGGCGCGCACGCTCGAGCGCTGCGGCGTGAAGGTGGAAATTCTCGGCTTTACGACGCGGGCGTGGAAAGGCGGGCAGTCGCGCGAGGCATGGCTTGCGGCGGGAAAGCCGCCAAATCCGGGCCGCCTCAACGACCTGCGACACATCATCTACAAGTCGGCGGACGCGCCGTGGCGCCGTGCCCGCAAGAATCTCGGCCTGATGATGCGCGAGGGGCTCCTCAAGGAAAACATCGACGGCGAAGCGCTCGATTGGGCGCACAAGCGGCTGCTCGCGCGGCCTGAACAGCGCCGCATCCTGATGATGATTTCCGACGGCGCGCCGGTCGACGACTCGACGCTGTCGGTCAATCCCGGCAATTATCTCGAGCGGCACCTGCGTCACGTCATCTCGGAGATCGAGAACCGCTCGCCGGTGGAGCTTATCGCCATCGGCATCGGCCACGACGTCACGCGTTACTATCGACGGGCCGTTACCATCGTGGATGCCGAGGAGCTGGGCGGTGCCATGACGGACAAACTGGCCGAGCTTTTCGACGAAAATCCGCCTGTCGTGCCGGTCATGCCGCAGCGGCGCCGGCTGCATTGAGGCGGAATGAGATTTGGTTGACTCGCGCGCCGCTTGTTCCCGCGGGTCACCAGATGGAGAGCCACAGCGCGCCGAGAACCACGAGCGCCAATGCCGTGCCGAGGATCAGCACCGCAAGAACCGGGCGATCGAGATAACCCTGGCGCGCTTCGCGCGCCGTTTCTACCACTTCTCCGTGACTGCTCTTGTCCATGGTCCCGTGTCCTCCGTTCCCCTCTCTCAGGACCAACAGAGCGCGGGCGGGCACGGTTCCGCTGCCGCCGCCGGGGAGCCAGATCAGACGCGCCACAGAAAAAGGCCCAGCGCGAAGGCTGGGCCATGGATGTGTCAGCGGCTAAACCGGCCGACGCTCAATAGCAAGGAACTTCCCGCAGCCGGCCGGAGCGTGTCCGCACATAGCACGGCTCCGGCGGCGTGGTGGCCGCCCCGAGAATGCCGCCTGCGGCTGCACCGACGACGCCGCCTGCCACGGCCGAGCCGGCCGTTCCGCCCGCCAATCCGCCAACCACGGCACCGGTTGCGCCGCCAAGAGCCGCGCCGGCCAATGCGTTGTCTTCCCGCGCCGTCTGGCAGCCCGCCAACGCGCTCGCGGCCGCTACGACCAGTAAAATCTTGCGCATTCTCTACACCCTCTCCTCAGCAACTCGTGAACGTCAAAACCCGTCCCACACACAGCCACCGCCGATCACGCGAACCGCCCGCAACGCGGCAATGACATTCCCGGCACAACAACAAGTCGTTCGGAGCTTGGTTCCCGCATCGAGCCGTGGCGGAACGAGGATACGAATGGATGCCGGTCTGCCGATCGGCAGTGAAACGCACGATTCGCGGCGCAATTGCGGCAGCGACTGATCTCGGCAGGCGGGTGTCGCGATTGACAAGGTCCGGCGCTCAACGTTTCGGCGGCAGCCCCGGCAGAGGCCGGCTCTTGCGGGGCATGTCGGCCCAAGGGTCGCGCTTCAGCCGCGAGAGGCGCTGAGAAATGTTCTCGACCGTGTACTGGTTTCCCGCCCGGACCGAACCGAGTTCGCCCCAGGCGATCGGCACCGAAACGGGCGCCCCCGGTCGCGCCCGGGTGGAATAGGCGCAGATGGCCGTAGCCTCCCGGCTGTTTCGCAGATAGTCGATGAAGACGCGCCCGCTGCGCGCGCGCTTGGAAGCGGTTGCAATGTACCGGTCGGGGCTGTCCGCGGCCATCGCGAACGCGAAGGCACGGGTGAACGCCTTCACATCCTCCCAAGGCGTCGGGTCGAGCGGCACGACGACATGCAGGCCCTTGCCGCCGGTCGTCTTGACATAGGCGGCCAGTTTCAGAGCTTCGAGCCGTTCCCGCACGTCCCGTGCGGCACGGACGACGTCGCCCCATTTCACGTCGGGCGCCGGATCGAGGTCGAAGACGATCCGGTCCGCCTTGTCGAGGTGCTCGATCGTGCTGCCGCGGACATGCAGCTCCAGGACCCCGGCCTGCACGAGCGCGACCAGGCCCGGAAGATCATCGATCGCGATCACATGATCGCCGTCCTCGGGAACGAGCCGCAGATATTTGGCGTCAAGTCCGGCTGAGGCGTGCTTCTGGAAGAAGCATTGCCCCGACGTTCCTTCCGGACAACGGACGAGGCTGAGGACGCGGCCGACGAGGTGCGGCGCGATCCAATCCCATACGCGCGTGTAGTAGTCGGAAAGACCCTGCTTGGTGAGCCCGATGTCTTCCCAGTAGACGCGCTCGGGATGCGTGAGCGGCACGTCGCCTGCTCCCCGCGAATGCTTCTGCGACGGACGCTGCGAACCCGAAGTGGAATTGTCTTGGGTCGGGGCAGCCTTCAGCATCGTCTTCGTCTCCAGCACGACCTCGCTCGCCGCTTTGTCGAGCCGCAATCCCTTGAAGGACGGGTGACGGAGACGCGCTCCATGAGTCCAACCGCGGAAATCCACTTCGGCCACCAGACGCGGCTCGACCCAGACCGGCGGGCGGCTTCGTTCCTCCGCCGGTAGCGGCTTGAAGGGCGCGCGCGCGCGCCGCAGCGGATCGAGCCGCTGAAATAGATCGCGCGCCGTCTTGCGCGTGAAGCCCGTGCCGACGCGACCGGCATAGTGCAGGGTCTTGCCGCCATAATAGCCGAGCACGAGCGCGCCGACGGCCCGCGGATCGTTTGTTGCGGGCGCAAAGCCCGCAATGACGAATTCCTGCCGGTCGGAGCATTTGGTCTTGATCCAGTCGCCGTTGCGGCCCGAGCGGTAGGGCGCGTCACGCCGCTTCGACACGATCCCTTCGAGCTGCATCTCGCAGGCGTGGCGCAGCAGCACCGAGCCCTTGGTCTCGAAATGTTCGCTGAAGCGAACCGTTCCGTTCTTCGGAAGCGTGCGGATCAGGTCTTCGAGAAGGGCCTTGCGCGCGACGAGCGGAAGCGCCTTTACGTCGCGACCGTCGAGATGCAACAGGTCGAAGACATAGAACAGCAGGTCTCCGGTCCCGCCGGACAGCGCCTCTTGGAGCGCGCTGAAATTCGATCGGCCGTTCTGCTCCACGACGATTTCGCCGTCGATAAGCGCACCGTCGACATCAAGCGCCGACAAGGCCTCGGCCACGGGCCGAAATTTGTCCGTCCAATCGAGCCCGCGCCGGGTCTTGATCTGTACAATGCCCGCCTTGATGCGCGCCTGCACGCGATAGCCGTCGAATTTGATCTCATGAACCCAGCCTTCGGAATCCGGCGCCCGCTCGGCGAGCTGCGCAAGAGACGGCGGAACGAAATCGGGCAGCGGCGCGGCTTTGCCTTCTGCCGCGCGCGCCGCTTTTCCGGAGGTTTCGTTTCGGCCGTGGCCTCGCCCGGCCGCGCGCCGGCCGGCCGGACGTTTTGAACGCGCTTCACTGTCCTCTTTCAGCGGGCCGCCGCGCGCCGACGACCACACCGCCTTGGCGGGAACGGTCCTGCGGGCGGAACGCTTGCGGACCGGCCGGCCCGCCGCGATCTCTTCCATGCTGCGTCCGCTCGCGACCGACAGCGGCATGTCGGCGAGAATATCCTTTCCGCCGCGCTGCGCTTGCGCATCCTCGCCCTTGATCAGGAGCCAGGGCTCCTGTCGCTCGCCCTGACGCTGCTTCATGCGCACGAGATGCCAGCGGCCCTTGAGCTTCTCGCCTTCGAGCCGAAATTCGAGGTGCCCTTTGCTGTATCCGCGATGCGGATCTCCTTCCGGGATCCAGCGGCCGCGGTCCCAGATCATCACGGTCCCCCCGCCATATTCGCCCTGCGGGATCGTGCCTTCGAAGTCGTTGTATTCGATCGGGTGGTCCTCGACGTGAACGGCAAGGCGCTTTTCGCCGGGATCAAGGCTCGGCCCGCGCGTGATCGCCCAGCTCTTCATTACTCCGTCGAGTTCGAGCCGCAGGTCGTAATGCAGCCGGCGCGCGGCGTGCTTCTGAATGACGAAGGCATGGCCGCCGGGTTTGCCCTTCTTCCCGCGCGGCTCCGCGGTCACGTCGAAATGTCGTTTCGCGCGGTAGCGTTCGAACGCCAAGTCGGATGATCCTTCGCAGAAGCGCACGCCATGATAGGGACTTTGTCCCTTGGCGGAAACTCGTGTCCTTTCTCGCAAGTTCCGGCGCGGGAACCTTCGGCCTTTTCAACGGTTTTCCGAGCGAACGCAACGGGGCAGAAGGAGAGCGACGATGCTTGGCTGGGCTTTGACATTCCTTGTGATCGCGCTGATCGCCGCAGTTCTGGGTTTTGGCGGCATTGCGGGGATTTCCTTGGAAATCGCCAAGATCATCTTCTTCGTTGCGATCGTGTTGTTCGCGATTGCGGCGATTGTGGGCTTGATCCGGGGTCGCTCCCCCACGGTGCCATGACGTCAACAAAAGCGGGCGTGATGTTTTGGCCCGAGCCCGGCTCGGGCCATTCTTTTGGCCGGGCGTGAGGCGAGGCGGCGCACCAGGGCGCTATTTCGACTCTACGAGGACGGCGCGCGTCGTGTGATCGGGACCGAAATCATCTGCCGTTTCGATAGCGAGGAGTTCGGAAAGGCGGTTCCGGGCGCGGTTGACGCGGCTCTTGATGGTGCCGACGGCGCAGCCGCAGATCTCAGCAGCCTCTTCGTAGGAGAAGCCGGACGCGCCGACAAGGATCAGGGCTTCACGCTGGTCGGGAGGCAGCTTGGCGAGTGCGGTGCGAAACTCTTCGAATTCCACGCGGCTGCTCTGTTCAGGCTGCGATTTCAGGGACTCGGCATAGCTGCCGTCAGAGTCTTCGACTTCTCGCCGGCGCTTGCGGTATTCCGATCGGAAGAGATTGCGCAGGATGGTAAAAAGCCACGCCGACATGTTGGTCCCGGGCTGAAAGGAGTCGATGTTGGCGAGCGCGCGCAACAGCGTCTCCTGCACGAGATCATCCGCGCGGTCGACGTTCCCGCACAGCGAGATCGCGAAGGCGCGCAGGCTCGGCACCGCGGCCAGGACGGCGTCTCTCACCGACGGATCGAGTGACATCAGGAACGTTCCCCCTCGTCCTGTTGCTCGAGGCGTCTCAGCAGGTCTGCAAATCGATCAGGCACCCCCTGGCTCACGACGTCCTCATACATGGCGCGGAGCTGGTCCCCGATTTTTGCCTGAATGTCCCGACCTATGCTTGCGTTACGATCGGCCGGTCCCCATTCGTGCTTTTGCATGCGTTTGCCACCGGGCCGGCTCGGCTTGCGGTCCTTCATCTGTCCCCTCGCACCCAAACTCGATTACGCGGGTCCCACGCCCCTGAATTTTGCCAACGTCAGAACGTTCAATGGGTTCCCCCAATCAGCGGAACTTTCTTAGCATGAAAGCGTTTTGGGTGGCGCTACAGGTCCCGCACTTGCACAGGGGGTTATCGTGCCAACAGCTCAAGCGGTCGCTCAGCATTTGCCGTTTCTTCGCCGCTACGCGCGCGCTCTCTCGGGCAGCCAGCAGTCGGGCGATGCCTATGTGGCGGCGACGCTCGAGGCCCTGATCGAGGATCCGTCGATCCTCGAAGACCCCGCCGGGGCGCGCGTGGCGCTGTATCGCATGTTCACGTCGATCTGGAATTCGGTGTCCCTCAACGGGTCGCCGGAGACGCCCAACCGGGCGTTGCCCGCCGAGCAACGGCTCGGTCAGATCACGCCGCAGCCGCGCCAAGCGTTTCTGCTGGTCGCCCTCGAAGGCTTTTCGGAGGGCGACGCCGCCAGGATTCTGGGCGTGCCGGACGTCGCCGCCTTGCGGGCATTGGTCGAGGAGGCCGGCCGCGAGCTTGCGGCGGAAATTGCGACCGACGTCCTGATCATCGAGGACGAAACCTTCATTGCGATGGATCTCGAAGGCCTGGTGCAGAGCCTTGGGCATCGCGTGCTGGGCGTGGCGCGCACCCATGCGGAGGCCGTGGCCTTGGCAAAAGCGCAGCAGCCCGGCCTCATCCTGGCCGACATCCAACTTGCCGACGGCAGTTCGGGTCTCGATGCCGTCAACGAGCTTCTTCGCAGCTTCGAGGTTCCGGTCATCTTCATCACCGCCTATCCGGAACGCTTCCTCACCGGCGAGCGGCCCGAACCTGCGTTTCTCATTGCCAAGCCGTTTCAGCCGGCAACCGTTTCCGCTGTGGTGAGCCAAGCGCTGTTCTTCGAACGCAACGCCCATCGCGCGGCGCCGCGGCGCGCGTCGGCCTAGCGGCCGGCGCAGCCAGGCGGCTGCTTCGAGCGGCGACGTCGTCTTCGCCGGGAAGCGCTGGCGTCCCTTCCCCCCTCCGGGATCGCCCCTTCAACGGAAAGGCGACGCACGGGCGTTCGCGCGAGGAGGCGGTTGGTGGGGAACCTTTGGAAACCTAAACCGCGCGTGCGCCCGGCGCGCGGACCTCGCCGGGGTGCTTCTTATCTCCGTCCGGATGAGAGGGGTCAGTATCTTCCGCCGGGTGCCCCGGTGATGCATGCCCGTTGGCGGAAGCCTTCATGAAATCGCGCCCCAGGCTGTAGCCCAGGGACACGGCTTCCGCGATGAGCGCGCCGCGCGGGTCCCGCTCCGTGCGGGCCTCACGCGCGGTCGCCGCGGCCCGTTCCGCACGTCGCTCCGACCACACAAGGAGGCCCGCCGCGCCGGCGGCGATAAAAAGGAAGATGCCCGCAAGAACCAGACGGGAGCCCACGGGGCCCGCCACCGGTTCAAGCGCAAGGCGCGCGGCGGACAAGCTTTCGATGATGACGACCAGTCCGCAGGCCATAATCACGACAGCGAAAGCGGCACGCCGGCGCAGTCTGCGCACAATCTCCGCGACGGCTGCACCCGACCAGTGGGCGATGCGCATGCCGAGGCTCCCGCCGGACACGCTCGCTAAGCGGCTTCGCGCCGTCCCACCATTGCCGCCAAAAATCCGATACCGAGCGCGATCGCGACGGTCATCAGCGGTCTGCGCTCCATCTCCACGCCGATCTTCTGGAGACTTCCCGCTCCTGCGCGGGCCACGCCCGTCATGCTGGCGGCACTGCCGCGCACGCGGTTTGCGAGCTCGGTGAGCGAGTCCGCGACAAGATCGCCGACCTGGTTGGTGGCCCGAACGGCCGCTTGACCGACTTGATCGCTTGCGCCGGCAATGGTCGATCGGATGGTGCTGGAACTCGTCAAGTCGGCAATCTGCTGTTCGAGGGACTCGATCATGCGCTCGAGTTCGGCGACGCTGCGGCTGCCGCCGCGCCGCGTGGAGCGCGTGCGCGTCCGGGTCCGGACTCCGCTGCGGCTTGTGCGATTTTTTTTGGCGGGACGGCGTCGGACCGATGCTCTGCCGGTCTGACTCTCTTGGCCTTGCAGGCTCATGTGAAAACTCTCCTTTCACAGTGCTTTGCGTCGGTGGAACAACCTTTGAGGCTTCGGAAGGTTGCCGGCGCGGCGCGGATGCGACCAAATGCAGGCGAACCGCCTGCCACGATCGCAAGAAAATGGCGCAGCCGACCGCAGCCGACTGCGCCAATTGGCCAGCCGAGCACGAGGGGAGGGGGATGGGCGGCCGGCCGTCGAAACAATGCAGGCTGTGGCCTTCTGTTCCCGCTTGGCCGACTGGTCGGGAGAAAAAATTTCGGGTCAAAGATCGAAGTGGGGCGAAGGCTTGCGCTTGACTGACCGGCAAAGGCGGAAACTATTGGCATCCTTTGCAGTTGCCGGTTCCGAGTCGGGTTTCAGGTCGGGATGGCGGGCCGTAACAATCCTGACAAGGCAACCACCTCGGCCTGCGGGCCGAGCCAGTCGGGGCCGATTCGTCTGCCGGCGCCGCAGGTCGGCTGAGTTGCAGGCTCCGCCAGGAGCTCCACCGCCCCGCCGGCGCCTCGGCGCGCGCAAACGACAGCGGGTTTGTGTAGGCGGCCAGAATGACGGCGCAGAGAGCGGATTCGACCACGAAACAACTGCGCGAGGCCAATGACAGGTTGCGTCGCGAGATTGCCGCGCACGAAGAGACCTTGCGCCAGCTTGATGCTGTTCGCCAGGAGCTCGAACGCCGCGTGTTGGAGCGGACGCGGGAATTGAGTCTCGTAAAGGCCCGCTTCGAAACGGCCCTGCGCGGCGCCAAGATCTACGTTTTCACGCAGGACCGATCGCTCCGTTACACCTGGGCCTACACGCCGGAAGGCGAAAAGGCCGGCGCGCAGCTGGTCGGGCGAACCGACGAGGACATCCTTCCGGCAGCTGAGCGGGAAAGCGTCATTCAGCTCAAGAAGTCTGTGCTCGACACGGGGGTGCCGGCTGCGTGCGAGGTCTCCTATCTCCTCCCCGAAGGGAGGACGCTTCTGGCCCTGCACGTGGAGCCGAGCTTCTCGCCCGAAGGCACCATCGACGGCCTGATCTGCGCCGCGATTGACGTCGCGCAGATCCGTTCGCTGGAAAGCGAGCAACGACGGCTGACGGAGGAGCTCGGCACCGCGCTACAGCGCTATGAGACGGCCTTGCGCGGCTCGCGCGTGACGGTGTTCACGCAAGACAAAGACCTCCGCTACACATCCATCAGCAACAATTTCCTCCGCCGAACGCCTGAGGAAATCGTCGGCCGCTCGGACAGCGAGCTCCTGCCCCACGCCAACCGCGACGCGATCCACGCCTTGAAGGCCGCCGTGTTAACGGGCAGCACGTCGCAGGACAGTGAAGTTCACGTGAAAGGCGACGGGCTCGATGCCTGGTTCGATCTTCATATCGAGCCCCTGCGCAATGTGGCGGGGGACATTGTGGGGCTCATCGGCGCGGCCGTTGACATTACGCAGCGCAAGGAGAGCGAGGCGCATTTGCGCATGCTCATGCGCGAGATCACCCACCGCTCCAAGAATCTCCTCGCGGTCATTCAGGCCATGGCTCGCCAGACCGCGCGCCACGCTGGCTCCGTTGAGAGCTTTCTCGAACAATTCGGCGCCCGCCTGCAGGCGCTTGCCACTTCGCACGATCTTCTGGTGATGGAAAGCTGGCACGGCGCCCCCCTTCACGATCTCGTGCGTCTGCAACTCAAGCCCTTTCTCGACCAATACGCATCGCGCATTTCCTTCGAGGGGCCGGCCGTGCTGCTGAAGCCGGAAGCGGCGCAAAGTCTCGGTCTTGCCCTTTATGAGCTTGCGTCCAACGCCGTGAAATACGGTGCCCTGAGCACGGACGAGGGGCGCGTGACCATCCGGTGGCGGCGTCTGCCGGCCGAAGAAGGCTCGGGCCTCGACCTCGTCTGGCAGGAAAGTTCCGAGAGCGCCGTAAGACCCCCGTCTCGGCGAGGCTTCGGAACGGTGGTGATCGAACGGCACCTGGCGAAATCGATCGATGCCGAGGTAGAGCTTGCCTTCCTGCCGGAAGGCGTGCGCTGTCGAGTGCAGGTGCCTTTGGTCCAATTCGTTGCCCCGCGCTGACGCGCCTCCGGCACCCAGGAACTTCGGCTCTCTGCTGCGCGTTGTGGACGCGAACAGCTCATGATCGCGCCCCGAAAAAGGGGTTTAAGCGCAGAGGAGTCATCCCATGCGCGGGACCATCTTTTGCGCCGCCGGCATAGCGGCGGCGATTGTTCTTGCCGATCAGGTCGTGGCCGCCGTCGGACACGATCCTGCACCTTCCCCGCAGGTTAACCGCTTGTCGAAGGGTGACCGCGAGGGGCCTGCCCTGCGGCAGCCCACCGAAACGGTCGTCCCCAAGCGAACCGGCACGCAGGAGCCGGCCGCAAGCGGCCTGCCCGAGGGGTGCGAGGCGGCCGTCAGTCCGCTGGCGAAATCAGCCCGGAACATGCCGGCAGCGCTCTGCCTCGCAGGCCTTGGCGGCGGATCTGCAGCCGGGTGAGGCGGCGCAACAAGTGCCGACCGGGCGCGGCCCGGGCGGTACCGTTTGCCTTCGACAGAGCCCCGGTCCCTGCGGCATGATGGCGGCACACGAACCGCCGCAGGCTGCGGCGTCAGGAGATCGGGAATGGAAGGATCGGTTGCCGCGGAGCACGCGGTCACGGTGGCGCTTGGAAAGGACTATCCGGAACTGCGTGAGGCGGTGCAGCGCGTCTGCGCTCGCTTTCCGGGAGAATATTGGCGCTCTCGCGACGAGAAGTCGGAATACCCCAGCGAATTCGTGAAGGCCCTGACGGAGGCAGGCTTCCTCGCCGCTCTGATCCCCGAGGAATACGGCGGCTCCGGGCTGCCGCTGCGCGCGGCCTGCGTCATTCTCGAAGAGATCAACGCCTCCGGCTGCAACGCCGGCGCGGCGCATGCCCAAATGTACATCATGGGCACGTTGCTCCGTCACGGCAGCGAAGCGCAGAAACAGCGCTACCTTCCCGCGATTGCCGCGGGCGAACTGCGCTTGCAGGCGTTCGGGGTCACCGAACCGACCACGGGCTCCGACACCACCAAGCTGAAGACCCGCGCCGAGCGGCGCGGCAATGGCCCTTACGTCATTACAGGCCAGAAAGTGTGGACGTCGCGCGCCCTCCATTCGGATCTCATGCTGCTGCTTGCCCGCACGACCCCCCTCGATCAGGTCCAGCGGCGGACGGACGGACTTTCGACGTTCATTGTCGACATCAAGGCGAGCCTTGGAAAAGGGCTCGAAATCCGCCCGCTCAAGGCGATGATCAATCACAATTCGACGGAAATCTTTATGGACGGGCTTGAAGTGCCCGCTGAAAATCTCGTGGGCGAAGAGGGCAGAGGGTTCCGCTACATTCTCGACGGCATGAACGCCGAGCGGACGCTCATCGCCGCCGAGGCGGTGGGCGACGGCCGTTGGCTGCTCGGTCAAGCCGTAGCCTATGCGAATGAGCGCCGGGTATTCGACCGTCCGATCGGCCAGAACCAGGGGGTGCAGTTCCCGCTTGCCCGCGCCTATGCGGCGCTCGAAGCCGCCGACATGATGGTGCGGCGTGCCGCCGCCCTGTTCGATGCCGGGCGCGAATGCGGCGCTGATGCCAATATGGCTAAGCACATCGCCGCGGAAGCGGCATGGGAAGCGGCGGAGGCCGCCATGCAGACGCATGGCGGCTTCGGGTTTGCCCGGGAATACGACATCGAGCGCAAGTGGCGCGAGGTGCGCCTCTATCAGATCGCCCCGATCTCGACCAACATGGTACTCGCCTATCTCGCCCAGCACGTCCTCGGGCTGCCGCGCTCCTATTGACGGCGCGGCCTGCCCTTTCCCCGCATTTTGCTTGACGGATCAGCCTCCCGCGTGGAACCGCAAGATCGAGAGACCATGACCATGCGGACGCGATTCGCGGGGGGCTGCTCGCTGTGTCGTCTGGCCGTCCTGGCGCTGGTGGCCATCGCGGCGGTGCTAATAAGCCGTCCTGCCCTCAGCCAACAGCCGACGCCGGCGGAGGCGGGCGTCATCGAGAACGCCAAGCTCACGCTCGACCGTGTCGAAGCGGGGCTTGGCCGCGACGATATTTCCGTTGATGAACTTGGAAGCAGTCGGTCTGCCGTAACGGCGGCGCGCGACGCGCTCGGCGGGACGCTCGAGAAGCTCGAGCCGCGCTTGGCCGAAGCGCAGGCGCGGCTCAAGGAGATCGGGCCCGCCCCCGGCAAGGACGCGCCTGCCGAGGCGCCGGCCCTCACGGCCGAGCGCGAGCGGCTCTCGCAGACGCTGGCTGCCCTGGACGGGGCGGTGAAGCAGATCCGGCTGCTGATGGTGCGGAGCGATCAGCTCCTCGACCGCATCACAAGCCGTCGCCATGCACTCTACGCCGGGCAGATTCTGGAGCGCAGCCCAAGCGCGCTGGATCCCGCCTTCTGGGCCGAGACGGTGCGGGCTCTGCCCGAAGAATTCGTGAAGGTCGAAAACATCGCGGAGCTTTGGGCGGACGCCGTCGCACGGGCCGGCTGGGTGCGGGTGGCGGCCGCCGCGATCTGTATGGGCGCGACTTTCGCCGCCGCTTTCTGGCTTCGGCGCCGGCTGCGCCATCGCTACGCCAACGGCGCCGCCACGTCCGGGCGGTTCGGGAAGGCTTGCTCGGCCGTATGGGGCCTTCTGTCGGTCACCGCGCTCGCCCCGCTCGTCGCCTGGACGGTTCTTGCCCTGCTCCGCTTTTTCCAGCTGTGGACGTCGCCGCTGGACAGGCCCGCGACCGGACTGGTGATCGGCATATTAGCCGTTTCGCTCGGGCGTGGCGCGGCGCAGGCCCTGTTCGCGCCCGGGCGTCCCGAGCGTCGCCTCGTTTCCCTGAGCGAAGAGGCCGCGGCCTGCCTTGCGGAACATCTCGTCTGGAGCACGCGCGTTCTCGGCCTCGCGATCGTCCTGCAGGTGACCCATAGAAGCCTGGTGGTCCCGCTGTCTCTGGCCATCGCCACCAATGTCTTGTTCGCTTCGGCGATCGCTTTGCTGCTCATCCGCCTCGCTCTCGGCCTGCAGCGCATTGAAGCCGATGCGCCCCGCGAAACGGGGCCCGCGGTGCCCTGGGTGCGGCCGCTCGCATGGGCGATTGCGGCTGCGCTCGCCATTGCGCTGGTGGCGGGCTATGCGGGGCTTGCCGCCTTTCTCGCCTTTCGCACCCTGGTGGCGGCGGTTCTGGTATGCGGCCTTTATCCGCTGCTCGTCGCCGTCGATTCGCTCTTCACAGAGGCGCTCGCCCCGGAAACCCCGCGCGGGCGCGCGGTCGCGGCCCATCTCGGCGTTGCGCCGCGCACGGCCGGACTCGTCGGGACCCTGCTGTCGGCCGCCATCCGGCTCTGCCTTCTCCTGCTGGCCTTCACGCTCGTGGTCGGGCCCTGGGAGGCCTCAACCGTCGACCTGCTCGAATCCATCCGCTCGGTGCCCCTCGGGTTCAGGATCGGCGAGATCAGCATCTCCATGCGCGGCGTGCTGAGCGCGCTTGCGGTGCTGCTTCTGGTTCTCGCCGGGACGCGCGTCGCGCAACGCTGGCTCCAGGCGCGGTTTCTGCCGATGACGGGGCTCGAGCCCAGTCTCCAGCTCTCGATCGCGACGATTTTCGGCTATCTCGGCGTCATCACCGGAATTGCGCTTGCGCTCGGTGCCCTTGGTATCGATCTGCAGAAGATCGCCATCGTCGCGGGCGCGCTGTCGGTCGGCATCGGTTTCGGCCTGCAGTCGATCGTCTCGAACTTCGTCTCCGGTCTCATCCTTCTTGCGGAGCGGCCGATCCGCGTCGGCGATTCGATCGTCGTCAAAGGCGAGGAGGGCTGGGTGCGCCGCATCCGCGTGCGCGCCACTGAGATCGAGACGTTCGAGCGCGCGAGCGTCATCATTCCGAATTCGGAACTGATCACCGGCCTGGTGAAAAACTGGACGCACGCGAACACGCTCGGCCGGATCATCGTCAAGCTCGCCGTAAGCTACGACAGCGATCCCGAACAGGTGCGCGAGCTTCTCGAAAAGGTCGCCGGCGAGCACCCCCAGGTGGTCAAGAGTCCGGCGCCGCGGGCATTTCTGCTGGGCTTCGGCGACCATGCGCTCCAGTTCGAGCTGCGGTGCGTCGTCGCCAATGTCGACCAGGGTTTGTCGGTACGGAGCGATCTGCACATCGCCATTCTCAAGCGCTTACGGGAAGCGGGGATCGACATTCCCGTCCCCCCGCTTGCCGCACAGCCGCGCGGTGCGCCCACTCCTCCCGCGCCGCCCACCGCGGCGGGTACGACTTGATCCTCTTTCAAATCCCGTGAACTTGCCAATCGGAATCGCCATGATCAACCCGGCCAGTGCCTCGCGCTTCGGCGCCTTCATCCTGTTGTTCGCGTTGCTTGCGGGCTGCGCGAACTTTGCGGATCAGGAGCCGCCGTCCGGCGAGCCGAGCTTTTATCGCGGGCTCGCGCAGCCCGGTGCCAAGCTCGATGCGCAAGCCGCGCAGTCGATGATCTCGGGCTATCGCCGGAACAACGGTCTGTCGGCAGTTGTGCTCGAACCGCATTTGATGCGCATGGCGGAAGAGCAGGCCCGTGCCATGGCGGCCGCCAACAAACTCGATCACAGCATTCCGGCAGATTTTCAGAGCCGCCTGCGCCGCTCCGGTTACGACGCGGCATTGGCGGTCGAGAACATCGGTGCCGGCTATTATACGCTCGCCGAAGCATTTTCGGGATGGCGCGATTCACCTTCGCACAGGCGCAACATGCTTCATCGCGGCGTGATCCATATGGGGATCGCCGCCGTCTATGCGCCGAATACGAAATACAAGGTCTTCTGGTCGCTTGTGCTGGCCGCGCCCGACGAGAAGCGAAGCTGAGACCGGAAGGAGGGCGCTCCTCAGCAGGGAGCGCCGGGGCGGCCGGCGGCAGCCGTGCGTCTCCGCAGGGCGTTCCACTGCGCGCTTCAGAGGGCGCCCACCGTCCAGACCACCAGCTGTTCGGCCGCCTGCGCGAAAGCGGCGTTGAGAGCCGCCAGGGCGTCGTCCGCCTGCATGCTTTTCGCCGGCGCCGTCACCTTGAACATGCGTGCGTCGATCACCTTGCCGTCACCGCCGAGCAGCCTGGCCGCAAATTCCACGATAGCGGTCGGATTGGGCTGCGGATCCATTTCGAAGCGGCGGATTTCGGTGGTGAGCCGGTAATCGGCATTGAGGTCGTCGACGCGCCGGCTGACGGCGCGCAGCTGGCCGGCGTTCTCGAAGCTCTGAACGATCTTCGCCTGCATAAGCTTCGGCAGGTTGTCGGCCCACTGCGCGTTTTCGATGCTGCTATAGGTGCCCCCCGGGTTGCGGATCAGAATCTTCTGACTGTCGAAGACGAGCACGGCCGCGGGGTCCGGTACGGCAAGCTGGCCTTCGACTTTCTTGTCGAGGGCGGGAAGGCTGGTCGCGCCGGCGAGATCGTAAACCTTAGGCGGCACCTTGGGGCCGCCGCCGCCGATCATGCGCTCGAGCCCTCCGAGCACCTCCTCGACTCTGCCGGAATTGCGCCCGAGCATGTCGGCGAACGTGCCGAGCCCGGAGATCGCGGTTTTGAAGGAGGCGCGGTTTTCGTCGACGAGGGAGTCGAGGCGCCGCAGGGTCTCGCGGGCCGCCTGCGTAAGGTTTTGCCCAATGTCGGGACCCGCTTCGAGAACAGGCGGTCGGCCCCCGTCCGCGGTCAGGGCCGGGGCGGCCGGCGCGCCGCCCGTGAGCGAGATCGCGGCGACGCCCGTAAGTCCCTGATAGTCGATGTCAACCGCCGTGTCGGCGCGCACGGGTGTGCCGGCATCCACGGCGACGGTCGCCGAAAGCCCCTGCGGACGGTCCGGTTCGATCCGCAGTCCCGTCACTTCGCCGACCCGGATGCCGTTGAACAGGACCGCGGACCCGGGCGTGAGTCCCGCGACCGGTCGGGCGAAGCGCACCTGAAGCACCTGACGTTGCCCCAGGCCTCCGGTGTGGTGCAGCCAATAGACGAAGCCGAATGCCGCAACGATGACGGCGATCACAAAGCTGCCGATGACGGCGTAACGGGCTCGCGTCTCCATCGCCGGGACCGCCTTCTGAATGTTGCGCGGCGCCGCGCTATTCGCGGCGTAGGGTGATCGAGGCTTCGACGGTCTGGCCTCCGCCGCGCGAATCGATGCTGACGGACTGCCGGCGCTCCCGCGTGGTCATGACGAGATCGGCCGCAAAGCCCGAACTTTCGGCATGAATCTGAATCCGATTGCCGCGCGCCCGCCCGATCACCGAACCGCCGATGTTGCGCGTGCGCTCCGTCCACTGGCCCGTGATCTGTTCGCTTTCGTTCGCGCGGAAGTCGCCGGTCAAGTCGAACTTGTAGCTGTCGCTTGCGCATGTCAGTGACAGATCGACGTCATATCCGCCGCTGCTGCGCACGCGGTACCGCGCCGTGCAGCGGATCCGCTCCGTGCCGCCATTGCTCAGGCGAATCGTTCCGGTACCGGACCACGATCCGGGAAAATCCGCAAACGGACCGGAAGCCGCGCGGACATCGGAACCGCCGGCCGCTGCCGTCAAAACCACAGCGGCCAGCGCCGACACGATTCCGCGGCTGAAACATCGGGGAGAAGCAGGAGTATTCACGTCAAAATCTCCGTATGTCCGTTCGCCGGGAAGCGCGCAGCCTCCTCTTCCGGCACTGATTCCGGCAGGCGTCAAGTGGCGGCGGCCGGCTCCCGCGGGCAGCCGTCACCGCCGGCGAAGCCTGCCCGTTCCGCCCAAAATAGGGGCCGGGGAACCGATTCCCAAGAGGATGCCCGCTGCGGTTTTGGCGCGCTACGGTTCCGCCAGCGTAAATTGCAGCAGCAAGGTGCGCTGCAGAATCGAGAAATTGTCGTCCGAAACGAGCGTGAGCACGATCTCGCCCTTCGGTCCCTCGTGCACGGACAGGCCCTCCATGTTGTCGATCTGGTAACCGGCATCGACCGCGATCAGCGACGTGCCTGCGACGAGAGCGCCCGGCCTGAGGGCTGCGAGCGGCAGGCGGCGGATGCGCATGCCGGGACCCGTCAGGAAAGAGAACTTTCGCTCGAGGATGAACACCTCGCGCGGGGTTGCGTCCGCGTCCGTGATGTCGAAATCGAGACTTCGGCTGACGGAAAAGGCGCCTCGATGTTTCCCGCCGATCAGGAAACCCCGAATGTTTCCGGCCTCGTCGAGCCCGCGCTCGGAAAACGCAACAAGCGTTTCCGCAAGCGGAGTTCCGGCGGGGCCCAGAAGCAGGCCTTCGATACCCTTGTTGGCGGGGAGGCGTTTCAGTTCGGCTGGCACGGCAATCGGGGAGCCGCGTGCCGAAAGACCGTGGCGGCCGATGTCGAACTTCAAGATCTGGTGGACCCGCTCGAGACCGACATAGGCCACTTGCCCGTCGGTCGCGAGCGACTCGGCGTCGTACCAGCGCCGCGCCACGATGGGACGTCCGTCCGGCCCGAGCATGGGCGCCATTTCCGCGTCAGCGATGCCGGCCGGCCTCCCGTCCTCGTAGCGAATGCGTCCGCGCAGCCAGAACCCTTTGTCGGTCACGGCGAGAAATCGCTGGCCGTCCCGCTCAATGCGGATCGACGAAACGCCGCCGAATTCGCGCGCGGGCGATGACAGAACAAGGCCACCACGAAACGTGAGCGGACCGAACTGCCGGCGCGAAGGATCGCGCACCTCGAAGTCGGTGAAGGGCGTCGCCGCGATCTCAATCGGGGTCGGGCCGAGGGACGGCGGCGCACGGAGGCCGCCGGATGCGGACGGCGCCGCATAGACCAGCAACACGGCTGCGAGCAGGGCCGCAAAGCGCAGGACCACCCCGCCCCCTCTGGCGAACCGTCCGGGCATCATGCCGCCGGACCTGCGCAAGCGCTGGCCGCGAGCACGCGGACCGCATGCACCGCTTCGCGCCCTGCGCCGTCGCCGATCTGCTGTCGGCAGGACGTGCCGTCGGCGATCACGAGGGTCTCCGCATCGGCTTTTCGTACCGCGGGCAGCAGGGCGAGCTCCGCCATCGCCCGGGACACCTCAATCGTCTCCGCATCATAGCCGAAGGCGCCGGCCATGCCGCAGCAGCTCGACTCGATCGTTTCAACCACAAGCTCCGGCACGAGCCGCAGCGCGTTTTCCGTCGCGCCGAGGGCCCCAAACGCCTTCTGGTGACAATGGCCGTGCACAAGGGCGCGCTTATGCAACGGTTGCAGCGGCAATTGCAACCGCCCGGCTTCACTTTCGCGCGCGAGGAACTCTTCGACAAGAAAGGCATGACGGGCAAGCGCCTCGGCCTGTGCGCTTTTCAGCATCGCCGGGAACTCGTCGCGGAACGAAAGCAGGCAGCTCGGTTCGAGGCCAAGCACGGGCACGCCCCGTTCGACAAGAGGCGATACGGCGGCGATCACGCGCGCGGCCTCCGTCCGCGCCGCCTCGATCTGTCCCACCGCGAGATAGGTGCGCCCGCAGCAGAGCGGGCGCGCGCCCAAGCCTTCTGCGGCGACGTGCACCGCATAGCCGCCGGCACGCAGAAGTGCGAGCGCCGCGCGCACATTCTCCGGCTCGAAATAGCGGTTGAACGTGTCGACGAACAACACGACGGCACGCTCGCCGCTTTGGCTATCGCGGGCTTCGTCGTCCCGGAACCGATCGCCGCGCCATTTCGGCAGCGAGCGCCTCGCGCTGAGCCCGGTGAGCGTCTCGAAAAGCACGGCCGCGCCCGGTACGCGATCGCGTGCATTGAAGAGCCACGGCAGGCGGGCCGCATAGGGCGCGTAGCGGGGTAGCCCTCCAATCAGCCGGTCGCGCAGGGATGATCCGTGTTTGCGCGTGCGGGCCGCCAGCACCTCGATCTTCATGCGCGCCATGTCGACGCCGGTCGGACACTCGTGCCGACACGCCTTGCAGGACACGCACAGCTTGAAGGTTTCCGCCATGGCTTCCGAGGTCAACGCCTCGGGCCCGAGCTGACCCGTCATCGCGAGCCGCAGCGTGTTGGCGCGTCCGCGCGTCACGTCGCGTTCGTTGCGCGTGACGCGGTAGGAGGGACACATCACGCCGCCGTACGACTTGCGGCAGGCGCCGTTGTTGTTGCACATCTCCACGGCGCCCTGAAAGCCCCCGCCGGCCCCCGGATAAGCGGACCAGTCGAGCACGGTCTTAAGCGGCTGCGCGCGATAATCGGGCCCGTAGCGGAAATTTCTGCGGTCGTCGAATTTCGGCGCCCGCACGATCTTGCCGGGATTGTAGAGCCCCTGCGGATCGAACCGATCCTTCACCTGCGTGAAGGCCTCGACCAGCCTACGGCCGAACATCGCCTCGTGGAACTCGGAGCGAACGAGGCCGTCGCCGTGCTCCCCGGAATGCGAGCCCTTGAACGTGCGTACGAGCGCGAATGCCTCCTCGGCGATGGCGCGCATCGCCTTGACATCCTTGTCGAGCCGCAGGTTGAGGATGGGCCGCACATGCA
>DASTKH010000064.1:0-5198 GCA_035716025.1 Xanthobacteraceae bacterium
CGACGTGCGGGTGAAGGACGTGCTCGCCAAGCTGTTGATGAAGCGGATGATGATGACGATCAACAGCACGCTCGACATCGAGGTCGCCAAGGACATCGCCCGCGAGTTCGGCGCCGAGATCGAGATGCGCAGCTTCGAGCAGGAGCTGGTCTCCGCCGAGGTCGAAGAGGTCAGGCCCGAAGACATCCGCGAGCGCGCACCGGTCGTCACGGTCATGGGCCACGTCGATCACGGCAAGACCTCGCTGCTCGACGCCATTCGCGCCACCAATGTGGCGAGCGGGGAAGTGGGCGGGATCACCCAGCACATCGGCGCTTATCAGGTGACGTCGCCGAGCGGGGGGAAGATCACCTTTATCGACACGCCGGGCCATGCCGCCTTCACGGCCATGCGGGCACGCGGCGCGCGCGTGACCGACATCGTCGTGCTGGTGGTCGCTGCCGACGACGGCGTGATGCCGCAAACCGTCGAGGCGATTCAGCACGCCAAGGCCGCGAAGGTGCCGATCATCGTCGCCGTGAACAAGATCGACAAGCCTGACGCGCGACCCGATCGCGTGCGAACCGAACTGCTGCAGCACGAGGTTCAGGTCGAGTCGATGGGCGGCGACGTGCAGGAGGTCGAGGTCTCGGCCACCAAGAAGCTCAATCTCGAGCAGTTGCTTGAGGCGATCAGCCTTCAGGCGGAAATTCTTGAACTCAAGGCCAATCCCGACCGCAGCGCCGAAGGGACGGTCATCGAGGCGAAGCTCGACCGTGGGCGGGGACCGGTGGCGACCGTTCTCGTCCAGCGCGGTACCCTGAAGACGGGCGATGTGGTGGTGGCCGGCACCGAATGGGGCCGCGTGCGCGCCCTGATGACCGACACCGGGCAGATGATCGATGTCGCCGGCCCGTCGATGCCGGTCGAAGTCCTCGGCTTCAACGGCACGCCGGAGGCCGGCGACCGGTTGGCCGTCGTGCAGAACGAGGCGCGCGCCCGCGAGATCACCGAATATCGCACGCGTCAGAAGCGCGAGAAAGCGGTTGCGCGCGCCACCGGCATGCGCGGCTCGCTCGAGCAGATGATGAATCAGCTCAAGACCGCAGGCCGCAAGGAATTCCCGCTGGTCGTCAAGGCTGACGTGCAGGGCTCGCTCGAAGCCATCGTCAATGCGCTGGAGAAGCTCAACACGGACGAAGTGGCCGCGCGCGTCCTGTTCTCCGGCGTCGGCGGAATCACGGAATCGGACGTGACCTTGGCGGAGGCTTCGAACGCCGCCGTGATCGGCTTCAATGTGCGAGCGCACAAGGAGGCGCGCGAGGCGGCAGAACGCGCCAGGGTGGAAATCCGCTACTACAACATCATCTACGACCTGATCGATGACGTGAAAAAGGCGATGTCGGGTCTCCTCGCGCCGGTTCAGCGCGAGACCACGCTCGGCACCGCGCAGATTCTCGAAATCTTCTCCGTGTCAAAGGTCGGCAAGGTCGCGGGGTGCCGTGTCACGGACGGAACGGTGGAACGCGGCGCACATGTCCGGCTGATCCGGGACAATGTGGTCATTCACGAAGGCAAGCTCTCCCAGCTCAAGCGCTTCAAGGACGACGTGCGCGAGGTGGTGGCGGGTCAAGAATGCGGCATGGCATTCGAGAACTACCAGGACATGCGCGCGGGCGACGTGATCGAATGCTACCGCGTCGAGACGGTGCAGCGCTCGCTTTGATGTCCCGCGCCTGCCCCGGCCGTACGGGGCCCCGTCGCGGTGCGGTTCAGACCCGAGGCCCCGGGTCCTTGCTTCCCCGCGCGTGACCGGGGTGGCGCATCCCGCGGTGCATCACGCACCGCTGTACCGCCGGCGGCACGCGAGCCAGTCGATTGTGAAACGGCAATGCCCAGACACCAGCAGCGCAGCCAGACGGCCGGACCTTCGCAACGCGCATTGCGCGTCGGCGAACTGGTGCGCCACGCGCTTGCCGAAATGCTGATGCGCGGACAGGTGCATGACCCGGTGCTCGAAACCCACACCATCACGGTTCCCGAGGTGCGCATGAGCGCCGACCTTCGGTTTGCGACGGTCTACGTCATGCCGCTCGGCGGCAAGGATGCGACCGAAGTGCTAGCGGCGCTCGACCGAAACAGGCGCTATTTGCGCGGAGAGATCGCGCACCGCGTCAACCTCAAATTCGCACCCGACCTACGCTTTCGCATCGACGATCGCTTCGAGGAGGCAAGCCGCATCGACCGGCTCCTCGCCTCTCCGGCGGTGCGTCGCGATCTCGGGCACAGCAAGGATTAGTGCGCTTTGCGCTTATGGGCCGGCTTCAGGCTCTGCGCAGCGCGGGAATGATTCATGACGGAAGCAGACAATTCCCAAGAGAGCGGAGCGGACGGGAGCCCCGCGAAGGCGAAACGCGCCAAGCGCGACGTCAGCGGCTGGGTCGTGTTGGACAAGCCGGTCGGTATGACGTCGACCTACGCGGTCGCGGTCGTCAAGCGCGCCTTCGCGGCCAAGAAGGCGGGGCATGCCGGCACGCTCGATCCTCTGGCCTCCGGCATTCTGCCGATCGCTCTCGGTGAGGCGACGAAGACCGTGCCGTTCGTGATGGAAGGCCGAAAGCGCTACCGATTTCTGGTGCGATGGGGGGTCGAAACCGACACGGACGATGCCGAGGGTGCTCCGGTCGCGACGAGCGAGATCAGGCCCACACCTGAGGCGATCCGCGCCGCCCTGCCCCGATTCACCGGCGCCATCATGCAGACACCGCCGAAATTCTCGGCCGTAAAGATCGCCGGAGAGCGCGCCTACGATCTCGCGCGGGCCGGCGAAGAGGTCACGATGGAACCGCGCCCGGTCGAAATCGAGCGCCTCGAACTCGTGGCCGTGCCGGACGCGGATCATGCCGAATTCGAGGCGACCTGCGGCAAGGGTACCTATGTCCGGGCGCTCGCGCGCGACCTTGCCCGCGCGCTCGGCACCTGCGGACACGTGGCCGCCCTGCGGCGGACCGCGGTCGGCCCGTTCGGGGAACAAATCGCGGTCAAAATCGATGAACTCCCGAGTGCGGGGTCCGACCCTGAGTCGGCCGGCAAGCGGTCGTTTCTGCTGCCGGTCGCGGCCGGTCTTGCAGGGCTTCCGGCCTTATCGATAAGCCGCGCCGAGGCCGGGCGGCTCTGCCGGGGTCAGGCGGTCCTCCTGCGCGGACGCGACGCGGCGGTGGTCAAGGGGTGGGCCGTGGTCTCCGCCGAGGGCCGGCTCGTCGCCCTCGTCGAGGGCGTGGAAGGGGAACTGTGCCCCCGTCGGATCTTCAACCTGCCAGACGCCGCATCCGCCCGAATGTGGCGGTAGCGCACACGGGACCGTGGAACAGGCGAGGCTTTCTGCTGGTTTTGGATCGCGATTCCGCTATAGTGGACGGCTCACGCGGGCCGAGGGGCCCGCTTTCTTCACAGCGACCGCGCTGGACGACATCCCGGCGCCGGCCGCCCCCGCGGACCGCCATGGGCGGTGGACCGCCGTCAAGAGCAAGACAGGAGCATCCGATGTCGATTACAGCCGAACGCAAGGCGGAGCTGATCAAGACCTATTCCCTCAAGGCGGGCGACACCGGCTCGCCCGAAGTGCAGGTGGCGATCCTCTCGGAGCGGATCGCCAATTTGACGGAGCACTTCAAGACCCACAAGAAGGACAACCATTCGCGGCGCGGACTGCTTAAGCTCGTGTCGCAGCGGCGGCAGTTGCTCGATTTCCTGCGGCGCAACGATGAATCGCGCTACCGTCGGCTGATCGAGCGGCTCGGTATCCGCCGCTAAACCGGTGCGGGCGGAGCACTCCTCCGCTCGTTGCGTAACGGACGCTGCGAGGCGGCGTCTTGCGTCCGCGGCCGGCAAGGGTGCCGTGCCGCCTGCACGGGCGAAGATTCGCCCGCGATGAAATGACGGATCTCGAAAGCCATGGCAGGATCGCCAGACGCTCGCTTTTCCCGCGGCCGCGTTCGCGGAGAGCGTCTCGCCGTCTTGCTCATGGCGTTCGCGGATCCGCGAACCGATGAAAGAGACCGAAATGTTCGATATCGCACGCGTTGGATTGGACTGGGGAGGCCGCAAGCTCACGCTTGAAACCGGCAAGCTCGCCCGGCAGGCCGATGGAGCGGTTCTTGCCACCTATGGCGAGACGACGGTGCTGGCGACTGTCGTCGCCGCCAAGGAACCGCGGGAGGGCATCGATTTCATGCCCCTGACGGTCGACTACCAGGAAAAATACTATGCCGCGGGGCGCATTCCCGGCGGCTACTTCAAGCGCGAAGGCAGACCGACCGAAAGGGAGACCCTCGTCTCGCGTCTGATCGACCGGCCCGTGCGGCCGCTGTTCGCCGATGGTTGGCGCAACGAGACGCAGGTGATCGTCACCGTTCTCTCGCACGATCTCGAAAACGATCCGGACGTCGTCGCGATGATTGCGGCTTCGGCGGCCCTGACCCTTTCGGGCGTTCCCTTCATGGGGCCGATCGGCGCGGCACGCGTCGGCTTCATCAACAATGAATACGTGCTCAATCCGCAACTCGACGAAATGCTCGAGAGCCAGCTCGATCTGGTGGTGGCGGGCACCGCCGACGCCGTGCTGATGGTCGAGTCGGAAGCCAAGGAGCTGAGCGAAGAGCTGATGCTCAGCGCCGTGATGTTCGGCCACCGGCATTTCCAGCCGGTGATCCAGGCCATCATCCAGCTGGCCGAGAAGGCGGCGAAGGAGCCGCGCGATCATCAGGTCGCCGACGAATCCGCGCTGGAAAAGGAAATGCTCGGCATCGCCGAGAAGGAGCTGCGCGCGGCCTACTCGATCCCCGCCAAGCAGCAGCGCCAGGACGCCGTCGCCGCCGTCAAGGCCAAGGTGATGGAGCATTACTTCCCCGGCGGCGTCGACAACCCCAACTACACCAAGCAGCGCATCGCCACGGTGTTCAAGGAGCTCGAAGCCAAGATCGTGCGCTGGAACGTGCTCGACACCAGCAAGCGTATCGACGGCCGCGATCTCGTGACCGTGCGCCCGATCGTCGCCGAAGTGGGCGTCTTGCCGCGCGCGCACGGCTCGGCGCTGTTCACCCGCGGCGAGACGCAGGCCATCGTGGTAGCGACGCTCGGCACCGGCGAGGACGAGCAGTGGATCGACGCGCTGCACGGCACCTACAAAGAAGCGTTCATGCTGCACTACAACTTCCCGC
>DASTKH010000065.1:0-39627 GCA_035716025.1 Xanthobacteraceae bacterium
CTCGATGCCAGTATTCTTGAATTTAAGGACGTATTCCGGATTCACCCCGTAATGCCGACAACAGGCAATCTCGACCCAAAGACATTGCAAAAGTCATTTGAGCGGGAGAATGGCGCGTACAAAGGGCTCGACTGGGAATTAGAGGACCTCGTTTCGGAGCCATTTATGCAAGCGTTCCTTACCGACTACCCAACGGCGATCGCGAAGGCAACTCCGATCGGCGGCAAGATTCATCGGGACCTGACAAGAGATGGCAAAGCCCACTTACATCAATTCATTAAGAAGCACGCAATGAGAGAGGACCTACTCGGCGTGATTGAGCTTGTAAAAGCCCTTCGATTTTATATGGCTTTGCCGAAGCTCCATTGACAGGGGCAAAGTGACCCAAGCACTGAAGCGCTCGGGTCACATCCAATCAACCTTATGCTTCAAGCGCAAGGATGCAGAGATCGCGATAGCGCGCGATCGCCTTCGGGCTTGAGCTCACAGGATTGATCTGGAATGAACGGAGCCCCTTGAGGTCCCCGGCCTTTGCGAGCTCAACGACGGTCGCAAGCTTCTTGCGAAACCGCCTGTGGGTTTCCGCGCTGAAATCCGGCGGCTCGGGCAGCTTCCCTTTGCGTGCCGCCACCTCGATCGCCGCGCGCTTGCCGAGCGGACGCGTCGAAGTCCCTTCCTGCTTCGCCGTGGACTTCTGCGTTTTCTTCCTTGCCGCCGGCTTGCCGACGCGCTTCGCCATCGATTTCTTCTTGACCTTCTTCATCGGGTCCTCTGTGTTGGACAAGGTTGCGTTGGTGACGAGACCCGATCGACCGTCTGCGGTGATACCGTAAATGAGGGGGCGCCTGCCGTTCGGATGCATGGCAACCAGACGATCCGCCTTTGCGAGGGCCTCCTCGATCGTCTTCGCGGTATCGGTTGCGTAGCGACCAACCCCAAGAAAGAGCGCGATGTCAAAGCGCACCGCCTCTGCGACAATGTTCGCGTTCGCGACATCAGCCGGATGCGGCTTGCGCTTGCGCGCCATTGGCTGCTCCACGGTTAATCGGGGCGAGCACTCAGGCTCGACCGGCCGGCAAGAGCATCTGGAGACTGGAGTATTCCGCGCGGGAGACCGCAGGCCGACTGGCCCGGTTTGCCTTCGACGCATCCACTTCGAAGATGTCTTGCGCTACAAGGAGAACATCGACTTGAAGCGTCGCAAGGTGCTCGATCAGCTCGCGGTCGAGGCTCAGGAGCTCTACGCCCCACCGTCGAAGGTCGGTCCGAGGAGGCCGTCCATGGCTACAAAACTGCCCATTGCGCCCGACGCGCTCGCGGATGTTTGCCGCCGGCACCACATCCGCCGGCTGTCCCTGTTCGGATCGACGCTCAAGGGCACCGCCGGTCCCGATAGCGACATCGATCTGTTGGTCGAGTTCGAGCGGGACGCGAAGCCCGGCCTCCTCGATCTCGCCAACATTGAGATTGAGTTGTCGAACCTGCTCGGAGGGCGGCGCGTCGATTTGCGAACGCCTGAGGACCTCAGCCGGTATTTCCGCGACGAAGTGGTTCGCGAGGCGGTGGTTCAGTATGAATCCGCATGATCGCGTCTGCCTCGGCATATTCTTCCATGCGCTGTAGGAATCAGCCGGGTCCGTGGATTAATCCACCCGGGCGCTGTGCCCAATTGTCAGTTTAGCGCTATGCCACCCTCAGCGGCGTCACCGTTGCGCCATCGCGCAGCGCGTCGAGCTTGTCCGCCCACCATTGCATCATGCGGACGCGCTCCTCCCAGAACTCGGCCCGGGCATAGGCCCTGCGCACCGCGTCCCCGTCCTCATGGGCAAGCTGGCGTTCGATGGCGTCCGCGTGCCACAGCCCACTCTCATTCAATAGCGACGAAGCCGTAGCCCGGAAGCCATGTGCCGTCGCTTCGTCCTGCGAATAGCCGAGCCGGCGCAGCGCGGCGTTGAGCGTGTTGTCGGAGATCGGCCGCAGCTTCGACCGGACGCTTGGAAACACGAGGTTGCCGTTGCCGGTGATTTCGCGAAGCTGCGTCAGAATGGCGAGCGCCTGCGATGGCAATGGCACCTTGTGCGGACGGCGCATCTTCATGCGCGGCGCGGGGATCGACCACACGGCGGCTTCGAAGTCAAACTCAGGCCACTCCGCGAGCCGCAATTCGCCGGGGCGCGGGAACAGATAGGCCATGAGTTGCAGCGCCGCCTTGGTCGCCGGCCGGCCGTCGTAATCCCACACGGAGCGAAGCAGCGCGCCCACCGCCTTCGGATCGGTCACGGCCGCGCGCGGCTTGACCTTCGGGGTGGTCAATGCGCCGCGCAGGGCAAAGGTCGGGTCGTTGTCGGCGCGGGCCGTCGCGATGGCATAGCGGAACACCGAACCGATGGTGCTGCGAAGACGGCGCGCGGTCTCAAGACGGCCGCGCACTTCGACCTTGCGCAGCACGGCGAGCACTTCGGCGGCGCTGATCTCGGCAATGGGCCGTTCGCCGATGAGCGGGCGGGCGAAGTCGAAAAGCCACTTCGTCTTTTTAAGGGTCGTCTCGGCGCGGCCTTCCCTTGCCATCTTCGCGAGCAACTCGTCGGCGATGGCCGCAAAGGTGTTTCCGGCGGCGATCGCACGGGCGAGCTTTTCCACCCGCTTTTCCACCATCGGGTCCTTGCCATCGCGCAGCAGCGCTCTGGCCGCTTCGCGGCGCTTGCGCGCTTCGGCAAGGGAGACTTCGGGATAGACGCCGAAGGAAAGACTCTTCTGCTTGCCGTCGTAACGATAAGCGAGGCGCCAGTATTTCGAGCCGTTGGAATGAACGTGCAATTGCAACCCGCCCCCATCCGACAGCTTTATCGTGCTGTCGCCGGGCTTGGCTTTGCGGATCGCGGTATCGGTCAGTGGCATGGCGCGTGTTGGTACATTTCTGTCGGCGTCATTTTGGCCAACAAATGTGCCAACAAATTCGTCGGCTTTGGGCGATTGGCCGCGGACGCTCACGACCGAAATTATGCGAGAAATCCTTGAAATTCAAGGCGTTTCTGGACGTCCGCGAACATCTGCGAACGGGGCCGTGGTGCCCAGGGGCGGAATCGAACCACCGACACCGTGATTTTCAGTCACGTGCTCTACCAACTGAGCTACCTGGGCGGCGCGTGGGCCATACGAAGTGGGCGCAAAGCGCGCGCGGCGCCTTATAGAGGAGGGCTCGCCCCTCTGTCCAGCCGGCCCGCCGGCCCACTGCGGCGCCACGCCGGCGGCCGGCCGCGCTTCAACGGCCCTCGGGCCGCGGCACGAGCGGGGGCGCGTCCTCCTCGTCGGTCTCACTGCCCGGCACGACATAGGCACCGCTCAGCCAGCGGTGCAGATCGACATCCGCACAGCGGCGCGAGCAGAACGGGCGGAAAGCGGGCTCGGCCGGCTTTCCGCAAATCGGGCAGGGCTTTTCACGCGCGCTCATGCGCCGGACATAAGCCGCCGCGGCCTTGCGTCAAGCCGCCGCGCAGCTTGCCGCCCGCCGGCCGCGCCGGTGCGCCCTCAGTCGTATTTCAGGGTGAGCCCGCCGTCGACTACAAGCTCGATACCGGTGATGTAGCGGCTCTCGTCGCTTGCAAGAAACACCGCCGCCCAGGCCACGTCCCAGGCCGTGCCTCCGAAACCCATCGGCACTTGGCGCGCGCGCACGCGCCGCATCTCCTCTGCGTCCCCCTGCGCGTAATGCGCCTGAAGACCCGAAGCCGCGACCATCGGCGTATCCATGAGCCCGGGCAAAATGGCGTTGGCGCGGATCTGCTTCGGCGCATATTGCGCGGCGGTGGTGCGCGTGAGGTGGCTGAGCGCCGCCTTGGTGGCGTAATAGGTCGCGTAGGGCACGCCGGTGTAACGGATCGCGGCGATCGACGAGATCGTGATGATCGCGCCGCCCCCCTGCGCCTCCATGACCGGGATCACGTGCTTGAGCGTGAGATAGGCGCCCTTGAGATTGACCGCGAACACGCGGTCCCATTCGTTCTCCGGCAGCTCGACCACGCCTCCGATCCGGGCAATGCCGACATTGTAGTCGAGCACATCGATGCGGCCGTACTCGCGCCGGCAGGCCGCGACCATCGCGGCGATCTCATCCGGCCGCGTCACGTCCGCGCGGAAAACGCTCGCCGTGCCGCCCTCGGCGCGGATGATCCCCACCGTCTCCTCCGCCGCGGCAACGTTCGCGTCCGCGCACAGCACCTTCGCGCCCTCGCGGGCGAAGGCGACCGCCGTCGCCTTGCCGTTACCCCAGCCCGGCCCAATCGAACCCGCGCCCACGACGAGCGCGACCTTGCTTTCAAGACGCCCCGGCATCGCCCGTCCCCCCGGCCCCTCCCCCGGAGCGAAAGCCTAGCAGCCGGCGGGGGGACTTGTCCGCCCCCCCCGCGTCGGCATCCGCCTCAGGCCACGGCGAGCGGCGCCAGCGCCTCAATGTCGGTGACCACGTCGATCACCACCGGGCGGTTGGCGTCCACGGCCTTGGCGAGCGCCGGCGCGAAATCCGCCGGCTTCTCAACGCGCAGGCCGAGCGCGCCGATGTCCTGCGCGATGCGCGCGAAATTCACCTGCGTATAGGTCCACAACTCGCGCGCCTTCTGGGTCTGCTGGCCGCCATAGACGCGGTCGAATCCGCGCTTCGACTGGTTGCCGCCGCCGTTGTTGTTGACGATGGTGACGGCGTTCATGCTCCAGCGCACGGCGGTTTCAAGCTCACCGATGTGATACCAGAAGCCGGCATCGCCCGTGAAGGTCACGACCGGGCGATGCGGCGCCCCGCATTTTGCGCCGAGCCCCGCCGGAAAGGCCCAGCCGAGGTGCCCGCAGGAGCGCATATAGCTCTGCCGCGGGCTTGAGAGGTCGTACATGCCGCCCATCCACATGCCGGCGTGGCCGGTATCGACGACCACGATCGCATCCTCCGGCACGTGCTTGGAGAGCTCCGCGCAGAGCCGTTCCGGGCGCATCGGCACCGCGTCGGACTTCAGCAGCGACTCGTACTTCTTGTACCACTCCTTGCAGATTTCCTGCACTGTGGCGATCCACGGCCGCCGCAGCGCCGCGGTGGTGCCGTCGGCAAGCTCGGCCATGCGCTTTAGCGTCACCTTCGCATCGCCGAGCACTTCCGCCTGCAGCGGATAGTTGCGGCCGAGCGCCTCCGGATCGATGTCGATCTGGATCGCCGGCGTGCCGATCTTCGGCACGGCCCAGAAATGCGTGGTCATGCCGCCGGTCTCACTGCCCACGAAGCAGACAAGATCCGCCTGATTCACGACCCGATTCGCGCTCTCGCGCGAATAGGAGCCGACCACGCCGACCGACAGCGGATGCGTGCCGGGGATCGCGTCCTTGCCGTTGAGCGAGGTTGCGACCGGAATCTGCAGCTTTTCGGCAAGCGCCACGAGCTCCGCCTGCGCCCCGGACCAGCGCACGCCGCCGCCGGCGACCAGCACCGGGCGCTCCGCCTTCTGCAAGAGATCGAGCGCCTTGCGCACATGCGCTTCCTCGGGCGCCGGACGGAACGGCGGCACCTGCTTAAACAACGGGTCGACGATCGCCTGCATGTGGCCTTCTTCGTTGTCGAGCTGACCCTCGTTGCCGCGGAACTGCAGATGCACCGGCCCCGGCGTGCCCGAGGTCGCCACCCGGAAGGCGGTGCGCAGCATGTCGGGGATGCGCTCGACGTCGTCGACGGTGGCATTGAACTTGGTCACCGGCTCGAAGGCCGGCACGTCATCCACCTCTTGATAGACCTTGCGGAACTTGGTCTTGGGATCGCGCCCGCCGGTGATCGCGATGATCGGCGAATGGGCGAGCCAGGCATCGCGCAGCCCAGCCGCGAGGTTGAGCGCGCCGATCACCTGCGCCATGCAGATGCCGGGCCGGCCGGTCGCGCGCGCATAACCGTCCGCCATATAGGCCGCGGCCTTTTCGCCATGGCAGTGGATACGGCTGATCTCCGTGCGGCGTTCCATCTCCGCAAAGGTGCGCCGCACCACGGCCGGCACCATGAAGACGTGAGTCACGCCATAGTCCCTGAGCATGTCCGCGAGCACCTCGG
The DNA here is from genome assembly GCA_035716025.1 of Xanthobacteraceae bacterium. Classification (GTDB taxonomy): domain Bacteria; phylum Pseudomonadota; class Alphaproteobacteria; order Rhizobiales; family Xanthobacteraceae; genus JADGHE01. The sequence goes on from DASTKH010000065.1 coordinate 6,077, forward strand.
CGCCCAGGACCTTCTTGTTTGCGTCTGCCATTCTCTGTCTGCTCCACTGCAACACGTTTCGGCCCCACCCTGCCCCACCGGACGGGACAGCGTGAAGCCGCAAGAGACACATATCGGCTCTGCGCCGCCGAGTCAGCTGCCGAATGGGCCCGCGGGCCGCGCCGATGCTTTGTGAAAACCGCAGCCCGCGCGCCGGGTCGCCCTACCGCACGAAAGTGTAGGTAAAGCGATCCCCATCCGCTTCCACGAGACCGGTCGTCGGGTGCGGGAAATGGATCGGCAGGAGATAGGTGCCGGTGCCGGCAACCTTGCCGAGGAAGCTGCGCCGCGAGGCGGCCGCCTGCTTGGGATCCCAGTCGAAAATCGTGGACCAGTCGGGCTCGCGGCACTGCAGGGCGTGATGCATCATGTCGCCGGTGACGACCGCGCGCTCACCGCGCGAGGAAATGTTCACGCAGCAATGGCACGGCGCATGGCCGGGCGTCGGCGTCAGTGAGAAGGTGTCGTCGAGCTCGAACGTGTCGTCGACGAGCAGCGCCTGCCCGGCCTCGACGATCGGCTGGCAGTTGAACCGCCAGACATTGCCGGGCGGATTCTTGCCTTCCCGGGTCGCCTGCTCCCAGGCGGCGTATTCCCCCTTGTGGAAGATGTATTTCGCCTTTGGGAAGGTCGGGACCCAGCGACCGTCACGCAACATCGTGTTCCAGCCGGTATGGTCGATGTGCAGATGCGTGCAGAATACGTGCGTGATGTCCTCAAAGCGTAGTCCGGCGGCACGGAACCCGTCGAGCCACGGCTTCTTGGGAAAATCCATGGGTGCCGGATAGCCTTTGTCTTCGCCCGTGCAAGTGTCGATCAAAACCGTGTGCTTCGGCGTGCGCACCACGAAGGTCTGGTACGTGATGACCATCCGGCCGGAGGCCGGGTCGAACACCACCGGATCGAGCGCGGCGAGGTGACGCTTGCCGACCTCGGGATCGTAGGCTGGAAACATCTCCTCCGGTTTGCGCCACGGCCCGTCGCGCTCGACGATCGAAGTGATGGTGACGTCGCCGATCTGCAGTGTTTTCATATTCTCTCTCCTGTTCGCTCAAGCGCGGACACACCGAAACCCTCGCCCCCGCTCACGGGCAGAGGTGGCACGTGTCACGGCCTCGTCAAACACGACGGGTCACGCGAAGCGCGGCATGACCTTGGTCCAGAATGTTTCGATCGACTTCATGAGCACGTTATGCGGCACGAGATTGTTGTAGGTGTAGCAGAACGTCCAGTCGATCGGCTGTCGCTTCTCTGAGGCCTCCATGGCCCGCAAGACGGTGTCGAGCGAGCCGACATAGGCATAGCCCTGCCGCACGATCTCGGCGGCGGTCGGAAAGGTGCCGCTTTTCGGGTCCATCAGGCCCTTGCGGAAGCCGAAGGGCTCGAACCAGGCGCGCCCCGAGAACTGCCCGGAATCGCGCCACAGCGCCATCGCCTCGGCGTCGGTGTCGGCGATGATGACGTCCCGCAGGACCCCCATACCGGCACCCTTCTTGCGGCCCGAAACCTCCGCGTAGACGCTGAACAGCTTCTCTTCGTGGACCGGATGCATCGGCGGAAGGATCGGGGTGATGTCCTCGCGGGCGCACATGCGGATCGTGCTTTCCGAGCTCGCAAACGGCTGGAACAGCGGCGGATGCGGCTTCTGGTAGGGCTTCGGCACGACACCGACCGCGGTTAGCACGCCGTTTTCGACCCCCTTGCCCCATCTCACCGTGGTGTCGAGCATCCAGGGCGTCGGCCCCGGCGGTATCTTCCAATACTTGCCCTGATGGCTGAGCATCTCCTCGGTCCAGCACTTCTTGATAATGCGGAGATTCTCCTCGAACGCCTCGCGGTTTGCGGCGTCGATTTCGTCGTGCTGGTTGGGAAGTGCGCCGTGGATGCCGTGGGTCTGCTGCGCCATCACGTCGACCCAGCGCCGCTGATAGCCGCGGGCAAAGCCCGCGCAGGCTCGCCCCTTGGTCATGTGGTCGAGCATCGCGATGTCTTCGGCGACCCGGATCGGGTTCGCGGCCGGCAGCACGATCCCGAGCTGCCCGACGCGGATGCGCTTCGTCTGCATCGCAAAATAGAGGTCGAGCAGCACCGGGTTGTTGGAAATCTCGAAGCCTTCGATGTGGAAATGGTGCTCCGTGAAGCTCACCGAATCGTAGCCGAGGTCGTCCGCGAGGCGGATCTGCTCGGATAGGTCGGCGAGCATGCGCTGATAGAGGTCGCCGCGCAGGCCGGCCATGCCCGCCTCGATCTCGGCGCGACTGCCGATGGTCGGCAGATAGAACAAGGATGCCTTCATGCGCTTCCTCCACTTGCGCGGCCTTGTCGGCAGCCGCTTGCGCTCGCGTGGGCCCTCCCGGTCAGTCAGGATGCCACAGGCCCCCGCGCGCGAAGAGGCCGCATCGCGGCAAGCCGATGCGGTCCCTTGGGGCGGCGCGCGGGCCCGGGCGTTTGCGCCGCCCCGGGCGACCGAAAGACGACCGCCCGAAGCGGCGAACCGTCACGGCTTGTCCGGCAGGTTCCAGTTGAGCCAGTTGCAGAGCGCGCGGCCCATGACGAGTTCGAGATCGCGGCCTTTCAGGAACGACAGTTCCTCGGTGAACATCGTCACCGCTTCCCGATAGGTGCATTGCAGGCGCGTAATGTCGGTACCCCAGAAGCAGCGCTCCGGCCCGAAAGCGTCGATGATCTCCTTGATGTAGCCGTGAATGTTGCGCCAAGGATAGACGTCCGAGGAATTGCTCGGGGCGCCCGAGAGCTTGACGGCGACGTTTGGATATTTGGCGAGCGCGAGCATTTCCGGCAGCGTCTTGAAGGAATCGGCGTCCTTGGTGAAGGAAATGCGGCCGAGATGGTCGATCATGAGCTTGAGCTTCGGGTAGCGCCGCGCCACCTCACCGAACTCCTTCATATTGTCGTTGACGAGGAAGGCGAGCGGCACGCCCTGCTCCTCGGCGACCGGCCACAACCATTCCATCGTTCCGTCCTTGAACCAGGTCTTCTGGTGCGGTTGGTTCATGGCCCAGCGCAGGCCGAGCACGCCCGGCTTCTTCATCCACTCGGCGACGCGTTCCCTGGCCCGCGGTTCATCGAGCGGGAACCAGCCCATGATGGCGAGCCGGTTCGGATAGGCCTTGTGCGCTTCGACCGCGAGGTCGTTCACCTGGAAGAGCGAAGCCGGCGGACAGATGATGGCGGCATCGACGCCGGCCGAATCCATCTCCTTGATGAGGTCGTCTTTCGTGTAGTTCGGGATTTGGCGATGGTGCGAGCCGAGTTTGGCGTTCTCCCAGATATGGACCTGCGAATCGACAATCAGCATTGCGAAACCTCCTTATTTCTGTCGGCGGGGCGGATTTGCGCCGGCGCCTGCTTGCGGCGCTGAATCGGCTCGCTTTGCCGTCGCCGCCTTCCCGCGTACCGAACCTTCGTCCCGGTTGACCCGGCGCATCGTGCCGGATGCGGACCACTCCCGCGGGAACATCAGTTTTTCTGAAGCGGAAATTCCTCGAGATAGGCTTGGTATTCCGGCTCGACGTCGATGCGAAACGCGGCGAGCAGTCGCACGATGCCGCAATAAAATGCGATCGACATGACGAGATCGACGAGCTGATCGTTGGGCAACGACGCTTTCAGCGTCGCGAAGGTCGCGTCGGACAAATCACCGGCCGCCATTTCACGCGCGGCGCGCAGCACCGCCTTGGCGAGCGGTTCGAGATGGGTGCTGCGGCCCACCGTCTCTTCCGCGACCGCGCGAATATCCTCCTTCGAGACTCCGAAATCCTGGGCGATCTTCGCGTGATGCGACCACTCATAGGCCGATTTCGCGACGTAGCCGACCTGCAGGATGGCGAGTTCGCGCAGCCGCGCGTCCAGTTTCGTTTTGAAGCGGATGTAGCTGCCGACGGTCGACTGGGCGCGCTGGGCATCCGGGTTGTAGGCCATGATACGGTAGAGATTGATGTTGCGCTTGAGCAGATCGCGGTTCTCGGGCGCAAGGTCGGACGGGCCGAGATAGGGCAGGCGGGCCATGCGGGCGTCTCCATTCTCAAGGCCCTGAGCATGCCGCAAGTCGCGCGGCCGCGACCATGCGCGAAGCGGCGATCACTTGTGAAGCGGTAGCCGTAGATGTCACGCCGGCATTTCCGCTATGAAACCGGTTCCGGATGAAGCACAGGACGTGATCGACGATGCGCTTTGGACTGTTCGGCAGCGCGCAAGCGAAGCGCGGCGGCCCCGAAATCGATTCGAGCGAAGGCTTTCGCGACTTCGTTGAATACAACGTCGAAGCCGAGGCGCTCGGCTTCTACTCGACCTTCCTGGTCGAGCACCATTTCACGGGATTCGGACAGGTTTCCGCGACGCTGAACCTTCTCACCTGGGTCGCTGCGCGGACGAAGACGCTGCGCGTCGGCACCGCGGTGATCGTCCTGCCCTGGCACAATCCGGTGCTGCTCGCCGAGCAGGCCGCGACGGTCGACCTTCTGTCCGGCGGCCGCCTCGATTTCGGAGTCGGCAAAGGCTATCGCCACAACGAGTTTCACTCCTTCGGCATGTCGATGGAGGAGGGCGAGGCGCGCTTCCGCGAAGGGCTCGATTTGCTGCTCAGGTCGTGGACCTCGCAGGAGCGCTTCGACTATCGCGGCCAGTTCTGGACCTTCAACGACATCGTCGTCGAGCCGCCGACCGCCCAGAAGCCGCATCCGCCGATCTGGATGGGGGCGAGCAGCGAGAAATCCATAAAGGAGGTGGCGGCCCGCGGCTTCAAGCTGCTGCTTGAGCAATATGCAACGCCCGAGGAGATCGCCCAGCGCATCGCCCTCTATCGGAGCGAAGTCGAACGCCACGGCCGCGTGTTCGACCCGATGGATGTCGGCGTCGCCCGCGCCTTCTACGTGACGAGTGATGCCGAGGACAAGAAGACGGCGCTGGAACGCCGCCTGCAGGGCCGCCTGCGCCAACTCGACGTCGCGATCAAGCAGGGCGTCAACGACAACAACCGGCGCGCGCTCTCCTATGCCGACACGGCGGCGCTCAACGAGGCGAGCGCAATGTACGGCACGCCCGACGAGGTCATCGAGAAGCTCGAAGCGCTGCGTTCGGTCGGGGTCGGCTATGTGCTGCTCAACGGCGGCGGCTCCGGCGGCGGGGAGCGCGGGCGCCAGAGCCTGCGGCGCTTCGCCCGGGAAGTGATGCCGGCGCTCGCCGACAAGCCGGCGCTCAAGGTCGCGGGCTAGGCACGTCTCACGTTTGGCGAAAGGTGCCCCGCCCGCCCGAAGACGCGCAGTGCGGGAAGGCTTGCGAGACTTGATCCGTGATTTCCTTTTCGCTCCATGGGGCTACGGCGCCCTCGTTCCATCCGTAGCCTCATGCAAGAAAGCTCGCGCGGTCTCACGGCGAGGGTTTGCCCGCTCCCGCGCTCCTGCCCGTATCTGTGGCCGCGGCATCGCGTCCCATATAGAACGCCGCCGCGTCGGCCGTGAAGGCGCGCCGCGCCGCGGCGTCGAAATAGAACATGTGACCGCCCTTGTAGACCTTGAGCGCGGTGCGCGGACTTTTGCCCATCGGCGGCAGGTGGTCGAGCACATAGCGCGAGACGCCATAGGGCGTCACGAGATCGCTGCGCCCGTGCGCGATCAGGATGCGTAAACTCTCGTCGAGCGCCAGCAATTCGCGGATGTCGCGTGCTGCACTCGCCCGCGCGCGCCCGCCGTCCCAGTCCCATTTGCCGGAAACCTCACGATTGAGCAGATGGAAGGTCATTTCGGTGCGGTAGCCGAGTGTCTCGCGCGCATAAGCGACGAAGGCTCCGCCGAGCGCCTGGGTGAAACCGTCGAGAATCGGATCGCCCCCCTCGGCCACGCTCGATTCCGGATAAGGATCGGCGGCCGAGAAGGTCGCGTCATAGTGGCTCACGATCTCATCGTTGCCGGCCGCGTGCTTGACGTAGCTTTCGCCGACGAAACCGCGCCGGCGCGCCACCACGTCCTCGGGAAGTCCGGTGAGTTCGGCGACCCGCGCATAGAAGGCGCGCGCCGCCGCGCCCTCGGGCGGCGGGCCCGCGAGCGTGACGAGATAGTCGGTCATCGCGAATTTTTCCGCGGCCGCGAGCGCCTCCGGTGTGAAGGCGCCCTTCCGGTCGAGCGCGGCGGCGGCGAGCGAGGGAAGGTGCAGCGCCGCGGTCAAAGCGTTCTGCCGCGCGCCCGCCTGCATCGCCCCGTCGAGGAAAGGCGAGACCATAACGATGCCGCGCACCAAGAGCCCCTGCTCGCGCTGCACCGCGCGGGCGATCTTGACGGCGCGATAGCCGCCGTAACTCTCGCCGAGAAGATACAGCGGTGAGGCCTGCCGCGCATTCTTTGCGACATAGAGAGCGATCACCTTGGCCAGCACCTGGGCGTCCGCCTGCACGCTCCAGAACGCCTTGGCGCCATCGGGTTTGGCGGCCCGGCTCCAGCCGGTGCCGACGGGATCGACGAAGACGAGATCGGTGAAGCGGAGCCAGGTGTCGGGATTATCGACGAGCTGCGGCGGCCCGCCCGCGTGCTTGCCGAAATCGACGACACGCGGGCCCGCGAGGCCGAGATGCAGATAGGCGGAGGAGGCGCCAGGCCCACCGTTGAAGACGAAGGTGAGGGGGCGCGGTCCGCGGGCGTCGCGCGCCACATAGGCGGTGTAGAAAACCGCAGCCGAACGCTCGCCGTTCTGATCGTAGAGCGGGAAGGTGCCGGCCGTCGCCGTATAGGCGCGCTTTTCGTCGCCAAGATCCGTCGTGTGCTCGGTGACGGAATCGGGCGGCAGCAGGGACAGCACGCCCGAGGGTGCCGGTGTCTCCGCCGATTGCCGCTTCTGGGGTTCATCGGCGGACGCCGCCGCGAGCGACAGCGTGACCAGCGCGGCGCAAATGAGGAGACGAGACATCCAATTCACGGCGATCCTCGGCTGGGCGGCAGCGTCGGCGTGCATCTAGCACCGCGATTGGGGCAATTTCGGCACCGGCGAGTCCGCCGCCAAAGGTCGGGACGCGAGAGGGATCGCGGCCGCCGGGGCGGCGCGCCAGGTCCCCCCTACTCAGCCGCGACGCTCTCCGGCCGCCGGTAACGTGCCGGCACATCGAGATTGAACACGCGGGCGGCGTTGAGGCCGAGAATGTTGCGCTTCGCCCGGTCGTCGATGAATGGCAGATCGAACAGGCGCGAAGGCACGTCGAAATCCCAGTGCGGCCAGTCCGAGGCGTAGAGAAGCTGCGTGTCGGCGCGGATCGTCTCGAACGTCGCCTCGAGCAGCTTCATATTCGTGGCTTCCATGGGCTGCATGGTGAAGAACATGTCGCGCATATACTCGCTCGGCAGCCGCTTGAGCAGCGGCGCTTCCGAGACCCGCATCAGATATTCGTGGTCGAGCCGTTGCTGCAGGAAAGGAATCCAGGCGAGCCCGCTCTCCACCCAAATCACCTTGAGCTTGGGGAAGCGCTCGGGCAGGCCGTTGATGACCCAATTGGTGAGGTGAACGAGGTTCGACAGCACGAAAGAAAGCGCGTGCATCGAGAGAAATCGGTTGAGCTGCTTCGTGTAATCGTTGTGCCAGTTGTGATGGGCATGGAACGCGATCGGCACGCCCGCTTCCTCGAGCATCGCATAAAGACGCATATATTCGTTGGCATGCACCGCCTGGTAACGGGCCGAGGTGACGAGGAAGCCCACCACCCCTTTCGCGCCGAGAAACCGCCTCACCATCTTCTCGGCGGCGTCCGGCGTGTTAAACGGCACATAGAGCATCGCTTTCATGCGCGGCTCGTGCGGCAGCACATGCTCGACAATCCAGCGGTTGTAGGCGGTCGCAAGCTCGACCTCCATTTCCCGCACCGGGTGATAGCCGAGGAACAGAAGCGCATTCGGAAAGAAAATCTGGTAGTCGATGCCCATCGACTCCATCGCCTTGCGAGACAGCGCGACCTCGCGCGGCACGGCCGGATCGTCGTGCGGCTCTCGCAGGCCCGCGCCGTGCGGAATGCGCCCGCCATTGTGCTGCCACTGCAGGCCGGGCGTGTCGTTGAGGAACGCGCCCTGTCCGGTCCCGCCCCCAAAGTGAAAGGCGGCCTCGCGGATCTGGTCGTTCTCGACGAACTTCAGCACTTCCGCCCAGGCGCCGCCGTCGCCGACATGCGCGTCGACGTCAACGATGAAATATTCGTCGAACTTGCGGTCGACCGCCTGCTTGCGCGCGCGCCGCAAAATTTCGCGCGAGTCGGTGCGCGGGTTGATTTCCGCGAGTTCCGTCGGCCGGCTGGTCTCGCTCATCGACAATCCTCCGTTTCCTCGCTCCGCGCCGCCACCCTCTGGGCGCCGGGCCGGGTCAGCCGCGGGCAACCGGTTCCGACTCCTGCTCGTCGTCGCGCGGGCGCGAGGCCCACATCGAGAGATCGAACAGGTTGAGATCGACCGCGCGCATGAGCTCGGTCATCAGCATGGCGCCTTCCGTGGCCGTCACCGCGTCGGGCGCGGTGAGCGGCGAAATATAGCGGCGCTCCATTTCCATCTTGCGGGCAATGAGCCGGATGCCGACGGTGAGCAGTTGCTGCACCGCCATGTCCGGAATGCGGTCAGTCGCATCCGTCGCCAACGTCTCGTTGGCCGACTCGAAAGCCGCGGCCGCGGCCGCCTTGAGGCGTTCCACCGCGTCAGGAGCGGACGACGACATAGACGCCCCCGTCCCGCAGCGTCACCGGATAGCCCGCGAGTCGCACCGACGACACGCCGGCATGGCGGCCGGTCTTCACGTCGAATTCGTAACCGTGCCAGGGGCAGACGACGTGCAGCGCGCCGTCCTTGTAGTGGATGCCGAGGCTACGCCGCTCGCCGTCGAGGCGCTCCTCGACGCCCTTGATGAGGCGCCCCTGGCAGATCGGCCCGCCCTGATGCGGGCAATGGTTCTTCCAGGCGTAGAGGGTACCGTCGACCCGAAACACGCCGATCTCGTCGCCGTCGACGGCGATGACCTTGCGGCCGCCTTCGGCTATATCCTCGTCCCGACCTACGTAGATTTCCTTCACGCGGGTCCCCCCGGACAGAGCAGACTGATTAGGACTATCCTTTACCAGCGACTGGACCTTCATGTCATCCGAAGCGTACGGCGGGGCGAGCCCGCGCCGGACGCAGACCTTCCGCCTCCTAAGATCATCATCGCGCTGACGAGGTGTCAGATGGGTGAATTTGCGCTCGGCCAATCCGTCCCCCGTTTCGAGGATCCGCGGCTGATCCAGGGACGCGGCCGCTATCTCGACGATGTGGCGCTGCCGGGCATGGTGTTCGGCCATGTCCTGCGCTCGCCGCATGCGCATGCGCGCATCCGCGCGATCGATACCAGCCGGGCAAAGGCCGCGCCTGGCGTCCTCCTGGTGCTCACCGGGGCGGACTGGAAAGCTTCCGGCTGGAAGGACATGCCGGTGCCGGGCGGGTTCAAGCGGCCTGACGGCTCTCCGCTCTACCGCCCGCCCTATCCCGCGCTTGCGCACGACAAGGTGCGCTGGGTTGGCGACTATGTGGCCTTCGTGGTCGCGGAAACGCTCAACCAGGCGATGGACGCCGCCGAACTGATCTCGGTCGACTACGAGCCTCTGGCCGCCGTCGCCGCCACCGCCGAGGCCATGAATCCCGGCGCGCCGCGCGTCTGGGACGATTGCCCGGACAATATCTGCTTTGTGCATCGCATCGGCGACAAGGAGAAGACCGACGCCGCCTTCGCCAAGGCCGACCGGATCGTCCGCCACCGCTTCGTCATCAACCGCGTCACGGCCGTTTCGATGGAGCCGCGCGGCTGCGTCGCCGCCTACGACCCGGCCGAAGGGCATTTCACCGTGCATACGGCGATGCAGCGCGCGCACGGCTACCGCTCTGAACTTGCGCAGGTCGCGGGCGTGCCGGAAAGCAAGATTCGCGTCATCGGCGGCGACATCGGCGGCAGCTTCGGCATGAAGTCGGCGGTGTACAACGAGGTGCCGCTGTGCATGCTCGCCGCAAAGCTCACCGGCCGGCCCGTGAAATGGCGCAGCACGCGCGCGGAAGCCTTCCTCGCCGACGCGCAGGGGCGCGACAACGTCACCGAGGCAGAGCTTGCGCTCGACCGGAACGGGAGATTCCTCGCCGTGCGCGTCAAGCCGGTGGTCGCGGTCGGCGCGCATCTGCAGGCGGGCATGCCGAACGTGACGGCGAATTTCAATTCGCTCGTCGGCTCCTATGACATCCCTGCAGCCTTTGTGGATGCGACCGCCGTGTTCACCCACACGCCGCCGGTACGCCCCTATCGCGGCAACGGCCGTCCTGAGGCCGCCTATGTGCTGGAACGGCTGATCGATCTTGCCGCCGACGAGATGGGACTTGACCCGATCGCGCTTCGCCGGCGCAACTTCATTCCGCCGAGCGCGATGCCCTACCAGACCGCGCTGCAGTTCAAATACGATTGTGGCGAGTTTGAAAAATGCCTCGACCTCGCCCTCAAGCATGCCGACATCGATGGCTATGCCAAGCGCCGCAAGGAGTCCGAAAAGCAGGGAAAGATCCGCGGGCTTGGCATTTCCTATTCCATCGAGCGCGCTGGGACGGCGGGGCTTGAAGGCGGAGAAATCCGCTTCGACCGCTCCGGCAGCGCGACGATCTTCGCCGGCTCGGTCGCGCACGGCCAGGGCCATGAAACGGTGTTCAAGCAGCTCGTCTGCGACCGGCTCGGGCTCAAGCCGGAGGAAGTGGAATATGTGCAGGGCGACACTGACAAGGTCTGGTTCGGAGAGGGGACCGGCGGTTCGCGTTCCGCCGCGATGGGCGGCTCGGTGCTCCACATCGCGAGCGAGCGGGTGATCGAGAAGGCCAAGAAGATCGCTGCCCACAATCTAAAGGTCGACGTCGAGGACGTGACCTTTGCCGACGGCATTTTCTCCAGCGCCAAGACCAATCAGACGATGACCATCAAGGACGTGGCGCAGGCCGCCACCAACCCCGCCAAAGTGCCGCGCGATCTCGATGCGGGACTGGCCGCAACCGCCGTCTTCCGCGGCGACTACGAATGCTTCCCGAACGGCTGTCATGTCTGCGAGGTCGAGATCGATCCCGAGACCGGCGTCACGCAAGTGGTGAAATACACGGTGGTGGACGACGTCGGGACCGTGATGAATCCCCTGCTGCTGCACGGGCAGATTCATGGCGGCGTGGTGCAGGGCATCGGCCAAGTGCTCAAGGAGGACATCCGCTTCGACGCGTCCGGCCAGCTTCTCACCGGCTCGTTCATGGACTACGCCATGCCGCGCGCGCACGACTTTCCCTTCTTCAAGGTCGAAAGCAACCCGGTTCCGACCCGGACCAATCCGCTCGGCATCAAGGGCGCGGGCGAGGCCGGCAGCGTCGGCGCGTTGCCGGCGGTCGCCAACGCGATCGTCGATGCGCTCTCGCCCTTCGGCGTGCGCGACATCGAAATGCCGGCGACACCCGAGCGGGTGTGGCGCGCGCTGCGCTCGGCGCGCATGTGAGCCCCCGCGATCGGCGGAGACACTGACGAGGACGGCAGAATGGCGGACTGGACGAAGCGGCGCGCAAAGTTCCGTGCGATCCTTGAAGGGGAGGCCTGCATCCATCCCGGCTCGGTGTTCGATGCCGTCTCGGCGCGCATGGCCGAAGACATCGGCTTTCCGTGCGGCATTTTCGCCGGCTCGACGGGCGCGCTCGCAGTCCTCGGCGCGCCCGACCTGATCGTGCTCACCCTCACCGAGTTCGCGGCGCAGGCCTACCGCATCAACCGCGCAAGCGGGCTGCCGCTGCTGGTCGACGCCGACCACGGCTACGGCAACGCCCTCAACGTGATGCGCACGGTCGAGGAGCTTGAAGCCGCTGGGGTTGCGGCGCTGTCGATCGAGGACACGCTGCTGCCGCTCGCTTATGGCGCGGGCGGCAAAACCTCGCTCGTGTCCCTTGAAGAGGGCGTCGGCAAGATGAAGGCCGCGCTCGCCGCGCGCGCGGACAAAAATCTCGTAATCGCCGGCCGCACGTCGGCCCCCTCCCTCACGAATATCGACGATGCAATCGCCCGCGCCCTCGCCTACCAGGAGGCAGGCGTCGATTGCATCTTTCTCGTCGGGGTGAGGGACCGCGCCCAGCTCGACAAGGCCGCGGAGAAAATTAAAATTCCGATCATCCTCGGCGGCGCCGGTGCAGAGCTTGCCGATCGCGCCTATCTCGCAAGCCGCGGCGTGCGGGTCGCGCTGCAGGGGCATCGGCCGATTTCGGCTGCCTATCAGGCCGCCTACGCGACGCTGAAGGCGATGTATGAGGGCCGGCCCGTTTCCGAAATGCCGCCCGCAATGTCTCCCGATCTCACAAGAACGGTCATGCGGGACGCCGACTACGCCCGCTGGATCAAGGAATTTCTCGGCGGCTAACGGGGACCGCCGCGGTCCTTTCCGCGCCGACATTGGGTGGGAATCGCCGCGCGGCAAGGCTCTTCCCCGGGGTGGTCATTCCGCGGGGCGGGAGGGCGGCCGAACGGCGGGCGCGCGCGATTGCCGAAATCCCCGTTGACGTCCTCCCCGCGCCGCCGCACTGCGGAGCCTCGCCGCAACGCTGCGCCGCGGCCCGGCTTTCTCGGCGAAGGCGCCATCGCGCCGAGGCCGGCACCTTGCCCATCTCGCCCTCTCCCCTTGCGGGAGAGGGTTTTCGTGCCGCGCCGTTCATCGCCGTTTGGTCGCCGGCGGCGACGGCGTCGGAAATCCGCCGAACTCGCCGCACGCATCCGCTCCGGTTGCAAAGTCCGTCATGAGGCGATCTGCAGCGCCGCGCGGCCGATCACCTCGCCCGCGGCCACGCGCTCATGCGCCTTCTGGGCCTCGGCAAGCGGATAGATTTCTGTCACAAGCGGCCACACCGCCCCCGAGGCGGCGAGCGCCAGCGTGTCGAGTACCTCCTGCTTGGTCGCGTAGCGGCTGCCCATGACGCAGGCCTCCTTGTTGAGGAGCTTGTTCGCCGCGATCGTGAAGTCGACACCCGCGCCGCCGAGCGTCACGAGGCGGCCGGCCACGCCGAGATAATTGAAGCCCGCTTCGAGGCTTTGCGTGCTCGAGACGAAATCGATCACCACGTCGCAACCCTTGCCGCCCGTCGCGTCCATCACGGCGCCGACGACGTCGTTGCCGCCTGCGTCCACCACCGCCTCGGCGCCGGCTTCGCGGCAGGCCTGAAATTTCTTCGCGCTGCGTTCGACGGCGATGACGCGGGCGCCCGCCCAGCGCGCCATCTTGATCATGTGGATGCCAAGCCCCCCGCCCGCGCCAACGACCGCGACCGTCTCGAGCGGCTCGATCTTGGCGCGGCGGACCACCTTGAACGGCGTCGCCAGCGCATCGGCAATCACCGCGACTTCCGCGGCCCTGCCCCGGTGGTCGAGCCCCGCCGGCAGTTTGAGGAAATTCTCCTCCGGCATTTTGATGTATTCGGCATAGCCGCCGTCGACCTGATAGCCGATGCGCGGGCCCGGATTGAGGCAGAGGGGAATGCGCTGGGTGAGACAGTATCGGCAGTGCCCGCAGCCCGTATAGAAATAGCAAGTGACCGGATCCCCCACTTTCAGGGACTTCACGTCCGGCCCGACCTCGACGATTTCGGCGGAAATCTCGTGACCGATGATCCGCGGAAAGGTCGCAAACGGCACGCGGCCCGCGCGGATATGTTCGATAGTGAGTCCCGCGCCGCAGGCGAAGACCCGCGCCACCGCCTCATCGCGTCCGGGTTTCGGATCGGGCCGTTCCTCCAGGACGAACGGCGTCTTCGGCGCGTGCAGAACCATTGCCTTCATGAACGAACTCCCCCTTGAGCGACCGCGCGGCCCCCGGTCCCGGCCGGGCCGGCCGGCGACGCAGCCCTTTCGCGAAGCGATGAATGGGCGGGCTTGGAGCGCGTGACGTTGCGGGCCAGAGTAGGAGCAGCGGCGGCGGCGGTTCAAGCCCGGCGCGAACGCGCGGGCGGCGGCCTAATCCCGGCGAAAGATGATCGAGCCAAGCCAGCCGGTGAGCAGGGAGAGCATCGCGGTCGCGACGCCGTAGAGAAGCCCGTGCTGGCGGGCGGCGACGGCGACGAATTGTTCGAAGCCGGTCTTGATGATCTCGAACGCGGTCCCCTCGTCGGCGATCATGCTGCCGCCGGAGAAGAGCTGCACCGTCACCTCGTAGCTTCCGACCGGCGCATTGGCGGGCAGCGGAATCGAGGTGCGGAACAGGGTCGGGGTGAGGAACGTCACCGCATTCGTCTGCTCGCGATAGAGCCCTTGCTCCGTCTTGAGTCGCACGAAGGCCTGCCGGAACGGGTCATTGGCGTCCGCAATATCGCCTTCAAGGTTCTGCGGCAGAACGACCTGCTGCAGGCCCACTTGCCGCCGCCGCAGCACCGACGCGTCGGCGATGGCCGCGATCGGCCGGTTGGTGAGCACGGCAAGATAGCTCGGAGGCTCGACGAAGGTCCGCGATTCCGCGTTCACCCAGATGCCGAACACCCGCTTCTTGCGCCAGGTCGTGACGGTGCGGTGCGGCCCGGCGGCAGTGACGACGAGCGCATAATTGCCCGCGCGGCCGACCGCCGACGCATCGGCCTCGATCGCGCCGAACAGCGTGAGATCGACGCCCGTAAAGGTGGAATTGATCAGCACCCGGTGCTGCGACAGGGAGATGATCAGGCGCTCGGCCAAAGCCGGACCCGCCATGAGCGCCGGCGCGAGCGCAACCGCGAACAGTGCGAGTCGCCCGATGCGCATCATGGCAGCGCCTCCAGCGGCTGCAGCGAAAACATGTCGTCCGGCTGCACCACGAGGCCGATCGCGAAGCGCAGCCCCACCATCATGATCAGCAGGCCGAGCAGCAGTCGCAATTGTTCGGCACGCACGCGCTGCCCCGCCTGCGCGCCGAACTGTGCGCCCATGACGCCGCCGACCATGAGGATCAAGGCCAGTACGGCGTCGACCGAGAGATTGGTCGCGGCATGCATCACGGTGGCCGACACCATGGTGACCAGCGTGACCACCATCGAGGTGCCGATGACGACATTGGTGGGCACCCGCAGCAGATAGATAAGTGCCGGCACGAGCAGGAAGCCGCCGCCGATGCCCATCACCGCACCGAGAAAGCCGATGAAGAAGCCGATCGTCCAGACCGGCACGACCGAGACATAAATGCGCGAATGCTTGAAACGCAGCTTCAGGGGCAGGCCGTGAAACCAGGCATGGCTGCCCGGGCGCCGAACCTCCGGATTCTTGCCCGCGCGGGCGCGGAAGATGGCGCGCGCGCTCTCCACCGTCATGAGGCCGCCGACGACGCTGAGCAGCGTTACATAGGCAAGGCTGATGGTGAGGTCGAGCTGGCCGACGACGCGCAGCAGCGCGATGAGCCACACGCCCGCGAAGGTGCCGAGCATGCCGCCCGCGAGCAGAACGCCGGCGAGCGCCGGATCGAGCGCCTTGCGGCGCCAATAGGCGAAAACGCCGGACAACGAGGACGCCACGATGTGGCTCGACACGGTCGCGACCGCGACCACGGGCGCCACGCCGATGAAGATCAGCAGCGGCGTCAAGAGAAACCCGCCGCCGATCCCGAACATTCCCGACAGGAAACCCACCGCCAGCCCCATGCCGAGGATGACGAAAATGTTGACGGGCATGTCGGCGATCGGGAGATAGATCTGCACGGCCGCTATCCGCCGGGCTGCGAAAAGGCAACCACGTAAAGACGAAAAAGAAAACTGCCGCGTCCGGAAATCCGGGCACGGTTCATCGCTTGCCGAAATCTACCTTTGCCCACGAACGTGCGGTTCAATCAAGACACTTCGGCAGCTTTCCGCGAGAAACACCGCGGAGGGAGGATCGATTTCGCCTTGTGTCACATGTCCGACACGGGACGGCCTCATGGAGCGGAAGGCGGGTACTCTCCGTGAGCGGGAGTGTCGCCCCGTCGGCCCTTACGAGCCTGCCTTGCGGGCGGAAGCCGCACCGGATTTCGTCCGCGGCGCGCCGGCCGACGGCGCGGGCGCGTCCCATCCGCCCGGCGGCGCCTTGACGCTGACGGCCTCTTCCGGCTGCGGCGCGGGCGAGAAGGTCTGCACGGCAAGGCGCGCCGCGAGAATCGCATTTTTGTCGAGCCGGGCCGCGACGTCGTCGCGCTTCTTGGCCGCCTCCTGGTCGCCCTGTTGTGCCGCGAGCGCGAACCATTTGTAGGATTCCGCGAGATTGCGCTCGACCCCGAGACCCCGCGCATAAAGCACCGCAAGGTTGAACTGGCTGTCCTTGACCCCTTGCTCGGCAGCCTTGCGGAACCAGTGCGCCGCGAGCCCATAGTCGGGCTTGCCCTCGAGGCCCTCGGCATACAGGACCGCGAGATTGTGTGTCGCCTTGCCGTGCCCGGCATCCGCGGCGGCGCGATACAGGCGGCGCGCCTGGTCAAGGCTCTTCTTCACGCCCTCGCCCTTCTCGTACAGGCTGCCGAGGCGGAACAGGGCCGGGACGAAATTGCGCGTGGCGGCGCGCTCGAACCAGCGGGCGGCCTCCGGCAGATCCTGCGGCAGGCCGCGACCCTCCGCAAAACGCGTGCCGATCTCGTACTCGGCGGCCGGATCGCCCGCAGCGGCAGCGGCGCGCAGCCGCTCCGGCAATGCAGCCAGGGGATCGCCCCCTGCGGGGGCGGCGGCCGCGCCCGAGCCCGCCCGGGGAGAGCCCGCAAGGCCCGTTGCGCGGCCGAGCGAGCCGGTAACTTCGCCGGCCGGCAGGAGGAGCGATGCAATCGTAAGCGGACTCACCGCCGGCACGGCCGGGCTCGGCGCCGCCGCGGGACGCGGGGCCGGCAGCGACAGCAGGTCGGCAGCCTTCGGCTCCTCTGCGTTCGGATCGGCAGGCTCCTCCGGCGCCTGCGGCGAAGCGCCGGGTGCGGGCCCCTCTTCCTTTGGCGGCGCGGCGGAGCGCGCGGCGGCGTTCACCGGTAGGGTCGCGGCGGAATCCGAGTCGGCGGCCGGTGTGGCCGGCTCCTCGAGCTTCTCCCTCGCCGCGGGGTTTGCAGCGGTTGCGCCGGTCCCCTCCTTCGATGGAAGAAGGGCAGCAACGAGGGTGGCCTTCGGGATTCTCGGCCCGTTCAGCAGGGCATGGGCAAGGACGCTGCCGGTGAGCAGAACGATCCCGAAAAGAAGAACCGAGCGTCGCCGCGCGATCTTTCGGGTGAGGCTGCCCAGCACCGAGGTGTGGCCCTTGTCCGGTTCAGGAGGCGAATTTTCGGACGAGGAGGCCGCCGCGGCGGCCTGCGCGGCGCGCCGCGCGGCCGCGATGAAATTCGCTTTCGGATCGGACTGGGGCTCCGGTCTGGCGCCGCCCAGAACCGCCTCCGAGGCGGCGATGCGTTCGGCCGGCGAGGCGCCGAGCCTGCCCTGCACGGCGCCGGGTTCGAGCGGGTAGTCGGCCGGGAGCGTCGGATCGATCGGGCGGCGCTCGGCGAAGGGCGGACGCACGTCGGCGCGGCGGTTCTCCGGCCCTGGGGCGTAGCTCTGGCCGGCGGAGGATCCCGCCCCGCGTCCGGAGGCCCGAAGTTCGTCCGACCGCAAGCCGGCCTCGAGACTCGCAAGCCGATCGATCAGCCGTTCGAGCGTATCCTGCACGGCTTCGAGCGTGTCTTGCGTACGCTGCTCGCTCTGCTGGTGGCTCTGCGCCAAGGCATCGAGATGCAGACGCAGCGCGTTCACATCGGCCTCGCCGGCCTCCGTGTGGGCGCCTTGCCGAGAGACAGCCTCGCGCGTCTCGTCGCGCAACGCATCCATCCGATCGAGCAGAGCCGCGAAGCTGCGCTCGAGATGATCGAGCTGATCGAGCCGCGCGCCGGAAGCCTCGATCCGTTCCGCAAGCTTCGTCAGCCGTTGGACAATTGCCTCGAGCGTCGGCAGGCTGTCCCGTCCGATCTCCAGCGCGTCGATCTTCGTCGACAGCGTGTCGAGAAGGCTTACGACGTCGTCAGCCGCGGGACCCGCCGGCAAGGCATTGCGGGCATTAATGTCGGCGGAGAGCGCCTGGAATCGCCTGTCGAGCGTCGCCAGCAGATCCTCGTCGAGGCCCGGCGGGCCCGCCAGGCGATCAATGCGCGCACTCAAGGTCTCGAGATTCGCGGCAAGCGCGGCGAGCGCGTCGCCCGTCGCCACATGCCTGGCCATGGCGCGCAGTTCGGCGACGGCCTGCTGGAGTTCGGGCAGGCTCCCGGCGCCGGCCGCGCCCGCCCCGGCCCGCTCGATCCTGCGGTCGAGCGCCTGCACCTCATCGCGGATCGCCGCGAGAGTCTCGGCGGGCTTCATGGCGTGGAGAGACTCGCAGAGTTCCCCGAGCGACTGCTCGACGCTTTCGAGGGCGCGCGCGTCCCCGCCCTGCGCGCGCATGTCGTCGAAGCGCGAGACGAGCGTGCGGACCTCGGCGTCGAGCGCCTCGAGCATGTGGCGGGGGGCGGCCTCGGCAATCGTGTTTCCAATCCGCGCAAGTTCCTCCCGCAGACTGGCGATCATGTCGGCGAAGCCGCCGGGCTCGCGAAGGATCCGCAACTCCGTGCTCAAGCGATCGAGGCGTTGCTCCAATGCGGCGAGGCCGCTCTTCTCTTGCGGCGCGACCTCGGGCGCGGGCTGCGCGGCGGCAGCGCCCGGCATCGCCGGCGACTTTTCGGGGGGCGCCGCCGGCTCGGCCTCGCCGAGAAGCACGCGCTGCCGCGCAATGATCTCGGCGACAGCCCTGTCGAGATCGACCGCCCAGTCGCCCGAATCGGCGGCAGCGGGAGCGGGCTCGACGCCGCCGCTTGCGGAGCTCGCGAACCGCCGCTCCGCGGCGGCCGCTCCAGGCGTGCTCTCCTTGCCGGCAATGCGATCGAGACGATCGTTCAGCTTGTGCAGAACGTCGATGAGCTTACGATCCGGCGGGCTGGCCGGCAGCGTTCCGGCCAAGGCGCCAAGGCGATCTTCCACCGCCCGCAGCCCTTCCCGGACCTCCTCCGCCGCCGCAGCGCGTGCGGCAGCTTCGCCTTGCGGCAATTCCCCGCCTGCCCGGCTCAGCCGCTCGACCTGGGCGTCGAGTTCGGCAAGACGCTGCTCCAAGGGCGACGGCTCCCGGCCTTCGTGGCTTGCCACCAGGGTGGGCCCGGAAAGGGGGGGAGCGGAATGGTCGGGCTCGTCCGTCGAACCGTGCGAACGGCCGGCCTTTGCGTCCTGGCTCGCGGCCGATTCGGCGATCACGGACTCGAGCCACTGGCGGACACTGAGGCCGCGCTGCCGAGCGGCCTCGTACGCGGCTTCCCGGATTTCCGGCGCGAGGTCTTGCACGTGCCAGGGATCGTCCGATGCCATTCGCTCTAATCCATTGCGCCAGCATTCCAGGTGGGACGGCCGGATTCGGCCGACAACCGCCGGACGAGAAAGACGACGCACCACGCCGCCGGGTCGTTTTGCTGCCCGTCAATTTTTTGCGCGTAAGGTAAACAGGACGTTAAGAGCCGAGGGCGGGGTGTTCCCAAAAGCGTGCGGGTCGCCCCGGATAAGCAGGCGCCAGAGAGATACTTGACGTTTACGTCAACGTTGGTTGTAATCCTTATCGCGAGGCGATTCCATGTCCCGTGAAGAGAGCACGCCAGCAAGAACCAAGGACGCCGGGCCCTCGGCGCAGCGGAGCACCGAAAGGCCCGCCTTCTCCATTCGCGACCTGACGCGGGAATTCGGCGTGAGCGCCCGCACCTTGCGCTTCTACGAAGAGAAGGGGCTGCTCGGTCCGCAGCGCCGCGGGCAGGAGCGGCTTTACAGCCGGCGCGACCGCGCCCGGCTCAAATACGTGCTGATGGGCAAGAGCGTCGGCTTTTCGCTGGAAGAGATTCGCGAAATGCTCGACCTTTACGATCTCGGCGACCGGCAGGAGACGCAGCTGCGCGTGGCGCACGAGAAATTCGGCGAACGCATTGCCCGGCTCGAACGTCAGCGGGAAGAGATCGGGAAGGCGATCGCAGAGCTTGCGCACATGCGGAAAGTCATCGAAGGCATGCTGGCAACCCGGGAGCGAGCAGCCGCGAAACCTTAAAGGCTTGATCCGAGCGCGCCCGGCCGCCCGACGCCGCCGGGAAGACCGATGGCCCGCATTTGTGTGTCGAAGGCAGGAGAGGTGCGATGCCGACCTACAGGGCGCCCGTTGAAGATGTCATGTTCCTCCTCACCGACGTCTTCCGGATGGACCGCTACAACAATCTGCCGGGATTCGCCGATGCCTCCCCCGACGTCGTGGAAGCGATCCTGCGTGAGGCGGCCAAGCTCTGCGAGGAGATCGTGCAGCCGCTCAACCTATCGGGCGACCGCGCGGGCTGCGCGCGCCACCCGGACGGCCGCGTCACCACCCCGCCCGGCTTCAAGGAGGCCTATGCGCGATACCGTGCCGGCGGCTGGCTCGGCATTTCCGCACCCGCGACTTTCGGCGGGCAAGGGCTGCCGCAGACGCTCACCACGATCGTCAACGAGTTCCTCTGCTCTGCGAACATGGCATTTGCGATGTATCCGGGCCTCACGCTCGGCGCCATTGCCGCCCTGCTCGCACACGCCTCGCCGGAATTGCAGCGGAAATTCCTGCCCCGAATGGTCTCGGGCGAGTGGACCGGAACGATGAACCTGACGGAGCCGCATTGCGGCACCGATCTCGGCCTTTTGCGCACGAAGGCGACGCCGCAACCCGACGGCAGCTACAAGATCACCGGCACCAAGATTTTCATTTCCGCCGGCGAACACGACCTTGCCGAAAACATCATCCATCTCGTGCTGGCACGGATCGAAGGCGCGCCCGAAGGCACGCGCGGCATTTCGCTCTTCGTCGTCCCGAAGCGCCTCGTCAATGCCGACGGCTCGCTCGGCGAAAGCAACGGCGTCAGCTGCGGCGCGATTGAAGAGAAGATGGGGATCCACGCCAACGCCACCTGCGTGATGAATTATGACGGCGCGACCGGTTGGCTCGTCGGCGAAGAAAATCGCGGCCTCAACGCCATGTTCGTGATGATGAACGAGGCGCGGCTCGGCGTCGGCGTACAGGGGCTTGCGCTTTCGGAAGTCGCCTATCAGAACGCCGCCGCCTACGCCAAGGAACGCCTGCAGGGCCGCGCGCCGACGGGCGCCAAGTTTCCCGACAAGCCCGCCGACCCCATCATCGTGCATCCGGACGTGCGCCGCACGCTCATGACCATCCGCGCCTTCAACGAGGCGGCGCGCGCGCTCGTGCTCTGGACGGCGCTCAAAGCGGACGTCGCACACCGCGCGGAGGACGAAACAAGCCGGCAGGCCGCGGAAGACCATCTCGGGCTGATGACGCCCGTCATCAAGGGCGTGCTGACCGATCGCGGCTTCGCCCATACGGTGATGGCGCAGCAGGTGTTCGGCGGGCACGGCTATATCGTCGAGCACGGGATGGAGCAGTTCGTGCGCGATGCGCGCATCGCCATGATCTACGAGGGGGCGAACGGCATTCAGGCGCTCGACCTCGTCGGACGCAAGCTTGCTCGCGACAACGGCCGCGCCGTAATGGCCTTCTTCAACGAGGTCGCGACCTTCGTGAAAGAACACGCCGCGGAGCCCGCGATGCAGCCTTTTGCCGCCCCCGTCGGCGAGGCGCTCGCGCATCTCCAGCAGGCCACGATGTGGTTCATGCAGAACGCCGTCAAGGCGCCCGACAATGCCGCCGCCGGCGCAACCGATTACATGCACCTCTTCGGCCTCGTCGCCCTCGGCTATATGTGGGCGCAGATCGCGCAGGCGGTGCAGACAAAGCCGGATGGCCACGGCGCGGGCAACGGTCGGCATGCGGCGCGGCTCGTCCTGGCCCGATTCTTCATGGAGCGGCTCTTGCCCGAGACGGGCCTACGGCTCGCCCGCATCAAGGCGGGAGCGGGCGCGGTCATGGACCTGCCGGCCGAGGCTTTTTGAGATCATGGCCGCGAGCGGACCCGCACGGCTTACCGGCGGCTGCCAGTGCGGCGCCATCCGCTACGAGATCGCCTCCCCGCGCTGGACGACCGTCTGCCATTGCCGCATGTGCCAGAAGGCCTCCGGCCAGCCCTTCATGGTCTTCGTCGGCGGTCCGGCCGAAAATCTGCGCTGGACGCGCGGCGCGCCGCGTTTCTTCGCGAGCTCCGACATTGCCGAGCGCGGATTCTGCGCGGCCTGCGGCACACCGCTGACCTATGGCCGGCCCGGCGCCGCTACGCTGAGCGTGACCCTCGGCAGCCTCGACGATCCTGCGGCCGTGCAGCCTTCGCTGCAAAATGGTATCGAAGCCAAGCTCGGCTGGGTCGATGCTCTGGCCTCCCTTCCGGCGCGGACCACCGCGGATTGGCTGCGCGAGGCCGGCATTTGCTCCGTCACGAGCCGCCAGCACGGCGGCGACGAGTCTTGAGGAGGCCATGGACGCCATCAACGTGCCCCGTCCGTCTTGGATGACCGAAGACCTGGTGCTGCTCGAAGAGCAGGCACGCCGTTTCATCGCGTCCGAACTCGTCCCCGATCTCGAGCGCTGGCACGCGCAGGGGATGATGGATCGCGCAGCCTGGACGAAGCTGGGCGCCGCCGGCCTTTTGTGTGCCGGAATTCCCGAAGAATATGGCGGCAGCGGCGGCAGTTTCGCGCACGAGACGGTGATCAACCGCGAATTCGCCCTCGCCGGGCTCGATCAGATCGGCGCACCGCTGCATTCCGGCATCGTCGCGCCCTACATTCTGCGCTACGGCACCGAGGAGCAGAAGCGGCGCTGGCTTCCGAAGCTCGCGACCGGCGAGCTTGTCGGCGCGATCGCCATGAGCGAACCGGGCGCGGGTTCCGACCTACAGGGCATCAAGACGACCGCCCGGCGCTCCGGCAACGGCTATGTGCTCAACGGCTCGAAGACCTTCATCACCAACGGACAGCACGCAAACCTCATCCTCGTGGTCGCCAAGACCGATCCGGCGGCCGGCCACAAGGGCATTTCGCTGATGGTCGTCGAAACCGACGACGCGCCCGGCTTCCGCCGCGGCCGCAAGCTCAAGAAGCTCGGCATGGACTGGGCCGACACGTCGGAACTGTTCTTCGAGGACGTGCGGCTGCCGGCCGAGAACCTGCTTGGCATCGCCGAGGGGCAAGGCTTTATTCAGCTCATGAGTGACCTGCCGCAGGAGCGGCTTATCGTCGCGACGGCGGCCATCGGGGCGATCGAGCGGGCACTCGCGCTGACGATCGACTACGTCAAGCAGCGCAAGGCGTTCGGCAAGGCCATTATCGAATTCCAGAACACGCAGTTCGAGCTCGCCGAATGCAAGACTGAAGCGACGATCGGCCGCGTCTTCCACGACCATTGCGTCGAGCGCCATCTTTCCGGCGGGCTCGACACGGTGACCGCCTCCATGGCGAAATACTGGCTCACCGACCTGCAGAACAAAATCATCGACCGCTGCCTGCAGCTCTTCGGCGGCTATGGCTATATGGACGAGTACCCGATCTCACGGATGTACCGCGACGCGCGGGTGCAGCGCATCTATGCCGGGACGAACGAGATCATGAAGGTGCTGATCGCAAGGAGCCTGTGAACCGGCGCGGCGCAGGCGCGCCGCGGGCGGCGCCCCCTTTCCCGTGCGGACGAGGGGACGTCTCGACGCAAGCGCGGCGCCGGGCGCGCATTCATCGCCCCGGCGTCCTTCCCCCTCACCCGCCGAGCAGCCCTGCTTCTCGGCACCCTCTCCCAGAGGAGAGGGAAACGGACAAGCGGAGAGGCCCACCATGCCCGACGCCTATATCTACGACGCGGTGCGCACGCCGCGCGGACGCGGCAAGCCCGACGGCGCGCTGCATGAGGTGTCCACGCTCAACCTTGCGGCGACCGCGCTCGTCGCGATCCGCGAGCGCAACCATCTCGATCCGGCCCTTGTCGACGACGTGGTGCTGGGCTGTGTCGACCCGGTGGGCGAGGCGGGCGGCGACATCGCCCGCGCCGCCGCGCTCACCGCCGGCTATGGCGACGGTGTGCCGGGCGTGCAGATCCAGCGCTTCTGCGCCTCCGGCCTCGATGCCGTAAATTTCGCCGCCGCCGAAATCATGTCCGGCCAGCACGAAATGACCATCGGCGGCGGGGTCGAGTCGATGAGCCGCGTCGGAATCGGCGCCTCCGGCGGCGCCTGGCCGATGGACCCGCAGATCGCCCTGCCCTCCTATTTCATGCCGCAGGGCGTCTCCGCCGATCTCATCGCGACGCGCTACGGCTTCTCCCGCGACGACGTCGACGCTTATGCGGTCGAGAGCCAGAAGCGCGCCGCAGCCGCCTGGGAAGAAGGCCGCTTCAAGAACTCCATCGTGCCGGTCAAGGACGTGAACGGCCTCACGATCCTGGACCGCGACGAACACATGCGGCCCGGCACGACCATGCAGTCGCTCGCCGCCCTCAACCCCTCTTTCGTGCAGATGGCCGAGATGGGCGGCTTCGGCGCCGTTGCGATCCAGGCGCATCCGGAGGTTGAGGCGCTCAATCACGTCCACCATGCCGGCAACTCGTCGGGGATCGTGGACGGCGCCGCCGCCGTGCTGCTCGGCAGCGAAGAGGCAGGGCGCAAGGCTGGGCTTAAGCCCCGTGCCCGCATCAAGGCCTTCGCCAATGTCGGGTCGGAACCGGCGAT
The DNA here is from genome assembly GCA_035716025.1 of Xanthobacteraceae bacterium. GTDB lineage: Bacteria > Pseudomonadota > Alphaproteobacteria > Rhizobiales > Xanthobacteraceae > JADGHE01. The sequence continues at coordinate 30,804 of DASTKH010000065.1, forward strand.
GATGCTGACCGGTCCGATTGCGGTGACGGAAAAGGTGCTCAAGCGTGCCGGCATGTCGCTATCCGATATCGATCTCTTCGAGCTCAACGAGGCGTTCGCCTCGGTGGTGCTGCGCTACATGCAGGCCCTCGACGTGCCCCATGACAAGCTCAACGTGAACGGAGGCGCCATCGCCATGGGCCACCCGCTCGGGGCGACCGGCGCCATGATCCTCGGCACCGTGCTCGACGAGCTCGAGCGGCGCGGCCTCGGCACCGCCCTCGTGACCCTCTGCATCGGCGCCGGCATGGGCACGGCGACGATCATCGAACGGGTGTAATGCACCGACGGAGCGCTTGCGCTCTCCCCCCCCTTCCCCCCGCATAGCGGCGGCAAGGGAAACCTCAGCGCCATCGTGAGATCATGCCGAAGATCGATATCGCCACCGTTCCGACCGAGGAGCGCACGAATTATCCCGAGCCGTTCCGCAAGGTGGTGCAGGGCCGCTTGCGTAAGCGGATCGGCAACGCCATCGGGCTCGACCAGTTTGGCGTCAATATCTGCACGCTGAAGCCGGGCGCGGCCTCCTCGCTGCGCCACGCTCACGAGGCGGAAGACGAGCTCGTCTATATGCTTCAGGGCGAAGTGGTTCTGGTGGAGGACGACGGCGAGACGGTGCTGAGGCCCGGCGACGCCGCCGGCTGGAAGGCGGGCAGCGGCATCCACCACCATCTCGTCAACCGCTCCGGCGCGGATGCGGTTTTCCTCGAAATCGGCACCCGTGCCAAGCGCGATCGCGCCACTTATGCGGATGTCGATCTCATGGTCGTGCGGGACGAAAACGGCGCGCGCTACACGCGCAAGTCCGGTGAACCGTGGTGAAGCACAAAAGAAACGGCCGTGCCCTCGCGTCGGCCGCGTGTCCGCGCGACGCGCAAAGGGTGCAAAGGGGCGGATCGTGATTGACGGACGCAACCGCAACTTCGGATCATGTTCGGGTCAAACGACTTCCGGATGAGGGATCAAGGCTCCCGCGGGCGCGGGGGCGGGCGAAAGAGGGCAAATCCCGTCTCGCGGAATTTTGCCAGGAGCACACAATGGCCGACACGAATTTCACGCTCACGACCGACGCCGACGGCATCGCGCTCGTCATCTGGGACATGCCGGGGCGCTCGATGAACGTCATCGATTTCGCGGTCATGGACGAGCTCGAAGCGATCGTCGACAAGGTGATCGCCGATCCGGCGATCAAGGGCGCGGTCGTGACCTCCGGCAAGGAGACGTTCTGCGCCGGCGCCGACCTCACCATGTTGAACACGATCCGCCGCACCTATGAGACGATGGCCAAGGAGAAGGGCGAGACCGCAGCGGCGGCCGCGGTATTCGAGCAGAGCCGCCGGCTCTCGCTGCTCTACCGGAAGCTCGAAACCGGCGGCAAGCCGTGGGTTGCGGCCATCAACGGCACCGTGCTTGGCGGCGGGTTTGAACTGTGCCTGGCCTGCCACCACCGCATCGCCGCGCAGAGCGACAAGACGCAGCTCGGCCTGCCGGAGATGAAGGTCGGGCTTTTTCCGGGCGCCGGCGGCACGCAGCGGCTTGCCCGCATGCTGGCGCCCGCCGACGCCTTGCAGCTCATCCTGAAGGGGGAGCAGCTTCGGCTCGACCGCGCGAAAGCGCTCAAGCTCGTCGACGCCGTCGTTCCGCCGGGCGAGCTGATTCAGGCCGCAAAGGCGTGGATCAAGGGCGGCGGAAAGGCGGTCGCGCCGTGGGACGAACCGAACTTCCGGCTGCCGGGCGGGCTCGTCTGGTCGAAGGCCGGGATGATGACTTTCCCCGCCGCCAACGCGATCTACCGGCGCGAAACCTACGACAACTACCCGGCCGCGCGCGCGGCGCTGCAGGTCGTGTTCGAGGGCCTGCAGGTGCCGTTCGACACCGCGTTGCGGATCGAATCGCGCTGGTTTGCCAAGATCCTCCGCTCGCCGGAGGCCGCCGCGATGATCCGCAGCCTGTTTGTCTCGATGCAGGACCTCAACAAAGGCGCGCGCCGCCCGAAGGGTATTCCGCCGAAGACGATTTCCCGGCTCGGCGTCGTCGGCGCGGGCTTCATGGGCGCGGGGATCGCTTATGTATCGGCGCTCGCCGGGCTCGACGTCGTACTTGTCGACCGCGACCAGCCAGCGGCCGAAAAGGGCAAGGCGCATTCGGCGACCCTCATGGACGGGCAGATCCGCCGCGGCCGCGCGACCGCGCAGGAGAAAGAGGCGCTGCTCGCCCGCATCACGCCGAGCGCCGACTATGCGGCGCTGGCCGGTTGCGATCTCGTGATCGAGGCGGTTTTCGAGGACCGTGGCGTCAAATCCGAGACGTTCAGGCGCGCCGGCGCCATCGTGCGGGACGGCATCACCTTCGCGTCGAACACTTCGACGCTGCCGATCACCTCGCTCGCCCAGGACTACAAGGAGCCGAAGAATTTCATCGGCATCCATTTCTTCTCGCCGGTCGATCGCATGATGCTGGTCGAGGTCATTCTGGGCAAGGAGACCGGCCAAGAGGCGCTCGCCACCGCGATCGATTACGTGCGGACGATTCGCAAGACGCCGATCGTCGTCAACGACTCACGCGGCTTCTACGCCAATCGCTGCGTGCTGCGCTTCCTGTCCGAAGGGCACCAGATGTTCATCGAGGGCGTGCCACCGGCGATGATCGAGAACACCGCCCGCATGGCCGGCATGCCGGTCGGCCCGCTCGCGCTCACCGACGAGGTGGCGATCGATCTCGCGCTCAGGATCACCAAGGCGACGGAAGCCGATCTCGGACCGCAAGCGATCGACCAGCGGCACAAGGCGCTGCTCGTCGAACTCGTCGAGAAACGCGGCCGGCTCGGGCGCAAGAACGGCAAGGGCTTTTACGATTATCCTGCGGAAAAGGGCCAGAAGCGGCTCTGGACGGGACTTTCCGAACTACAGCCGAACGCGCTGACGGCCGACGAGATCGACCGGCTGGGGCGCGATTTCGTGGAGGAGCTGAAGCAGCGCTTCCTCGTGGTCCAGGCGGTCGAGGCGGCACGCACGGTCGAGGACGGCGTCATCACCGATGTGCGCGAGGCCGATGTCGGCTCGATCCTCGGCTTTGGCTTCGCGCCGTTCACCGGCGGCACGCTCTCCTATATCGACATGATGGGCACGAGGCCATTTGTCGATCTCTGCCGGCGCCTCGAGCGGAAGCACGGGGAACGCTTCCGCCCGCCGGCCCTGCTGCTCGACATGGCCGCCAAGGGAGAGACGTTCTACGGGCGCTTCGCGCCCGCCGCGGAGCGCGCCGCCGCCTAACCCGGCAAAAAGGAGCTGTGGGCGCATGCGGGCGGCGCGCCCACACCGGCCTACAGCACTGCGGCGGGGTGGTCGGCAGTGAGCACGGTCGTGCGGCAACGCCCGCCGCAGAAGCGCACGATCAGCGACACGAGTTCGTCCATCGCCGCTTCGACGTCGCCGAAGCCGTTTGCCTGCAGCGTCACGATCGCCCGTTTCGTTTCCGGCGTGATCAGCGAGCGGGCGTCCTGCCGCCAGTTCCAGCGCCGGCACAACACCTTCTCGGCATCGGCATAGACGACCTCGCCGGGCTTTGGCGCCTCCGGCTCCGCTTGTGCCCCGCCCTCCTCGTCGACGCCCGTCATATCCACGAACGTGTCGCCTGCGCGGGCGAAGCGGAAGGCGAGCGGCGGGACGATCCTGTCGAGATCGTCCGCGCCGAGCGGCAGCACGTGGGCAAGCGACACCGCATTGTAGAGATCGACGAAAGCGTTGATGCGCGGCAGCTCGCGCCCGGCAAGGACGTTCTTGAGCAGGCGCTCGACCGAGGAGCGATAGCGCGTCTGCTTCACGCCGAAAGCCTTGTAGGCGGCGCGCCAAGCGGCGAGCCCGGGCACGCGCGACAACTCGTAACCGTTCCAGCGGGCGCGCGCCTGCCGCTCGCGTTCCCGCACCCATTCGTCGAGCGCCTGCGGCCGTTCGCGCGGGATCGCGAGATCTTCCGCCACCACCACGCCGGCGCGGAATTCGGGAAAGGCTGCGGCGAGTTCGGCCATGGTGATGGAAAGGGACATGCTGGCGCAGGAATCGTTTCTGTCCTAATGACGTGGGTGGCCTGCTAAGGGCACGGAGGCGAGGATGTCAACGGCGGGTTCGAGCCAGCAGAATGCGGCGCCGCGGCCGGAAAGCGGCAACGACCACCCGCAAGCGCCGGAAGCAGAAACCGACCCGACTTTCGCCATCCGCGAGGGCGAGGTCGCGATCGCATTGCCGGAGACATTCGACGCCGGCCTCTATTTCATCGGCACAATTCGCACGCCCTGGAAAACGCGTGGAGAATGCCCGCGCAATCCGCGCGAGTCGGACGCCGTCTGCACGATCGTCGTCGATCCGCGCTTTGCCCCGGCGCTGCGCGACATCGAGACCTGCTCGCACATCGTCGTGCTCTACTGGATGCACCGGGCCCGGCGCGACCTGGTGGTGCAGGTGCCGCGCCACTACGGCACGCCGCGGGGAAGCTTTGCGCTGCGCTCGCCGGTGCGTCCGAACCCGATCGCGCTCAGCGTCGCGCGGCTGCTCTCGGTCGAGGGCAACCGGCTCACGGTGCGGGGGCTCGATTGTCTCGACGGGACTCCGCTCCTCGACCTCAAGCCCTATTTTGCCTCCACCGACGCCGCGCCTGACGCGGTCGTCGGCTGGCACCGGGCCCGCTGAACCGACGTTTCGTCGTGCACCGGCCTTGCGCGCGCCGCGCGGGGCCCGCGCCCCCGGTAGCACAGCCGCGCCGTTCCCCCTAAAATCTGCGCGGCCGACCGCTCGGCCGGACCTCTTGGGGAGAATTTTTCATGCGCATTGCAGCGATGGCGGCCGGCGGCGTCGGCGGCTATTTCGGCGCGCGGCTGGCGGCCGCGGGGCACGAGGTCGCCTTTCTGGCGCGCGGCGCCCATCTCAAAGCGATCCGCGAACGCGGGCTCACCGTCGAAAGCCGGCTAGGCGACCTGCACATTCCGAAACCCATCGCCACCGACGATCCGGCGGCCGTCGGCCCCGTGGACATCGTGCTGTTCGCGGTCAAGCTCTGGGACACCGAGCACGCCGGCAAGATGGCGCGCCCGCTCATCGGCAAGGAGACGCGGCTCATCACGCTGCAGAACGGCATCGACGCGCCGGAACAGCTTGCCGCCATTCTCGGCCCCGAGCACGTCATCGCCGGCTGCGCCTACGTGGCAACGGTGATCGGCGAGCCCGGCGTCATTCAGCAGACGAGCCAGTTCGCGCGCATCCGCTGCGGGCGCCTCGACAATGCCGCGGACGCGAAGCTTTCCGCCTTCGTGGATGCCGCCCAGAAGGCCGGCATCGACATCGCGATCGCCGAGGACATGCAGGTTGAGCGCTGGCGCAAGTTCATTTTCCTCGTCACCATGTCGGCGGCGACCGCCTCGACCCGCCTGCCCATCGGCCCGATCGTCGCCGACGACGACACCCGCTCGTTCTTCCTTGGGCTGATGCAGGAGGTGATCGCGGTGGGCCGGGCCACGGGCGTGAAGCTTCCCGAGACCCTGACCGAGGAAGGCATGGCATTTCTCAAGAACGCGCCGGCCGACATGCGCGCCTCGATGGCGCACGACCTCGAGCGCGGCAACCGTATGGAACTCGATTGGCTTTCGGGACGGGTGGTGACGCTCGGCCGCGCGCTCGGCGTGCCGACGCCAAAGAACGAAGCCGTCTATTCCATCCTCAAGCTGCACCGCATGGGAGCGGCGGCGTAAAGCCTTATCGCCCGGCCGGGGCTGTTGCCCCGTTCGGGTTTCGCAGCGCCGCCGGCGCACACGGAAAGCGGGCGAACCCGTGGCCGTCTTCCACCATCAAAAAACACACAGCGCACCGAGGAAACGCCGATGAAAGTCGCCGACGCCATTGCCGAGATCCTGCGCCGCGAAGGCGTCGAAATGATCATCGGCTATCCGGTCAACCACGTTCTCGAGCGCGGCGCGGCCGCCGGCATTCGCCCGATCGTCGTACGGCAGGAGCGCACGGGCCTGCACATGGCGGACGCGATTTCGCGCGTGACTTCCGGCGAGAGGATCGGCGTTTTCGCCATGCAATACGGTCCAGGCACCGAGAACGCCTATGGCGGAGTGGCGCAGGCCTTTTCGGAGTCGGTCCCGGTGTTGGTGATGCCGGGCGGCTATGCGCGGCGGCTCGCCTGGGTCGGCCGCAACTACAATGCGCCGCTGAAAATGCGCGAGGTGACGAAATCCGCCGAGCCGCTCACGTCCGGCAAGGACGTCATCGCGGTGATGCGGCGCGCGTTCCAACAGTTGCGCGCAGGCCGCGGCGGGCCTGTGCTCGTCGAAATTCCCGCAGACGTATGGGAGGAGGAGGCCGACCCCGCCGATTACGCGCCGGTCGGGCGGCTGCGCACCGGCCCCGACCCGGAGGCCGTCCGCGAGGCCGCGAAGGCGCTCCTCGCGGCGCGGCGCCCCGTTCTCTACGCCGGACAGGGCGTCCACTGGGCGAAGGCGTGGGACGAGGTCAAGCGCCTTGCGGAATTGCTCGCCATTCCGGTCTGCACGAGTTTGCCGGGCAAGAGCGCCTTCGACGAGACGCACGCGCTTGCGCTCGGCTCCGGTGGAGCCGCCTATCCGGCAACTGTGTATCACTTCCTCAAGGAAGCGGACCTGATCTTCGGCATCGGCTGCTCGTTCACGTCGACGAGCTTCGGCGTGAAAATCCCGAGCGGCAAATCCATCATCCACGCGACGCTCGACGCCGCCGACGTGAACAAGGACGTCGGCGCGACCCTCGGCCTCGTCGGCGACGCGAAGCTCGTGCTCGCCGCGCTCATCGAGGAGGTGGAGCGACGGCACAACAGCGGTCCGCGCGATCCCGCACCGGTCGTTAAGAAGATTGCCGCGGTGCGCGATCCGTGGATGGAGACATGGCTGCCGAGGCTCGAAAGCAACGAGGCGCCGCTCTCGCCTTACCGCGTGATCCGCGACCTGATGCGCACCGTGGACGTGTCGAACACGATCATCACCCACGATGCGGGTTCCCCGCGCGACCAGCTCTCGCCGTTCTGGCAGGCCCAGACCCCGCTCTCCTATCTGGGCTGGGGCAAGACGACGCAGCTCGGCTACGGGCTCGGCCTCGCGATGGGCGCGAAGCTTGCGCGGCCCGAGAAGCTCTGCATCAATGTCTGGGGCGATGCGGCGATCGGCTTCACCGGCATGGATTTCGAGACCGCGGTGCGCGAGCGGATCCCCATTCTTTCAATCTTGATGAACAATTTCTCCATGGCGATCGAGCTCAAAGTGATGCCGGTCTCAACCGAAAAATATCGCGCGACCGACATTTCCGGGGATTATGCGGCCTTCGCGCGCGCGCTCGGCGGCTACGGGGAGCGGATCGAGCGGCCGGCCGACATCGTGCCGGCGATCCGCCGCGGCATCGCGGCGACCGAGCGCGGCGAGCCGGCGCTGCTCGAATTCATCACGGCGAAGGAGGTTGCGGTTTCCAAGTGGGGGTGAGGGCGGGACCGCGGGCGGCGCGCGCGGGCGTATGCGAACCGCAGGGGCGGCGCGGCGCGGAAACCCTCTCCCCTCGCGGGAGAGGGTGGCTCCGAGCGCAAGCGAGGAGCCGGGTGAGGGGTGAAAGAAAGGCGAAAACGCTCGCGGCTCTCGTCGCCTTCGGTGTGCGCCCCCTCACCCACGCGGGCACCCGAGGGCCATCCACCGCAGCCTCCCTGCGGAGGGGAAGCAGACACACGGACGGCGCCGCGCGGAAACCCTCTCCCCTTGCGGGAGAGGGTGGCGAAGCGGGAAGCAACCCGGGCGCTTGACCCACGCTGCCGCGCCACGCCTAATTCGCGGGTCTCACCCTCCGGCAAGCGGAGCACGCGATTTGCGACGACGGGCCCGGCCTTTCCCCTTCCTTTCACTTTATCCCCTCCTCCGGCAATCCCACGGCGCCGCGTATGGGCCGCGCCGCGCAAGGTGTCGGACGCTGCGGGCGCTCTCCGCCCTCGCCGCTACGCTCGCGCTTGCCCCCGCCGCGGCGCAAAACTTCGCCCCGCCCCCGCCGCCTGAGGTGGAGGATGCCGCCCCCGGCGTCGACAACACGGCGAACGCCGCCCGGCTGCCGGAGGTCTATCGGCGCCGCCCGGTCTTCTATCGAAGCCCGTATGTGCCCGGCACGATCGTCATCAACACGGCCGACCGCTTTCTCTATCTGGTGCTGAACCGCACGACGGCGCTGCGTTACGGCGTCGGCGTCGGCCGCGAGGGCTTCCAGTGGGGCGGCACGAAATTCATCACCCAGAAGAAGGAATGGCCGGACTGGACGCCACCCGCCGAAATGCTGGAGCGCCAGCCTTATTTGCCGCGCTGGATGGCCGGGGGGCCGGGCAATCCGATGGGTGCGCGCGCGCTCTATCTTGGCGGCACGGTCTATCGCATTCACGGCACCAACGCGCCGGAGACGATCGGGCATGCCGTCTCCTCCGGCTGTTTCCGCCTCGTCAACGAAGAGATCATCGATCTTTACGAGCGGGTGCCGATCGGCACCAAGGTCATCGTGCAGCATCAGTGAGGGTTCACCACGCCCCGCCTGCCGCCTCGCGCAGGCGCAGCGCATCGGCGACGATCTCGGCGTGATCGAAGGCAAGCGGCAGCGCGCGCCAATCGGCATGGAACGCCGCTTCTGCGGCGTCGTCGCCGGCGACCGGCCCGGCCTCATTCGTCTCTGCAAGATAGGCGACGGCGACCGTGTGCCCGCGGGGGTCGCGGTCGGGGCGCGAATAGACGCCGATAAGG
>DASTKH010000066.1:0-2530 GCA_035716025.1 Xanthobacteraceae bacterium
CATGCCGGACAAGGGCCATGCGCTGATTTCGCGCGCCGTCGCGGCACAGCCAGCCAATCCCCAGTATCAGAACAGCCTCGGCGAGGCGTTGCGGGTGTTGGGCCGTCTCGATGATGCGGCCGAGGCCTTTTCCCGGGCGGCGAGCCTCAGGCCGGCCTATGCGGAGGCGCATTACAATCTGGGTCTGGTGCGTCACGCCCAGGGGCGGCTCGACGAGGCCGCGGCGGCGCTGGAGCGGGCGCTCAAGCGCCAACCGGCGTTCGCCGCGGCCCACAACGGGCTGGGCGTCGTGCGGCGGGACCTCGGTCAACGCGAGGAGGCCCTGTGGCATTTCCGGCGCGCGACGCAGCTCGCGCCACGCTTCGTGCCCGCGTGGCTCAATCTCGCCCATCTGCAGCGCGAGACGGGCGATCGTAGCGGCGCCCGTGCTTCATACGAAAAGGCTCGCGCGCTCGCGCCCGGTCATCCCGACATCGAGTTCGGGCTCGCGGCTCTTGCCGGCGATGACGGTGATACTGATGGAGCGATTCAGGGCTATCGAAAAGCGATTGCGGCGCGGCCGGACTTCGTCGAGGCGCATATCAACCTGGGAAATGCCCTGCTGCGGAAAGGCCGCGCAGACGAAGCGGTTGAATGCCTGAAGCGAGTGACGGCTCTCAGTCCCCGCTCGGCGGAGGCTCTGTTCAACCTGGGAAATGCGCTGGACGGGTTGGGCAAGGTCGCCGAGGCGGCCGACCTCTACGAGCGGGCGGCAAGCCTTAAGCCCGGGCATGTCGAGACAAATCTTCGCCTTGCGGCCGTTCGCAACCGTCTTGGAAGACACGACGATGCGATTTCCGCGGCGCAGGCCGTCCTGGCCGTCGACGCTGCGAATGCGGAGGCCTGGTTTCAGCAAGCCACAGCCCTGCGCGGCCAAGGTCGGATTGGGGATGCCGTCGCAGCCTATCGGCACTCGATCGAATCGGGCGGAAAACCGGCGGCGTTCCGAGAGTTCGCCCTGATGCTTGCCGCATCGGGGCGGCTTGCCGAGGGACAGCAGATCTTGCAGGCCGCCATCCGGCAGTGGCCGGACGAACCAAGTTTACATGTCATGACGGCAGTGACCAAGTTATACGACGACGCCGCATCGGAACAGGACATCCTGGCCGAGAGTCTCGCGTGGGCGCGGCTGGCGACGCGCGGCGTCAAGCCGATGACGCCGGTCCGCCGTGCCGGCGCGAAGCTCCGCATCGGCTATGTCTCGCCGGACCTGCGCCGTCATTCCTGCGCCTATTTCCTAGGGCCGTTGATTGCGAACCATGACCGCGACCGGTTCGAGATCTTCGCCTATGCCGAGGTGAACCGCCCGGATCACGTGACTGACGCGCTGAGGCCGCTCTTCACGGGCTGGCGGCACACGGTCGGCATGTCCGATGCCGATCTTGCCGCCCGGATATGCGACGACGGTATCGACATTCTGGTCGACCTCGCGGGCCATACGACCGGTAATCGGCTGGGCGTCTTCGCACGCAAGCCGGCGCCCGTGCAGGCATCCTGGCTCGGCTATCCGGCGACGACGGGACTGTCCGCCATCGATTATCGCCTGACCGACGGCATTGCGGATCCGGTCGGCGAGACCGATGCGCATTATGTGGAATCGTTGGTGCGGCTCGACCGCTGCTTTCTCTGCTACGCGCCGGCCCTGGATGCGCCGGATGTGGTGCCGCCCCCGTCGATCGAGGCGGGCCGGATCACGTTCGGCTCGTTCAACAATGCCGCAAAAATCACGCCCGCGGTCGTGACGACATGGGCCGAGGTCATGCGCGCGGTACCGGATGCGCGCCTGGTCATGAAGGCGCAAGGTCTAAGCGATCCGTACGTCGCCGACCATTTCCGTGCGCTCTTTGCGGCGCAGGGCGTCGCACCCGACCGGATCGAGATCCGCGGCTGGCACGACGATGTCACCCACCATCTGGCGGCCTATGGCATGGTCGACATCGCGCTCGATCCGTTCCCCTACAACGGCACGACGACCACGTGCGAGGCGTTGTGGATGGGTGTGCCCGTCGTCACGCTGGCCGGACGTCGGCATGCCGGCCGGGTCGGCGCGAGCCTGCTGACGCATCTCGGCGTGCCGGAGCTGATCGCGACATCGCGCGCCGATTACGTGCAGCGCGCCGTGGCACTCGCCGCCGATCCGGCACGGCTCAAGCTCTATCGGAAGACCATGCGGGAACGCATGCGGCGCTCGCCGCTTTTGGACGGAGCCGCGTTCGCCCGCGCGGTCGAGCAAGCCTACCGCGACATGTGGTGGGCGCGCGGTCCCCGCTGAGGGGGCGTTGACGGAAAGAAAAAGGGGTGGCCGAAACCACCCCTTCGCAGTTCCAAGCTTGCTGTTCTTCTTAGAACACGAGCAGCAGGCCGGTGATGATGCCGGTGCCCTCGTTCTCTTCTCCGCTGGCGGCTTCGAACTCGCCACGGAAGAGCGTGCCCTGGAGCTGCACGCCCGGCCCGAGCGTGTAGACGCCGGTGAGCTGATACAGCGTCCACT
>DASTKH010000067.1:0-2102 GCA_035716025.1 Xanthobacteraceae bacterium
GCCGGACATGAATTTGAAGAGCTCGCCCCCGACATGGCCGGGCGAACCGGACGCCGACGAGGCATTCGTGAGCTTGCCGGGATTGGCCTTCGCAAGCGCGATCACATCGGCGACCGAGCTCACCTCGAGCTTCGGCGAGGCGACGAACATGAGATGCCCGACGGTGCCGAGACAGATCGGTTGGAAGTCGCGCAGGATGTCGTAGGGCAGCCTCGGCGTCATGTTGGGCGCGATCGCCATGCCGCCGATGTTGCCGATGCCGAGCGTGTAGCCGTCGGGCGCCGATTTCGCCACCGCATCATTGCCGATGACGAAGGCGCCGCCCGGCCGGTTCTCGACGAACACGGTCTGCCCGAGCTCCTTCGTCAATTCGAGGGCGAGCACGCGGGCCACGTTGTCCGTCGCGCTTCCCGCCGCCTGCGGAACGATCAGCTTGATCGGCCGACTGGGATAGGCGTCTTCCGCGGCGCAGAGCGCGCAGGCACTCAGAGCCGTCAGCCAAAACGCGAGCAGAATGGTTGGCAATGTCGCCTCCCTCGCGGGCGCGATCCTTCGCACGCCCGTCCATCTTGCCGGCGAGAGAAGCACACCTTGTTACCATCGAAAAGAGCGGCCTGGCGCTGCCCAACCTCCATCGCCCTCCGAAAGGTGGGCAACGCGGGCGTGCGGACCGCGCCGAACTAGGCGCGGATGGCCTGCTTAAGGCGCGCGCCGACCTCTCCGGCGACGAACCGCACCGGGTTGGCGACATAAAGCGAGGTTGAAACCGCGCAATAAACGCCGCAGCCCTTCTGACAATCCTTGCGTGCGAAATAGGCGCGAAGATCCTCGCGCTTGATGTCGAGAATGTCGCGATTGGTCGGCCGCATCGAGCATTCCATGAACTTGCCGCGGGCCGACACGAAAAAAATCTTGTATCCGGCAGCGCACTGCCACTCGTCGGCGACGTTCTCGCCGTCGATGAGCTTGAGCTGATAGCGAAGAATCACGTCGCTCGTGTGCACCGGCTCGCCCGCCTTCTTGCGCGCGATCATGGTCTCGATGATGCGACGCTGCTCCTGCCGGGCCGCCGGGGGCACGCGCATCATCTGGTCGGGGCCGGCGTGAACGAGCCGCACTTCCGTCGGGATGTTGCGGCTGAGCCCGTATTCCAGCACGGCGAGCGCGTCGGGTGCGGTATCGGCACAGATGGTGCCCGTGATGTGCAGCTTGATCGTGCTCTCGCGCAGCATCTCGATCCGGCCGGCGACGGACTTCAGGCTCTTGCGAGAAACGTCGGAAGGGGTCACGCGATCGACGGAAATCTGCATGACTTCGAGGCCGGCCTCCTCGAGGCCCCGCACGAGCTCCCGCGTCAGCGGAAATCCGTTGGTCGTCAGGCTCGTGCTGAAGCCGAGCGTGCGGGCGTAGCGAACAATTTCGACGATGTCCGGATGCAGCAAAGGTTCGCCGCCGACGAGCGCAACACGCAGCGTCCCAAGCGAGCGGATGTGCTTCAGACGCTCCTTGAGGACGGAAAGCGGCGGATGCTTCTGGCTGTTGTCGTATTCGGTGCAGTAGGCGCAGTCGAGATTGCAGCGGTCGGTGACGTACAGGCTGCACTGCAGCGGCTTGTCGTCAAACCCGCGCTTGGCAGCGCGCAGATAGTCGATATCGCGGAAAAGCCGCGCGAGCTTCTGTCGCTTTCCCAGCATTGGCAGCCTGATCTCCCGGACGCGCGCGGACTGTCCGCCGGAGCCCGGGCAAAATCAAGCGCAAAACGCCCGCGCGAGCCGCCGCCCTAGACGAGGCGGCTCTGCTCCACGGCCGCTCCGATGAACGAGGCGAACAGCGGATGCGGCGCAAACGGGCGCGACTTCAGCTCCGGATGGAACTGGACGCCGATGAACCAAGGATGGTCTTCGTATTCGACCGATTCCGGCAGTAGACCGTCCGGCGACATGCCGCAGAATTTGAGACCCCGCTGCTCGAGCCGTCCCTTATAGGCGGTGTTGACCTCGTAGCGGTGCCGATGTCGCTCGGAGATTTCGGTCGCGCCGTTGTAAACCGTGCTGATGCGGCTGCCGCGCGCGAGCACCGCCGTGTAAGCGCCGAGCCGCATG
>DASTKH010000068.1:0-14687 GCA_035716025.1 Xanthobacteraceae bacterium
AGGATGGCGGTGACGACAACATTGCCGCGATCGGTCAGGTGGGCGACTCCAACGTCGCGGGCGTTTCGCAAACCGGCAACGACAACATCGCCGGCATCGGCCAGTTCGCCAATTTCAGCAACGCCAACGTCACCCAGAACGGCGACGACAATCTCGTCCTTTTCGGGCAGTTCGGCGGCGGCAGCGCGCCGAACAGCAACCTGCTGAACAGCACGCAGACGGGCAACAACAACCGGCTCTGGGGTTACCAGTCCGGCGACAACAACGTGATCGGCAACACGCAGACGGGCGGGGCCTATGCTCTGATCATCCAGACCGGCAATGCCAACGGCCAGAACTGGATCAGCAATAACCAGAACGACAGTGAGGCCAATCTGACCCAGAACGGCGGCAACAATTCGTTGAGCAACGTCCAGACGAACGGCGCCAATGTGACGGCCTCACAAACCAACACCGGCGGCGGCCTCAACCAGATCAACAACAACCAGGACGGCCCCGTTACCGCGAACCTTACGCAGAACGGCTTCCTGCTGACGATCAACAACACCCAATCGGGGTCCGGTTTCTCCACTCTGAGCCAGAGCGGCAACAATCACACCGTCTCCGTCTCGCAGAACAACGGCGGAAGCATCACCTCGACGCAGACCGGCTCGTGGACGGTCGCCAACCTGACGCAGATTGGCTTCAACACCATCATCGGCAGCCAGAACGGAACCGGCAGCGACGCGCTGACGCAGAACGTCGCCACCGTCCAGCAGGGCGTTGCCGGCCCGAGCACCGGCAACACCGCAAGCTATAGCCAGACCGGCTCCGGCCATGCGGTGGTGATCAAGCAATAGAGCATGCTGACCGCGCGCCGGCGGCGTAAGGCGTCCGGCGCGCGTCCACCCCACGAGGCCGACGTCGTTTCATTTCGGGTCCGCGCGGCGCGAGGACCGACAAGGAGAAAAATTCCATGCGAAAACTGTTGCTGACGAGCGCGAGCCTGCTCGCCATCGGCGCAACCGGCGCGCTCGCGGCCGGTTCTTCGACCTATATCGAGCAGACCGGCACCGGCCAGCAGGCGGTCATTGACCAAACCGCCGCCACCAACAGCACCGTCGGCTCCGCCGCGCACCCCTTCATTCAGCAGGACGGATCGGGTTCCGGCGGCAATGTGCTGTCGATCACGCAGGGCGGAACGAACAACAGCGTCCAGGGCCAGGCACTCTGGCCGTATACGGCCGGCCCTGAACTCGTGGGTCAGGCAGGCACCAACAATCACCTGACGATCCTTCAGACCGGCACCAACGGCACGATCACCAGCCATCAGAGAGGCGACAACAACGGCGTGACCGCGGGCTCGATCGTCCAGGGCGCCGGCGATACCCAGACGGTCCATCTCATCGAACAAGGTAACGACAACGCCTTCACGATCTCGCAGGACGGCGCGGGAAATCCGGGCGCACTCTATAACGGCATTACGCTCCAGCAGTCCTCGAGCAACAACGTTGCCACGATCTCCCAGAGCGGTGCCGGTCTCGGCATCACGTCCTACCAATACGGCGGCTGGAACGTGCTCAGCAGCGCACAGACCGGCAGCTCCAACAGCGTGGTGACGAAGCAAAGCAATACCGCACCGAGCGTCGCGAGCACGAACACGATTTCGAGCCTGCAGAGCGGCGACCACAACCGCGCCTGGATCGGCCAGACCCCGGCGGTCACAACCTCGACGGGCCAGTTCGGCACGCTGCTCACGATCATCAACAATCAGTCCGGCAGCACGAACCGGTTCTATGTGCTCGAGCAGACGGGCAGCAGCAATTCCATCAACAACACGCAGAGCGGCTCGGCCAACACCGCGACCGTCAACACGCAAGGCGGCGGCGCCGGCAATTTCATCACCAACCAGCAGCTCGGCGCGAACGGCACGGCCACGTTCGACCAGACGGGCAACAACAACAGCGCCTCCCTGCTGCAGCAGAGCGGCACCGCCGGAAACACCGCCACTCTCAATCAGAACGGCGGCTTCAACACGGTCTCGGCCTATCAGTACGGCTCGAACAACAACGTCCAATCTACGCAGACCGGAACTTGGTCGACCGCCCTGCTCGTCCAGAACGGCAACAACAACCAGATCGTCGGCGCGCAGACGGGAAGCGGAGGCGCGATCGGCCAGCAGAATTCGGCGGCCGTCACGCAGAACTCCAACGGCAACGTGGCGAATTACACGCAGGTCGGGCTCGGCAATTCCGTCTCGATCAGCCAATGATCAGCGTGCGGCGGGGCCCTCGTCCCGCCGCATTTCAAGGGCGTGAGTTGTCTTGCGCGCCCGGTTGACAGTCCACTCCGGCCGGCTGCGGCCGGAAGCCTGCTGAAGGCGGCGTGTGCGCGAGGCGCCGCCGCCGGATGCCGGCACCAAGGGTGCGACGCATGCAAAGGCTGGCGATCGCGGCGATCGTCATGTCGGCGGCGGCTCTTGCCGCGCCGGCGCTGGCGGCCGGTTCTTCTTCCTTCTTCACGCAGATCGGCACCGGCAATATCGGCGACGTCGACCAGAGCGCGGCAACGCAGGGCCAGGTCGGCACGCCGAGCAACCCGTTCCTGCAGCAGAACGGCAGCGGCCGCGGCGGCAACCAGATCACGATCATACAGGGCGGAACGCGCGAATTCGTCGGGGGCGTCACCACCGGCCTTGCGCCCACCGTGCCGGCCGTCGGCCAGTCCGGCACCGCGAACCAGGCGACCGTGCGTCAGGCGGGCACCGACGACAGCGTCACGCTGAGCCAAGTGGGCGACCACAACGGACACTTCCCCGGCGCGGTGCACACGATCGAGCAAGGCGCGGACGCGAACGCAAACAGCATCGTGCTGACGCAGCTCGGCGTCGAGAACGACTTCAGCCTGTTCCAGAACGGCGGCGCACGCAACAGCGCGAGCGTGCTGCAATCCGGCCGCCGCAACCGCGCCCAGTCGCATCAGCACGGCGAACGGCTGGCTGCGAACATGACCCAGTTGAATGCTTTCAACGTCACGAGCAGCTACCAGGCCGGCGCGGCGCATCGGCTCTCGGTCGCTCAGGACAACGGGCCGGCGGGCCTCGGCAACAACGTCTCCAATGCGCAATCCGGTTTCGAGAACAGCGCCTCGGTGCTGTCGCAGAAGACGACCGGCGGCGGCACCAACCAGGTTTTCAATCTGCAGACCGGATCCAACAACATCGTCACCGTCACGGCGCAGACCAACGACGCAACCGGCACGAACGAAATCTCGAGCAAGCAGTCGATCGCCAGCAACATCGCCGCCGCGATGCAGACCGGCGCGCTGTTGCACATCGACAACCGCCAGGACGGTTTCGGGGGGCTCGCGATTTTCAACCAGAGCGGCACGGGCAGCCGGGCGCGGCTCGTGCAATCCGCGGGCTCGGGCCCCGGCAACATCGCCGAGGTCCAGCAGTTCGGCCACGAGAATACCTTCGAGGCGGCGCAGGCGGCCCACGGCAACAGCCTGAAGTCGCACCAGTCCGGAAGCTTCTTGACCGCGGCCTTCGTGCAGAGCGGCCCGAGCAACCGTATCGAGGCAAGCCAAGCCGGCTTCCGCCACGCCGCCTTCGTGACGCAGGGAAGCGGCGGCAACGTCGCGGGCTTTACGCAGACCGGCGAAAGCCACCTGCTGACCATCCGGCAATAGCCGTGCAGGCCGTCCGCCCGGCCCTCACCGGCCGCCCTCCCCGGCGGCACGCGCGGCCATAGGCCTTCGGTAAAATTCGAAGCAAAGTTCTAAGCCGGCTTTTGCGGCCGCCGGTGCAGTCTCCGCTCCCGCAAGTTTGGGAAGGGGGCCGGCACCATGATGCGGCGAACCGTCATCGCGTGCGCAGCAGCCGCCAGTCTGGGCGCGAGCGCGCATGCCTCCATGATCTCGATCCACGCGGTCAAATCCGGCGACGCGCAGGACTTCGTCGCCTTCCAGGGGGGCTCCGGCAACGTGATCGGCCTGCCCGAAGCCCCTTTCCGACAGGAGAACGGTGCAGGCAGCGGCGGCAACGCAATCGCGATCGTGCAGAGCGGCACGGGCAACGCCTTCGGCACCTCGCCGGCCGGCGCGTTCCAGTCAGGAACCGGCAACGCCGCGCGCATCCTCCAAGCCGGCAGCGGCAGCCGCGCCGATCTGCGGCAGACCGGCGCCTTCAACGGCGCGCGCGACGGCACGCTGCGGCAAGAGGCCTCGGACAGCCGCGCGGAGATCGTCGAGACGGGCCTCTCCAACGGCTTCCGAGTCGCCCAGGAGGGCGCCGGCCACGCGCTCGCGCTGGTTCAGGAGGGAGCCGGACATTTTGCGGTGCTGTTGCAGCGCGGCCGTGGGCTCGACGCGTCCGTGAAACAAAGCGGCGACGGCCATAACGCCGAGGTCGCGCAAGACGGGGCCGGAAACGCTCTGAAAGCATTGCAGACCGGCAGCAGCCACGTGCTCGCGGTCAAGCAGGCCGGCGCCGCAAATTATGCATATTCGCAACAAAGCGGCGTCGGACATTTCGCAATATTGACTCAAATCGGCTCAGGCAACTACATTTCCGGGGAACAAAGCGGGGATCGCAACCAAGCGATCATTACGCAAAACAGCAACGCGAACACCGTCGTTTACAATCAGGCGGGTTCGCAAAATGTCCTGCGGGTGCGCCAATGAGAGGCGGGCGCGCCGTGGGGCGGACAGGAACCACGTCGGAATGGCTGCGGTCGATCAGCCTGCGCCGCCCTTCGTCTGTACCGTCGTGCGCGAAGAGAGCGGCGGCCACGTGCTCTTGCGCGGCCGGCTCGTCTCGCGCGAGGACGTGCGGGGAACCTACAGCTTCCGCATAACGCGCTCGGGCCCCTCCGGCACCTCCGCCGTCTCGCAGGGCGGCCCCTTCGTTTCGCACGCCAACACCGAGACCTATGTGGGCTCGGCCCAATTCAACGCCGATCCGCGCGCGCAACTGCATGCGGAGCTCACACTCCGCGTGGATTCGCGCACCTACCAATGCGGTTCGCAGCCTTCGGAGGGCGGACAATGACGATGCATGCGCTCGGCGGTTGGAAGCAGGGCCTGCCGGCTGCGCTGCTCGGCGCGCTCCTCATCGCCGCAGGAGTGGAGAGGGGCCAAGCGCAGGACATGAGCGTGCTCACCGATCTCTCTCAATTCCTGCTGCATCATTCACCCCCCTCGCCTCCCTCGCCTCCGTCGGGGCCCACGACGCCCGGCGGAAACGTCTCGTCCGTGACGCAGTTCGGCGCCAACAATTCCGCCTCGGTCAACGTCGAACATTTTTCCGGGAACGTGACTTTCCAGCTACAGTTCGGAAAGAACAATGTTTCGACGATCGAGGCGATCGGCAATTTCAACACCCTCACCGCGATACAGTTCGGGTTTCACAACAATTCGAATATTGCGGCGACGGGAAACAACAACAATTTCAAGACGGTTCAGGTTGGCAGCCACCTCTCCTACGATTTGACCACGACGCGAAACAACAGCGCCATATCGGTGTTTCAGACCAATTTCGGCACTGCAAAATATTAGAAGTCATCAACACTTCGACAACGCGTAAAAATTGCAAACAATCGGTCGAGTCTGTAATTTTGCGGCCAAGAAAAATTCTTCGGGGGCCGTCATGTCCGTCGTGTCTGCGAGCAACGTGAAGCGGCTTGTCGCGGGCTTTGCGCTCGCCGCCATCACAAGCCCTGCCCTTGCGGGCAACCTCATCTATACGCCGACGAATCCGGCCTTCGGAGGCAGTCCCGGCAACGCCGCGTTCCTGCTCAATCAGGCCTCGGCGCAGAATCAGCACCTGCCCTCGCCCACGACGGGCCCGGGCGGGGGAAGCTCGTCGCTAACACCCGGTCAGATCTTCGCACAGCAGCTGCAAAGCCAATTGCTGAGCTCGTTCGCCAACCAGATTACGCAGGCGATCTTCGGCCCGAACGCACAGACGGCCGGCACTTTCAGCTTCGGTGCAACGACGATCCAGTTCGCGCGCGTCGGCAACGACATCAACATCACGATCAACGATGGGCAGACGATCACCAATATCGTCGTGCCCGCCGCGCCGTAACTGCTGGTCCCGGGGGCGTTTTCGATGCAGGTGCCTGGTTGGGCGGCCGCTGTCTTTTTGCTGTCATTGCCATGGGGGCTGACCGGATGCGCGCCGGGCGTCAGGGAACCGCTGGAGCAGGCGCCCGTCGTCACGCCGCCTTCGCCCACGGCGATTGATCTTGAAACCCTTCCGCCGCCGCGCCGCAGGATCGACATCGCCGTCTATCAGTTTCCCGACCTCACCGGGAAGAATGAGCCGAACGAGCTTGTGGCCGTCTTCTCGCGCGCCGTCACGCAGGGCGGCACGGCCTTCGTGGTGGACGCACTGCGCCGCGCGGGCAAGGGGCGGTGGTTCACCGTCGTCGAACGGACCGGGCTCACCAGTCTTCTGCAGGAGCGTCAGCTCATCACAGCGACGCGCAAGGAAATCGACCCGGAGAACGCCAAGCCCCTCCCCCCGCTGCGCTTTGCCGGCCTTCTGGTCGAGGGCGGCATCATCGGTTTCGACGCCAATGTCGTGACCGGCGGCATCGGCGCCAATTATCTCGGCATCGGCGCGGATGCGAAATACCGCCGCGACACGGTGACCGTGGGCATGCGCATCGTCTCGGTGCAAACCGGAGAGGTGCTGACGAGCGTCACGACCACCAAGACCATCTATTCCGTCGGTCTGCAGGGCAACGTCTTCCGCTACGTCTCGCTGAACAAGCTCCTGCAGGCGGAGGCCGGCTTCACGCGCAACGAACCGACTCAGCTCGCGGTCCGGCAGGCGATCGACCTTGCGGTCTATGCAACGATCATCGAAGGTGCGCGCAAGGGCCTCTGGCAGTTCTCCGACCCCAGCGCGCAAGCCGTGCTGATCGAGAAATATTTGACCGAGGATAAGTTCGAGCCCCTGCCGCCGGAGCTGGCCACGCCCGTTGTCGCCGTGCAGGGCTGACGCTTCTGCGGAGGCGGCGTTGACTTACGCGCAAGGCCGACGAGATCGCCGTTTCTGCCGCACGCGATTGTTCAGGGCGGTCGCGGTCGGCCTCATGCTCGCAGCCTGGCTGACCGAAGGCGGCGCGCCGCGCCTTGCCCGCGCGGATGCTTCCGCGGCGCGGCCGGCTCTTGCCCCCCTGCCCACGTCGTCTCCGTCGCCCGAAGCGGACGAGACGTCCAAAGCGCTCGCAGTCCACGCGCGCTTCTCCGAAGACTTCATGGCCCGCACGCAGGCCGGGCGGGCCCGCTGGGCGGAAGCGGTGGCGCGCGCCGCGAAGGCCTACGGGATTCCCGAAGCCTTTCTCGCGCGCCTCCTCGACCAGGAAAGCGGTTTCGATCCCACGAGCGTCAGCCGCGCCGGGGCGCTTGGGATCGCCCAGTTCATGCCGGGGACGGCCGTCCGCGTCGGCCTGCGCGATCCCTTCGATCCGGCGGAAGCCATTCCGGCGGCCGCCGCGCATCTGCGGATGCTGCTCGCGCGCTTCGGCAATCTCGGGCTGGCCGCCGCCGCCTACAATGCCGGCGCGCAGCGCGTGGCCGATTGGCTCGCCGGCCGCTCCGCGCTTCCCGACGAGACCGTCCATTATGTGCGGGCCGTGACGGGGCGACCCGTGACGGAGTGGGCGCCCGCGCGCGCGGCTCTCGATGTGCCGTCAGCGCCGGCGCAGAGCGCGCGACGCCGCGGTTCGCGCGGCCGAGAGCCTTATTCGGCGGCCGCGGCGCTGTGCCAGGCGCTCGGAGGCGCTGCCGGCGGCTGCATCGTCCAGCCGCGCTACTAAGAGAAGCCCGGCGCGGGAGCGGCGAGCCAGTCGCCGCGCGGAACCATGGGCCTGACGGCGGCTTTCCCTGCAAAGAGGAAGGCCGATGGTGCGCAAAGGTCCCGCCAAGCCACGCCCGCCCGCAAGGGACGCGCCGCCCGACCCGGCCGAGAAGGCGCGCGGCGGAGAGATCATCCTGCGCACGCGGCTGCGTCGCGCGATTTTCGTGGGCGGGCTTGTCGGTATCATCGCCCTCCTTCTCGTTCTGCGTTCTGCGACGTTCGATTGAGGCGGATGCGCGCGCGCGGCGCGGGGTTATCCTGGAGGCGGGAGGCGCACGGCGCTTCCCCCCTTCAAGCCATCAGCAGGATCAAAAACGAAACATGAAACTGGAGCACTTTGCCCCTTATGGCCTCGCCGTCCTTCGCATCGTCACCGCCCTCCTGTTCTGGCAGCACGGGCTACAAAAATTCTGGGCCTGCTCGCCGCAGACCCACCTCGCCCGATGCCCGACCTCTTCTCACTGAGTTGGTTTGCGGGATTGCTCGAGCTGATCCTCAGCCCCTTTGTCGCGCTCGGGCTGTTCACGCGTGTCTCAGCCTTCCTTGCGTCGGGTGAAATGGCCGTCGGCTATTGGCTCGCGCATGCGCCGCGCCATTTCGTGCCGATCCTCAACGGCGGCGAACTCGCGATCATGTTCTGCTTCGCCTTCCTCTACATCGCGATCGCCGGGCCCGGCGCCTGGAGCGTGGACGCACTGTTGCGCCGCGAAAGGCCGGAAAAGGCCGTCTCTTGAGCGTACCGAGGGGGAGGCGTCAGCCGCGGCGGTTGCGCAGCACGAGGCAGGCGCCTCCCGCTCGGCGGATCCGCTGGCACAAGGCGTCGGCTTCCGCGCGCGTCTCCGCTCCGACCCGCACCTGATAAAAGGTGCGGGTTCCGCGGCTCCGCAGCACGCGCGCAAGGATGCTCGGATCCTTGCCTTCGAGCACGGAGGCGAAGCGTTGCATCGCCCGCCCGTAGCTTGCGAGCGCGCGCGCACGCGAGAAACCCGCCGCGAGCTCGACGCCCCAGGGCTTTTCCGCGCCTTCCCGCACGCGGTGCTCGAGCGCCGTCACGAAGACGTTGGGTCGCCGCTTCAGCAGGGCGATCAGCTCGCCGCAGTGTGCCGGCGTGTCCTCGACCGCGGCCTCGACCCCTTGCTTCCATTCCTCGACCGAGCGGCCGGTGATCGCCAGCACGTAGCGCTGCGTCTCTTCCGGCATCGCGCCTGCGCCCGCGAGCCAGTCGCGCACGCGCTGCGGTCCGGCATTGTAGGCGGCCGCCGCAAGCCCGAGATTGCCGAATTCCCGGCGCAGCTCCTTGAGGAACTCCGCCGCCTCTGGCAGGGCCTGGACGGGGTCGAACGGATCGAGCAGGCCGCGCTCCGCGGCGGTGCCGGGCATGAATTGCGCGATGCCCTGTGCGCGCGCGCCGCGGCGCGTCAGCGGCCCGACGGCTTCCGGATCGAAACGACTCTCCTGCCAGATCACGCGCGCAAAGAAGGCGACCGGAAGATCGTGCGAGCGGGCCGCAGATTCGACGACGAGACAGATCGAATCCTCCGTCTCGGTGGGCGCGGCTTCCTGCGCCCGTGCGAGGCGCACGCATAACGCCGCGGCGCACGCCGCTGCGGCCGCGAGAAACATCACGTTCCGCCACAAGCCCCGATCCTGCATCACCGCCTTTCCGAACGGATGATCGACCGCGCCGTCCCGGCGCCCCTCACCCTTTGAGCGGCACCATCGAAAGCCGCGGATCGGCGGCCGGAATATGAGCCTCCGGCAGCCCGAGCTCGCGGCGCACAATGTTGGCGCCGCGCACCATCGCCACCATTTTGTAGAAGGCGTGCATGCGACTCGCCGCCCCGCGGCCGAACCCGCAATCGCTCGACAGGATCAGCCGTTCCGGCTCAATGTATTTGAGCGCGCGCCGGATGAGGTCGGCCACCTCGTCCGGCCGCTCGATCTGCAGCGTCCGGTGGCTGATCACGCCGAGCGCGATCTTCTTGTCCTTTGAGATCAGCTTGCCGTAGTGCTCGAGGTCCATGCCGCCGTTTGAGGCGCCCTCGAGCGTGATGACATCGACATCGAGCTGGTCGAAATAAGGCAAGGCATTCTTGTAGGACTGGTCGCGGCTTGCGACGCGCTGCGCGGCGGGGCTTCCCCAGCAAGTGTGGCACCAGACCTCGCATTTTCCGCGCAAACCTGCGACTTCGCGGTTGAAGGCCTCGACCCACTGCTCGGGCTTGAGCGGGGCGTTCGGGTCGTTGATCACCTGGTGGATCGCCGGTTCCTCGATCTGCACGATCGGGGCGCCGGCATCGGCGAGCGCATGGTATTCACGGTTGAGCGCAACCGAGAGATCCATCAGGAGATCGAAGCGGTTCTTGTAGTGCTCGTCGCTCAGCATCAGCGCGAGGATCTGCGCGGAGATGGAACCGATCTTGACCGGCTTGTCGGTCATGGGAGCGATCGCCTTGTAGGCGCGGTCGAGCTGCAGCGCGGTGGCGCCGATCTTCCCCACGACCGGGGGCGTCATGCGCGTCTCGATGACCTCCCACATGAGGTCGCCCGGCCCTTTGTCGGCCATGAAGCCGGCGGGCGGCACCTCGACGCGCGGTTTGCCGATGCCCTCCACCCGTTCGGTGACGTAACTCACCCAGCTACGACCCGCGACGTCATCGTCGAGACGGGCGTCGCCGTCCACCATGATGTCGATGCCCGCCCGGTGCTGCGCCGCCACGTGGCAGGCGAGGCAGTCGAAATGCTGTTCGCGATAAGCGCGCTGGGACAGGCCGTGGGAGAGGGGCAGTCCGCGCAAATTTTCCGTGTACCAGCTCGGCCGCGGCAGCGCGCCCGTCGTCGTGGTGAGCAGAGCCTTGTCCTTGGTCGCGGTGAACATTCCGGTCGTCCTCCCTCGCGTGCTTGCAACGCGAGAGCAAGCACGCACGGCGCGATGGCGCAAGGGAGGCGGCGTCATTGACCCAGATCAAAGTTGGGCCGGCGAGGCCTTGGCTAGTTTTCCTCCCGATTCGGTCAGGGGAGCTGTGCCATGCCGACGGACGTCGTCGTTTTCACCGTTGCCGTGCTTCTTGCCTTTGCCCTGTTCGCCGCCACGCTCTACTGGGCCGAGCGGCGCACGCGGGGGATCAGTCCGCATTTCCTGCCGCCGGAGCAGAAGCCGCGGCTCACGGTTTACGAGCGCGGCTCGCCGGAGACCGGGAACAGGGCTGCCGGAAACTCCGCGGCGTAACGCCGGGGCTTGCGCGGTTCGCGGTATTCCTGCGGCGCCAGGGCACGGGCGTCGACGACCTTCCGGTAAAGATGCCAGGTCGCATGGCCGAGGATCGGCATGACGACCGCAAGGCCGAACAGGAAGGGGATCGAGCCTGCCACCAGCGCAGCCGCCACGACCAGACCCCAGACCGCCATCGGGCCTGGATTTTTCGCAACCGCCTTGGCCGAAGTGGCCATGGCGGTGATCGGCCCGACATGGCGGTCGAGCAGCAGCGGGAACGAGACGACGCTGATCGTGAGGACCGTGGCCGCGAACAGGAGTCCGACTGCGTTTCCGACCGCAATCAGCAGCCATCCTTCCGGCGTCGTCAGCACCCGGCGCATGAAGAGCTCGAAGGACACGGGCGCGCCATAACCCATGATCGCGGTGTAGATCGTGTTTGCGACCGCGAGCCAGACGACGAAAATCACCGTCAGCAGCAGCCCGAGTGCGAGGATCGCGCCGAAGGAGCGGGCGTGCAGGACGTCGAAGGCATGCCGCCAGGAGACGTCGAGCCCGGCTTCCCGCCGGCGGCTCATTTCGTACATCCAGACCGCCGCAAACGGGCCAATCAGCGCGAAGCCCGCCACCACCGGGTAGAGCAGCGGCACGACGTCGTATCCGAAGGTGAGCCGCGCCAGAACAAGACCGACGAGGGGATAGATAAGGCTGAGGAAGACCACATGGGTGGTGGGCATGGCGCGGAAATCGTCCATTCCGCGCCGGAGCGCTTCCATGAGATCGCCGATCTCGATTCTGCGGATGGTCGGCAGGGGCGCGGCCGGACGCGCCTTGGTCGCGAAGTCCTGATAAGCCATGCTCGTTCCTCCTTGAACCCCAGGGTTCAGGCGGCCGCGACGGCTCGTATCAAGGACGCGGGAGTGCTCAGCCCCAGGCAGCTCTCGTGGAGCCCGCGGCCCGCATAATTTATATAGTGTATGCCGGTTGCGGAGTTTTGTCGCGCACGATCAGCAAGGCGCTTGTCTGCAATACGGAAACCCTCCGCCCACGCGCGTTCCCGCCTCCCCCCGTCGTGCCGCTGGCGACCGAGGAAACGACCGACCTTTCGATGCGCTTGCAGTGCGTGGCTGCGGATTGTCGCCGAACTGGCGAAAGCTTATCCGTTGCCTCACTGGCCGACTGCGTCGGCGACGCACTTTTTCATATGGCTGGTCTTGGCCGCGCCGGCGAGCTTTCTGGCCGCCGAATCGGCTTCGCAGGTCTTGGTTGCGTCGGCTTCGCACTTCTTCAAGAAGCTCGTCTGGGCAGCGCCGGCGAGCTTCTTCTCGGCCGCCTGCGCCTTGCAGCTTGCGGCCTGGGCGGGAGCGGCGGCCCCATACAGAACGAGCAGAACAAGGGCGACGATCGATCGCATGGCCGTTTCTCCCTGTGCACGCCGCCGATCCGAGCGGACATCGCAGTCACGCGCAAGATTATGACACCGCCGTGGCGAAACGGGGGTCGGGTCCGGTCGGCTTGCGGTTGGGCGGCCGGTGCAACACGCTGGGCTGCGTGGCGGGCGACGGCAGGTCCTCGCCCGCTGCGGGTTCGCAGCCGACAACGCCCAGGCGGCCCTCTGCAGGACACATGACGAGCGCAAGGCGCGTGTACGGATTGAGCACGGGCGGGGCAAGCCACTCAAAACCGTTCCCGGCGAGGCTCCCGCGCCACTGCGCGAGGCTCAAGGCGCGGGCACGGCTGTTTTCGGCGGCCTCCGCGAAAGAGAGGCGGAAGAAGTGCCGCGCCGCAATGCGGGCCTCCCAACCGGGGCGTGGCTCCTGCCAATCATTGGCAGCGGCGATTTCGCCCGAGCGCGTTTCGTGAGCCTCCTCGACCCGTTCAATCACGCAGCGCTCTTCCGCCCGGCAGCCGACGAGGACGTAAATCACCGGCCGGGCAACCGGTGTCTGTTCGAGGAGGACTTTCGCTTCCTCGAAGCTGCGACAAGTCTCAAAGGCGGCCCGCAGCAGATGATCAGGCGGAATGTGCCGGACTGCAGTCCAGGTCGCGAGCGCATTTGCGGCCATGTCGACCATGCGCAGGGCCGCGCGCCGGGTGCGCCGGCGCAACGGGGCCTGGTTCACGCAGGCGGCAAAGCGGCCCGGCGCCATGGCGCTGAGCACGCCGACATAGCCCGGCCAGGTCACGCTCAGGTAACACCCGGCCGGCCCCGCCTGTTCGACGATCGCGGCGTGCCGGCCGAGACCTGCAAAGGGCCAATCGAGCGTGCGGGCAAGCCACGCCGCGCCCTGCTCTTCGCGCGCGAGCGCCGTGCAGCCCCACTGATACGAGCCGTTGAGGAACCAGATGCCGGAAAAGCCGAGTCTCTCGGCGATGCTCGCGATCTCTGGCACGTACGGGGAACGGCAACTCCGAAGCCATCGTCGCGCCAGCCGATCGAGCAGAGGCAACCCGCCCCGGAGCGGCCGCGGAAAGAATGACACGCAGGCATCCCGCAAGGCGCGGGCGGCCTCATGGTGTGTGAGCGCAAACGACACGAGGCCGCCGGCGCGCGCATCGACGAGCGGAAGGGTCGGGAGCCGGCTTCCGTCGCTGGTCATCCTGGCGATCGCCCGCGCATCGCCTCAAACGCGCCGGCCGCGGAACGGAAAGCTTCCGAACGCGCCGGCGCGCACATTGCCGGAGAGGGTATCGCCCTCCACGACGCCGGAGAATTCCAGCGTCATCGGCATAGGGTCGGTGATGTCGATTTTCCAGGCGAGCTCGTTTCCGTTGAGATTTGTATCCGTGATCGCGCCGGACTGTCCGTCGGCGGACTGCCTGCCGGTGAGTTTGCCGTCCGCCGTGGAAAGCTCAAGCTGCGCTTCCCTCTGACCCATCGGCGTGTCGATCACGATGCTCCAGGTTCCATCCGCCGACATGATTGGTGTTCCTCGATAACGCCGCGCCTGCGCGCAGGACGCGCTCCCCTTGTTATCAGGTTCTCGTTACGATGTCGCGAGCGTTGCGCCGCGCGCTTCGCCGCCCGCGATTGATCGCCGATTCCGCTTTGACTAGCGTATCGTGCAAAACACAGGAGGCTGCCCATGGACGCGAAGACTTTTTCGGACACGATGATTATTGAGCGTGACGTGCCGATCACCATGGATGACGGCTTGGTTCTGCGGGCGGATGTCTACCGCCCGAAGACCGCCGAAAAGGTGCCGGTGGTGATGACGAGCGGCCCCTACGGCAAAGGGGTCATGTACCAGGAACATTACAAGCTCATGTGGGATTGGCTGGTCGAGCAGCACCCGGATCTGCTGCCCGGTTCGACCCGCAGCTTCCTCACGTGGGAGACGGTGGACCCCGAAATCTGGGTGCCCTGGGGATACGCCGTGGTACGCGTCGACTCGCGCGGGGCAGGCCGTTCGCCGGGATATCTCGACATCTTCTCGCCACGCGAGACGCGCGACTACTACAACGCGATCGAATGGGCGGGCACGCAACCCTGGTCGAACGGAAAGGTCGGCCTCAACGGCATTTCCTATTACGCCATCAACCAGTGGCACGTGGCGTCACTGCAGCCTCCGCACTTGACGGCCATGGTTCCGTGGGAGGGCGCCGCCGACATGTATCGGGACT
>DASTKH010000069.1:0-2238 GCA_035716025.1 Xanthobacteraceae bacterium
CCAGTTCTTCTACAATTACCGAGCCTTCGACGTGATCCTGCCGGCGGGCGCGCAGATTTATTTCGCGATGCCGCGCTTCGTTTTCGGCCACGTCGCCATCGACCCCAATCTCGGGGTGCTGATGAACGACAAGATGTTCGGCTGAGCCATGACGCCCTTGTCGGACGACAATCACGTTTGCATGACGCAAGCGAAGATTGAAGAGCTGCTCGCCTGCGCTGCAGAGCGCGGCGCGCGCAAGGCGCTCGCCGATGTCGGCCTCGAAGGCAAGGAGGCCGCGCTCGACATCCGCGATCTGCGCTCGCTGATCGAATGCATCCGCTTCGTGCGGCGCACTGCGGTGCAGACGGCGGTGCGCCTGATGACCACCGGCATCCTGCTCGCGCTTCTCGCCGGCATCGCCATCAAGCTCAGGCTGTTCGGCAACGGCTCCTGAGCGCGACGCACTCCACGACCGCTACGGCCCGCCTCTCCGGCGGGCCTTTCGATTGTTGAGATACCCCATGGCGAAATGGACCTACGACGAGGCGCTCAGGCGCCTGCTCGCGCATGAAGGCGGCTATTCCAATCATCCGGCCGATCCCGGCGGGCCGACGAACTTCGGCATCACGCTCGCCGACTACCGCAAACACGCAAAGCCGAACGCGACCGCGGCCGACGTGCGCGCGATGACGGTCGACGAGGCGAAAACGATCTACCGCGCGCATTACTGGGACGCGCTCAGCTGCGACGACCTGCCCGCCGGCGTCGACTACACCGTGTTCGACTACGGCGTGAATTCAGGCATCGGCCGCAGCGGCAAGGTCCTGCGCCGGGTGCTCGGGCTCCCCGACGACACGCACGTCGTCAACGCGACCGTGCTCGGCGCGCTCGTCCGGCGCGACCCGAAGGCTGTGGTCAACGCGATCTGTGACGAGCGCCTTGCCTTCCTCAAGCGCCTGAAGACGTGGCCCGTGTTCGGCCGCGGCTGGGAACGGCGAGTGGCCGAAGTCCGCGCGGCGAGCCTGCGGATGGCGGCTGAGCGCGCGCCCGCGCCCGTCCCGGACATCGAGATCGCGCCGGCTGCCGGCAAAGGCGCCGTGCCGGCGCCGGCCGCGGCGAAGCAGGCCGTCGTCGGCGCCGGGACGGTCGGCCCCGCGGCCGCCGGCGGCGCCTGCCGGGACTGGGTCGCCGCGCACCCGTGGGAGGCGGCCGCGATCGGCTGCGGCCTGGTCCTCGTCGTCGGCGGATCGCTCGTCCTCATCGACCGCTGGCACCGCCGCCGCCAGGAGGCGGCAATCCCCGAGACGCCCTTCGTCCCCGAACTTTCCGCTGCATAGGAGGCGATCATGATCGTCCTGCTGACGTTCGCCGCGCTCGTCGGCGCGGCGCTCATCTACGTGCTGTTTTTGCGTCCGGCACTCGAGCGGTGCGGTCTGGTGCGCCGCCTGCCCGACAAGGTTGCGACCTGGCGTGACCGGATCGCGGATGCGGTGCGGCATTCCGCGACCATCGCCTGGGGCTGGCTGTGCGTCTTCTTCGGTACGGCCTGGGGCCTCGTGCAACAGGCGGCCGACGTGCTCGGCGATCCCGAGATCAAGACTCAGGTGATGGCGCTGATTCCGCCCGAGTGGGTCTGGCTCGTCGTTATCGCCTTCGGCGTGGTCACGATCGTCGCGCGGCTGCGAACCGCGCGGCGGATGGAGTAAGTCATGTGGTCCTGGCTTGCCACATTGATCGGTGGCCCGATTCTCAAGAGTCTGATCGACACCTACAAGGCGAAGCTCGATGCGGCCAACGCGCACGAGCGCCTTGCGGCCGAACTCGCGGCGAAAGAGATCGAAGCCGAGATCGACGCGCGCCGGCAGGCGAACGCGCTGATCATCGCCGAGCAGGGCCGCTGGTACACCGCGATCATCCGGCCGCTGCTCGCGGCGCCTGTGATCATCTACCTCTGGAAGGTGATCGTCTGGGACAAGGTGCTTGGGCTCGGCACGACCGATCCGCTCACGGGGACGGTGGCGGAATGGGCGGGGCTGATCGTCATGACTTACGTCGGCGGCCGAACCATCGAGAAGGTCGCACGCATTTTCAAGCGATGATGTCGGCTGCTTCCTGCAGCGAACTGAAACCAAATCCGTTCTCCGCCACAAGCGAATGTCGATGCGCGCCGGCATCGGGGTTGCACTCATGACCAAGCTCGACGAGATCAGCCGTGTCATCGGCAATATCGAGGCCGAAGTTCGCGGTCTCTCGGCA